>DATJYX010000032.1:0-18738 GCA_035577965.1 Vicinamibacteria bacterium | reverse complement strand
AGCTGACAGGCGAGGAAGTCCGCATTGCCGCACAACTAGCGCTGTCCCAGATGGACTTGCCACCGGCTGTACTGGAGGCTGTCGTCGAGAGGTCGCCCACCCACGCGGCTCTGACGCCGCGCGAACGTGGCTATACCTTCGTCCACGATAGGTTCTTTCACTATTATCTTGCCGTTCGGTGGCGGCAGACGCTCTTGGAAGGAGCAGCAGCATCTGCACGCGCGATGCTGCAGGCCAAGGAGCTTCCTCCCGACGTCGCTTCGTGGCTCGAGTGGCTGCTCCCCGTTGGCTCGACCGCCAGGGAGACCGCCCTCCGTAACTGCCTATCGCTACTCCAGGAGGACGATGCGCCTTCGCGGACCTGTGAAGCGAATGTGTCGCAGCTCGTCAGCGTCCTGATGCACTCGTCACGGAGCACTCCCACCGTTGAGAAGCTGACGTTCGTCGAGGACGCGATGCGCGGGAGAGCGTACATCGACGTGAAGTTCGCGCGCTGCAAGTTCTGGCAGCTTGACGCGAGTGGCACCAAGTTTACAGGGTGCACGTTCGACGGCTGCGAATTCGGTGACGTGCTCCTGGATCAAAACACGGAATTCGGGAATTGCACATTCGTCAGCTGCGTGATCAGAGGGCTGGAAACGGGCGATGATCGGGTGATGTTCGAGCCAGACCAAATCCGCCGCGCGCTGGAGGCGCGAGGCGCCACATTCGTGACACCGACCGAGGCGGTTGCCTCACGCGCTGGCCGAGTCGACGAGCGGGTCGCAAGAGCTGTCGTGCGACTTGTGCGGAGATCGCAGCGAGCGTCGGACATGACCGCCGAGGAGATCGGCGAGTACGTTCACGACCCGAAGCGGATCATGAGTGCCATGATCGAGACGGGCGTGTTGAAGGAACACGAGAAGATCACGTCGGGGCCGCACAGGGACTTCTATCGATTCCAAGTCGACCGCCAGCTCCTTCTGCGTGGCCAGGCGGAGGCCACCGGGGACCCCAGGATAGACAATTTCTGGGACACCATCGCCCAGCGTTTTCCGCGGTCGCAGTAGCCGGCGATCGCGACTTAGGTTTGGGTTGGCCGGATGTCGAAGGCTCGCCAACGCAGCGTTCACCGGCCGCCCGCCGGCTCGCCGTCATCAGTCTGCAACTCACCGCACGCTGGTAGTGCCGCGGCGCTGTTACCCCGGTGTTACCCCGAAGGTTTTCGGCCCGAGACACCTCACCCGCCAAGTTGTTGAGGGGCTTGGAGCCGGCGCTCGGGATTGAACCGAGGACCTGCTGATTACGAAAAGCCGCCAGCGTCGAGCAGCAGCACGTACCAGCACGTAACGTGCTGAATCCCGGGGAATCGTCGGCTTTCGACAGCACGGTAGTGCACGGTACGTGCTGGTGTTTCGTGACCAGTCCGTGACCAGTGCACCCGGCGAGCGATCCACTGCGAAGCTAACAGCGCGGCGTCTGGGTTGAACTGGCGAGCGGCAGTTAGTGATCAACGTCCCAGAGAAACGCGGCGATGCGTCGCCCCAGCGGAGGCCGTGCGAACGGCGGCAAGCCCGCAGGGGTGGCCGATGGAGAAGCCGCTGGGTTGTCCCTGCAGCTCGAACCACGGGCGGCTCGAAAAGCAGACTGCGGTACGACACCTTGTTCCCGAGGGTGCACGGGCGGAGAATGCGTGAACACAGAGCGAGTGCGAGGCGCTCGGGATGCTCGAGCCGGGCACGCGCGTCGGATCGTACGAGGTGTTGGGGCCCCTCGGTGCGGGGGGCATGGGCGAGGTTTACCGTGCGCGCGACACGGTGCTCGGACGTGAGGTAGCGATCAAGGTCCTGCCCTCGGCTTTCGCCGAGGACGCGCACCGCACGGCCCGCTTCGGGCGCGAGGCCAAGCTGCTCGCCGCCCTCAACCACCCCGGCATCGCCCACGTCTACGGCTTCGAGACCGTGACTCTCGCTGCGAGGAGGGACGCCCACGTCCTCGTGATGGAGCTCGTCGAGGGCGACGACCTCGCCGCTCATCTCGCGCGGCGGAAGCTCTCCGTCGATGAGGCGCTCGACGTCGCCCGCCAGGTGGCCCAGGCCCTCGAGGAGGCGCACGAGCGCGGCATCGTTCACCGCGACTTGAAGCCCGCCAACGTCAAGCTGACCCCCGACGGCAAGGTCAAGGTGCTCGACTTCGGCCTGGCGAAGGCCTGGGCCGCCGACTCCTCGAGCCCCGCTTCGACGGCCGACAGCTCGGCGCCCACACTCACGCACACCACCACGCAGGCAGGAGCGATCCTGGGGACCGCGGCTTACATGTCGCCCGAGCAGGCACGCGGCAAGACCGCCGACCGTCGCGCCGACATCTGGGCATTCGGTGTCGTGCTGTTCGAGGCGCTCAGCGGGCGACGGCTCTTCGAGGGCGATTCCTTCAGCGAGACGCTAGCTGCCGTGCTCGGACAGGAGATCCCGTGGTCATTGCTGCCGGCCGGGACACCGCCTGCAACGCGTCGCCTGCTCTGCCGCTGTCTCGATCGCGATCCGAGACAGCGGCTGCAGGCCATCGGCGAAGCTCGTATCGCCCTCTGCAATGCAACGACGGGCGGCAAGAGCGGCGCCGACCGCTCCGAGACGGCGCGCACGCCGATCGCTCGCCTGTTGCCTTGGCTGGTGGCCATGGCAGCAGTGGCTGCGGCCGCGAGAACGCTTTGGGTTCCACAGATCGCCGCCTCACCGTCCGTGCAGCAGTTCGACCTGACGCTGCCGGCCGACATCAAGGCCACTCCTTCCCTGGCGAGCGGCATCGCGCAGTCGCCAGACGGCCGAATGGTGGCCTTGCTCGGAGTGAAGGGCGGCACTCGGCGCCTGTTCGTGCGTCGTCTCGACAGTGCCGAGACCACGGAGGTCTCGGACAGCGTCGGCGTGAGTGGTGCCGCATTCTCTCCCGACAGCACGAAGATCGCCTTTTGCTGCCAAGGTGGCCTCTCCTGGTTCTCATTCTCCGACCGACAGCGGGCGCGGGTGGCGCTCGGCGGTGACATCGGCAGTGGGCTCGCCTGGGGCGAGTCGGGCATCGTGTTCGGCCGAGATGGCACGCTGTGGATCGCACTCGTCGGAGGCGGAGAGCCACGCCGCCTCACTGCGCTCGACACGTCGCGACACGAGGTCCTCCACGCTGGACCGATCTTTCTCCCGGGCGGCCGCACGGTCGTCTTCACGAGCTTCGCGCCGGGAGCGCCACGGATCGAGGCGGTCGACGTGGACGCCGGCGCTCGGCGCGTGGTCGTCGAGGGAGCCACGTCTGCCCAGTGGTCTCCCACCGGGCATCTCCTTTTCGAGCGCGAGGGCGCGATACTGGCGGTTCCGCTCGACGCAGCGAACGTCCGCGTGACGGGCGCGGCGACGCCCGTTCTTCCGTCCGGCCGTGTCGGTCGGACGACCTCCGGCCTCCTGGCCTTCACGGTCGGGGCGAACGGCAGCCTTCTCTTCGTGCCTCCGGACTTCGACGTCGAACGACTGGTTCTCGTGGCGCGCGACGGTTCAGTCCGACCGTTCGGTCTGCCGCACGGAGCGTACTCGAGCCCGCAGATCTCACCGGACGGACGACGCGTCCTGATCTCGAACGGATGGAGCTCGCTCGAGGTCTTGACTCTCGCGCGGGGCACGAGAGAGCTGTTGACGGAGAACGCGCCGGGCACGTTTCTCGGCGTGTGGAACCGAGACGGAACGCGCGTGGCTTTCCGCAGGCACGCGATCTTCTGGAGAGCCACCGACGGCAGCGACCGGCAGGGTGAGGTGAAAGGTTCCGCAGGCACGGACTACCCGACGGGGGCCGGACCCGATCCGGATTCCATCCTTGTCGTCCGCACTCGAACCGAGACGTCGGGCGATGTGTACCTCCTGTCGCTGAGCGGGTCCTTCGCGCCCCGTCCCCTCATCGCGAGCAGGGCCTACGAGGGCGGAGCACAACTGTCGCCGGATGGCCGCTGGCTCGCGTACTCGTCGAACGAGACGGGCTCGTTCGGAATCCGGCTGCGGCGGTTTCCGGAACTCGATCGCCGCTGGGACGTCTCCGAGGGCTCTGGAACCCAGCCGCGCTGGAGCCCTTCCGGACAGGAGCTCTACTATCGCGACGGATTCAACCTCATGGCCGTGTCGTTCGACGGGCGGTTGCCGGACCCGCTCCTCGGCAAGCCACAAGCCCTCTTCCCTGACGAGTACGACGTCGGTTTGAGCACCACGATCCCAATGTACGACGTCACGCGGGACGGGCGCTTCCTGATGATGCGCCGCGAACCAGGCAGCGGCCATCTGCGCATCGTTCTCAACTGGACGACCGAGCTGAAGCGAATCTTGGCCGAACCCATTCCATAATCGCGACCAGGAGCGGCGGCGCGGCGGCACCTTCAACCGCCTCAGCGGCGCGCTGGGCCTGTGCTCCGGGTATGAAGCAAGGCGCTCGCTACGTTTCGGCGCCTTGACGGCCAACTACACCCGCGGAGGTCCCCAAGTCGAGCCACGTCAGCAACCCGGATCAGCTCGGGAGTGGCAGCAGTCGGCGGCGAAAACTGGAGCCGGCGCTCGGGATTGAACCGAGGACCTGCTGATTACGAATCAGCTGCTCTACCGCTGAGCTACGCCGGCCTTGGCAGGAGCCGGTTTCGTGCGAACCGGCGACCCTGCATGCTACCAGAAGGGCGGCGCACCGTCATCCGGTTGAGGCGCGGGCGCGACACCGGTCAGCGCGAGCGCTGCGGACCTGACAACAACGACCGGCGAGCCGGATTCCTCTGGTACATGCCCGCCGTTCCGGTTCGTTCGACGCCTTTACTCCTCCCGCTCCCTTCTGATATGGTCCGGCCCGGCTCCGGGATCGCGCGTGCGCGGTGTCCGCGCTATGCTGGTGATCTCGCAGGAGTTTTCCGACGTGGCCACCGTCCCTCCGACCGCCGACTTCCTGACCGCGTACGCGAGCATCCTCGTCTTCCTGGCCACGATCGTCGGCCTCCTCGTCTTCACGCTCGTGCTCTGGAAGGTGCTCCGCCCGGCGCGCAGGAACGAGGAGAAGTCGACGACCTACGAGTGCGGCGAGGAGCCGGTGGGGAGCGCCTGGATCCAGTTCAACATCCGCTTCTACGTCTTCGCCCTGATCTTCATCGTGTTCGACGTGGAGGCGGTGTTCCTGCTGCCGTGGGCGGCGGTCTTCCGGGAGCTGGGGGTGCTCGCCTACGTCGAGGGGCTCGTCTTCATCGCCATCCTGGCCGTGGCCCTCGCCTACGTGTGGCGCAAGGGCGACCTCGCCTGGGTGCGGCCCGAGGACAGGACCTGAGGGGAGGCATGCCGGAAGAAGTCCAGGGCCTCATCCACAACCGCTTCGGCGACGGGCTCGTGTTCACGAGCGCCGACCAGATCATCAACTGGAGCCGCAAGAACAGCATCTGGTTCATGACCTTCGGCCTCGCCTGCTGCGCCATCGAGATGATGGCGACGGGCGGCAGCCGCTACGACCTCGACCGCTTCGGCATCATGCCCCGCGGCACGCCGCGCCAGAGCGACCTCATGATCGTGGCCGGCACGGTGACCCTGAAGATGGCGACGCGCATCAAGCGGCTCTACGCGCAGATGCCCGAGCCCAAGTACGTGCTGTCGATGGGCTCCTGCGCCAACAACGGCGGCCCCTACTGGCGGCACGGCTACCACGTGCTGAAGGGCGTCGACGAGGTGATCCCGGTGGACGTCTACGTCCCCGGCTGCCCGCCCCGGCCGGAGGCCCTCCTCTACGGCCTGCTGAAGCTGCAGGAGAAGATCCAGGAGGACCGGGTCACCCGCAAGAGGGGCTACACGGTGGGCAGCCTGGCCGGCGCCCGGCTCGACGGCGCGGCCGATGGGACGGCCAAGTAGCGATGGACCCGAAGGCCATCCACGAGACGCTGGTCGCGAAGTTCGGGGAGAAGATCCAGGGCGCCTCGCTCGAGGCCGCCTCGCCCTTCTCGGTGGTGGCGGCGGAAGCCATCGCCGAGGTCGCCGCCTTCTGCAAGGCCGACCCCGACCTCGCCTTCGACAACCTCATGTGCCTGGCCGGGGTCGACTACCCGAAGGAGACGCCGCCCCGCATGGAGGTCGTCTACCAGCTCCTCTCGTACACGCACCTCCACACGTTCGCCCTCAAGGTGCAGCTGCCTCGGGAGAACCCGGCGGTGCCGACGGTCGAGAGGACGTGGGGCGTCGCCAACTGGCACGAGCGCGAGGCCTGGGACCTCCTCGGAATCACGTTCCTCGGCCACAGCGACCCCCGACGGATCCTGCTCCCCGACGACTGGGAGGGGCACCCGCTCCGCAAGGACTGGCAGGACCCCGAGTACTACAACGGCATGCACGTGAAGCCGACGCAGCAGATGGCCGAGCGCGCCCTGGCCGGCGAGACGATCGGCGTCGGCCCCTTCGACTTCACGCCGCCCAACCGCCACGTCAAGGAGGAATAGCCGAATGCCCTCCGAGACGACAGCGCGCGAGGCGGGACGAGGAGAGGGAGGGCCGGTGGACCCGGCCTGGCCCGGCCAGCCGGAGGCCGTCGGAACGTCGGACTGGGACCAGGACGGCCTCGACACCGACGAGATGATCGTCAACATGGGGCCGCAGCACCCCGCGACGCACGGGGTGCTCCGGGTGGAGCTGCGGACCGACGGTGAGGTCGTGCGGGCCGCGCGTCCCCACATCGGCTACCTCCACCGCTGCTTCGAGAAGCACTGCGAGAACGTCGACTACCCCGGCGTGATGCCCTACACCGACCGGATGGACTACGTGGCGGCGATGGGCAACACGCTCGGCTTCGCCCTCACCGTCGAGAAGCTCAGCGGCATCGAGGTGAGCCCGTACGTCCAGACGATCCGCGTCGTCATGGCCGAGCTGCAGCGGATCGCCTCCCACGCGGTGGCGGTCGGGACGTACACGATGGACATCGGGGCGTTCACGCCGTTCCTGCACCTGCTGCGGGACCGGGAGAAGATCCTCGACCTCTTCGAGTGGACGTGCGGGGCGCGGCTCCTCTACAACTACAACTGGGTGGGCGGGGTGAGCCACGACCTGCCCGACGGCTTCGTCCGCGCGACCCGCGACCTGCTGCGCGAGTTCGACTCCGTCACCTTCCCCGAGCTCCTCGACCTCATCATCCACAACCGCATCTTCGTGCGGCGGCTCTCCCACGTGGGGGTGTGCCGGCCCGAGCTCGCGATCTCCTACGACCTCACCGGCCCCAACCTGCGCGGGAGCGGGCCGGCCCGCGACCTGCGGAAGGACGCGCCCTACAGCGGCTACGAGACCTACGACTTCGACGTCTGCGTGGGCAAGGGGCAGTACGGGCCGCTCGGCTCCTGCTTCGACCGGAACTGGGTGCGCACGGTCGAGATGCGGGAGAGCTCGAAGATCCTCCACCAGGCCCTCGACCGCCTGGAGAAGATGGAGAGGACGGACGTCCACGAGAAGGTGCCGAAGCGGGTGAAGCCCCCGAAGGGCGAGATCTACTTCCGCACGGAAGCGCCGCGCGGCCAGCTCGGCTACTACCTGGTGTCGGACGGGAACGTGAACCCCTACCGGGTCAAGGTCAAGAGCCCCTGCTTCACCGCCATGAGCGTCTTCCACCACCTGGCCAAGGGCATGATGATCGCCGACGTCATCGCCCTCATCGGCAGCCTCGACATCGTGCTCGGCGAGATCGACCGTTGAGGGGCTGATGGACGCCACCTACGCCTACCTCGTCCAGCTCCTCCCCGCCGCCGCGGGCTGGCCCCCCTGGCTGGTCGTGGCCCTGATCGCCGCCCTCCCCGCCCTCGCCTGCTTCACGTTCATGTCGCTCGGCCCTCTCGTCTACGTCTACGCCGAGCGGAAGATCTCGGCCTTCATGCAGGACCGGCTCGGCCCGATGCGGGTCGGGCCGTACGGGCTCCTGCAGACGGCCGCCGACACGGTGAAGCTCCTCTTCAAGGAGGCGATCTTCCCGAAGGGCGTCGACCGCCGGCTGTTCGTGATCGCCCCCGTGCTCGTCAACGTGGGGGCCTTCATGCCCTTCGTGGTGATCCCGTGGGGGGCGCGGCTCCAGCCCGCGGACCTGAACGTGGGCGTCTTCTACGTGGTCGCGATCGCGAGCCTCTCGACGGTGGGGCTCATCATGGCCGGCTGGGCCTCCAACAACAAGTACTCGCTCTTCGGCGCGATGCGCTCGGCGGCCCAGATCGTCTCCTACGAGATCCCGGCCGTGATGATCCTGCTCGTGCCGGTCATGATCGTGGGCAGCCTGTCGCTCCACGACATCACCGAGGCCCAGGCGGGCGGACTCCAGAGCTGGTTCCTCTTCCGCTACTTCCCCCTCATGCCCGTCGCCTTCGTGGTCTTCTTCGTGGCCGGCCTCGCGGAGACGAACCGGGCCCCCTTCGACATCCCGGAGGCGGAGAGCGAGCTCGTGGCCGGCTTCCACACCGAGTACAGCGGGTTCTTCTTCGCCATGTTCTTCATGGCCGAGTACACCGAGATGTTCGTCCTCTCGGCGGTGGCGAGCGTGCTCTTCCTGGGCGGCTACCTCGCGCCCGTCCCCGCCCTCCAGCAGATCGGGCCGGTCACGATCGGCTCTCTCTCGATCGGCCCGGTGGCGACGGGCTGGCTCTGGCTCTGGCTCAAGGCGTGGTCGCTCGTCTTCGTGATGATGTGGCTGCGGTGGACGCTCCCCCGCTCGCGGGTCGACCAGCTCATGTACATCGCCTGGAAGGTGCTCCTGCCGATCGCCCTCGTGCTGGTGGCGGTGGTGGGCTTCTTCGTGCTGCAGCCGGCCACCGCGGGCGGCTTCCCCTGGGACCGGTGGGTCGGGTGGCCGCTCGCGGCTCTCCTCGTCGCCTTCCTCTTCTTCGTGATGGTGCGCGCCCTCCAGTGGAACCGGAGGCGCGCCCAGGAGCTCGCGGCCCAGGTGACGCCATGAGGCAGTGGCTCGCGGACGTCTGGGAGGGCTTCTTCACGGTGCTGGTGGGGATGCGGATCACCTGGCGGCACCTCTTCACCTCCCCGGTGACGCTGCAGTACCCGAGCGTGAAGTGGCCGCTCCCCCCCCGGAGCCGGATGCGCCTCTTCATGAAGTACGAGGACTGCATCGGCTGCGGCCAGTGCGTGCGCGCCTGCCCGGTCAACTGCATCTCGCTCAAGGCCGAGAAGCGGCCCGCCGACGCCCCGCCCATCTGGGCGGCCAACGGCCAGCCGATCAAGCTCCACGTGGCGGTCTTCGACATCGACATGTCGCTCTGCTGCTACTGCAACCTCTGCACCTACCCCTGCCCCACGGACTGCATCTACATGACGCCCGAGTACGAGTTCGCGACGTCCGACATCACTCAGCACCTCTACCGCTTCGCGAAGAAGGACGCCGTCTTCCTCACCGAGGACCCGAAGAAGAAGGCGGCCGCACCGGGGGCCGCGGCGCCGCCCCCCGCTCCCCAGACCCCGCCGGCGAAGCCGGCCGGAGCGTGACGCGATGACCGCCGAGGCCCTCGTCTTCTGGGTGCTCGCCGTGGTGACGGTGGGCTCGGCCGCGGTGGTGGTGCTCTCCCGGACGCTCATCTACTCCGCGTTCGCCCTCCTCTTCACGTTCTTCGGGGTGGCCGGCCTCTACGTGCTCCTGGGCGCCGACTTCCTGGCCGCGACGCAGCTCCTCATCTACGTCGGCGGCATCCTCGTGCTGCTCCTCTTCGGCGTGATGCTCACCCACAAGATCTACAGCCTGGACCTGCGCTCCGAGCTCGGGAGCCCCTGGGACTGGGTGGCCCCGGCGTCCGTGGCGGCCGGCCTCTTCGTCATCCTCTCCGCCACCGCGCTGAAGACGCAGTGGGCGGGCGCCCAGCGGCCGCCGGCGCCGACCACGGGCGACATCGGGCGGCTCTTCCTCGGGAAGTTCCTGCTCCCCTTCGAGGCGGCCTCGATCCTCCTCCTCGTCGCGCTCGTCGGAGCGGCCATGATCGTCCGCCGCCGGAGGGACGCATGATCTCCCTCTCCCACTACCTCGTGGTCTCGGCCGCGCTCTTCGCGCTCGGCGTGCTCGGCCTCCTCACCAGGCGGAACGCGGTGAACGTGCTGATGAGCATCGAGCTCATCCTGAACTCCGCCAACGTCAACCTCGTCGCCTTCTCCCGCTTCGCGGCGGGGAACCTGGGCGGGCAGGTCTTCGCCGTCTTCGTGATCGTGGTCGCAGCGGCGGAGGTGGCGGTGGGCCTCGCCATCGTCCTCACCTTGTACCGCCTCCGCCACACGCCGAACCTCGACGAGGCGGACATCCTGAAGGGCTAGGGGAAGAGAAGCGAATGGAAGCGCTCGAGAGAAGCCTCGCCCTCTTCCGGCCCGAGACGACCGTCGCGGCCGGGCTGCTGCTCGTGGTCGCGGTCGACTCGATCGGGGCCGCCTGGCGCAACGCGGCGATGCGCGTCCTGACCCTGGCCTCGCTCGCGGTCGCCCTCGTCCTCGCCTTCGAGCTGCAGGCCTCGGGGGCGAAGGGCGCCCTCTTCTCGGGCATGGTGGCCGTCGACCCGCTGGGGGCGGCGTTCAAGGTCATCCTGATCGCGGCCGGGCTCCTGACCGTCCTCGCCTTCACCTTCCGCAACTCGCGCGAGCTCCACGGGCTCGGGCAGGGAGAGCTCTTCGCCCTCGTCCTCGCCCTCGTGCTCTCCTCGATGCTGCTCGCGGCGGCCAACGACCTCGTGATGCTGTACCTCGCCCTCGAGATGGTCTCGATCACGTCCTACGTGATGGTGGCCTACCTGAAGGGCGACCGGATGTCGAACGAGGCCTCCCTCAAGTACGTGCTCTTCGGCGCCGCCTCCACGGGGTCGATGCTCTACGGCCTGTCCCTCCTCTACGGGATGGCGGGCACCACGGCCCTGCCCGGCATCCAGGAGTTCCTGGCCGGCGGCGTCCCCGAGGCGAACCGCTTCGCGGTCTACGCCGCCACCCTGCTCGTCCTGGCCGGGTTCGGCTTCAAGATCGCCGCGGTGCCCTTCCACTTCTGGTGCCCCGACGTCTACCAGGGCGCGGCGACGCCCGTGACCGCGCTCCTCTCCGTGCTGCCGAAGGCGGCCGGCCTCGCGATCGCGCTCCGCTTCTTCTACGGCGCGTTCTCCACTTCCGGGGCCTCGCCCTGGGACCTGGCCGGCTCGATCGACTGGGGCCAGATCGTGATGGTCGTCTCCGTGGTCACGATGACGGTGGGCAACGTGGCCGCCCTCACCCAGACGAACATGAAGCGGCTGCTCGCCTACTCCTCGATCGCCCACGCCGGGTACCTGCTCATGGGGGTGGTGGCGCTCTCGGAGAACGGGGCCCGGGGCCTGCTCGTCTACCTCGCCGCCTACGTCTTCATGAACCTCGGGGCCTTCCTCGTGGTGACCCTCGTCCACCTGCACGAAGGGACCTTCGACCTGCGGGACTACCCCGGGCTCTACCGGCGGGCGCCGCTCCTGACGATCGCGATGGCCTTCTTCCTGCTCTCGCTCGTCGGCATCCCGCCGTTCGTCGGCTTCCTCGGGAAGCTCTACGTCTTCGGCGCGGTGATCGAGAAGGGGATGGGGCTCTACGCCGTGATCGCCGCCGCCAACGCCGCGGTCGCCGCCTACTACTACTTCCGCGTCCTCAAGGTGATGACGATCGACGCCGGCAACGAGGACCGCCCGGCGTTGAAGCTCGCCTTCGCCGACCGGGCCTGGCTCGTGGCCTTCGCCCTCGCCAACGTGGTGCCCCTCTTCTTCTGGAGCGGCGTCGACCAGTGGGCCAGGGGCGCCCTCGTCCTCTACGCGGGGGGCCGCTAGGCCCGTCGGCCGCCTGTACCCTGGGACCCGGCCGGCCCCGGCGGGGGCCTGGCTCACTTCGGGCCGGGCGGGCCCTCGACGAGGGACTGCGCCGAGACGCCCTTCGGCAGGCCGGCCGGGAAGCGGGCGTACGGCCGAAGGGCCTTGTCCCATGGCGCGACGGGGAGGTTCGCGGACGAGCTGAAGCTCGCCGCGGCGATCCCGCCCATCCCGAGCCAGATGGCGGCCGTGACGGCTCCGATCCTCGCGCAGCCCCCCGTGCCGTTGCCATCGACCGACGAGCAGGCCGCGGTGAGGCCGATGCCCGACGCCAGGCCCCCGATCGTCGCCCAGATCATGGCCTTTCCCGGCGTCGAGCCGTGGCGCTGGACGAGCGCCTCCCGCAGCGACCCGAGCTCGACCTCGCGGACGCCGTCCTTCGTGCGCACGTAGGCCACGCGGTCGTCGGCGGCCAGAAGCTCGCCCCGCACCCTCGGCTCCGTCTCGCTCCGGGGGACGAGGGTGACCGGCCGGCCGAAGACCTGGGGCGGCGACTTGGCCGCGCAGCCGGCGGCCGCGACGGCGGCGACGACCAGGGAGACGATCCCGACCTCGGTCGAACCCACGCGACACCTCACTTTCGGAAGCGGCTCGCCCAGAATGCCTGCTCCATCTCGGGCTCGCGGGCCTTGTAGACGGGGGCGAGCCGGCGCAGCGCCTCCGCCGGATCGGCGAGGACGAGGGCCGCCATCCGCGGATCCTCGTCGGCCAGCCACTCGTGCCTCATCCACTCGTAGTAGTAGCCTTCGCTCTCCAGGAACAGCTCGAGCGGCGCCGCGGACGGCGGCAGCCGGAAGACGAGCCGGTACGCGTCGCCGGGGTGCGTGACGAGGTGGCCGCCGCCGGTCGCGAGCAGACGGCGGGCCGGCTCGTCGGGCCGGCCGTCGCGCTCGACCCTCTCCGCCGCGAGGCGAGAGGGGGTGACAGGGTCGCCGAGACGCGCGAGGGCGATGCTCCCGAGGCGCCAGTGCCCCTTCGCGAGGCGCAGGCGGACGCGGAGGGGCTCCCCGCCCGTCGCCTCGAAGGGCAGGACCCGCGTGTCGCCCGCGATGGGGCCCGGCTCGTCGAAGCTCCCGATCGCACGCCACGGCGAGCCGCCCTCGGCCACCTCCACGTCGATCCCGCCGAGGAGACGCGCCATCCCCATGGCGCGGCGGCCGGCCTCGGGGCCGCCGCGCTCGAGCGAAGCGAGGAACTCGCCGGCGCCCCGGCCGACGTAGGCCATAGACTGGTAGAAGAGGAACGTCGAGAGGAGGGTCTGCCGCGCCGCGATCACCACGCCGCTCCGGCCGCGGGCAGCCGGGAAGGCGAGCTCGATCTCCTCGCGCGTCGCGAGGTCGGACGGATCGGCGGACGACGAGCGGCCGTGCTCGCCGGCGCGCAGGGCGGCGAGGCAGTCGCCCTCTGGCGCCCGGCAGGAGAGCGGCGGCACGAGGGCCGGCGTCGGGTAGAAGCGGTCGTCGGCGCCGGCGAGGACGCGTCCGCCGGGCGGCCGCGGCGCGGCCAGCAAGAGGACCCGCCGGACGGCGTGCGTCTCGAGCGCCTCGTTGCGCATCGTGATGCCGACCTGCGCCCCTCCGGGGCGGGCCAGCCCCAGCGCATCCACGTCCCGCGCCTCGAGGACGCGCGCGATCGAGGCCGAGAAGCCCTCGGCCTGCGGGCGCTCGGGCTCACCCGGACGGCCTCCCGCTCCGTCGACGTAGAACGTCGGGCACGAGCCGAAACAGCTCTTCGGGCTCGCCACGCAGGCGACGGTGGCGGCTCCGAGGAGGACGGTGGTCGTGGCCATGACGCCCATGCCGGCGGAGAACATCGACTTGCTCGACGTCGTCTCGAGCACCGCTACGTCGGCGGTGGAGACGTCCTGGCGTCCCGGGCCGCCCTTCGGCTCGCGGGCGACGGTGTAGACCTGCCCCGTCCCGCTCAGGCGGCTCCCGTCCGGTGAGAGCTTCCAGTCGTCGAGGACGATCAGCTCGCCCGAGCTCAGGTGGACCTTGAGCTGCCCACGGTCCTTGGTCTGGGCCACCGGAACCGTCGGCTCGTGCAGCTCGGGCGTGTAGACGGTGATCGTGCAGCCGGCCTGCCCGGCCCACAGCCCCAGCAGGATCGCGGCCGGCAGGCGACCGGGCCTCTCGCGCATCCCCACCCTCCCTCGTCGGTAAGAGAAGCGCCCGTCGCCAGGTGTTGCAGGCCGTCTGCTCCTGTCACGCGCCTTTGGCTTCGCTTCCAGGGAGGTGGACGGACGCAGCCTCCGCCTTTCAGGCGGATCCCAGGTGCGGGCTCGGCGAAGGCTACTTCTCCCGCGCCCAGCCGGGGGGCAGCCCCGTCCGGCGGAACTCCTCCTCGAGGTCGGCGAGGGCCTTCCGGGCGCGCTTGAGCTCTTCCGTCTCCACCTGCTCCTTGACCCTCATCTGCACCGGGATGCCCTGGTAGAAGTCCGTGCGGACGACCTCCCGCCAGGAGTTCGCTTCCGCGTTCGCGAGCTCCTCGCGCGCGTTCGCGAAGCGGACGCGCCACTCCGCCTCGAGGAGCTTGCGCTGCTGGCGCTCCTTCTCGACGGGGTCCGTGGGCTCGGCCGTCTTCGAGCCGGCTGCGACCTTGGCTCCCGGCGCGGACGGATTGTCCCCGGGCGGCGAGGCCTCGGCGGACCCGTCCTCACCGGGCGAGCCAGAGCCTTTCGCATGGCCGGGCAGGTCCTGGTCGGTGAACACCTTCGCGGGAGGCGCCTTCTTCTCCTCGCGCTTCTGGCGCTCGCGGGCGGCGGCGTCTCCGAGGCCCTGGGCGAAGGCGGGGACGGGGGCCAGGACGAGGAGCAGCAGGGCCGCCTTCACGGCTCGATCTCCAGGCTGTCGACCCAGAACCTTCGGGCGCGGGCGACGGTCAGGATCGCCTTCTCGGTGAACGCCCGCGAGTCGGCGAACTCGGCGAGGGCCTCGTCCTGCCGGTGGATGTAGGCGCCGAGGTCGGCGAGCACCAGCCAGGGGTCGCTCTGGTCGAGCAGCTCCTGCCGCACCCAGTCGAAGGCTCCCGGCGCCGGCGCGTAGCGGGTCGAGACGAGCGCGTCCAGGGAGAGGCGGACGAGGGGATCGATCGCGTAGACGTCCTGCGGACGGTAGACGCGGCCCTCCCGCCACGAGTACGTCTCGGTGGGGCCGAGACCGAAGACGAAGAGGGTCTCCGGCCCCGCCGCCTCCTCGAGCTCGCGCACCGCCCCGTCCCGTGTGCCGAGGGTGACCGCGCCGTTCGCCGCGAGGGCGAGGGCCCGGGCGCCCGCCGCCCCGGAGCCGGCGGTGCCGGGCTGGCTCGACAGATCGGCGGCGGCAGCCAGGAGGCGCATCGTCTCGTCGTCGCAGGACGGCAGGACGGCCACCCGCAGCGCCGGCCGCGCCTTCTCGTCGCGGTTGACGGCGTCGGCAACCGAACGCATCAGGCGAAGGAGCCGCTCGCCGCCCGGGTCCGCCGATTCGGCCGCCCGGGCGAGGACGACCGTCCGGGGCGCGGGCGGCGTCCAGCCTCCCGCGGCGACCCGCAGGTGCTCGCGCACGAGGCCGAGGATGCTCAGCAGGGGCCGCTCGTGGGGCGTCATCGCGCCCAGACGGACGTCCACCAGGGAGTCGGGGAGGACCTCGACGCCGGCCGACTCGCGGAGGCGGGCGGAGAGGCGCTCCCGGTTGGCCCGGCGCACCCCGCGGAAGGCCTCCCGGAAGGCGGGATCGAAGGCCAGCGTCTCCAGCCGTCCGAGCGCGGCAGGGTCTTTGGCCCAGTCCTTCCCGAGGGTCCGCTCGAGCAGCTCGGCGAGGGCGGGGTTGCCTTCGGCGAGCCAGCGCCGGGCGAAGACGGGCGTCGGACGGGCCCGCAAGGCCTTGCCTCGAAGCACCGCCAGATCGGCGAGCGTCTCCGCGGCCGGGCCGTCCCACGGCGTCGCGACGTCCGCGTGGGCGGAGCCGATCACCGCCAGCGGGCCCGGCCGCAGGCGCCGGCCCTCCCCCTCGCGGAAGAGGGAAAGCCGCCGCCGCCGCTCGCCGTCTCCGGGCCATCTCGCCTCGACCTCGTCGAGGTGCCGGCGGTTGATCTCGAAGAGGAGCTCGAGGAGGCGCGGCTCGGCCGTCTCGAGGAAGGACACGAGCCAGAACGGCCGGCGGGGCTCGCTCTTGGGGCATCCGAACCGCGACCGGGTGAGGGACCGCGTGCGCTCCCAGGCCTCATCCCAGCCGAGGCCCCGCCCGTCGACGAGCGCGCGCATCGTCTCGGGCACGGCGAGGGCGGCCCGCTCGTCGGCGAGGAACAGCGTGCCGCCGTCGTCCTGGGCGGCCCGCACGCCCTCGGCGACGAGGGCGTGCTCCCGCCGGAGTCGCTCCGCGTGGTCGGACCCGGACGCGGGAGGGAGGACGTGCTCGTGCACGGCGTGCCCGCCGGCGCGGAGGGCGGGGGCGATCTCGGCCGTGCGCTCGCTCCCCGCTTCGGCGGCCAGGAGGTGGACGGGGCGGAGGGTCGCCATGCCTCTCCATTCTGCCCCACCGGCCGCGGCGAGGGGAGACCGAGCGTCCTGAGCTATAGTCGGCCGACGAGGGCATGACCGTGGAGACGATGGTCGTCACCGGCGGGGCCGGCTTCATCGGGAGCAACTTCGTCCACCACGCCCTGGCCCGGACCGAGGCCCGCGTGGTGGTGGTCGACAAGCTGACCTACGCCGGGAACCTCGAGAGCCTGGCCGACGTGTCGTCCCACCCCCGCTACGCCTTCGTCCAGGCCGACGTCGCCGACCGCGAGGCCGTGCGCGCCATCTTCCGCGAGCACCGGCCGGCCGCGGTCGTGAACTTCGCGGCCGAGACCCACGTGGACCGCTCGATCGACGACCCCGCCGCGTTCGTGCGCACGAACGTGGGCGGCACCTTCGAGCTGCTCGAGGCGTCGCGCCTCTTCGTCCGCGAGCGGCCCGCCGCCGGCTTCCGCTTCCTCCACGTTTCGACCGACGAGGTCTACGGCACGCTGGGCGCGGAGGGCGCCTTCTCGGAAGAGACGCCCTACGCCCCCAACTCGCCCTACGCGGCCTCGAAGGCGGGCGCCGACCACCTCGTGCGCGCCTGGTACGAGACCTACCGCTTGAGCGTCCTCCTGACCAACTGCTCGAACAACTACGGCCCCGGCCAGTTCCCCGAGAAGCTCATCCCCCTGATGATCCTCAACGCGATCGAGGGGAAGGGCCTGCCCATCTACGGCGACGGCGGCAACGTCCGCGACTGGCTCTACGTCCTCGACCACTGCGAGGGCCTCCTCCTCGTGCTGCGGAAGGGCGTGCCCGGACAGAAGTACAACATCGGCGGGGGCAACGAGCGCACGAACCTCCAGGTGGTGGACGCGCTCTGCGCGGCGCTCGAAGCGGAGCGGCCGGCGGCCTCGAACCCGGCCCTCGCCGCCCGGGGCCTGCGGTCGTACGCCGAGCTCAGGACGTTCGTCCCCGACCGCCCCGGCCACGATCGGCGATACGCGATCGACTCCTCGAAGCTCCGCCGGGAGCTGGGCTGGGCGCCCGCGCACGCCTTCGAGGATGGCCTGCGGGAGACGGTGCGCTGGTACCTCGCGAACCGGCCGTGGTGCGAGGCGGTGCAGTCGGGCAAGTACCGCCGCGAGCGGCTCGGGCTGCCGGGGCGATGAGGTTCCTGCCGACCGACCTTCCCGGGGTCGTCCTGATCGAGCCCGACGTGTTCAAGGACGCTCGCGGCTTCTTCCTCGAGACCTACCACGAGAGGAAGTACGCCGAGGGCGGGATCGAGGGCCCCTTCGTCCAGGACAACCACTCCTACTCGGCCCGTGGCACCCTGCGCGGGCTCCACGCGCAGCTGACGCGGCCCCAGGGCAAGCTCGTCCGGGCGGCCGAGGGCGAGATGTTCGACGTGGCGGTGGACGTCCGCCGTGGGTCGCCGACCTTCGGGAGGTGGGTGGGCGTCGTCCTCTCGGGGGAGAACTTCCGCCAGCTCTGGATCCCGCCCGGGTTCGCCCACGGCTTCTGCGTGCTGAGCGCGAGCGTGCACGTCGAGTACAAGTGCACGGAGTTCTACGACCGCGAGGACGAGGTCGCGGTGGCGTGGAACGACCCCGCCATCGGCGTCGAGTGGCCGATCCGGGAGCCGAACCTCTCTCCGAAGGACGCGAAGGCGCCTCGTCTCGCGCAGATCCTCGACCGCCTGCCCGCAGTCGGCTGAGCCGACTCCCATCACGTCGGCGGCTCAGCAAACGCGGGAACACGAGGGCTGCTTCATTGGAATCGTCGAGAAGGTCCCGGTCGAGGAGGGTTCATGTCCCACCGCCGGCACCAATCCTCACCTTTGGTCAGCCGACGCTCTGTCCCGAACTGTCCCCGAATTCCCCTCCGACGGCAGCCGGGAGAGTGTCCCGCTTGACCGGTCGAGCCTCGAGCCGGAGGGCTTTCCTGTCTGGCCGAGGTTGCCGCTCACCTCGTCGGCGTGATCTGGCAAAGCAAGGAACGCACCGATGAGAGCGCCCTTCGGGTGGCTGCGATTCGCAGCGAAGCATCGATAGAAGTTGCCTTGCCCGTCCACGATGAAAGGCGGATGAGAGCCGTACTGGTTCCAAGGCTCAGCGAGATGAATCGAGAGATGAGTCGCGCCAGGCCATTCCAGATCCATCGGCCGCGAACTCAGGCCCCTGCTGCCCGAGGTCGTTGCAGACCGAACCGGAGTCCGTCGCCCCTTCCCGCCGACAAAGAGGCAATCCCTCACGCACGTTGGGCCGGCCGCCGCCGAGCGGCCGGCCCCTCGTGGTACTAGCGGTCGACCCGAGATGATGATCTGGGCCTGCAAGCAGACCGGGCGAGTCGGGAATTCTCCCCGTCTGCGGTTGCGAAGCGCGGCGGGACTATCGATCGAGCT
>DATJYX010000031.1:0-84392 GCA_035577965.1 Vicinamibacteria bacterium | reverse complement strand
CGCCTTGAACTGCACCTTCGGGTTCGTCGCGGCAAGGCACTTCGTGATCGCCGCCGTCAGCGTCGTCTTCCCGTGGTCCACGTGGCCGATCGTCCCGATGTTCACGTGCGGCTTCGTCCGGTCGAACTTCTCCTTGGCCATCCCGCTTCCCCTGCTCTTGCCTCTTTGTCCTGCGAATCAGTTCCGCGTCGAGGATCTGGAGCCCACGACCAGAATCGAACTGGTGACCTCGTCCTTACCAAGGACGCGCTCTGCCGACTGAGCTACGTGGGCACCGTCATTCGTCCTGCTTCCGCCCGACCTGACGCCCGCACCCGCCTCCACGAGGTGGAGCGGGCGACGGGATTCGAACCCGCGACATCCAGCTTGGAAGGCTGGAGCTCTACCAGCTGAGCTACGCCCGCCTCGCTCCCGTCGCCAGGCCGCCGTCTTCGTCGCCGACGCCTGGTGGGGAGGGAAGGATTCGAACCTTCGAAGGCCGTGGGCCGTCAGATTTACAGTCTGATGCGTTTGACCGCTTCGCTACCTCCCCGCCGGTCGCCACGGCGAACCCGCTCGTTCTCACTCTCGCGCTGGCTCGCCTCGGCGCGGCCCCGGCGGCGGCTGGAGCTGGCGGAGGGAATTGAACCCCCGACCCGCTGATTACAAATCAGCCGCTCTACCGCTGAGCTACGCCAGCGACAAACGTCGATGCTAGCAAACGGTCGGGTGCTGTGCAAGTCCGGTGCCTGGCCCACCTGCGAGGCCACCCGCCACGCGGCCGATCATCGGCGCCGACGCCGACGACGCCGTCCCGGTGCGCCCGGGGGACGACCGTCTCCGCCCGGGGGAACGGGGCCCTCGACCGCGCGGGACGGCTCGCCGAGCGGAGGACGGCCATCGGGCGGCCCCGGCTCCGGGCGCGGCAGAGCGGCGGGACCGCGGTCGCCGGGGCGGCGGCGACGCCGGCGGCGCCCCTTCCGCCGTCCGCCCGGCTCGTGCGCCTGCTGGTTCGCTCCGGGGGGCGCACCGTCGCCTCCGTGAGCCCCCGACTGGCCGCTTGCAGGGGGCTCGTCGCGCCGCGGCGGCCGGTCACGGCCCCGGCGGCGCCGGTGGTGGGGGCGGAGAGGACCTTCGAACCCGACCGGCTTCAGGACCGTCGGTCCCTGTCCCCACGCCACCTCGTCGTGGAGGTCGGCGTGGGTCACCGACGCCTCCGCCTCGAGATCGTCCTCCGCCTCGGAGGGCAGCTCGAAGGACGGCCTCGCCCCCGGGTCGTCCTCCGCGTCGTCGGCCGAGGGGCCGACGATGTGCGGAGCAGCCGCCGCGCGCACCGGAATCGGCCGCACGACGCTCGGCACGGCGCGCCGCTGGCGCACCGCCTCGTAGAGCGCGACGCCAGCCGCCACCGACACGTTGAGCGAGCCCACGTGCCCGAAGTGCGGGATCGAGACGAGGTGGTCGCAGTGCTCGCGCACGAGACGCCGGATCCCCCGCCCCTCCCCGCCGAGCACGAGGGCGACCGGCCGCTCGAGGTCCACCGCGTCCCATCGCTCCTGGCCGGCCGCGTCGAAGCCGACCACCCAGATGCCACGGGCCTTGAGCTCCTCGAGCGCCTGCACGAGGTTCCCGACCCGGGCCACGCGGACGTGCTCGAGGGCGCCGGCCGAGGCACGGGCCACGGTCTCCGAGAGTCCGGCGCTGTGGCGCTCCGGCAGGAGGACACCGTCGGCGCCGGCCGCCTCGGCCGTGCGCAGGATCGCCCCGAGGTTGCGCGGGTCCTCGACCCCGTCCAGGACGACCACGAGGGCCGGCTGGTGGGCGGCCTCGAGGAGGCTCTCGAGCGACAGCACCGGCTTCTCCGACACCACGGCGATCACCCCCTGGTGCGGCACGCCGGCCGACATGCGGTCGAGGGTCTCGCGCATCTCGAAGCGCAGGGGGATGCCGAGCCGGGTCGCCCGCCGGATGGCGTCGGAGAGCCGGCGGTTGCGGAGGCCCTTCACCACGAGCAGGCGGTCGAAGTGCCGGGTGCCCGCCACGAGCGCCTCCAGCACCGGGTTGATGCCGCAGATGAGGTTCATGGCCGGCCGGGAGGCTCCCCCTGGATGAGCGCGGTGGCGAGCGCGGCGATGCCCTCGCCCCGCCCGAGCGCGCCGAGATGGTCGGTGCTCTTCGCCTTGACCGAGACCCGACCCCGGTCGACGCCGAGGATGCCCGCGATCGCCGCCCCCATCGGCTCGAGGTGCGAGGCGAGGGCCGGCTCCTGGGCGATGATCGTGACGTCGACGTTGACGACGCCGTAGCCCTTTCCGCTCACCAGGCCTCTCACCCGTTCGAGGAAGACGCGGCTCTCGACGCCGCGCCACTGCGGGTCGCGGCTCGGGAAGTGCCGTCCCATGTCGCCCTGGCCGAGGGCGCCGAGGAGGGCGTCGCACACGGCGTGGAGGACGCAGTCGCCGTCGGAGTGGCCCTCGAGGCCGCGCGCGTGCGGCACCTCGACCCCGCCGAGGTGGAGCGCCCGTCCCGCCACGAGCCGGTGGGCGTCGAAGCCGGTCCCGACGCGCAGCGGCGATGCGGGCGGCCGGCGGACCCGCGAGCGCGCGCCCGGTCCCGAACGCCGGCGGATGCCTCCCGCGGATGCCGTCACGCGCGCACCTGGCCGGCGAGGACGCCCTCGGCCCACTCGAGGTCCTCGGGGGTCGTGATCTTGCGGTTGCGGGGAGAGCCGGGCACGGCCACGACGGGCGCGCCGAGGCGCTCCACCGCCATCGCCTCGTCGGTCACGGTCAGGCCGTCGCGGAGCGCCGCCTCGTAGGCCTCGACGAGGAGCGCGTAGCGGAAGCCCTGCGGCGTCTGCGCCGCGCCGAGCTGCCCCCGATCGAGCGTCTCGACGACGAGGCCGTCGCGGACGCGCTTCACAGTGTCCACGACCGGCAGGACGGGCAGGGCGGCGCCCGCGCCCTCCGCCTCGCGGGCGACCGCCTCGACGAGGCCGACGTCCACGAGCGGACGGGCGGCGTCGTGGACGAGGACGACGCCCTCGAACCCGTCGGGGGCCGTCTTGAGGCCCTCGAGCACCGAGTCCTGCCGCCTCTCCCCCCCCGGCACCACCGCCAGCAGCTTGCGCAGCGGGGCGAGGACGGCCCGCGCCGCGTCCAGCTCGGCCTCGGGGACCACGGCCACGATCGCGCCCACCGAGGGCGCCTCGTCGAAGACGCGGGCCGACCGCAGGACGAGCGCCTCGCCGGCCAGCTCGAGGAACGCCTTCGGCCGGCCCAGGCCCATGCGCTCTCCGCGGCCCGCGGCGACGAGGATGGCGAGGGACGTCATAGGGGTCGCGGCCAGACTAACCTTCCCCCTCGGGCCGGTCAAACCCGGCGAGACGGCCGCTCGCGCGGCGTGCCTCGGCGAGGTCGGCGCGCAGCGCGTCGCGGGCGTTTCCGGCCTGGACGAGCGCGCGGGAGAGCCGCCCCTCGATCTCCTCGTCGATCCGCCGCAGGAGCTCCGAGAGGCGGGCCGCGCGGGCGCCGAGCTCCTGGACGTCGGGAGCGGAGGCAAAGCGGACGCTCAGGCGGTAGAGCGACAGCACGAAGGGCAGGGCGAGGGAGTAGGGGACGACGAGGACGCCCTCGCGCCAGCCTTCGGAGTGGACCTCGGGCACTGCGGCGTGCACCGCGTCGGGCACGGCGAGCACCGCGAGGTCCAGCGTCCGCTCCGGGTCGAGGTACTTCGCCATCTCGCGCACCCTCTGCCGGAGCTCGCGGGCGACCTGCTCCCTCGACCGTAGGCGCTCCTCCGGCTCGTCCGTCGACTCCAGCCGTTCGAGCGAGGCGACGCTCGTCCACTTGCTGTCGATCGGCAGGAGCCGGCCGCCCGGGAGCCGCAGGGCGTACTCGACGACGCGCCCGCCGAATGCCGCGTCCGTCTCCAGCAGGTCGGGGGGGAGCTGGGCGAGGGCCCGCGCGAGGACGTTCTCTCCCGCCGCCCCGCGGCTCTGCGAGCCGGCCATCACGAGCTCGAGGCGGCGCAGGCTGTCGGTCGCGCGGTCGAGCTGCGAGCCGCGCGCCTGCTCGAGCGCCTTCACCTCCGCGAGGGCCCGTTGCGCCTGGGCGAGCCGTGCCTGCAGGTCCTGGGCGGCGCCGGCGAGGCCGGCGAGCGCGTCCTCACGGCCACGCTGGGCCTCGAGGCGCAGCACCTCCTGGACCCGGGCCACCCGGTCGAGCGTCTCCTGGAGGCGATCGACGTCGAAGGTTCCCGACGAGCGGAGGCCCCGCGCCGCGGCGAGCGCGTAGCCGACGACCACGGCCAGGAGGACGCCGATCAGGACGACGGTCGAAGGTCCCGGTCCCATCGCCTCGAGGGTGCCATGCTCCTCGGCCGCCTCGGGTCCGTTCGGGCCCTGGTCTCCTGTAGACTGGGCGGGCTGCCTGAGCTCCGGGATACCGAATGAGAGCCTTCGTCCAGCGCTTCGCCTCGCTTCGCGTCACCGTCACGCTCCTCGTCCTCGTCCTCGTGGCGCTCGCTTCGGGCACGATCGTGGAGTCCGCCCGGGGCGCCGACGCCGCGGCTCACGCCGTGTACGGCGCTCCCTGGTTCCGCGCCCTGCTCGCGGTGTTCGCCGCGAACCTCGCGTGCTCGCTGGTCAGCCTCTGGCCCTGGGGCCGACGCCGGGTCGGCTACGCGATCACGCACTCCTCGATGCTCGTCATCCTGGCCGGCGCACTGACCACGGACCTCGGGAAGACCGACGGGCAGATCGCGATCTGGGAGGGCGAGGACGCGCGGACCGTGGTCGGACGTCCGTCGAGCCGCGACCCGGAGCCGCCCGTGGTGGCGACGCTGCCCTTCGCGATCCACCTCGACCGCTTCGAGATCGACTACTACCAGGGGACGAGGCGCCCGGCGCAGTTCCGCAGCCGGGTCACGGTGAAGGACCCCGCGAGCGGCGGCTCCACCGCCGCCGTGATCGAGATGAACCGC
Organism: Vicinamibacteria bacterium; assembly: GCA_035577965.1. Lineage (GTDB taxonomy): Bacteria > Acidobacteriota > Vicinamibacteria > Fen-336 > Fen-336 > DATBSL01. The sequence goes on along the minus strand of DATJYX010000031.1, from coordinate 79,430 downwards.
GAGCTGGCCCACGGCGGCTACCGCTTCTTCCAGAGCAGCTACCAGGAGACTCCCGGCCGCAACCAGACGATCCTCTCGGTGTCGAAGGACCCGGGCGAGCCGATCGTTTTCGCCGGCTACTACGGCCTCGTCATCGGCATGATCGTCGTCCTGTCCACGCGCATCACCGAGAGGCGACGCGCGACCCGGCCTCACGCCGCGGCCCTGGCCGGCCTCGCCCTCCTCGCCGCCGCCCCCGCCCGGGCCCAGCTCCCGCCGATGCCGTCGGCCGCCGACACAGAGGCGCTACGCCGGCTCCCCGTGCAGCACGACGGCCGCGTCATGCCGCTCGACACCCTGGCCCGGGAGGCGGTCTGGAACGTGACCGGCAAGCGCACGGTCTGGGGAGTCGACCCGACGGCCCTCGTGCTCGGCTGGACCTTCGACCCGTCGGCGTGGGAGATCCAGCCCATCGTGCCGATCGGCGACGGCGCGCTCGCCGAAGCGATCGGCACCCCGGCCGGCGCGACGTGGTCCTCATTCCGCGACCTCGCCGCCAACGAGCGCCTCGCCGCCCTCACGAACGAGGCCCAGGCGGCGGAGCAGCAGGAGCGCCCCCTCACGAAGCTGCAGAAGGCCGCCCAGAAGCTCGAGGGCCGGCTCGTCTGGATGGCGCAGTTCTTCCGTCACGAGGCGATCCTGGCCCTGCCCGCCGCCGGGCCGGGCGACGCCTGGACCGCGCCCGAGCCCCTGCGCTCCGCAGCCGACCTCCGCGCCGTGCTCGACTCCGGCGTCTCCGCCGGACGGACCGGCCCCGACCGCATCGACCGCGAGCTCCTCTACAACCGCGCCCGGCCCACCCGCCTCGCCTGGTGGGTGCTCACGCTCTCCCTGCTCCTCTCCGTCGCGGCGATGGTCCTCGAGCGGCGCGCCCTCGACCTCGCGGCCGGCCTGATGCTCCTCGCCGGGTTCGCGGTGATGAGCGGGGGGATCTGGCTGCGCTGGCAGGTCGCGGGCCGGATCCCCGCCTCCAACATGTACGAGTCGCTCCTCTTCCTCGGGTGGGGCGTGGGCGCTTTCGCCCTCCTGGCCACGGTCTTCCTGCGCAACCGCATCGTCGTCCTGAACGCGGCCGCGGGGTCGGCCCTGACCATGGCCCTCACCGACCTCCTGCCCGTCGATCCATTCGTGCACCCGATGCCGCCCGTGCTCTCGGGCACCTACTGGCTGGCCGTCCACGTGCCGATCATCATGCTCGGCTACGCCGTGCTCGCTCTCGGCGTCGTGGTGGCGCACATGCAGCTGGGCTTCCAGGCGTTCGCCCCGTCGCGGCGGAGCCTCGCCCTCCGCATGGCGGACCTGCAGTACTGGTACATCCACGCCGGGTCGATCCTGCTCGTCGCCGGCATCATGACCGGCTCGATGTGGGCGTCCTCGTCGTGGGGGCGCTACTGGGGCTGGGACCCGAAGGAGGTCTGGTCGCTCGTCGCCTTCCTCGCGTACATGGCGATCCTGCACGCCCGGGCGGAGCGGCTCATCTCCGACTTCGGCGTCGCGGCGTGGACGATCGCCGCCTTCCAGACGATCCTGATGACCTACCTCGGCGTGAACTTCGTCCTCGCCTCGGGGCTGCACTCCTACGGCTTCGGCGACTCGAGCGTGGTGTGGGCGATGGTCGCGGTGGCTCTCGCGGAGGCCGCGTTCATCGGCGCGGCCTGGGCGAGGACCCGCAGGCCCACGGCTGCGTAGGCTCTCGGCGGCCCAGGGGCCCCGGGGGACGGAATCCCTCGGGCTCGAGGAAAGGCCGGTCCTGACCTCCGCTACAAACCCGCCGCCTTCTCGAGCACCTTGACGACCGCGCAGATGTCCTCCCGGCCGAGGCCCTGGGCCCGCGCGGCCTGGAATACCTCGCGGATCGCGGCGAGGCCCGGGAGCGGGACCCTCAGGGCGGCGGCCTCGTCGAGCATGAGGCCCTGGTCCTTGACGAGGAGGTCGACCGCGAAGTGCTCCTCGAAGTCGCGCCTCGCGATCGCGCCGCCCTTGAAGGCGTAGTACGGCGAGGCGTAGCCCGACGCCTGGACGACTTCGACGATCGTCTCGATCGGGATCCCCGCCTTCCGTCCGAGCACGATCCCCTCCCCGAGCGCCTCGAGCATGAACGAGATCACGCTGTTGCCGATGAGCTTCACCGTCGAGCCCTGCCCCATCTCCCCGCAGTAGATGGCCTTCGTACCCATGGCCATCATGACGGGGAGCAGCTCCTCGTGCAGGGAGCGGTCGCCTCCGGTCATGAAGAGGAGAGTGCCGTTCTCGGCCCCGTTCTTCGATCCGGTCACCGGGGCTTCGAGGGCGTCGGCACCGCGCTCGCGGAGCGCGGCCCGGACGCGCCGCGTGGTGTCCGGGCTCACCGTCGAGCACTCGAGGTAGCGGAAGCCGGGCCGGGCGGCGCCCAGGAGGCCGTCGGCGGCGAAGACGAGGCGCTCGACCGCCGGCGGGTCCGCCACGCAGGCCACCACCACGTCGGCGTGCTCGGCCAGCTCGAACGGAGTGCGGGCGACCTTCGCTCCCTCCTTCGCGAGCGGCTCGCACCGCTCGGGGGTGCGGTTCCACACCGTGGTCGGGAAGCCCTTGCGGAGGAGCTGGCGAGCCATGCGGCTCCCCATCAGGCCCAGTCCCGCGAAGCCGATCCGCTTGCTCATCCTTCGTTCTCCTTCGCCCTGCGGAAGAGGTTAGCAGAAGCCCTCCCGGCCGGCAGGCGCGCCCCGCTATAATCGGACGAGCCGGCGGCGCCGCGCCGCGGCCCCGCCCTCCGATGTTGCGCCCTCCGCCGATCGTCCTCGCCGCCTTCCTGGGGACCGCATCCGCAGGCGTCGGGGCGCCGGCTCAGGCCCCTCCGTCCGCCGCGACGCCGAGCACCGACCTCCCGGCTCTCGTGGGCCGCGCCGTCGCCCTTCACCAGGCGGGGGACATCGAGGGCGCGGTGAAGGCGTACGAGGAGGCGATCCGCCTCGGGGCCGACGGCCCCGTCGTCCGCTCGAACCTCGGCGCCGCGCTCGCCCGGCTCGGCCGGCTCGACGAGGCCGTCGAGCAGTACCGCCGGGCCCTCGCCGGGGACGGGACCAACGTCCCCATTCGCCGCAACCTGGCTCTCGCCTACTACAAAGCCGGCCGGCTCGAGGACGCGGCCCGGGAAGCGGAGGCGGTCTTCCAGGCGCAGCCGGGCGACGCGTCGAGGCTCCTCCTCGCCGACTGCCTCTTCCGCCTCGGGCAGAACGCCCGGGTGGTGGAGCTGCTGGAGCCGCTCGCCGCGCCGGACCGCGCCGCGTCCTACCTCCTCGGGATGGCGCTCCTCGCCGAGGGACGGACCGCGGAGGCCCAGAAGGCGATCGACCGCGTCCTGCGCGACGACTCGCCGGAGGCCCACGTGCTCCTGGCCACCATGTACATGAAGGACAAGGACTGCGGGCGTGCCCTGCCCGAGGTCGACCGGGCGCTCCGGGCGAACGCGCGGCTGCCCCTCGTGAACTTCGTGACCGGACAGTGCCTGATGGCGGACGAGCGCAGCGACTGGGCGGGAGCCATGGAGGCCTTCCGCCGCGAGCTCGAGATCGACCCGAACCACTTCGAGTCGAACCTCCTCCTCGGGAGCCTGCTCCACGAGGGAGCGCGACACGCGGAGGCGCTCCCCTACCTCGAGCACGCCGCGCGCCTTCGGCCGGACGACCTCCGGGCCACGTTCTCGCTCGGCGCGGTCGAGGTCGCGCTCGGCCGCACCGAGGAGGCGCTCCCCCTGCTGGAGAAGGTCGCCGCGGCGGCGCCCGACCACCTCGAGACGCAGATGCAGCTCGCGATCGCCTACCACCGCCTGGGCCGCGCCGCAGACGAAGCGCGGGCGCGGGCGGCGGTGGGACGGCTCCAGAGCGAGTCCGAGAACCGCTTCTTCAAGGGCGTGAGCGACTCGCTGTCGCGCCTGCTCGGAAAGACGTCGCCGACCGCCATGAAGCCCTCGTCGGGCGGGCCGTAGAGGCCGGGGCCGGCCCCGCTACCCCTCCCCTTCCCCGCCCCAGGCGGTGTGGGGGCAGATCTCCCGGAAGGGACACTGGCTGCAGGCCATCCAGGTGGGCTTGGCGCCGAACTCCCGCTTCCGCACGCCCGCCGCGGCGGCCCGGATCCTCTCCCTCGTCGCCGCCGCCTCGTCCGGAGTCGGGTGGCGGCCCGCCACGAGCCCCGATTCGAGGAAGCGCAGCTCGACCCGGTCCGGGAGGCGCCGCTTCGTCTCGAGGTGAGCGAGGGCGTAGATGTCGAGCTGCAGGCTCTCCTTCGCCCTCTTCCGGGCCGCCTTCTCGTCGCGCACGTCGCCGGTCTTGAAGTCCACGATCGCGACCTCGCCCTCGCGCTCGATCACGAGGTCGTAGCGGCCCTGCACCCGGTTCCTCTCGAGGGTGAACGCGAAATCCTCTTCGACCGCGGTCGGGGACCACGGGGCCCCCGCCTCCTCCTCGTGGAAACGGCGCAGCAGCGCCTCCCCCTGACGCCGTCTCTCCTCCTCGTGCTCCCGGGAGAGGAAGCCCTCCGACACCCAGGCCGAGCGGAACGCGGCCACGAGGTCGTCGGCGGAGAACGGCCGGCCGGCGAGGCGGGCCTCGAAGTGCCGCCGCACGGCCTCGTGGACGGCGTGGCCGTAGACGATCGCGTGGTGGGTCAGGAGCGGCACCCGCAGGACGTGGACGTAGCGGTACTTGAGGGGGCAGGTCTCGTAGTCGTCGATCTGGCCGTAGGAGAGCCGCAGGAGCTCGTCCTCCGGGATCTCCCGGTCCGGCGCCGGCAAGGGGTCAGGGGGGGCGGCGTTGCGGGCCAGGGCTTCGAGGGCCGACGTCCTCCGCGCGACCGGCCGGGGCGACGGCAGGTCGAGGGCCTCGATCACGAAGCGCGAGACCTTGCGCGCGCGCGAGGTGCCGTAGTCGGTCGCCGACGTGAGGACCAGCTCGTTCCGGGCGCGCGTCATGGCCACGTAGAAGAGCCGCCGCTCCTCGAGGAGCGGGCCGCCCTCGCCTCCGCCCTGCCCTTCCTTCACCAGCTCGGCGGGGAAGGGCAGCGGGTCGCCCCGGCGCTGGAGCGGGAACTTCGACTCCGCGCAGCCGACCAGGAAGACGACCGGGAACTCGAGGCCCTTGGCCTTGTGGACGGTGAGGACGTGCACCGCGTCCTCGTCGAGGTCGGCCTCCGCCACCGCGGGGTCGTCTCCTGCCTCGCGCAGCAGGTCGAGGTGGTCGACGAAGGCGGGCACGCGATCGTGCTCGGCCACGTCGCCGTACGCCTTCACGGCCTCGAAGAAGCGGGCGATGTTCTTCACCTTCGACTCCGCCTCGGCCGAAGCCTCCCTCGCCAGCCGCCCGAGGACGCCCGAACTCAGGAGGAAGCCGTAGAGCACCTCGCCCGTCCGGCGCCGGGGCACTTCGGCCGCGGCCCGCTCGAGGTCGGCCAGGAGGCGCGCGGCCGCTTCGCGTGCCCGGCCCGAGACCGAGACGAGGTCCTCGTTCTCCGGCAACCCCCTCAGCACCTCGAGAAGGGGCCGCGTCTTCCGCCGCGCGTAGTGGTTGAGGCGGAGGAGGTCGGCCTCGGGCATCGCGTAAACCTCGGACGCGGCGAGGTAGAAGAGGGAGACCGAGTCGTCCGGGTTCGCGAGGGCGCGGAGGAACGAGACGAGAAGGCGCACCTCCTCCCGCGCGTAGAGGCCGCGGCTGCCGCTGAAGCGGTGCGGCAGGCCCTTCACGTTGAGGGCGCGGAGGAAGGGGTCGGCGTCGGCGTTGCTGCGCACGAGGAGGGCGAAGTCCCGCGGGCGGGCCCCCCTGCCGATCCGCTCCCCGACCATCGCCGCGACGCCGTCGGCTTCGGCGGAGACGGTGTCGAAGTGGACGTGGCGGACGGGCGGCCGGTCCGCGCGCGAGGAGCGGAGGCGCTTGTCGATCCCCGCGATCGCCTCCAGCCGGTAGGGGTTGTTGTAGCCAACGAGCCGCGCCGCCGCGTCCAGGATCGTCTGCGGGGAGCGGTAGTTCTCGACCAGGACGACTTCGCGGGCGCCCGGGTAGAGGCGGCGGAAGGCGAGGAGGTTGGCCGCGGCCGCCCCCCGCCAGCGGTAGATCGCCTGGTCGTCGTCGCCCACGACGGTGAGGTTGGCGGCCTCGCCGGCCAGCAGCTGGAGCATCTCGAGCTGGGCGTGGTTCGTGTCCTGGAACTCGTCCACGAGCAGGAACCGGAACCTCTCGCGCAGGCGCGCGAGCGCCGAAGGGCGACCGCGGAGGAGGGCGAGCGTGCGGTGGATCTGGTCGCCGAAGTCGACGAGGCCGGCCTCGGCGAGCAGGCGCTGGTGGGCGTCGTAGAAGGCGGCGAGCTCGAGCTGGGCCTCGGCCTCGTCCCGCCCCTCGTCCGTCGCCGCCGCGCTCCGCCTCGCCTCGGCCCACGCCCGGTACTGCGCGGGCGAGACGTCCTCGTCCTTCGCCCGGCTCACCAGGGCGGCGAGCGCGCCGAGGTGCCGCGTCGGGTCGCCGAGGGGACGGAAGCGGTCGAGGGGCAGGCGGAAGAGCCGCTCCCGCAGGAAGATCACCTGCTCGGGCGGCGAGAGCACGCGGAACTCGGGGTCGAGGCCGGCCTCGAGGGCGGACTCCCGCAGGACCCGGTCGCCGAAGGCGTGGAAGGTGGAGATCGCGGTCTCCGCGTAGCCCCAGGGGATGAGCTGGTCGACCCGCTCCGCCATCTCGGCCGCCGCCTTCTCGGTGAAGGTGAGGGCGAGGATCTCCTCCGGCCGCGCCCGCTTCGTGGCGATGAGGTGGGCGATCCTCCGGGTGAGGACGGTCGTCTTGCCGGTGCCCGCCCCGGCGATGATGAGGAGCGGTCCCTCCCCATGCACGACCGCGGCCCGCTGGGCCTCGTTCAGGCCCTCGAGGATCCGGTCCTCGGCGGCGGAGCGGACGGCTTCGGTCCCGGTGGCCACAGCCGGATGATAACCGTCGCGCCGTCAGCGCCAGGTCCGACCAGTCCCTTCAGCGCAGGGCGGCTTCGATCGCACTCTCGAGGGCCGCCGGCCGGAAGGTCTCGACGTCGAGGAAGCTCGCGAAGGTGACGGTCCCCCGCGGGTCGACGACGAAGACGCGGCTCGGGAAGGCGGAGAAGGCGGCCTCGGCCGCGCCGTCGAGACCGTCGAGCACGGCCTCGTAGGAGATCCCCAGCTCCTTCCGGCAGAGGGCCGCGTGCTCGGCCCGCTCGGCGACGGTGCGCGCCTCGGGCAGCCGGATTCCCTCCCGCTCGTTGATCGTGCTCTTCCACGCCTCGCCCTCCGGATGGGCCTCGCGGATGTAGGCCATGAGGAAGAGCGCTTCGCCCCCGTGGCGCTCGTAGAGGCGGTTCACCTCGGGCGCGCCGTGCCGGAGCTGCGGGCAGGTGTAGCTGCCGAGGACGAGCACGAGGGGCCGCCCCCGCAGCGACGAGAGGCGAAAGGCGGCTCCGTCGGGCCGTCGCAGCTCGACGTCGGGGGCGGGGTGGCCGACGAGGGGCGAAAGGTCCGCTGCGAGCGGCGCCGACGCGCGGCCCGCCGGTGCGTCGAGGGAGACGAGCAGCTCCTTCGCCTCGGTGGACTGCGGCCGCAGGGCGACCGCCCGCTCGACGAAGGGCCGGGCGTCGCTCGGCCGGCCGCGGGTGGCGAGGACCGAGCCGAGGAAGTAGCTGGCCTCGTAGTCGTTCGGGCTCTCCCCGAGCGCCTGGCGGAAGGCCTGCTCCGCTCCGTCCGCGTCGCCGGTGAAGAGGAGCGCCCGCCCGTAGTACGACCATAAAGAGGGCAGCCTGGGGTCGAGCCCGAGCGCCCTCGAGAAGCGCCGGACGGCCTCCGGGTAGTCGCCGGCCATGAAGGCGGCCGACCCGAGGAGGTAATGGGCCTCCGCCGAGTCGCCGTCGCGCAGGAGCACCTCGACGAGCCGCTGTCCCTCCTGGATCTTGCCGCCTCGGACGAGCGCCATCCCGAGGAGATACGTGACGGCCCGGTTCCCGGGCTGATCGGCCGCGATCGGCCGCAGCAGCTCCTCGACCGCGGCCGGCTCGCCGAGCTGCAGCCGGCAGTCGGCGAGGAGAAGCGTCGCCCGCTGGTCCGCCGGCTGCCTCGCGTGCAGGGCCGCGAGCTCCCCGGCCGCGCGCGGCAGGTCGGCGGACTTGTAGTAGGCGAGGGCGAGGTTGTAGCGGATCCGCCCGTCGTCCGGGGCGAGGGCGAGCGCGTCCCGGTACGCCGCGATCGCGTCCTGGTACCGGCCGAGCGCGGCCAGCGCCGCCCCGAGGTTCGACCGCCCCTCGATGCTCGGCGCGAGGGCGAGACTCTCGCGGTAGGCGGCCACCGCTCCCTCGAGGTCGCCCTTCTGGTGCAGAGCGAGCGCGCGAGCCAGGGCGGCCTGCGCGTGCTCCGAGGCCGAGTCCCCGGCGAGAGCCAGGGAAGCAGCGAGGGCGGAGGCGAGGAAGGCGGAGAACAGCCGGGGCATCACGGCCGCCACTCCGCTCCCCACAGCGTCGTCCCGGGGTGCTGGCTGCGCCAGGCGTACCAGAGGGCCGTCGTCACCACGAGCGTCTCGAGCCGCCGGCCTTCGAGGGGCCCCGAAAGGGCGCGACCGGTCAGGGCGTCCCAGCTGCTGCCGGTCTCCGCGTCGTGCAGTCGGCCGCCTCCGGCCTCCAGGGTGAGCACGCGGCCGTCGAGCCGGCGCCTCATCACGCGGACCGTGACGGCGTCCGCGGCCAGGAACACGACGAGCGGTTCGCCGGCGAAGACGTCGTTCAGGGCCATCGACGGACCGAGCGTGCGCAGCAGCCACGCCCGCGCTCCGCCCGCCCCTTCGACTCCCGCCACCAGGTCCTCGTTGCGGAGCTGGCCCTCCCCGGCGAGGGTGATCCGCGCGATCACGTCCTCGTTGAACGGGTGGTGGTCGGGGACGGCGGGATCGAAGTAGACGGTCGTCTCCGGATGCAGGCGGCGCCACGTCCCCCACGACGTGAGCATGCTCTCGCGCTTCACGAGCGCCCGCCCCCGGAGCGGGCCCCGGGACGCGATCCCGGAAACCTGGCTCCACATGGAGCGCGTCTGCCGGTCGTAGAGCTTGAAGACCCCCTGCTCGAGGCCGAGGGCCCCGACGTCGAGCACGCGCCCCCTCGCTCGCCGCTCGTACACGACCCCGCTGTGAGCGATCGGACACCACGTGGCCACGACCTCCACTCCCCCGAGGACGTCGTTCAGCGCCTCGTTCTCCGGGCCCCACATCAGGTTGACCGGATAGGCTCGGGGCTGCCCGCCGATGACCACGCCGACGACGAGGTCGGCCTCCGGCACCTTCGCCTGAGCCGCCGACACGATCGTCAGTCCGGACTTGATCGGGTAGCCCTCCCGCCGCAGCTCCGTGTAGCCGGACTGGTCCCGGTTCGTGCGCGTCTGCGCCGCGACCGGCGCGGCGACGAGGAGGCACAGAGCCGCGATCGTCGAGCGGGCCACGGCTACAGGATACGGCACTCCCGCCGCTCGCCTCCGCAGAAGCGGGTGAGGGTCGAGGCGGTCCCCTCGAGAACGGCGTCGAGGCGCGAGGGGGAGAAGCCCGCCGGTGCGTAGGCCACCACGAGGGCGTCGCGGGTCTCGAGCGTGATCGACGTGCGCAGCGAGTCCGACGTCGGGTTGCCGAAGGCTCCCTTGGAGTCGACCAGGACCGGCCGCCCTTCCACGTTCACCGTCCCCTTGCGAATGCCCTCGTACGCCTCTCCCGGCGCGCCCTTCCGCAGGGTGATCGGCGGCTCCACGCGCGCGAGGTCGTAGAGCCCGAACGGCAGCTGCTCGCGCAGCGACACGAGGTTCAGGGCGTCGACGAGCGTGTTGATCCTATAGAGCGCCTCGCCCTTGAGCGCCCGCCGCAGCAGCGACTCGTTCGACGGCCGCATCTTGGTCGGGTCGATCCCGAGCGCCTTGTAGAGGGTGCGCGCGTCGGCCACCCCGGGCACCTCCGAGCTGAGGCCGCCGCCGTACCGCTCCCGGAAGGAGGCAGCGACCCGGTCCACCTCGGCGTCGAGCGCGCCGTCGCGCTCGCGCACGCCGACCCCCTCGACGCAGAGCAGGCCGATCCTGACCCGGCCTGCGACGTCCCTCCCGATCTCGAACTCGATCACGGTCGCGTCCTCCCTCGGAAGCGCGTCAGCGTTCCTTCGGCCTCGTGCCGGAGCCCTCGCGGAGCGCCGAGTAGCGGTCGACGGCGGGAGGGGGGAAGCGCTCGACGAGGCCGCTCGGCCACCGCACCTCGAGCGAGTCGACGCGAGTCGTTTCGCCCAGCCCGAACAGCAGCCGCGGATCGGACGCGGTCAGGTAGCTCCCCCCGCCCACCCTCGCCCGGGTCCGCGCGCGGCCGCCCGCGGTCAGCGTGACGCGGGCCCCGATCGCGTCGTGGCCGCTGCGGGTGCCCACGAGCTGCAGGCCCACCCAGTGGGCGCCCGGGGCGGTGTCGTTGCGGAAGAGCCGCGGCGGCTCCCCCATGCACAGCATGAGCACGTCCGGGTCGCCGTCGTTGTCGAAGTCGCCGACGGCGACCCCCCGGCCGGCGTAGGCCCGGCGCAGGGCGTCCCCGGCCTCGGGTGCGACGTCGGTGAAGCGCGTGCCGTCGTTGTGGAACAGGAACGGCGGGTCGCTGAAGTGGACGCCCGGCCACACCTTCGACACCGGGGCGAAGGGATGGCCCGAGGCCATGAAGAGGTCGATGAGGCCGTCGTCGTCGACGTCGAGGAAGCGGGCCCCGAACACGCTGGTGTTGAAGGTGGGCATGGAGAGGCCGAGGGCGCTTCCTCGGTCCACGAAGCGCATCCCTCCGGTGTTCGAGTGGAGGAAGGTGCCGTAGTGGTTGAAGTTCGTGACCAGGAGGTCGAGGCGCCCGTCTCCATCCACGTCCTCCACGTCGGTTCCCATCGCACCCGTCACCTGGCCCGAGGGGTCGAACGCCACCTCGGCCTCGAGCCCGACCTCGCGGAAGCGGCCGCCGCCCAGGTTCCGGAACAGGAAGTTGGGGGTCGAGTCGTTGGTCTGGAACACGTCGATCCAGCCGTCGTCGTCGAGGTCCGCGGCGGCGACGGCCATGCCCTTCCCGACCACGGCCGAGATGCCGGACGAGGCGCTCGCGTCCTCGAACGTCCCGTCGCCCTTGTTGTGGTAGAGGACGCTCGGCTGGCCCACGAACTTCGCGATCGTGCAGAAGGGGTAGTCGTCGTACATGCGGCACGGCGACCGGCCCGGGTGGTCGGGGTCGTACTCGAGGTAGTCGGAGACGAAGAGATCGAGCCGGCCATCGCGGTCGTAGTCGAGGAAGGTCGCGCTGCAGCCCCAGAGCTTCCCGCGGACGCCCGCCCGGTCCGTCGCGTCGCGGAAGCGCCCGCCGCCCTCGTTGTGGTAGAGGACGCTCGTGTCGTATCCGCTCACGAAGAGGTCCTCCCGCCCGTCGTCGTCGTAGTCGCCGACGGCGAGGCCCATCCCCCGCCGCCTCCCGTCGATTCCGGCCCTCTGGGTGACGTCCGTGAACGTGCCGTCGCGGTTGTTGCGGTAGAGGGCGTCCCCGACCGTCTTCCCGGTCATCGGCTGCGGCTCGAGGGAGTAGGACACGAGGTAGACGTCGAGCCACCCGTCGCCGTCGAAGTCGACGAACCCGCCGCCCCCGCCCATGGTCTCGACCAGGTTCCAGCCCCCCGCCGCCACCTTGCGGATGCCCCAGGTCAGCCCGGCCGCCTCCGTGGCGTCGGTGAAGCGCACCCGAGACGCGCCGGCCCCGGAGGCCGGCGGCAGCAGGACGTGGAGCACGAGCGCCCCCGCCGCGAGCGCGCCCAGCAGGTGCGCCGCAGCCCTCAGGGCCGGACCTCTCCCGGGCCGCCGGTGCTCGCGCCGGCGGCAGGCGTCCGCTCGCGGTCGAGGCGCGCGAACTCGCCGCGCTCCCGTGCCGCATCCTGCTCACGGCCCGCCCGCGCGTAGGCCCGGGCCAGCGCGAAGTGCACCTCCGGGCTCTCGGGGGCGAGCCCTGCCGCGAGCTCGAGCTCGCGGACGCCGCGGTCGACTTCGCCCGTCTCCACGAGGGCGCGGCCGAGCGCGACGTGGGTCGCGAAGAGCGTGGGCGAGAGCTCGACCGCGCGCTCCGCGACTGTCCGCGCCTCCTCGTTCCGCTGCAGCTTGAGCAGCTCGAACGCGATGTCGAGGCAGGCGAGAACGTTGCGAGGGTTGATCCGCAGCTCGCCCTTGAGCGCCGCGACGGCGCGCTCGCTGTCCGTGCGCAGCAGGAAGGCGCCCTGAGCGTAGTGGACCCAGGGCTCGTCGGGGTAGGCGGCCACGAGCTCGGCGTAGGCCTGCTCGGCGTCGCCGCCCCGCTCGCCGAGGTGGTAGGCGCCGGCGCGACCCGTCTTCAGCACCAGGTCGCGGCGTTCCGGGGGAGTCTCCGAGGGGAGGAGGGCCATCCGGAGCAAGGCGAGCCCGACCGTGTTCCGCACCTCGGGATCCTCGGGCGTGCTGCGCGCCAGGACGATCAGCGGCGGGAGCGCGGCCTCGAACTGGTACGTCTTCACGAGGGCCTGGGCGAGGCGCAGGCGGGCGAGCGTGTCCAGCTCGGCGTTGCCGCCGAGCCCCAGCCGGAGCCCCCGGTCGAGCCGCTCGACGGCGGCCTTGAAGTCGCGCGTCTCGAACGCGCAGAACCCGCGCAGCACCCACCCGGCGCCGGCCTGCGGCTTGAGCTGCAGGAAGCGCGCGAGCGCGGCGTCCGCGTCCTCCCGGCGTCCCGACTGATAGAGGAGCGTGCCCAGGTACCAGAGGCCCTCGTCCCAGTCCGGGCGCATCGCCACCGCCGACTGGTACGCGGCGAGCGCTTCCGCGTCGCGCGAAGCCTCGCGTGCGGCCCGGGCGCGGCCTGCCGCGGCCTCGAACGTCTCCGGGGCCGCGGCCTGGCCGGACGCGCCGACGGCGGCCTGGAGGGTCAGGAGAGCGAGCAGCGTGGGGAGAACGGCCATCGGCGCGAGGTCCAACGAACGTGCCGATTATAGCCGGGCCTCACGGTCCTTGCCGCGTCGGCGGAGGGCTGCTCGATCCCCCGCGGCGAGCCGACTCGAGAGCCCGAAAGGTGGCGTTCTCACGGTCCGCGTCTTTCTTGCGCCCCGCCTGCGCGAGGGCGCGGGCGAGGGCCAGGTGGACGGCGGGAAGCTGCGGCGCCATGTCGGCCGCCGTCTGGAGCTCGGCGATGCCTCGCTCGAGGCTCCCCGTCGCGGCGAGCGCGCGCCCGAGCACGAGGTGGGTGGCGAAGAGGCCGGGAGCGAGCCGGACCGCCTCCTCCGCCGGCCCGAGCGCCTCCGCCTCGCGACCTCGGGCCAGCAGCCCGAAGCCCAGCTCGACCCGGGCCAGCACGTCGTCCGGGAAGAGCTCGATCTCGCGCCGGAACTGCGGGAGCGAGTCCTCCGAGCCCCGCTGGGCGAGGGCGAGCCCGTAGCCGTAGTGCAGGTGGCGCTCCCGGGGGCGCTTCGCGACGAGCGCCTCGAAACGGCCGACCCCGTCGTCGGTGTGGCGGGCGAGCAGGGCGCAGTAGGCGCGCCCCGCTTCCTGGACGAGGTCTCGATCGGCGGCCGGCACGGCGTCGGGCAGGGCCGGCCGGCGCAGGATCACGAGACCGCACGCGGTGTCGACTTCGGGCGACGCGGGCTGGAACTGCAGGATCGAGGTCAGGGGCGCGATCGCGAGATCGAACTTGCCCTCACGGACGAGGAGGAGAGCCTGGTGGTAGAGGACCACCCGGCCGAGCGTCTCGCTCGGGGGCATCCCGAGCGAGAGCGCTTTCCCGACGTGCTCGTGCGCGGCGGCGAACGCGCGGAGCCGGAACTCGCACAGGCCGCGGAGGGCCCAGGCCGGAGCCATCTTCGGCTCGACCTCGGAGAGCCGCCCGAAGGCGTCGCGGCACTCCTCGGGACGATCGCGGTCGTAGGCGATCGTGCCCAGCGCCCACAGGCCCTCGGCCCACCGCGGCCGGAGAGCGATCGCCTGTCGGTAGAGGGACGCGGCGTCGTCGAGGCGCCCGCCCTGGCGCGCTTCTTCGGCCCGCCGGGCGAGGTCCTCGAACGCGGCGGACGCCTCCCGAGGCGGCCCGGCCGGCTGCGCCGCCGCGAACGAGCCGGCCAGGACGAGGAAGGCCAGCGAGAGGTCGCGCGGAGAGGGCACGGCCCCGGGATTATACGGGTATGATGGGAACCCATCGGCGCATCAGGAGGAGTCACGATGAAGCGGACCGCCGTCGTCCTCGGCCTCATTCTCGTCGCCGCGCCGGCCGCGCGGGCGCAGGAGATCATCACCGCCCTCGGTCGGGTCGTCGACGCCCAGGGAAACCCGATCCCCGACGTGCAGGTGCTCATGGACTACAAGGGGCACATCGTCCAGAAGTACCGGACGAAGACGGACAAGAAGGGCGTCTTCACCCACGTGAGCGTGTACGCCGGTCTCTACCACGTGACGCTCACGAAGGAAGGCCTGGGCGACGTCTCCTTCAACTACACCTTCCAGCAGCTCGACTCGCTCCAGAAGCCGCCGGACTTCAAGTTCGTCCCGCGGCCGGCGGCGGCCGCGCCCGCCCCCGGCTCCGGCCTCGCCCCGGCCTCCTCCACCCCGCGCGTCGACACCGCGAGGCTCGCCGGCGACATCAACGCCGCGTCGGCCCTGGCTCGCGACGGCAAGACCGACGAGGCCATCGCCGCCTACGAGGCGATCCTCGCGAAGACGCCCGGCGTCCCCCTGGCCCAGTACGGCCTCGGGGCCGCGTACAAGAAGAAGGGCGACCTCGCGAAGGCCGAGGCCGCGATGCGCCAGGCCGTCGAGCTCGACCCGCAGTACGTGGACGGCTACGTGGGCCTGGCCACGCTCCTCGCCGAGAGCGGTAAGCGGGACCAGGCGCTCGACGCCATCCAGCAGGGGGTGGCGAGGAACGAGCAGAGCGGCCGCCTGCAGTACGCGCTGGGCGTGCTCGCCGAAGGCTCGGGCGACCCCGCCAAGGCCAAGGCAGCGTTCCTCAAAGCCGAGGAGCTCGACCCCCAGAACGTCCAGACCCAGTACCACCTCGCGACGGTGGCCCTGAACCAGAACGACAAGGCGGAGGCGGTCGCCCGCCTCGAGAAGTTCCTCGCCGCGGCTCCGGCCGACACGCCGGAGATCGGGGTCGCGAAGTCCCTCCTCGCCGCCCTGCAGAAGAAGTAGGCGGGAGGGAGGGCCTTTGGTCGCGCGCCCGCGAGCGTCGGTCGTCGCCGCCGGCCTGCTCGCGGGTGTGGCTTTCGCCTCGGCCCAGGAAGGGCCTCCGCCGAAGACGGCCCCCGCTCCCGTCTTCGGCGCCCTCACCCAGGCGGTCGTCCTCGACGTCGTGGCGCACGACAAGAAGGGCCGCACGGTGCGGGACCTGCGGGCCGAGGACTTCGAGGTCCTCGAGGAGGGCGCCCCGAAGGCGATCACCGGCTTCCGGTTCGTCGAGAGCGCGCCCGTCCCCGCCGCGGCGGGACCAGCGGCCGGGCCGGCGCCGCCGGCGCCGGTCGTCTCGCCCAACCCGACCCTCGTCACGCTCGTCTTCGACTCCCTGGACGAGCAGGGCCGGCCCTTCGCCCGTCACGCGGCCCTCGAGCTGCTGAAGGCCGCGGACCGGCCCGACGTCCTCTTCTCGGTCTTCGCCATCGGCTATCGGCTGCACCTCCTGCAGCAGTTCACGAAGGATCGGGACGCCGTGGCCCGGGCGGTGGACCGCGCCTGCAGCCTGCTCGCGCCCGGGGGTCCCATGCCCACCGCCGGCCAGATGGACCGGGCAGCCGACGCCGCGAGCCAGGCCGACGACAAGGCCCAGGCCGCGAGCGACGCCGCTTCGGCCGGTGGCGGCGCCGCGGCCGGCCAGGCCGCGGGCCAGGCCGCGGTCGAGGCCAACTTCGCGAACGTCGAGCTCCGGGCGGTGGAGATGGCGGAGTCGATCGAGCGCAGCCAGCGCGGCAACAGCTCGCTCTTCGGCCTCTTCGCTCTCGCCCGCCAGCAGCAGCGGCTCGCCGGACGCAAGGCCATCGTCTACTTCTCCGAGGGCCTGCAGGTCCCGAACCAGCTCGAGCCCCTCTACCGCTCCGTGGTGAGCGAGGCGAACCGCGCCAACCTGAGCATCTACTCGGTCGACGCGCGGGGGCTCCTCACCACCTCGGACAACGACCGGGCCCGGACGGACCTCCGCAAGTCGGCCGAGAACGTGCGCCGCCAGGTCCAGTCGCGCGGCGGCGGGCACGCGGTGACGCGCGAGGACGTGCTCGCGGGCGAGGTGGCGGAAGACGCGATCAACCTGAACGTCCAGGGCATGCTCGGCGCCCTCTCCGAGAGCACGGGCGGACGCCTCATCGCCAACAGCAACGACGTCGGGGCCGGGCTCGACCGGGCGATGGCCGACATGGCCGGCTACTACGAGATCGTCTACGACCCGCACCTCGCCGCGTTCGACGGCGCCTTCCGCCGGATCAGCGTCAGGGTGAAGCGGCCCGGGGTCAGCGTCCTGACCCGCGAGGGCTACTTCGCCTTGCCCCCGGGCGAGGGCTCGGTGGACTTCCCGTGGGAGCTGCCCCTCCTCGACACCCTGAAGGCGAGCCCGCCCCCTCGCGACTTCGAGGTGCGCGCGACCGCGTACCGCTTCGGGCCGGAGAGGGGTGAGGTCCGGCACACCCTGGTGGCGGAGATCCCGTTCGAGGGCCTGGCCGTCGAGGGCAAGGGCGGCACCCGCCGGGCCCACTTCTCGATCCTCGCCGTCGTGCGCGACTCGAAGGGCGTGGTGCGCGAGCACTTCAGCCAGGACTCGCCGATCGAGGTGCCCGAGAAGGACCTCGCGGCCCTCAAGCAGGGCAACGCCGTCTTCACCCGCAGCTTCACCGTGCCCCCCGGCCGCTACGGCGTCGAGATCGTGGTTCGCGACCAGAACGGGAGGCGGGCCGCCGTCCGCAAGAGCGTCCTCGTCGTGCCGCCTCCGAGGCCGGACCTCGGCCTGTCGAGCCTCGCCCTCGTGAAGCGGACGGAGCCGGTCGTCGAAGGCAGCCTCGAGTCGGGGGACCCCTTGCGCCACGGCGGAAGCCGCGTCGTGCCCTACGTGGCCGAGCCTTCGTTCAAGCCCGGCGAGACCGTGTCCCTCTTCCTGGTCGCCTACTCGGGCCCCGGCTCCACCTCGAGGCCAGGGCTCACGCTCGAGTTCTCGCGCGACGGCGCGGTGGTGGGCCGCTCGTCGGCCGAGCTGCCGCCCGCGGACGCCTCCGGGCGGATCCCCTACGTGGCGAGCGTCCCCACCCAGAGCCTCGCCCCCGGCCGGTACGAGGTGGCGGCGATCGTGCGCCGGGGCGACGCCGTCGTCCGCGAGCGGGCCTTCTTCACCGTCGCCGCGGACTGAAGCGCCCTAACCGGGCCTCACCGCGAAGGGCTCCCGCATCTCGACCATCCGGCCCGAGAGCTCGTCCCGGACGGTGAGCACGATCTCGTAGTCGCCGGGGGGTGCGCCCCGGAGGGAGATGCCGGAGAGGCGCAGGAGGGCGCCGACCGAGGTCGGGTTGATCGGCGTCGGCTCGCTCCTCTTGAACACGAGACCGCCGAGCTGGCGGATGACGTAGCTGGCCGTGACCCGGGGCATGAGCGATCCCTTCTCGTCACGCGCCGCGCCGTAGACGCCGAACTGACACCACAGGATGGAGTCGGGCGGGAACGAGCGCCGGACCTGGAGCACGGGCCGCCTCGTGCCGTCGGGCCCCGTCTCGACCGCGTCGCTGAGGACCGGCGTCGAGACCCGCAGCTCGCCCGCGGCGGGGACCACGAACTCGTGGACGAGCGAGCCCACCCGGCTCGAGTTGAGGTCGCGCACGACGATCTTCGCCTGGTAGGTCCCCGGAGGCAGTGTGAACTCGCGGGACACGGGGTACCAGCCCCGCTCCAGCTTCCGCCGTGTCTCGGGCAGGAGCGACATCTCGATCTTCTGGTCGTAGCGGTAGTACTCGCCCGTCTCCCGGTGCTGGGCCTCGACGAGGAAGGCGAGCGAGTCGTTCGATCGGTCGGCGTCCTTCAGGAACTCGAGGCCGTGGACGTCGATCTCGACCGCGAGCTGGACGCTCATCTGGTTGAGGCTCACCTCGTCGAACACGAACGTCGAGGCACGCAAGGGGATGTCCGGGATGTCGAAGGGCGAGTCGAGGGCGTGGCCGATGACGGGGTCCCGCTCCTCCTTGCGGGCCAGCTCGCCCTCGAGGGGGGCGAAGTAGCCGCGCCGCGCGCGCACCGTGAGCCCCTTCGCCCTCTCCGGGCGGAGCTTCACGTCGATCTTCCGGAACTTGCCGTCGCGCCGCAGGTCCGTGGGGTTGTAGCCGAGCAGGTAGTAGACACGGGACTCGTTCGAGACCCGGGTGATGCCTCCCGAGAGGTCGTTCGAGTTCTTGACCACGAAGCCGCCGGTGTCGAGGGCCAGGGCCTCCGTGCCCTCGGCGTCGCGGCTCAGGTCGGCGAGGACCGCGACCACGTCCTGGACCTCGATCGGGCGGCCGAACGCGGCGGTGAAGGCCTCCGGCATCGCCTGCAGGCCGCGGGTGTCGATGAAGTAGACGGGGACGTTGTAGCGGCGGGAGGCGACGACCGCGTCCTTCATGGCGGAGAGCTGGATGTCGTAGACGAAGCCCTGGGAGACGAGGATCAGCGCCTTGCGGCCCTTGATGTCGGAGAGCGACGCCATGGCCCGCGCGACCACCTCGAGGGTGATCTTGTCCCGCGACCGTGCGAGCTCGTGCACCTCGCGGGCCCGCATGCGGACGACCTCCGGGATCTCGCCCGGGGTGGAGGTGACGGCGTCGGCCGGCCGTACCCCACGGGAGTCCTTCTGCTGGCCCACCGCCCCGTAGGAGTCGAAGCGACGCTGCACCTGCCAGGCCATCTGCTCGTCCTGGTACTCCTCGATCCGCATCGCCTCGAACTCCGTGATGCGGTCGGGCGAGGGGTCGGGGACGTAGCGGCCGTCGAGCCGCTTCAGGATGGCCACCAGGGCGTCGTGCCCTTCGGGCATGCGCTCCGTCCACCAGGCGGTGCCGCCGCTCGCCACCAGGGTGACCACGTCACCCTCGCCCACGCCGTCCTTGAGGAAGGCGGCCACCGCGCCGCGGGCGCGCTGCGCCTGCAGCGGGGAGAGGTGGATGTCGTCGAAGACGACAACGAACGTCCGGCCGCGCCGCGCGGCCGCGCCCTCGTTCGTCGAGACGACGGTGCGCGGAGGGGCGGTCTCCGTGGTCGGCACCGGCGCGGGCACGGAGACCGCCTCGAAGCTGGTCAGGCCCTGGGGCGTCCCGTTCTCGCTGACCTGGAAGTCGTCCCGGGTGAGGCCGGCGACGGGCTGGCCCTTGCGGTCCAGCACCGCCACGTCGACCGTGACCAGCTCGACCTGGGCGGGGAAGGTCGGCTGGCCGGAGGTTGCCGCCGGGGCCTGGGCGGGGGGGCGCGCCGTGGCCGGGGCGGCCGGTGGCGGAGCCTGGATCGGCAGAGACGTCGCGGGGACGACGCTGAAGGCGAGGGCGAGGCCGAGGGCGAGGAGCACGCTGCGGGAGGAGAGCATCCGGGCGGAGCGGATCATGCGCCTCCCAGGTTATGTCCCGGCCGGGCTCCGATCAAGACGACGGGGACCCAGCCGGCGCCGGCGAGCTGGGCGCGACCACGCGGAACGAGCAGCGCTCCCAGGCCCGGTTCGGCCCGCTCCGGAGCTCGGCGTTCACCTCGTAGCGCCCGGGCGGGAACTGCGCCGCGGGCACGCTCGCCACGTAGGGGATCCGCCCTTCGGCGTCCGGCGGGGGAAGCGTCGGATCCGAACGTCCCACCACCCGGCCGTCGTGCCGGAACTCGAGGGTGATCTCCGGGGCGTCGGTGGAGCCCGCGGGCACGTAGGCCACGAAGAAGAGGCCGAGGGGCGCACCGGGCGGAAGCTCGGCCTCGCCGACCCACGGCACGATGCGCACTCCCCCGGCCCGGAACGGGTCGTCGGAAGCCAGCGCTCCCTTGGGCACCTGCTCCGTCCGCTTCACGACCGCCAGGCTGCTCAGGCCCACCGGTAGGCTCCGCGCGGGCACGCTGAGCCGCGAGAGCTCGACCGCGGTGCGGCCGGTCTGCTGGTCCACCGCTGCCGTTTCCAGGCGGTAGCGGCCCGCGGGCAGGGTGAACGAGCGCATGAAGACCGCGTTGCCCTGCTTGAGCTCCCCGTGCCGGCTGCGTGGCAACCACAAGGGCGAGTCCTGGCTGAACTTCTCGGCCACTGCGCCCCACGAGCTGCGCAGAACGCCCATGAAGGAGAAGTGCGCCCGTTCGAACGACGGGTCCTGGTCCTTCTCGAACCGGATGCCTTCGAGGGGCAGCTCGAGGACGACGGTGTACCTCTGCCCTCCCGCCTCGCGCCCGAAGCGGAAGGCGCGCTGCCGCAGGGGCAGGTCGTGGGGGGGCTCGGCCGCGCGCATGGCCTTCAGGAGCTGCACCTCGTACGAGAAGCTGGCCGTGCCCTCGCCGGGGGGCATGGCGAAGTAGCCGCTCCGCGTCTGGACGCTCGTCCCGGGCCGGGTCACCTTGAGCTCGATCTTTCGGAAGCGGCCGTCGAACTCGCGGTTCGAGGGCGAGTAGGACACCTCGTAGTAGCCGCGCAGGTCTCCCACCGCCCGCACGATCCCCGCCCGGACGTCGTTCGAGTGCGAGATGAGGACGCCGCCGGTGCTCTCGGCGAGCTGGCCCAGGGTGCCCACCGCGTCCATGCGCAGGGCGGCCTCGGCGGTGTCCGCGATCTGCATCTCCTCCCGCGTGACGAGGCGGACGCCGCGGGACATCTGCTGCCGCATGCTCGTCTCCACCGCCTCCCGCAGCGTCTCGCGGGCGGCGGCAGTGTCGGAGGCGGTGCTCAGGCCGCGGGCGTCGACCGCGTAGACGCTGACGTTGGCGCGGTTGGCCTCGCTGATCGCGGCGAGGAGCACGTGCTCGAGAGTGGGGGGGGCCTGGATGCCCTGGGAGAAGAAGAGGATCGTCTTGCGGCCGGCGAGAGCCTGCTGCTGCCTGGCCAGGGCGAGGATCGCGAAGAGCGAGGAGTGGCCCTGCTGCTCGCGCTGCAGGGTGTCGGTGAGGCGCAGGGCGTTCACGGCCATGTTGGCCATGGCCACCTGCTGGCCGAGCTGGGCGCTGGCCACCGACCCGGCCACTCCGGCCGCGGCCACTCCCGCTCCGGTGCCGGTGCTCGCGTCCAGCTGGTCCTGGAGGGCGTTCGCCCGGCCCACCGCCTCGGCGAGGCGCTCGGTGGCCGCGGTGTACTGGGTGTCGATCTGGCCGGTCGCCTGGAGGACGGCATGCCGGACCGCCTCCCGGTCGGTCGTGAACTGCTGCAGCAGGCGGAGGCTCTCCCCGATCTGGAAGACCGAGACGTACACGTCCGGCCGGTCCTCGAGCTCCAGGAACGAGAGCGCGGCCCGGCGGGCGATGTTGCGCCCGTCCGGCCCGAGCTGGTCGAAGAGCAGGCTGACGAGATTGAGGTGGCGGCTCTCGCCGGGCCGGGGCTTCTCCGCGGGGGCGGTCGCGCCGGCCGCCGAGCCGGCATCATCCATGGCCTCCCCGATCGCCTGCGAGTCCAGGAAGCGGAAGTTGCCGACCTCCTGCTTGACGCCGTCCTCGTAGACCTCGACCTCGCCCGGCGCGAGGTCCCGCACCGTACGGCCCTTCTTGTCGCGCACGACCACGTCGAGGAGCACCACCTCGGTCTGGACCCGGAAGACCTCCCGCCGCAGCTCGGAGGGCGGCTCCTGGGCCGAAGCCGACCGGGCCGACCCGGCGACGAGCAGGGCGAGGACGAAGGAGAAAGGCGGCGATGGTCCCCTCATGGCTTCTTCGCCTCCTCCGGGATCGTGTCCTCCCGGGCGAACCCGGGCAGCCGGTCCTTCTCCCGCGCGACCTGCAAGCGCCGATACGCGTCGCGTTCCTTCTCCGCGTCCTCGCGCCGCCCCGCCATCACGTACGCGCGGGCGAGGGCGGCGCGCATGTCGGGGCTCTCCGGGGCGAGCCGCACCGCCCGCTCCAGCTCGCTCACGCCGCGCGGGACCTGGCCCGTCTCGAGGAGCGCCCGCCCGAGCGCATGGTGGGCGGCGAAGAGGCCGGGAGCGAGGCGCGTCGCCTCCTCGGCGTAGGGCAGGGCCGCGGCGTGCTCGCCCTGCTTCATGAGCTCGAAAGCGATCTCGAGCCTCGGGTAGACGGCCTTGGGGTCGACCTCGATCTCCTTCCGGAAGGCGTCGAGGGCGGGAGCGGCGTAGTCCGCTCCCAGCTGGAGGAGGTAGCTTCCGTAGCCGTAGTGCAGGTTCGGGGTGTCCGGGTAGCGGGCCAGAAGCTCCTCGAAGCGCGGCCGCGCTTCCCGCTTCAGGCCCAGCGCCGAGAACCCGGCGCGTCCCGCGGCCTGGACGAGCTCCTGCTTCTCGGCCGGCACGTCCTCCGGCAGCATCGCCATGCCCAGGACGAACAGCCCGCAGGCGGTCACCAGGGCGGGCGTCTCGGTCTTCGCGCGAGCGAGGGCCGCGAGCGGCTCCGACGCGAGGGGGAACTGCCCCGCTCGCAGGCGAAGGACCGCCATGTCGTAGTAGACGACGTCGCGGATCTCGGCGTTGCCGACGGAGCCGAGCGAGAGGCCGTGCGCCAGGTACCGCATCGACAGGTCGTAGTGCCGGCGGTCGAACTCCACCAGGCCGCGCAGCGCCCACCCGGGGCCGGAATCGGGCTTGAGCGCGACGAAGCGCCCGAACGCCCGGGCCGCCTGCGAGCTGTCGTGCCGCTCGTACGACAGCGCGCCGATGTACCACCAGCCCTCGTCCCAGTCCGGCCGCAGACGGACGCCCTCCCGATACCAGCGGACGGCTTCCGCGGGATCGCCGGTGTCCCGGGCGGCGGCCGCTCGCCGCGACGCCTCCTCGAACGAGACCGAGGGCGTCTCACGCGCGGGAGCGGCCGAGGACGGCGCCGAACTGGCTCCCGGAGGGCTCCCGCCCTGGGCTGCGCCGGCGGCAGCCGGAAGGAGGGCCACGACGAGGACGAAAGTCGGGCCGGTGGTCACGGGAGCATCCTCACCGATTATAGGGTCCGACCAACCCGGAGGATCCGGCCGCCGCCCGGGAGGCCCGCTCAAAAGCACGACGGCGGGCGCCGCCCGGAGGCGACGCCCGCCGTCTTCGAATCGGTTCGAGCCGTCCCTAGAACGTGAACCGCAGCGCGAGCTGAACGATGCGCCGGCCGAACTTGTTGTCCTCGTTGATCTTCCCGAAGTTGGCGTTCGTCTGCACGCCGTTCGTGTAGTTCAGCGTCAGGTTGGCCGACTGGTCGGGGTACCAGATCGGGTGGTTGAGCACGTTGTAGCCCGAGATGCGGAGCTGGACCTTCTGCCCCTTGCTCCCGACCGAGAAGTTCTTGAAGAGCGACATGTCGAGGTTCTGGTAGGCGTTGCCCTTCATGTACGGCATGACGTAGTTGCCGTTCTGGCCCACGGACGGGGCCGCGAAGCAGCTCGGGTTGATCATGTAGCCGCTCGGAACGTTCTTGGTGGGGTCGCAGGTCAGCACCGGGAAGGCCGCCATCTGCGGCGACCCTGTGATGTTGACCGGGTTGATCGTCACGCCCTGTGCGTTCGTGCCCTGGATGTTGAAGTTCACGCCGTTCGACAGCTGGAGAGGTGCGCCGCTCACGTAGGTGGCCACACCGGCGATCTGCCAGCCGCCGAGGAACGCGTTGAGGACGGGGTCGCCCTTGAACTCCTTCAGCAGCCACGAGAACGAGGCGCTCGCCACGTGGGTGCGATCTTGTCCGCTCACACCGTAGTAGTAGCTCCGCAGGGGCACGATGTACTCCGAGCCCCAGGAGTTGCCGACCTCGCTGGTGCGGATGCCGAGCGACTTCGAGAACGTGTAGCTCAGCGTGTAGTTGAAGCTCCCCCGCTGGCGGCTCAGGAGTGCCTGCAGCGAGTGGTAGTTGGAGTAGGCGTCGTGCTGGTAGACGTTGAGGTCGCCGTAGGCCTGCAGCGGCCGGTAGAGCTGCTGGTTGCCGCTGGGATTGCTCAGCATCGCGCCGAGGGGCACCGCGTTGTAGTTGGCGATGCCGTTGTTGAGCAGGTTGTCGTTCTTGTTGCCGACGTAGCCGAGCTCGACGTTCATCGACCAGGGCAGCTTCTGGTTCAGGGTCAGGCTCCAGGTGTAGGACAGGGGCATCTTGTTGTCGTTGATGTCGATCGTGTTGGACGCCCCGGGCAGGGCTCCGCCGCCGAGCCCCTCGACGTTCCTGATGTACGTGTCGCTCTGGCTGTAGCTGCGCTGGCCCTGGCCGACCGAAAGCAGGCTGGAGTAGATCGACTGCGGCTCGTGGTAGCGGTACATGCCGACCCCGCCTCGCACCACGGTCTCGCCGGTGCCCCGGAGGTCCCACGCGAAGCCGAAGCGCGGGGTCGCGTAGAACCAGCTGCCGTCCACGCCGGAGAGCGGGACGTTGGAGTCGATCTTGTTCCACACGATGCCCGGGTAGCTGCCGGTGCCGCTTCCGTACTTCGTCGCGTCCCAGGCGGCCATCCCGATCCCCGCGTTGTCCGTCCAGGGGCCGAAGTACGAAAGTCTCACGCCGAGGTCGAGGGTCAGGCGGGGCTTGACCTTCCACGAATCCTGGATGTAGCCCTCCAGGAGGTTGTAGTGCATGTCGTTGACGAGGTTCTTCGAGCTCTCGCTGTAGTCCAGCGGGCCGCCTCTCAGGAGGTCGGCGAACGTGTTGCCGGTGCTCCCGCCCTCCCAGGTCGCGAGCGCGAGGTAGGCGTTCGAGTTCGCGTTGTTGGGCTGGGCGTTCGTGACGTGTTCGAAGTAGGCGCCCATCTTGACCGTGTGCAGGCCCCAGACCTTGGTGAGGTTGTCCTGGGCCGAGATCTGCCACTTCTTCGCGAACAGGATCGGGTCGAAGCCGCCGGGGTTGAAGATGAGCGGCCCGTTGGCCCCCCAGCCGCCGGCGTCGACGGACGGGATCTGGTCGTTGCTCTCGCCGTAGACGCCCTGGTACGGGTAGCCGAGAGCGGCTCGCGAGATCGCCTGCTTGTTATCCCACTGGTTGGGGAAGTTGATGTAGGTGACGGCGAAGATCGTCTCGTTGGTGAGCGTCGGGTCGAACACGTGAGTGAGGCTCGCCGAGACCGAGTCCGAGCGGTTCTTGCCGCTGATCGAGGAGGGGTAGGGCAGCTGGTACGAGCCGTTGCGCCACCACAGGCCGATCACGAAGGGCTGCACCTCGCGCTGGATGTTGTAGCGCAGGAACATCTTCGTGTTGTCGGAGATGTTCCAGTCGATGCGGGCGAGGCCCTGCCACCCGTTCTGGTCGACGAGCAGGTTGTTGATGTAGTTGTAGCCGCCCGTCACCGCGGGGTCGGCGTTCGGGTTCGGGTACAGGGCCATCAGGGCCTTGCCGCCCGGATCCATCTGGCTCGCCGGCACGATGCCGCCGGGGAGGTTGATCGGCGTGTTGACGAAGCTGCCGCTGCCCACTGCGCCGGGGTTCGTGAAGTCGCCGTTGCGCATCGCCGCCGTGGGAACCCACGACTTGACGTAGCCCGTGTCGAGCCTCTGGCCGAAGTACTCGAAGCCGGCGAAGAAGAAGACCTTGTCGCGGTTCTTGTTGAAGTCGGTGCCCGGGATGAGGAGCGGGCCGCTGACCGTGAAGCCCGGGTAGGTGAACTTGTTCTTGACCCGGTCCTGCCCGACCTTGTTCGCGTACCACTCGTTCGAGTTCAGGTGGTAGTCGCGGAAATAGCCGAAGACCGAGCCGTGGAACTCGCGGCCGCCCGCCTTGCTGATGACGCTCATGGCCACCGGGCCCTTGGCGTGCTCGGCCGAGAAGTTCGACTGCAGGACCTTGAACTCCTGCACCATCTCGGTGTTGGGGTTGACGGAGGTCGCGCAGTTGCAGCCGGGGTCGGCGCCCGGCGCGCCGTCGATCGTGATGTCGAGGGCCCAGGTGCGGTTGCCGTTGGCGGCGTAGTTGCCGACGGCGCTCTGGTTGTTCCCGCCGCCGCCCTGGTACTCGCCGTTGCCGTTGATGCCGTAGACCTCGCCCGTGAAGTTCGGCCGGTTCGTGGTGCCGTTCGTGGCGGGGGACATGCCGGGCAGCAGCCGCAGAACTTCGGCGGCGCTCGTGCCGACGATCGGGATGTTCTCGATCTGCTCGGCCGAGAGCGTGGCGCTCTTCTCGCCGGAGTTGAGCGGGGTGAGAGCCACCTCCGCGCTGACCGAGACGGTCTCGGCCACGGTCGCGACCTTGAGGGCGATCTGGCGCAGCGACCGCGAGTCGCCCGATCGGAGCTCGATGCCGGTGACCTGGTACGTGTTGAAGCCGGCGATCGAGACCTGGACGCTGTAGGTGGCCGCGGGCAGCGACGCGAAGGCGAAGAACCCGTCCGAGTTCGTGACCGAACGGCGGACGCCCTTCGACGCCTCGTTGGTGACGGTGACGTCGGCGCCGGGGATGACGCCCCCCGACTCGTCGACGACGCTGCCGCTCAGGCTACCCGTGATGCTCTGTGCGTACGTCGTGTCCGGCAGCGCCAGGAGCACCGCCAGGAGAGGAACGGCGACGAGGGCCACGGCTGTCGCCATTCCCCGGAATGGGTTGAACCTCATTGTTACCCTGCCTCCAGTAAGTTCGAGGGAGCCGGATGCCGTTCGCTCACCTCAGCCGTGGGCCCGTGAAGCCCGGTTCCCACGGCCGCTGGTCGTGCAGTTTGAAAGGCAGGTAAAGACCTGTCAAGAAAAAACGACGATGTGGGCCATAGAACTCACGCCGCACGGACGGGACCAATAGCACGTACCATTCGTCCATGTCGTTGGAGGCTCGTAAACATTTGTCCGGTATGAACTAAAGACCGGCAGGCGACGGTGCGAAACCGATTTCGCTCCAAGCTGTTGGAGAGGAGCTCCAGGGGCTTCTGGGCAGTTGCGGGCGATGCCGCTCGCGTAGGCTCTATGCTACGGCTGGAGCGTGAAGGCGACCCTCTCTTCCGCCTGGGAGGCGCCCTGTCGGACGGTGACCTTCAGCTCGTGGCGACCGGGCCCGTACCGGTCGATCGGGATCGGAGCGAGGAAGCGGATGCGCCCGTCGGCATCGGGAGCCGGCAGCACCACCGTGTTGCGGCCCTCGGCCCGGCCGTCGGCGGAGAACTCGAGCGTCATCTGCGGCGCGCCGGCGCCGGCGAGCGGGTACACGACCACGTACACGGGGAGCCTCGCCGTGGTGGCCTTCGAGATCGGGTCGTCGAGGCTGGGGACGATGCGCATCGCCTCGCCGCGCAGCGGGTCCTCGGGCGCGCCCGCCGGCAGCGGCGGGGCCGGCTCCATCCGCCGCACCACGACGACGCTGCTCACCGCGAGCCCCTGGGCAGCCGCGACCGCGAGCGGGGCGCGGTAGACGCTCGTCGCCGCGCTCTCCCGGTCCTGGGCCACGAGCTCCAGCGTGTAGCGGCCCGGGGGCACCACGAGCTTGCGCTTGAAGACGACGTTGCCCTGCTGGAGCTGGGGCAGCTTGTCCAGCGGTCCCTCGAACGGGTAGTCCTGGCTGACCCGCTCGGCCGTCTTCCCCTCCTCGTCCTTCACGAGCGCGAGGAGGGCGAAGTGGAGCCTGTAGAGCTTCGCTTTCGGGTCGGTCGTCACCTTGAAGCTCGAGATCGGCAGCTCCGCGACGAGCGTGACCTCGCGGCCTTCGGCCGCCGTGGCGAACGCGAACGTGCCGGCCGCGATCTTGAAGTCCTTCCTCGGCTCGGCCGCCTTCAGGGCGTCGAGGAGGGGCATCTCGTACGCGAGGATGGGACCCGCCTCGTCGGGCGGGGTGGCGATGTAGCCGTTGCCTTGCTGCACCTTCGTCCCTCCGCGGCTCACCCTGACCTCGGTGCTGCGGAAGGCGCCGTCCCACGACGCGCTCCCCGGCGTGTAGGTGATCTCGTAGAAGCCGGAGAGGTCCCCGGCCAGGCGCTCCATCGGCTTGCGGTAGTCGTTCACGTCGAGGACGGCGAAGCCGCCGGTGCTCTCGCTCAGCTCCTTGAGCGGCTGCTTCCAGTTCGCGCGGGCGCTCGCCTCCATCCGCTCGCCGAGCTGCGCCTTGTCGCGGGTCGTCCCCCCGCCCGCGAGCGGGTTGGCGTTCATGCTGTCCTTGCGCACCTCGTCCACGGCGTCGCGGGCCGCGTGGGCCTCGCTGTCCATGGCGAGCCCGCTCGCGTCGATCCCGTAGAAGGCCACGTGGGCGCGGTTCGCCTCGCTGATCGTGGACTTGAAGAAGTCGCCCAGGAGGCTGGAGACCGACAGGCCGCCCGTGAAGTAGAGGACGGCCTTTCGCCCGGGGGCGGTCGCCTGCCCCTTCGCCACCGCCATCAGGAGGTAGAGCGCCGACCCCTCCTGCTGCTGCCGCAGCAGCCGGTCTCCCTGGCGGACGATCCGGCCCAGCACCTCGGCGCGCGACACCGCGGCGGGGTCCTTGGCCTTGCCGGTGGCGAGCTGTCCGAGAGTCTCCGCGACCTGCTTGCGGGCGGCGGCGTCGGGCTCCCCGAGCGCCTGGTCCATGTCGCTCGCCGCCTTGGCCACGGCCTGCCGCACGAGGCCCAGGTCGCTCGTGAAGGGCTGCACGGTCCAGAGCTGGAGGCCGATGCGAAAGACGGCGATCTCCGTGCCCGCCCCGAGGTCGTGCTTCAGCAGCTCCTCCACCGCCTGGCGGGCGCGCTTCTGCTGGTTCGCGTCCAGGCCGCCGAAGACGAGGGAGACGAGGCTGCCCGGGCTCGGCGCCCCCTCCGGGGCCTCGCCGCCCTTCACGAAGCGGACGGACTCGACCGGCCTCTTGCTGCCGCTCTCCGAGACCTCGACCTCCGCGGGCTTGAGGTCGGGCACCGCAACGTCCTTCTTGTCCTTGACCAGGACGTCGAGGACGATCCTCCCGGCCTCGGGGACGTCGGCCGCGGCCGCGCGCGGGACGAGCAGGAGAACACCGGCCGCGACGGCGAGCGCGTTGCGCATGAAGGCCCTCCAGCGACGCGAGCGGTGCCCGCGCCCGAACGAGCGCAGCTTGGAGCAGGGCGAGGAGGCCTGTCAATCGGGTGACAGGGGCGAGACGGGCGGAGACCCGGCCGCCGGCCGGGTGCGGCCTCAGCGCGCGACGGCCAGGGCGGCGGCGATCGCGTCGATCGCGGCCACGGCCTCCCTCGCCTTCCCGGCATGGTTGTTCACCAGGACCGCGAAGGCCAGCCGCTCCCCCCGCTCCGTGGTGACGTAGCCGGCGAGGGCGTTCGCGAGGCGCAGGGTGCCGGTCTTCGCGGCGACCCGCCGCTCGGCCGGCGTGCCCCGCATCCGCGTCTCGAGCGTGCCGTCGACGCCGGCGACGGGCAGGGAGTCGCGGAACGCGACGGCGTACGGGTGCCGGTCCATGGCCACGAGGAGGGCCACGAGGCCCGCGGGCGTGAGGAGGTCGCTCCGCGCGAGGCCGGACCCGTCGGCGAGCTCCCAGCCCTCGTCGGGCACGCCGAGGCGCCGCGCGAGATCGGCGACCGCCTCTCTCCCCTTCGCCGCGCTGCCCTCGCCCTTCGCCTTCAGGCCCACGAGCCGGAGCAGCATCTCCGCGTGCAGGTTCTGGCTCTCCTTGTTGACGACGCGGACCATCTCCGCCATCGGGGGAGACTCGTGCGCGGCCAGGACGCGGGCGCCCACGGGGAGCGGCTGCCGCGACGTCGCGAGGCCGCCCACCACCCGCACGCCCTTCGCCTCGAGAGCGGCGCGGAACGCCGCCGCGGCGCAGCGCGCCGGATCGGCCACGGCGAGACCGCCCTTCCAGTGGCCGCCGAGGGGCAGCCGGCCGGTCAGGAGGGCCTCGTTCGAGCCGGGCTCGCGCTCGAGCCGGATCCCGTCGTCCCCATCCGCAGGAGGCGGCGGCGCCGCGACCGCCTCCGTCGTGGTGACCGTCGACCGGACCGTCACGCAGCCGGCGTCGGGCGTCAGGTCCAGCACCGCCGGGTCACCCGCCCGCTCCCCGGGCTCGAGCGTCACCTCGACCTCGTTGTCCGCGAACGAGAGCGCGGACACCTCGGCGCCGTAGCCCCAGGCCAGGTCCTCCCACGTCCAGTCGGAGCCCCGCCGCTCCCCGACGAAGGCCCCCTCGTGGCCGACCACCCGGCCCTCGATCCGCCGGACGCCCGCCGCCGCCACGGCTCCGGCCATCTCCTCGAACGCCGCCGCCGGGCGTCCCGGCCAGAAGCGGGCCGAGAGGTTCGGGTCGCCGCGCCCCACGAGGAAGACGTCGCCGAGGAGGCGGCCGAGGCCGTCCAGCCGGCCCACGGTCTCGACGGTGGTTCGGATGCGCCCGTCCGCGCCGAAGGCGTCGAGGGCGGCCGCGGTCGTGACGAGCTTCATGTTCGAGGCGGGACGGAAGGCCTTGTCCGCGTTGCGGGCGTAGAGCGTCCGACCGGTGGCGAGGCTCCGCACGTCGATCCCCCAGAAGGCAGTGGCAAAGGCGGGCTGGGAGGCGATCGCGTCGACGGCCTTCGCGAGGCGCTTGGGCGACGGGTCGCCGGCCGCCGCGGGCGCCGCGACCGAGGCCAGCGCCAGCGCGACCGCCCCCCTCAGGGCCGGTGCCAGCGCCTCTCTCCCGGCACGCCACGGTCCACGCCTCGCGTCCGACCGTTTCAGCATCGTTCTCTCCCAGCCGGGTGGATCCCGGGCTCGTCCGGTTGGCGACGACGGACGTCTAGCCGGCGGCGGGGGTGATCGCTCCCTCCCCCTCGGCGCAGCCGCTCGCGACGACCGTGCGGACCTCCTCGGCGAGCGCCTCCGCGTCCTCGGCCGTGCGTCCTTCGACCGGCACGGGCGAGTGCAGGACGACGCGCACCCGACCCGCGCGGACGCTCGACAGCCCCCTCGGCACCACGGCCTTGACGCCGATCAGGGAGACCGGCACGACGGGCGCGCCGGCCTCGATCGCCAGGCTGAAGCTCCCCCGCTTGAAACGCCGGACGGTGCCGTCGGGGCTCCTCGTGCCCTCGGGGAACACGACGACGCTCGTGCCGGCGCGGATCCTCCGTGCCGCCTCCTCGAGGCTCCGACGCGCGCGGAAGGGATGGCTGCGGTCGATCGGGAGGTGGCCCCCGAGCCAGATCGACCAGCCGAGAAGGGGTACCAGGGAGAGCGACCTCTTGTAGACGATGCGGAAGTCCACCGGCAGGTGGCCGAAGAGGACGAGGATGTCGAGGGCGCTCGCGTGGTTGGCGGCGTAGACGGCCGGCCCCGCGGGGACGTGTGCGAGCCCGCTCACGCCCACCTGGACCCGGAAGAGGCGCAGCAGGAGCCGGCTCCAGGCTCCGCCGATCGCGCGGGTGGTCTTTCCGCTGCGGTCCACGAGGGCGGCCACGAAGGCGGCCGACGAACAGGCCGCGGTGATCAGGAGGCCGAGCGGGGCACGGACGAGGAGGAAGAGGAGCGACCGGCCCAAGGCACCCTGCTAATCGCGGGCCGAGGGCCCGCCGCCCCCCGGGGGCGCGCCGGCCCCGGAGCCGCCGTCGCCGCGGGGCGGCTCGGCGGCCGGTCGCTCGGCGTCCCGCCGCTCGGCCTCGCGCCTCGGCTCACCTCGCCAGTCGCGCCCGTTGCGCCCCTCGCGCCTCTCCCGCCCCTCGCGGCGACCGTCGCCTTCCCCCGGCGCGGCCTCCGGCCACCGGCAGAAGATCATCTTGCCCGCCGTCGTCTGGAGGACGCTCGTCACCGTGACCTCGATCGTCCGGTTGATCGCGCGCTTGCCCTGGTCCACCACCACCATCGTCCCGTCGTCGAGGTAGGCGACGCCCTGCCCGGGCTCCTTGCCCTCTTTCAGGACGAAGACCCGGAGGACCTCGCCCGGGAGCACCACCGGCTTCAGCGCGTTCGCGAGCTCGTTGATGTTGAGCACGGCGACGCCCCGGAGCTGGGCCACCTTGTTCAGGTTGAAGTCGTTCGTGACGATCTTGCCCGAGAGGCGCTTCGCGAGCTCGATGAGCTTCATGTCGACCTCCCTCACCTCCGGGAAGTCCGTCTCCACGATCTGGACCTGGACGTTCGTCATCTTCTGGATGCGCTGCAGGACGTCGAGGCCCCGCCGGCCGCGGTTCCTCTTCATCGAGTCCGAGGAGTCGGCCACCTGCTGCAGCTCGCGCAGGACGAACTGGGGGACGACGAGGGTCCCGTCGAGGAAGCCGGTCTCGCAGACGTCGGCGATGCGGCCGTCGATGACGACGGACGTGTCGAGGACCTTGTACTGGTGCAGGCGCGACGCGTCCTTGAAGGCGGCGATGATGCGGGCCGGCTCGAACCACTCCCCGCGCCGGGTCCCGATCACGATCCCGATGTAGATGAGGAACACGATGAGGACCGAGTGGATGAATTGCTCGGCCACGAGGTCGAGGCCGGCGATCACCCCCCACACGAGGTTGGCGCCGAGGAGGCCGGTCACTCCCCCCACGAGCGCTCCCACCATGTTGTGGGGCGGGACGCGTCTGATCCGCAGCTCGAGGAGGACGATGCCGAATCCGACCGCTATCCCGAGAGCGGCGCCGGCCAGGGGCTGGCCGGGCACGGGGTTGTAGCGCCACCCCGCCCACGCAAGCGCGACGAAGACCAGGGTGCGGAACAGGATGAGCCACATGGTGAGGCCTTTCGGGCTGAACCCGCGATAAGGAGAAGGAATGAGGCGGAGGGCTTCATCGATTTCGACCTGTGGTGGGGCAATCATACGCCCGAGATCGGGCGGGGCAAGACCCCGGGGCCGAGGCGGTCGGACCGGGACCGAAGGGCCGCGAGGCCGCTCAGCCGCCGTCGGAGAGCCGCTCGAGCGCCTCCTCGAGCGTGCGGACGCCGATCAGGCGGAGCCCGGGGAGGGGCTCGTCGGGGACGTTGCGCGCGGGCAGGATGCAGCGGGTGAAGCCCATCTGGGCCGCCTCCCGGACCCGCAGGGCCGCCTGGCCGGCTCCCCGCACCTCGCCCCCCAGGCCGATTTCCCCGAAGAGCACGGTGTGGGCGGGCAGCGGGCGGTTGCGGAACGACGACGCCACGGCGGCGGCGACGCCGAGGTCGGCCGCCGGCTCGTCCACCTCGAGCCCGCCGGCCACGCTCACGAAGACGTCGTCGCCCAGGAGCTCGAGGCCGACCCGCTTCTCGAGAACGGCCAGGAGCAGGCTCGTGCGGTTGGGGTCGATCCCGATCGACATGCGCCGCGGCGTGCCGAAGGAGGTCGGCGAGACGAGGGCCTGGACCTCGACGAGCACCGGCCTCGAGCCCTCGATCGTGCACACGACCGCCGACCCCGGCGCGCCCGCCTGCCGCTCGGAGAGGAAGAGGGCCGAGGGGTTCGCCACCGGCTTCAGGCCGGCCCCCGTCATCTCGAAGACCCCGAGCTCCGAGACGGCGCCGAAGCGGTTCTTCACCGCGCGCACGATCCGGTGGTGCTGCCTTTTCTCGCCCTCGAAGTAGAGGACCGTGTCCACGATGTGCTCGAGGGACTTGGGCCCGGCGATGCTGCCGTCCTTCGTCACGTGGCCGATCAGGAAGGTCGTGATCGCGCGCCCCTTGGCCAGGAACAGGAGCTGCGTCGCCACCTCCCGCACCTGGCTGATGCTCCCGGGGGCGGACGGGAAGCGCGACGAGAAGACGGTCTGGACGGAGTCCACGACGAGCGCCTTGGGCCGGAGCGCCTCGACCTGCTCGAGGATCCGCTCGAGGGAGGTCTCGGCGACGAGGAAGAGCCCGCCGCCGGCGATGCCGAGCCTCTCCCCGCGGAGCTTGACCTGGCGCTCGGACTCCTCGCCCGAGACGTAGAGCACGGTGCCGTGGGTGCGGCCGAGGAGGTGGGCGACCTGCAGCAGCAGCGTACTCTTGCCGATGCCCGGCTCGCCGCCGATGAGGACGAGAGACCCGGGCACGACGCCGCCGCCGAGGACGCGGTCGAACTCGTCGATGCCCGAGCCGACGCGCGGCTCCTCGCCGGAGTCGATCGCGTCGAAGGCCTTCGGCGCCCCGGCGGGGAGGACGAGCTGGTCGGGGCGGCCCCGGCCGGGCGGCGGGGCGACCTCCTGCCGCTCCTCGGCGAGGCTGTTCCACTCGCCGCAGTCGGGGCACCGGCCGAGCCACTTCGAGCTCTCGAAGCCGCAGGCCTGGCAGGCGAAGACGGTCTTGAGCTTCGTCATCCTGAAGGACCCCCGTCTGCCCGGTCCTGAAGGATCCGCAACGGCGACGGGTGACGATGGATCGGCGACCGACATTGACGCTGAAACGGACCGACGGTTCTGAAACGGATGGATCCTTCGGAATCGCGCTCCGCCGGCGATCCCTCAGGGGCAGGATCGCTCGGGATCGCGCTAGGCCGGCGATCCCGAGGGCGCATGCCACTCCAGGTTCTCGAAGCGCGTGAACTCCTTGATGAACGCCAGCCTGCGGCTGCCGGTGGGCCCGTTCCTCTGCTTGCCGATGATGATCTCGGCGATCCCGCGGTTCTCGTCGGTCGGCTTGTACTCCTCTTCCCGGTAGATGAACATCACGACGTCCGCGTCCTGCTCCAGAGCACCGGACTCCCGGAGGTCGGAGAGCTGCGGCCGGCGGTCGGTCCGGGCCTCCGGGGCGCGCGAGAGCTGGGAGAGCGCGATCACCGGGCAGGTCAGCTCCTTGGCCAGGCCCTTCATCGAGCGGCTGATCGCCGACATCTCCTGCTGGCGGTTCTCGACGCGGCCGGCCGCGGTCACGAGCTGGAGGTAGTCCACGATCACGAGGCCGAGGCCGAACTCGGCCTTGAGCCGCCGGCACTTCGCCCGCATCTCGAGGGGCGAGATGACGGCCGAGTCGTCGATGAAGATCCGGGACTGCGAGAGGTCGCTATAGGCCTTGGCGAGCCGCGCCCAGTCCTTCTCGTTGAGCTTGCCGGTGCGGAGGCGGTGGGCGTCGATGCGGGCGTCGGCGCAGAGGAGGCGCAGCGCGAGCTGCTCCTTGGACATCTCGAGCGAGAAGAGGCCCACCGTCTCCCCGACCCGCAGGGCGACGTGCTGGGCCACGTTGAGGCAGAAGGACGTCTTCCCCATGGCCGGGCGGGCGGCCACGATGACGAGGTCCCCCTTCTGGAGGCCGCTCGTCATCTCGTCGATGTCCACGAAGCCGGTGGCGAGGCCGGTCACCACGTCCTTCGACTGCGAGAGCTGGTCGATCGTGCGGAAGCTCTCCTTCACGATCTCCCGCATGCTCACGAAGCCGGCCCGGATCCGCCGCTCGGCGATGTCGAAGATCTGCTTCTCGGCCTGGTCGAGGAGCGTCGCCGCCTCGTCCTCGCCCTCGTAGCAGGAGTGGACGATGCGGTTGCCGGCGTGGATGAGGTTCCGGACGACCGCCTTCTCCTTGATGATCCGGCTCCAGTGCTCGACGCTCGTCATGCGGGGCACGCCGTCGACGAGGCCGGCCAGGTAGGCGGCGCCGCCCGCCGCCTCGAGGGCGGACTCGCGGAGGAGCTCGTCCTTCAGGGTGACGAGGTCGATCGGCTGGCTGCGCTCGGCGAGCGCGGCCATGGCGTCGAAGATGCGGCGGTGGGCGTCGCGGTAGAAGTCCTCGCGGCTCAGGATCTCGGCCGCGGAGTTGAAGGCCTGGTTGTCGACGAGGATCGCGCCGAGGACGGTCCTCTCCGCCTCGGGGTTGTGGGGGAGGGTCCTCTCCGGCGGAGGGGCGACGGAGCTCACGGCCGGACCCTACAGGAGCGACGGCCGAGCCGGCAAGAGGAGCTGCTGGAAGTGAGCGAGCCTTCCATGACCGAACCCCCGACGAGGACCACGGGCCAGGGCCGCCCCCGCGCCGCCCGGCGCGAGGTCACCCCTCCTTCGTGACGAGCAGCTTCAGCGAGGCGAGCACCTCGGGGTGCAGCTTGATCTTCACCTCCTGCTCGCCGAGGTGCTTGATCGGCTCGTCCAGGAGGACCTTGCGCTTGTCGATCTCGATGCCCTTCCCCTTGAGGAAGTCGGCGACGTCCCCCGCGGTGACCGAGCCGTAGAGGAGGTCGCTCTCCCCCACCTTGCGGGGGGCGACGAAGCGGAGCCCGCCGATCCGGGCCGCGAGGGTCTCGAACTCGACTTTCTCCTTGGCGAGGCGCGCCGCGTGGGCCTTCTTCTCCTTCTCGATCATCGCCTTGTTGGCGGCGGTGACCGGCATGCCGAGGCCGCGCGGCAGCAGGAAGTTGCGGGCGTACCCGTCCTTGACCTTCACGACGTCGCCCCGTCGGCCCACCTTGTCGACGTCGTCCCTCAGGATCAGCTCCATGACTCTCCTCGGTATTGGATCACGCCTGCCCTCCGGGCCGGGTCCCCTCGCCCGGCGGGAGCTCGGCCCAGCGTCGGAAATCGAACCAGTTGTCGAACAGCCCCAGCAGGGCGAGGATCTGCGGAGCCCAGGGGTTGACCAGCACCAGCAGGACCACCGCCGCCCGCAGGAGCGGCGGCCCGGCCAGCCGCCGGCCGTAGAAGGCCACGATCGCCAGCCCCTGGAGGGCGAAGAAGAAGGCCGTCACCAGGAGCACGTTGTAGGCGGCCGGCCTCGCCAGGGGGAGGACCACGGCGGCCCCGGACAGCACGAAGACCACGACCAGGGCGAGGGAGAAGTGCACGCGCTCGAACTCCCCGTCCTCGAGCCAGCCCGGGTCCCGCCGAAGCAGGTAGAGGCGGAAGAAGGCCGCGTTCGCGGCCACGAGCACCGCCGCTCCGATGACCCATGCGCCGGGGAAGACGACCGCGAGCGCGTCGCGGAGCGACCCCATCTGCTCGGTGAACTCCGCGATCCGCTCCGGGGGCAGGCCTCCCGTCCGCAGCTCGGCGAGGAAGGCCTCCGAGCGCAGGTGGTCGACCGGCGCGAGCAGGCTCTCCGCCATCGTCCGCGGCGCGAGGACGAGGCCGATCGCGACCTCGGTGACCAGCGTGCCGAACGCCCAGCCGCAGCCTCGCAGGAGGCCGCGGCCCCGGGCCAGCGACTCGCCGAGGAGGAGGCCGGGAACCGCGAGGGCCACGAGGTAGAAGCCCGCCGCGGGGGGCGCGCTCGCCGCGGCGACGAGGGCGGCGGCGAGGACGGCACCGAGCCAGGCGCTCGCCGCTCCGCCGCGCAGCCGCTGCGCGGCGAGGGGCAGCGGGGAGACGAGCGCGAGCGGGGCGAGGGCGGGAACGAGCCCCCCGCAAGCGAAGAGGAGCGCCGAGAGGGCGCCCGCTCCCACGAGCCCGCCCAGGCGAGGCTCCGCTCCCAACCCGGTCCCCGCCGACACCGGCCCCCGGTCCGTCACCTCGAGAGCCCGCCCCGGGAGCGCGTCAGTCCGCTGCGTACGGCAGGAGCGCGAGGTGGCGCGCGCGGTTTACGGCCTCGGTCAGCTTGCGCTGGTGCTCCGCGCAGGTTCCGAACATCCGCCGGGGCAGGATCTTGCCCCGCTCGGGCACGAACTGCGAGATGAGCTTGACGTCCTTGTAGTCCACGTAGTCGATCTTGTCCGCGCAGAACTTGCAGACCTTCCGCCGCCGGAAGAAGTAGCGCTTGCCGCCGGCGTCCTTGCCGCCGCCGCCCTTCGACCCCGCGCCGCCGCCCGATCGGCCGGACGGACGGCCGATGCCTCTCGAATCGCCGTTCGTCGTCTGAGAGCTCACGCCTGCACCTCCGCGTCACGCGCCGGCGCGTGCCCCGCCCGGCTCCGCCGCTTCTCCTCGGCGAGGGCGCGCTGCGCCTTCCGGCGCTCCGCCTTCCTGAGCTCCTCGTCCACGCGCACGGTCAGGTAGCGGATGACTCCGTCCGTGACCTTCAGCCGACGCTCGACCTCCTTGACCATCGGCCCCGTGCCCTCGACGACGAGCAGCACGTAGTAGCCCTCCCGGTGCCGGCGCACGTCGTAGGCGAGGCGCTTCTTGCCCCACTTCTCCATCCTCTGGAGCTTGCCCCCGTCCTTCTCGACGAAGCCCTGCACCTGGGCGGCGAGGGCGTCCACCTCCGGCTCCCCGAGGTTGGGGTCGGCGATGAACAGAATCTCGTAGATGCGGTCGCTCACTGATCCTCCTTGTGGTTCGCCGCGCCGATCGCGGCGAGCTCCTTTGGGGCCCGAGAGGCCCTACCGGGAGCAAGGGCTCGTGCCGGCGGCCGGCGAGCCGGCCGCCACGAGCGACTAGTCTAGCCTATTTCCCTCTTCGCGTTGAAGCGGTTCATCGCCGCCGCCGCTCCCTCCTCGAGGAGGCAGAGGACGGCGTCGGCGGCCTGTCCGACCGCCTCCTGGACGGCCAGGACCTCCTCGGGCGGGAAGTCGGCGAGGACGTACTCCGCGAGGTCCGCGGGCAGCTCTCCGCGCCTTATGCCGATCCGCACCCGGGCGAAGTCCTCCGTCCCCAGCGTCTCGACGACGGAGCGCAGGCCGTTGTGGCCGCCGTGGCTCCCCCGCTCCCGCACCCGGACGGTGCCGAGGTCGAGCGCCACGTCGTCGACGACGACCAGGAGGTCGGAGGGCGAGGCCGCGCGCGCGGCGAGCAGGCGGGCGACAGGGCCGCCGCTCGCGTTCATGAACGCGAGGGGCTTCGCGAGGAGCGCGGCCTCCCCGGCGAGCGTCGCCTCGGCCACCCAGGCGTCGTCCTCGATACGGCCCGCGGCCCGGGCCCGGGCCGCGAGCACGTCCACGGCCATGAAGCCGGCGTTGTGGCGGGTGCGGCGGTAGCGCTCGCCGGGGTTGCCGAGACCGACCACGAGGCGCAGGAGGTTACTTCTTCTCCTTCTTGTCGGGCCTCTCGGGCCGGCCGCCCCGCTCCGGCTTCTCCGGCTTCTCGGCCTTGGCCTCGGGGGCCTCGCCTTCCTTCTCGGCCTTGCCCTTCCGGATGACCTCCGGCTCGGCCGCCGTCGCCTCGGCCGGCGCCGCCTCGGTGGGCGCCGCCTCGGCCACGACCTCGGCCCGCGGCAGCACGACGTGCGCGATCACGAGCTCGGGCTCGTCCAGCACCTTCACCTTGTCGCCGAGCTTGAGGTCGGAGACGCGCATGTGCTTGCCCAGCTCGAGGTGGGAGATGTCGACAGTGATCTTCTCCGGGATGTCGGCGGGGAGGCACTCGAGGGCGAGCTCCCGCGTGACGAAGTCGACGATCCCGCCCTGGAGCTTGACCCCGGCGGGCACGCCCTCCAGCTCGACGTGGACCTTGACCTGCAGGGCCTTGTCGAGGGCGACCTCGTAGAAGTCGGCGTGGAGCAGCTTCCCGCGGAGGGGCTCGCGCTGGAACTCCTTGAGGATCACCTTGCGCCGGGTCCCGCCGAGGTCGAGGTCGAAGAGGGTGTTCTCGCCGGAGGCGCTCTTCAGGATCGCCCCGATCTCGCGCGGAGACACCGCGACGGGCACCGCCTTCTTCCCGGTCCCGTACAGCACGCCGGGGATCATCCCCCGGCTGCGCAGCCTCCGGTTCTCGTTCTTTCCGGCTTCCGACCGGCTCTCCGCCGGCACGACGAATTCGGGCATTCTCAGGACTCCAGGGGGATGAGTTCTAGACGAAGAGGCTGGTCACCGAGGTCTCCTCGTGGATGTTCTTGATCGCGCGGGCGAGCAGCTCCGCGATCGTGAGCACCACGATCTTCCCGCCCGCGAGCTTGTCGGGGGAGAGGGGGAGGGAGTCGGTGACGATGAGCTTGGAGAGCGGGCTCCTCTCGATCCGCTCGATGGCGTGGCCGGAGAGGACGGGGTGCGAGCAGGAGGCGAGCACCTCCCGCGCCCCCGCCACCTTGATCGCCTCGGCGACCTTGGTCAGGGTGCCCGCGGTGTCGACGATGTCGTCCACGATGAGGGCGGTGCGTCCCTCGACGTCGCCGATCACGTGGTGCACCTCGGCCACGTTGGGCTGGTCGCGCCGCTTGTCCACGATGGCGAGCCTCGCGTCGAGGCGCTTGGCGTAGGCGCGGGCCCGCTCGACGCCGCCCGCGTCGGGGGAGACGACCACGAGGTCCTCGAGCG
This sequence comes from Vicinamibacteria bacterium, assembly GCA_035577965.1. Taxonomy (GTDB): domain Bacteria; phylum Acidobacteriota; class Vicinamibacteria; order Fen-336; family Fen-336; genus DATBSL01. The sequence continues at coordinate 39,376 of DATJYX010000031.1, read as the reverse complement.
CCATCTCCTGCACGTGCTCGATGATGACGGGGGCCGCGAACAGGTGGTCGACCGGGATGTCGAAGAAGCCCTGGATCTGCGCGGCGTGCAGGTCCATGGTGAGGACGCGGTCGGTGCCGGCGGTCGAGAGGAGGTCGGCCACGAGCTTGGCCGAGATCGGGACCCTCGGCTTGTCCTTCCGGTCCTGCCGGCCGTAGCCGTAGTACGGCAGCACCGCCGTGAGCCGCGAGGCGCTCGAGCGCTTGAAGGCGTCGAGCATGAGCAGCAGCTCCATCAGGTTCTCGTTGACCGGCGCGCAGGTGGGCTGGACGACGAAGACGTCGGCCCCGCGGACGTTGTCGTGGATCTGGAACCACACCTCGCCGTCGCTGAAGCGCGCGAGGTGGGCGCGGCCGACCGGCATCCCGAGGTACCGGCCGATCGACTCCCCGAGCGCGGGGTGCGCGCTGCCGGTGAAGATCTTCAGCTCTCTCCGCATGAGCCCGACGCTCCGGAGACCCCGTGGGGTGGCTGGGGCGGAAGGATTCGAACCTTCGGTCCGGGGTCCAAAGCCCCGCGCCTTACCACTTGGCCACGCCCCAACGGTGCGGGATCGCTACCCCTCGGAGCCCTCCTTTGGGGCGGCCTCGCCGCCCGGAGCGTGGGCCTCTGCCGCGGGCGCGCTCGAGGAGACCTGCTGCTTGTAGACCCCGAGGACCTTCTCTTCGAGGTACTGGCGCATCTGGTTGTTGAGCGGGTGGGCGATGTCCTTGAACGTGCCGTCCTTCCGCTTCTTGCTCGGCATGGAGACGAAGAGCCCCTTCGGGCCGTGGATGACCTTGATGTCCGTCACCACGAAGCAGTGGTCGAAGACGATCGACACGAACGCCTTGAGCTTCTCGTCGTCCACCGGGATGACCTTGACGTCGGTGATCTCCATGTTGACCGCTCCTCTCGACCCTCGACGGCCCCCTTCAGCGAACCCGCCCCCGGCCCCAGGCCACCCGGTACTCGTCCAGGGTGAGCGTCCTTGCGGCCCGGGCCCGGAAGCCCTCCGCGGCGAGCGCCGCGCGCGCCCGCGCGGCCCTCCGCGCGCCTTCGAACAGCCCGAAGTAGCTCGCGCCGCTCCCGGAGAGGGCAGCGAGACCCGCGCCCTCCCTCAGGAGAACGGCCCGAATGCGCCGGGCCTGCTCGCGCAGGGCCGGCACCTCCTCCAGGGTCGCCTCCTCGAGGTCGTTCACCAGGAACCGGAATGCGCCCGGTCCCTCCAACTCCCTCGATACAAAGCAAAAGATGCTATTACTGTTCAACCGGGGTGTCAATGCGGCGTCCACGCGCGCGAACACGCGGGCCGTGGACACCGGGATGCCGGGGTCGACGAGGACGACGTGGGCGCGGATCTGCCGCCTCAGTGGATACACCTCGTCCCCCCGCGACAGGCCGAGGGCGGTGCCCCCGAGCAGGAAGTAGGGCACGTCCGCCCCCAGCCGGCGGGCCAGGCGGTGGAGCCCGTCCGGACCGAGGCCGAGCCCCCACATCCGGTCGAGGCCGAGGAGAACGGTGGCCGCGTTGCTCGAGCCCCCGCCGAGACCTCCTCCGACCGGGATCCGCTTCCGGATGTCGATCTCCACCCCGCTCGCGACCGCGCCGAACGTGCGGAGGGCGGCGGCGGCGCGCGCCGCGAGGTTCGTCGCGTCGGCCGGTACGAGCGGGTGGTCGCAACGGACGACGACTCCCCGGACGCGGGGCCGGAGGACGACGTCGTCGTGGAGGTCGATCGTCTGGAAGAGAGTCCGCAGCTCGTGGTAGCCGTCGTCGCGGAGCCCCAGGACCTCGAGGCCCAGGTTGACCTTGGCGTAGCTCCGGAGGCGAAGGGCCCTCAAGGTCTCCTCCCGGTGAGGAGACGGCGGGCCTCGGCGGCGTCGACCCGGCGGTGGCCCTCGTGGCGCGGAGGGGCGAAGACGGCGTCCCTCAGATCGACGCCGGCCTCGGCTTCGTCCACGGTCGCCTCGAGGCGGGTCCCGTCTCCGAGGACGGCCTCGACCCGTCTCGGGAGCGTCGGGCCCCAGCGCGCCCGGTAGTCGCGGAGACCCGGCGGCGCCACGCCGACGAGGACGTCCATGAGCTCCCCCGGCGAGAGCGCGACCCCGAGCAGGGCCTCGATGTCCGCCGCGCCGGCCTCGCTCTCGAGGAACGCGTGCTCTGCAGGAAGGACGGCGGTCAGGCATCCCGCGCGCACGACCGCCAGGAGGCGTGCGCCGGAGGGGCCCGGGATCTCGATCCTCACCGCGTCGGGCCGGCGGAAGGCGAGCAGCACCCGGCTGCGCCCGCGCAGGTCCTCGCCCTTGACCGACACGCGCACGCTGCCCGACCAGGAGACCGCGGCGGCCGCCCTCTCGGCGACGCCGGGCGCCGGCAGGGTGGCCGTGGCGCAGGCGGCGGAGACGAGGAGCGCGGCGAGGGCGGGCTCAGGGCGTGGGCGGCGCCGCCGACTGCTGCTGGGCCTGGAGAGCTCCCTGGGCCTCACGGACCTTCGCCTCCACGCGCGGGTGGTCGAGCTCGGCCTCTTCGTCCTCGCCCTTGAGGGCCTTTTGCCAGAGCACGAGGGCCTCGGCCACCAGGCCCCGCCGGGCCAGGATGTCGCCCAGGTGGTCGAGGATGACCGCGTTGTTGCCGTCCTTCTCGAGCGCGCGGCGGACCGCCTGCTCCGCGGCCTCGAGCCGGTTGAGCCGGTAGAGGGCCCATCCGAGGCTGTCCTGGTAGGCGGGGCTCTCCGGCTCGAGCTCGACCGCCTTCTGGATGAGGGAGAGCGCGTCCTCCACCCGCACGTTGCGGTCGGCGTTCATGTACCCGAGGTAGTTGAGGACGGGGGCGGAGTCGGGCTCGAGAGCGAGGGCCTGCCGGAAGACGGCCTCCGCCTCGTCGTGCCGCCTCTGGCGCTCGAGCACGGCGCCCAGTTGGAAGAGGACGGAGAGGCTCTTCGGATCGGCGGCGAGCGCCTGCCGCAGGGCCTTCTCGGCCTCGGGGAACTTCCGGGCGCGGCGGTAGAAGTCCGCCACCCGTCCCAGGACCTTCGGGTCGTCGGGCGCCTTCGCCCGCATCGTCTCGACGATCGCGGTCGCGGCCGCCGTCTCGCCCTTCTCCCGCAGGAGAGTCGCCTCGAGGGCGGCGAGGTCCGTCTCCTCCGGGAACCGGGCGCGCGCGGCGCGCACCGCAGCGAGCGCCTCCTCCTTCTCCTTCGCGAGGTAGAGCGCCTCGGCATGGAAGCTCAGGAGGTTCGCGTCGGGGGGGTCGCCGGCCTTGAGGGCGCGGGCGAACGCCTGGGCGGCGTCCTTGTACCGCTCGAGCTGCTGGTACGCGAACCCGAGGTGGACGAGGAAGACGCGCAGGTTCCCGCCCTCCTCCTCCTCGCCGCCGGGGGGGTGGGCGAGGATCTCCTCGAGCAGGGTCGCCGCCCCCGCGAAGTCGCGGCGCGACTCGGCGATCGTGACGCGGAGGTAGGCGGCCTTGGCGTCCTTCGGATCGGAGGCGAAGAGCCCCTCGGCCACCGCCGCCGCCTCGTCGAAGCGCCGCAGGTCGCGCAGCGCGCGTCCCTTCAGGTCGAGCGCGAAGCGGTTGTCCGCGTCGGTCGACAGCACGGTCTCGGCCTCCGCGAGCGCTTCCTGGGGGCGCTTCGCCTGAACGAGCACCTCTCCGAGGGCGAGGCGCAGGCGCACGTTGTCGGGCTCGATCTCGAGCGCCTTCCGGAATTGCAGGACGGCCTCGTCGGTCTTGTCGGCCCGGGCGTAGATGTCGCCGAGCATCTGGTAGGCCTGGGCCGACGCCGGCTGGAGCTCGAGGGCGGTCTTGAGCACGGCCGCCGCCTTGTCGGTCTCGCCCGCGAGGAGGAGCTGCTTCCCGCGCTGCACGTGGGCCTCGAAGTTGCCGGGGTCGAGGGCCAGGTACATCTCCCAAGCGTGCGCGGCCTCCGCGTGCTGCTGGAGCTGGCCGCGGATCCCGGCGAGGTTGAGGAGGGATTGGCCGTCCGTCGGGCGGAGCCGGGCGACCTCCTCGAACTCCGCCGCCGCCCTCTTGAGGGCGTCCTGGGCCGCCGGGCCCGCGGCCTGGATCTGCTCGAGCTGGGCGAGGATGAGGTGCGCGTCGGGGTCTTCCTTGTCGAGCGCGACCGCGGCCCGGGCCTCCTGCTGGGCCTCGTCGAGGCGGCCCATCTCCCGGAGGAGGCGCGCGGTCTCTACGCGGATCGAGGACGCCGCGGGGTCCAGCTTCTGGGCCCGCCGGTATTCGGCGAGGGCCTCGTCGGACTCCCCCCCGAGGCGGGCCTGAAGGCCGAGGCTGAAGTGGTAGTAGGCCTCGGCACGCGAGGCGGCGCCCGCGGCCGCGGGCGGGGAGGCCTGAGGCGACACGGCGAGCGCGAGAACGACGGTGAGAATCGACATGACCGGTGGCGCGGACCCCCTTCCGTCGATTCTGCCACGCGCCTTCTTCGGCAGTCAAAGCGCGGAGCCGCCTCCCGAGCTCGAAAGGGACCGGGAGCTCGGCCGGGGGCCGCCTGCGGCCTCATCCCTCGCGCGCCACGCCCAACGGCCGGGACCGGGCCCGCGGGCGTGGCGAGCGAGGGTGCCTCACGCGACCGCTTCCCTGCCCATCCGGAACTGGTCCAGGATCCAGGCCTTCACGCGCTTCGAGTCGGCCGCCGTGCCCTCGGCCGAGCGCAGGAAGTCGAAGAAGCGCCGCTCGGACCCGGCGCCGAACGCCCGGGAGGGGAAGGTCACGTAGACCTCGCCCTCGGGCGAGCGCCACAGCGAGAAGCCCACGAGCTTCATGCCGACGAGCGGACCCGACTCGGCCTCGAAGACGATCTCCGCCTCGCACACGAGGCGCTCCGGGCCGTTCTCCCTCTCCACGAAGACCACACGCATGGCAACCTCCTCGGGTTGACCGGAGCCGGTCGGGAGAGGGGCCGGCGCCGACGATCGTAGACGGAGCTCGTGTCCGGGGAGGTCCGATCCGGCTACCGCCGGCACCGGAGGCTGCGCTAGACTCCGCCCATGCCGATCGATCCCGAGCTGCTCGAGATCCTCGCCTGCCCGGAGTGCAAGACGCCGGTCCAGGTCGTGCGGGACGGCGCCGGCCTGCGCTGCGCGAAGTGCCGGCGGGTCTACCCCGTCCAGGACGACATCCCGGTGATGCTCGTCGACGAGGCCACGATCGAGGAGTAGGCCCGCCGGAGGCGGCTCGGTGACCCTGGAGCGGGCCCAGCTCGGTCTTCTGGCCGCCGTCGCGGCGACGATCCCGGTGTCGATCTTCGCGAGCGAGACCCTCTTCACGCTGTCGATCGCCGTGCTCGTCGTGCGCCTCGCCACCCGAAGCACCCGCCTCGCCCGGACGACGCTCGACACGCCGCTCCTCGCCCTCGCGGTGTGGACGCTGCTCTCGGCGTGCTTCGCCCAGGCTCCCCTCCGCGCGCACGAGGACTCGCGGAAGCTCGTGCTCTACGCCCTCTTCTACCTGGGCGTCGAGGTGCTGGCCCGCGACGGAGACCGCGAGCGGATCCTCCACGCCGTCCTCCTGGGCGGCCTCGCGCTCTCCAGCCTGATGGTCCTGCAGTGGCTCTTCCTGGGCTACGACCGTCTCGACCGCCGGCCCTCCGGCTTCCTGGGCCACTACATGTCCGCCTCCGGCGTGACGATGGGCGTGCTCCTCCTGGCGGCGGCGCGGCTCGGCTTCGGCCCGGGGCGCCGTCCCCGCCCGTCCGACTTCCGCCTGCCTCTGGTCGTCCTCGCCGGGGTGGGCGCGGTCGCGGCCGCGGCCGCGGCGGGGCATCTCCGCATCGCCGAGTACCTGTTCGTGGCCGCCCTCGCCGCCCTCGCCGCGGCGGTCGCGCTCTCGGCCCGCCCCGAAGTCCGCGCCGGCGAGGCCGCCCTGCCCTGGCTCGTCGTCCCGCTCGCGGCCTGGGCCCTCGTCGTCTCCCAGACCCGCAGCGCGTGGCTCGGCGCGGTGACGGGTTTGGCCGTCCTCGCCGTCCTGCGAGCGCCGCGCCTCCTCTGGCTCGTCGGGGGCGCGACCGCCGCCCTGCTCGTCCTTCGCCCGGCGACCCTGAACGGGCGCCTCACCATCGGCGACGCGAGCAGCCTCGACCGCTACTACATGTGGCAGGCGGGGATCGACATGGTCCTCGACAAGCCCGTCTTCGGCCAGGGGCCGGGGATGATCCTCGCCACCTACCCGCGGTACCGTTGGCCCGAGGCGACCCACCCCCGCCAGCCCCACCTGCACGACAACCCGCTGCAGGTCGCCGCCGAGCGAGGGCTGCCCGGGCTCGCCTTCTTCCTGTGGTGGTCGGGCGCGCTCTTCCTGACCGCCCTCCGCGAGGCGCGGCCCGGACCGGGCGGGGCCCCTCCGCGGTGGGAGGCGGTCGGGACGCTCGCCGCGCTCGCCGCGGTCTTCGTGGCGGGGCTCTTCGAATACAATCTCGGCGACTCCGAGGTCCTCTTGCTCGTCCTCCTCCTCACCGCGGTGCCGTTCGCCCTGCGCGTCGGGCGTGCCGGCGCGGCCTGAGGCCTTGACCCTCCTCTCCGCCGCGCGGGCGGCGGCTCTCCTGCGGTCGATGCGCGGGCGCCTTGTCCTGGTGCTCGGGGACGTGATGCTCGACGAGTTCGTCTGGGGCCGCGTGTCGCGGATCTCGCCCGAGGCGCCGGTGCCGGTCGTCCAGGTGACGTCGCAGAGCTTCCAGCTCGGGGGCGCGGGCAACGTGGCCGCGAACGTGCGCTCGCTCGGCGGCCGGGCGGTGCTGGCCGGCGTGGTGGGCGGCGACTCGGCCGGCGATCACGTGCGCGAAGCCCTCGCCGGCGCCGGGGTCGAGTCCCGCCTCGTCGGGCTCGAGAGCGGCCGGCCCACGACGGTCAAGACGCGCATCGTCGCCCACGGCCAGCAGGTCGTCCGGGCCGACCGCGAGGACGCGACCGCCCTGCCGGCGCGGGCGGAGGCGGCCCTCGTCGACGTGGTCCGTCGCGAGATCGCCTCGTGCGACGCTCTCGTGATCTCGGACTACGAGAAGGGAGTCGTCGGCGCGCCGCTGCTGAGGCGCGTCCTGCCCCTCGCGCGGCGACGGCGCGTGCCGGTGCTCGTCGACCCGAAGCTGCGCCACTTCCTCCTCTACCGGGGGGTGACCGTCGTGACACCCAACCAGCTCGAGACGGAGCAGGCGACGGGCCTGCGCCTCGCCGAGCCGGGCGCCCTCGAGGCCGCCGGGAACCGGATCCTCTCCCGGCTCGCCTGCCGCGCCGTGCTCGTGACGCGGGGGGAGCACGGCCTCAGCCTCTTCGAGCCGGGCCGCAGCCCCCTGCACGTGCCCGCCGCCGCCCGCGAGGTCTTCGACGTCACCGGCGCCGGCGACACGGTGATCGCGACCATGGCCCTCGCCGTCGCCGCGGGAGGCACGATCCCCGAGGCGGCCGCCCTCGCCAACTGCGCGGCCGGGGTCGTGGTCGGCAAGCTCGGAACCGCGCAGGCGTCGCCGGGCGAGGTGCTCGAGGCGGTGCGCGCGGCGGCGGGGCGAAGACCTTCCAGGACCGAACGGAAGGGCCGGCTCTCCAGGGATTGAAGAGAAGGGACAACCAACACCGGCCTTGTCGGCAAGGCCGGCGGGGGCCAGGTCGACCCGCGCTTCGCGCGGGTCGGGCGTCAATGCCTGAAGTGGCGGACGCCGGTGAACACCATGGCCAGGCCGTGCTCGTCCGCGGCCGCGATCGTCTCCTCGTCGCGCACCGAGCCCCCGGGCTGGATGATCGCCGTGGCTCCGGCCTTCGCGATCTCGTCGATGCCGTCCCGGAACGGGAAGAACGCGTCGGAGGCGACGACGGTTCCCGCGAGGGGGAGGATCGCCTTCTGGGCGGCGATGCGGGCGGAGTCGACGCGGCTCATCTGCCCCGCCCCGACCCCCACGGTCTGGACGGCGTTCGCGTACACGATCGCGTTCGACTTCACGTGCTTCACGACCGTCCACGCGAAGAGGAGCGCCCTCCACTCCTCCTCCGTCGGCGCACGCTTCGTCACCCCCTCGCAGCGGTCGCGCTCCAGCCGGTGGAGGTCCCACTGCTGGGCGAGGAGGCCCCCCATGACCCGGCGCAGGTCGAACCCGCTGACCTTGTGGATGCCGGTGGTGTCCATGTTCATGACCCGCAGGTTCGTCTTCTTCCCGAACACCTCGAGGGCCGCCTTCTCGAAGCCGGGGGCGATCACGGCCTCGACGAACTGGCCGGTCACCTTCCGGGCCGTCGCCGCGTCCACGCGCTCGTTGAAGGCCAGGATCCCGCCGAAGGCCGAGGTGGGGTCGCAGGCCCACGCCCGCTCGTAGGCCTCGAGGGGGCCCGTCCCCCGGCCCGTGCCGCAGGGGTTCGTGTGCTTGACGATGACGCAGGCCGGCTCGTCGAGCTCGGTCGCGAGCCGCCAGCCGGCGTCGAGGTCGAGGATGTTGTTGAACGAGAGCTCCTTGCCCTGCATCTTCCGCGCCGCCGCCACCGAGTAGAGCGTCGAGCCGAGGTCGCTGTAGAAGGCCGCCCGCTGGTGCGGGTTCTCGCCGTAGCGCAGATCCTGGACCTTCTCGAAGGTCGGGTTGAGGCGATAGGGGAAGGTCTCGTCGACCTCGGCCGGAACGTAGGCTCCCTCGCGCTCCTCGACCTGCGAGAAGTACCCCGCGATCGCCGCCTCGTAGCGGCCCGTGTGGCGGAAGGCCTTCTGCGCGAAGTAGAGCCGGGTCGCGGCGTCGACGCCGCCCTTCCGGTCGAGCTGCTCGAGGAGGAGGCCGTAGTCGGCCGGGTCGACCACGACCGCGACGTGGCGGAAGTTCTTGGCCGCCGCCCGCACCATCGTGGGGCCGCCGATGTCGACGTTCTCGAGGGCCTCGTCGAACGGGCAGCCCTTCGCCACCTTGTCCTCGAAGGGGTAGAGGTTCACGACCACCACGTCGATCGGGGCGATCCGGTGCTTCTCGAGGGCGGCCACGTGCTCGGGCTCGTCGCGGCGGGCGAGGATCCCGCCGTGGACGGCCGGGTGGAGCGTCTTCACGCGGCCGTCGAGGATCTCCGGGAAGCCGGTGGCGTCGGAGACGCTCCTCACCTTCACCCCCGCCTTCCCGAGCTCCGCCGCCGTGCCCCCGGTCGAGAGGACCTCGAAGCCGCGCTCCGCGAGGCCGCGGGCGAGGTCCACGATCCCCTCCTTCCGGTAGACCGACAGGAGCGCTCTCTTGGTCATGGGGCCTCCGGTTGGGGCGGGCGGCGGTCGTCGGCGACCGCGCCCTTGGGCGCTTCGGGCTTGACCTCGCGGGCGTGCGGCGTGCGCGTCGTGTCCCCCCGGGCCTCGCGCCACACCGCGAGCCAGGTGGCGGCGCCGGCCGTGACCGCGCGGGAGTAGGCGAGCGAGGACACGGCCCAGGCCGGCGAGCGGTAATCGAGCCGGCGGTGGTCCACGACCCGCCCGTCGCGGAAGAGCTCCGTGCGGAGGACCGGGGCCTGCTCCCGGCCGCGGTCGACGAGCGACTGCCAGAGCCCGGGCAGGTCCTTGCGGGCGAGCCGGAGCGCCGAAGGGTCGTCGAGGACGACCGGCATGCGGTCGAGGTTCGCGGCGAAGAGGGCGTAGTACTCGCGCGTGAGCCCGGGCGGCCAGCCCTCGGGCCCGACCACGAGGACGGGGTCGGAGAGGTCGGCCGGGATCCGCAGCAGGCCTCCGAGCCGGACGAGGCCCTGGCTCACGTGTCCCTCCCGCAGCAGCTCGACCACGCGGTCGGTCTGGGCCTGGAGGGCGGCGATCGTCTCCGGCCGGAGCCGGCCGGCGGGAAGGTCCTGTCCGAAGGCGCGCGTGAGCTCGGGCGGGAAGCGCTGCATCTCGTCGAGGACCTGCGACTCCCGCTCGCCGAGCAGCCGGCTCAGCGAGCGGGGCAGGAGCTTCCTCGCGTCGCGCGACAGGGCGGTCATGGCCTCGGCCGGCCAGGCCGCGGCCCACGTCGGGGCGACGAGCAGGACGGCGAGGGTGAGGAGCGCGCGCGCCACGGCCTACTTCACGATCCGCGCCTTGAGGGAGACCTTGCCGTCCTTCGTCTCCAGCCTGAAGTCCACCGCCTGTGCCCCCTTCTCGGCCTGGAGGCGCGTGGTCTGCTGGCCGATCAGCTGGCGGAAGGACTCGAACGGGGGGGTCTTGGTCTCGCCGGCCCGCCTCCGCTCCTCGAGGAACCGTTCGTAGAGCTCCCGCACCGCCGTCGTGTCCCGCGCGGGATCGCTCACTCGGATCTCGCCGGACGGGCCGCCCGCGGACCCGCCCGCCGTCCGCAGGGCGGCCGGGGGAGGAGCGGGCGGGGGCAGCTGGTCCGCCCGGAGGCCGTGCACCCCGAACACCTTGCCCTCCTCGCGGGCCCGCAGGCGCTTCTGCCACAGCTCGTTGAAGCTCGTGAAGCGCGCGCTCAGGCTCTGGTAGCGGAAGCGCTCGCCGTTGTTGCGGATCTCGGCGTTCGAGTAGCGCTTCACGAGGGCCTCGACCTGCGACTGCAGTTCGGCCGGCGGCTTCTTCTCGGCCCCGTTGAAGAAGAGGTCCCACTTGACCTGGAGCTGGCGGATCGCCGTGTCGAGACGGTCGAGGTCGTCCTGCAGCGCCATCCGTCAGGCCTCGCCGGAGACGAAGATCCAGAAGAGCGGCAGCCACAGCTCGTGGGCGTAGGGCACCTTCTTGCCGTCCACGAGCACGCCCATCCCCGGCTGCTCCCGGACGAGCTCGAAGAGGTCGCGGAGGGAGCGGGCCTCGGTGGCCTCGAAGGCCGCGTAGTGCCAGGGGCCGTCGCGGCCCCCCTCCTCGCGGTAGACGGGGGAGCGGCGAGCGAGGGCCAGGGCTCGCTCGAACGCCGCCCCCTCGAACGCCGGGAAGCGCAGGCCGAGGCGGAAGGGGCGCGGCCTCCGGCCGGGGTAGAGCAGGTCGGCCATCTCGTCCGGGAGATGCGAGATGTCGGCTTCCTCCTTCGGCACCACGCGGGGCAGGCGCTCCGCGAAGTCCGGCGGACGGTCCCGACCCATGGCCGGCAGGATACCACGCGGCCCGCCGGCGGCGAGCGCGGGCGGGCCCTGCGCCGCGCGTGTATATTCCGAGGATGGCTCCGACGACGGGCGTCGACCCGCGACGCCAGATCCCGTCCGTCGATCAAGCATTGCAGCAGCCGGGGCTCCTGACGCTCGTCGGAGCCCACGGCCGCAGCGCGGTCGTCCGGGCGCTCCGCTCCGCGCTCGACGATCTGCGGCGCGCCGGGTCGGACGCGATCGAGCCGGCGCTGGCGCGGCTCCCCGATGACGTCGCGGAGCGCATCGACGCCGGCGCGCGGCCGTCGCTGAGGCGCGTGATCAACGCCACCGGCGTCGTCGTGCACACGAACCTCGGCCGGGCGCCGCTCTCCCCGGAGGCCGCCGCGCGCGTGGCGGAGATCGCGTCCTCCTACTCGAACCTCGAGTACGACCTCGAGCGGGGCGAGCGCGGGGACCGCGAGGCCCACGCCGAGGCCCGCCTCCGCGACCTGCTCGGCGTCGAGGCGAGCGTCGTCGTCAACAACTGCGCGGCGGCGGTCCTCCTCGCCGTGAACACCCTCGCCGAGCGCCGCGAGGTCCTCGTGAGCCGAGGGGAGCTCGTCGAGATCGGGGGCTCGTTCCGCATCCCCGACGTGCTGGCCAAGGGCGGGGCGCGGCTCCGTGAGGTGGGGACGACCAACAGGACGCGCCTCGCCGACTACCGGGCGGCCCTCTCCCCCGACACTGCTCTCATCCTGAAGGTCCATCCCAGCAACTTCCGCGTGGTGGGCTTCACCGAAGCGCCCGCGCTCGAGGAGCTGGCGGGCCTCGCCCGGGAGGCGGGCGTCCCGCTCGTCGAGGACCAGGGGAGCGGTCTCCTGGAGCCAGTGCCGGGCGTGCTCGCCTCGGAAGCGACCGTCGTCCAGCCGCTCCGGGGCGGGGCCGACCTCGTGACGTTCAGCGGCGACAAGCTGCTCGGCGGGCCGCAGGCCGGCCTCGTGGCCGGACGGCGGGCCTTCGTCGAGCCGATGCGGCGGAACCCCCTCTACCGCGCCCTGCGCGTCGACAAGATGACCCTCGCCGCGCTCGACGCGACGCTCGTCGAGCACGGGACCGGGCGGGCGGCGGAGCGCGTGCCCGTCCTTCGCATGGTCCACGCCCCGGCCATCGAGATCCGCGCCCGAGCCTCCGGTCTCGCGGCCGCTCTGGCCGCAGCGGTCCCCGCCCTTCGCCCCGTCCTCGTCGAGAGCGAGTCGGCGGTGGGAGGCGGCGCCGCGCCGACGCTGGGCCTGCCGTCGGTCGCGGTCGCCCTCGAGCCGGGACCGGGGGGAGCCGACGCTCTGGCCGCCTCCCTCCGCCGGGGCTCCCCGCCGGTCGTCGTCCGCGTCGCCCTTGACCGGGTCCTGGTCGACCTGCGTACGGTGCGGCCCGACGAAGAGGCGGCGCTCCTCGCCGCCCTGGCCGCCGCCGGCCGGTCGCGATGAGCGGGCGTCGGCTGGAGAAGCGGGCCGACGCACGACGCGCCCGTCGGCTCGTGCCGGCCCTCGTCGCGGCCGGCCTCGCGGCGTGGGCGGGTGTCGCGCCGGCCGCGGCCGAGGACGTCGTCCGGCACGTCGGGCGGGTCACGTTCAAGGTCGACGTCTCGCAGGCCTACCCGGGCGGCGTGGTCGTGGTCCGGCTCGCGTCCCGGGGACGCCTGGGGGCGGCCTGGGCCTTCCTCGACGGGCGGCGGGCCCCGTTCTACTCCGATCGCGGCGTGCCGCGGGCCCTCGTGCCGGTGGCCGCCACGACCGCGGCCGGACCGGCCACGCTGGGCGTCGAGATCGCCGCCCGGACCGGCGACCAGCGCATCGTGATCCCCCTGACGATCGCCGGCCGGGAGTACCGGGCCCGCTCCGTGCCTCTCTCCGAGCCGAAGCGCGTGCTCCTCGACCGCCACGACGCGGCGCACGACGGGAGGCGGCTGCTGGCCCTGCTCCGCACGGAGTCGCCCCAGCCGGCCCCGGGGCTCCTCCAGCCCCCGGTCGCCGCCACGGGGACGGGCTTCGGCGAGGCGCGCTCCTACTCGGGCCGGGGGGACGTCGAGAGCCGCACCGACTCCCTCCAGGGCGAACGGCATCGCGGCCTCGACTACGCCGTCCCGGCGGGGACGGTCGTCCGGGCTCCGGCCGCCGGGACCGTGCTGCACGCCGGCTCCCTGGTCCTGTCGGGCGAGACGGTGGTGATCGACCACGGCCAGGGCGTCGTGAGCGTCCTCGAGCACCTGTCCCGCGTCGACGTGCGGGCGGGGGACGCCGTGGCCGGGGCCGCGGTGGTCGGCTCCTCGGGCGACACGGGCCTCGCGCCCGAGCCGATGCTCCAGTGGCGCGTCTACCTTCACGGCGTGGCCGTGGACCCGACCGTGCTCGCCGCGGTGCTCTGAGGCGCGGCCGCCGGCGGCGGTCCGTCCCTACAGCAGCTTCACCACCGCGTCGATGATCTTCTGCGTCCCCTCGTAGGGATCCCCGGCGCCCGCGAACTCCGCGGAGTAGACGCCCTTGAAGCCCGCGGCCTTCGCGATCCTCACGCACCGGCCGAGGTCGAAGGTGACCAGCTTCCCGTCCATCTCCGCGCCCCCCGGCGTCTCGTACCGCGCGTGGCAGACGACCGAGGCGTGGGCGAAGAGGAGCTCCAGGCCGCGGTAGCGCTCGGCCTCGGCGAAGTTGCCGAAGTCGGGCGCCGCGCCCACCCACTTCGGTCCCGCGCCTTCGATGATGGCCACGACGTTCTCGGCCTTGCCGGCCACGTTCCCGTGGTTCTCGATGAGGACGCGGACGCCCTTCGACTGGCCGTACTCGCCCAGCTCGCGGTAGGCCGCGATGGGGCGGCTCAGGTCGGTCGTCTTCGCGGTGCCGCCCGGGTTGGGCCGGATCGCCAGAGACCCGAGCGTCGCCGCGACGTCGATCCACTTCTTCCTCTCGGCGATCTCCCACCGCCACTGCTTGTCGTCGGCGTCGCAGAGCCCCTTGCCGTCCCAGTCGTGGGGGTAGTCGACGGGCATGTTGACGACGCGGGCGTGGGCCTTCTCCAGCTTGCCCTTCAGCTCCCGGAGGTACGACGCTTCCGTCGATTCGAAGTGCACGCTGCAGAGCTCGAGGTTGTGGACGTGGTACCGGTCCGCCACGAGCTCCGGGAAGGCGCGAAGGTCGAGCATCTTCCCCGGCCCGGCGAGGCCCTCCTCCTTCGTCTGCGGGAAGAAGGCGTGCAGGCTCCAAGTCGTGACGGCGATCCGCCCGAGAGGGCTCGCGCCGTCCTTCGCCTCGTCGGCTGCGGCCCGGGCCGCGCCGTATCGGGACGTCACGCCCGCGGCCACCGCGCCGAGCGCGACGTCGCGTACGAAGGTCCTCCGCTTCACGGGATCCTCCTCGGTCGAGGGCTCCGGTCGCGGCGCGAGCCTCGACTCCGGAGACGACTCATATCGCAGATGCGCCGCTCGTGGAAGCGGGTGCGGGAGACGGGATGGCCGACGGCCTACGACCCGGCGAGCGACCTCACGAGCCGATCGTAGAAGGCGAGGCCGCCGAGGAAGTCCTTCGTCCGGATGCGCTCGTCCCGGCCGTGGGCGCGGACGTCGCCCACGTCGATGAAGACCCCGGACGCCCCGAAGGTCGGGATTCCCGCCGAGCGGAGGTAGCGACCGTCGGTGGCGCCCAGCTCCAGGACCGGCATGACGGCGACCCCCGGCCACAGCCGGGAGGCGACGGCCTCGACCGCCTGCAGGACGCCCCGGTTCAGGTCCGACGCCGGCGCGGTCTCGGCTTCGATGGCCTGCCACCCGACCTCGACCTTGTCGTCGGCGACCGCCTTCCTGACGCCGTCCAGGACGTCGGCCGGATCGTGTCCGGGCAGGATGCGGCAGTTCAGCACGGCGCGGGCGCGCTGGGGCAGGGCGTTCGGGGCGTGTCCGGCCTCGAGCAGGGTCGGGACGCACGTGGTGCGGAGGAGGGCGTTCCACCCCGGGTTCTCCGCGAGCCGCGCGATCGCGGCTGGATCCGCCGTGCCCGCGGCGGCCGCCCTCAGGTCGGCCGCGGCCTGGCCGGACTCGAGGCCCGCGGTCCTTTCGAGCTGCGCCCGGGTGAGCGGGCTCAGCATCACGGGGAACCGGAACGCCGCCAGCCGCTCGAGCGCGCCGGCGAGCTCGTAGATGGCGTTGTCCGGGCGGGGCAGCGAGCCGTGCCCGCCGGGGTTGGTGGTCTCGAGCCGCATCGCAGTGGCCTTCTTCTCGGCCGCGGCGAAGGCGACGACGTAAGGCGTGCCGTTCTTGGACTGGAAGTCGCCGCCGTCGGTGTTGAGGCAGTACTCGGCGTCGACGAGGTCGCGCCGGCGCTCCAGCAGCCACGCGACGCCGTTCGCCGCCCCGCCTTCCTCGTCGGCGGTGAGGGCGACGATCACGTCGCGCGCCGGCGCCCAGCGCTCCTGCTTCCACCGGACGAGGTTCGCGACCAGGAGGGCGGCCCCGTCCTTGATGTCCTGGGTGCCGCGGCCGTAGAGGTAGCCGCCGCGCTCGACCAGCCGGAAGGGCGGCAGGTCGGCGGACCAGTCCTCGGCGCGCGCCTCGACGACGTCGAGGTGGGCGAGCAGCAGGATCGGCCTCGCCTTTCCGTTTCCACGGAGGCGCGCCACGAGGTTCATCTTCCGGGGGCTCGGCCCCACGACCTGGACGTCCTCCCGGGGGAACCCGGCCGACAACAGCCGCTGCTCGATGGCCCGCGCGGCCGGCGTCGACCCCACGCCCGACTCGGTCGAGGGGATCTCGACGAGCTCCCGGAGGATGTCCCGGGCCATCTGCTCGACCGGCGTGAGCGGCGACTCGGCGCGCCCAGAGGATGCCGCGAGCAGGGAGCCGAGAAAGAGGACGACGAGATGAGAGGGTGGCCGCATGGGGACGCCCATCATAGCAGGAGGGTGCTCGAGCTCCTCGTCACCCGCGAACGACGCGACTCGGGAGCCTACAGGCTGTGGGCCGCGGCGCGGGCGAGAGCGAGGAGGGGGGCCGGCCAGACTCCGAGGAGGAGCGTGAGCGCCGCCGAGACGGAGAGCGCGAGGGCGGAGGCCGGGGAGACGGCCGACCACGTGTCCTCCCCGACCGGCTCGCTCATGTACATCGCCACCACCACCCGCAGGTAGTAGTAGGCGGAGACGACGCTCATGATCACGCCCACGAGGGCGAGCCCCCACCAACCGGCGTCGACGGCGGCGCGGAACAGGTAGAACTTGCCCACGAAGCCGGCCGTCACCGGGATCCCGGTCAGGGAGATGAGGAAGACGGTCAGGGCGGCGGCGAGCGCCGGGCGCCGGCTGGCGAGACCGGCCACGTCGCGCAGGGCGAGCGGCTCCCTCCCGCCGCGCGCGAGGGCGGCGATCGTGCCGAACGCCCCCAGGTTCACCGCCGCGTAGGCCACGAGGTAGAAGAGCACCGCTTCCCCGGCGACGCCGGGCGCGGCCACGAGCGCGCTGAGGACGTAGCCGGCGTGGGCGACCGACGAGTAGGCGAGCATCCGCTTGAGGTTGGGCTGGGCGAGGGCGGCCAGGTTGCCGACGACCATCGTCACCATCGCGAGCACCGCCACGAGCGGCTGCCACCGGGAGGCGAGCCCGGGGAGGGCCGAATCGAAGACCCGCAGCAGGGCGCCGAACGCCGCTGCCTTCACGCCCGCCGACATGAAGGCGGTGGCCGGCGTGGGCGCGCCCTCGTAGACGTCGGGCGCCCACATGTGGAAGGGCACGCTCGCGACCTTGAAGCCGAAGCCGACGAGCAGCATCGCCGCCCCGAGCACGGCGAGCAAGGACGAGGACGGGGCGAGGACGCCCATCGACCGCGCCACGACCACGAGCGACGTGCTGCCGCTCGCGCCGTAGAGGAGGGCGATCCCGTACAGGAAGAAGGCGGACGCGAAGGCGCCGGTCACGAAGTACTTGAGGGCCGACTCCTGGCTCTCCGGCCGGCTCCGGTCCATCCCCGCCATCCCGTAGAGGGCGATCGACATGATCTCGAGGGCGACGAAGATGGACACGAGCTCGAGGGCGGACACGAGGCCGAGCATCCCGACCACCGAGAAGAGCAGCAACGCGTAGTACTCGCCGCGCTCGATCCCGGCCGCCCGGAGGTAGGACGGGGAGAGGAGCACCGCGACGGCGGCCGTCCCGAGCACGAGGGCGTGGAGGAAGAGCGAGAAGTCGTCGGCGGCGAGGGCGCCCGCCATCACCGAGCCGCGGGTGGCGGGAGTTTCGGCGAGCACCCAGACCGACGCGAGCGCGAACGCGAGGCCGACGAGCGACAGCGCGGCGGAGGGCGACTCCTTCCCCTTCGGGGTGAAGGCCTGCGCGAGGAGCACGACGAGGCCGGTGACGGCGACGATCGCCGCCGGAATGATGGGGCTGAGGTCGAGCACGGTGCGCATCAGCGCACCTCCGCCCCGGGGAGCGCGGCCGGCCGCGCGTCCGCCGCCCTCACCGGCTGCACCCGCTCCTTCACGTGGCGCACGAGCGCGTCCACCGAGGGCTCGATGCGCCGGGTGAAGGCCGGGCTCGCGACACCCATGACGATCGCGAGCGCGACGAGGGGCACGAGCACCGTCGCCTCGCGGGGCGAGAGGTCGGGGAGCCCCTCGTTCTTCGGGTTCTTCACCTCCCCGTAGAAGACCCGCTTCACCATCCACAGCACGTAGCCGGCGGCGAGGACGACGCCGACCGAGGCCAGCACCACCATCCACGGCCGGAAGGGCCACGAGCCGACGAGGATCAGGAACTCGCCCACGAAGCCGTTGAAGCCGGGGACCGCGATCGAGGAGAGGCTGACGAGCAGGAACACGGCGAAGTACCAGGGCATGACCGCCCGGAGCCCCCCGAACTCCGAGATGAGCCGCGTGTGCCGCCGGTCGTAGAGCATCCCGACGAGGAAGAAGAGGGCGCCGGTCGAGACCCCGTGGTTCAGCATCTGGTAGACCGAGCCCACGACCCCCGTCGTCGTGAAGGCGGCGATGCCGAGCATGACGAAGCCGAGGTGGGAGACCGACGAATAGGCCACGAGCTTCTTGAGGTCGGGCTGGACGAGCGAGACGAGCGCGCCGTACACGATGCCGATGACGGCGAGGACGCCCACGAGGGGGGCGAACCGCATCGCCGCGTCCGGGAAGAGCGGGATGGCGACCCGCAGGAAGCCGTAGCCGCCCATCTTGAGGAGCACGCCGGCCAGGATCACCGAGCCCGCGGTCGGGGCCTCGACGTGCGCGTCCGGCAGCCAGGTGTGGAACGGCCACATCGGCACCTTGATCGCGAAGGCGAGGGCGCAGGCGAGGAAGAGCCAGGTCTGGGTCGCCGGGTCCACCGGGGCCGCGGCGAGGCGGGCGATCTCGAAGGTGCCGAGGCCGGCCGTCTTGTAGAGGACCAGGAACGCGACCAGCATGAGCACGCTGCCCGCGAACGTGTAGAGGAAGAACTTCACCGCCGCGTAGATGCGCCGCTCGTGGCCCCAGATCCCGATGAGGAAGTACATCGGGATGAGCATCGCCTCCCAGAACACGTAGAAGAGGAAGAGGTCGAGGGCCACGAAGACCCCGATCATCCCCGCCTCGAGGAGGAGCATGAAGACGACGAACTCCCGGACCCGGGTGTCGATCGAGCGCCAGGAGCCGAGGAGGCAGAGCGGGGTCAGGAACGTGGTGAGGATCACGAGCCACAGGGAGAGCCCGTCGATCCCCACGCGGTAACTGATCCCCAAGGTCGGGATCCACGGGCGGAGCTCCGTGAACTGCATCGTGGCCACGTCCCGGAAGCGGGCCACGAGGAGGAGGGAGAAGCCGAAGGTGGCGCCGGAGACGGCGAGGCCGACCGCCTTCTGGAGGGTCTCCCACTCGCGCCTCAGGAGGGCGGCGAGGACCGCCCCCGCCACGGGCAGGAAGACGAGCAGGCTCAGGAGGTGGGTGTCAGGGCTCATGACCACAGGAGGTAGGAGAGGAGGGCGACCGCCCCGGCGAGGACGAGGAGAGCGTAGTGCCGGACGAAGCCGGTCTGGATGGGGCGAAGCGTCTGGGCCAGCGCCGCCGCGACGCCTCCGGCGCCGTTCACGGCGCCGTCGATGACCCCCGCATCCACCTTCTTCCAGAGGAGGGCCTCGCTACCGCCCACCACCACGCGGCGCACGAAGCCGTCGTACACGTCGTCGAAGAAGTACTTGGCCTCGAAGACGCGGAGAGCCGGCCGGAGCGCGGCCTTGACCGAGGCCCGCAGCTCGGGCATGGACAGGTAGAGGTACCACGCGACCAGGATCCCGACGATCGCGGTGAGCGTGGCCACCGCGGGAAGCCAGCCCACCGGGTGGACCGCTTCGGGAGGCAGCCGAAAGGCCGGGTGCACGACCTCCGGGAGCCGGACGAGCCCTCCGGCCGGGCCCGGGAAGAGTGCGTAGCCCGACACGACCGAGCCGACCGCCAGCACGACGAGCGGCCCGATCATCGACCACGGCGACTCGTGCAGGTGGTGCTCGGCCTCGTGGCCGCCCCGGAACTCCCCGAAGAACGTCAGGAAGAGGAGCCGGGCCATGTAGGCGGCGGTGAGGAAGGCCGTGAAGAGGGCGATGCCGAAGAGGACGGTGTGGCCGGTCGTGAGCGCGCCGAGGAGGATCTCGTCCTTGCTGTAGAAGCCAGCGAAGAACGGGATGCCGGAGATCGCGGCGGTTCCGGCGAGGAAGGTCCAGAACGTCCAGGGGATCCGCGTCCGGAGGCCGCCCATCTTCCGCATGTCCTGCTCGCCCGACATGGCGTGGATGACCGAGCCGGAGCCGAGGAAGAGGAGCGCCTTGAAGAAGGCGTGCGTGTAGAGGTGGAAGATCGCGACCCCGAACGCCCCCACCCCCGCGGCGAGGAACATGAAGCCGAGCTGGCTCACCGTCGAGTACGCGAGCACGCGCTTGATGTCGTTCTGCACGATCGCGATCGTGCCCGCCATGAGGGCGGTGACCGTGCCCGTCACCGCGACGACCAGCATCGCGGTCGCGGACTGGTGGTAGAGCGGCCCCAGCCGGGCCACCAGGTAGACGCCGGCGGTCACCATCGTCGCGGCGTGGATGAGAGCGGAGACGGGGGTCGGGCCCTCCATCGCGTCGGGCAGCCAGACGTGGAGCGGGATCTGCGCGCTCTTGCCGGTCGCGCCCAGGAAGAGGAGAAGGCAGGCGACGGTGACGGGGCCGAGCTCCCAGAGCTTCTCCGGGGCGAGGGCGCCCGAGTTGTCGGCGATGTCCACGAGGTCGAGGCTGCCGAAGGAGTGGTAGACGAAGATCATCCCCAGGATCAGCCCGACGTCGCCGATCCGGTTCACCACGAAGGCCTTGAGGCCCGCGGCGGAGGCGCTGTCCTTCCTGTACCAGAACCCGATGAGCAGGTACGAGCAGAGCCCCACCCCCTCCCATCCCACGAAGAGGAGGGGCAGGCTGCCCCCGAGGACGAGGAGCAGCATGAAGAAGGTGAAGAGGTTCAGGTAGGAGAAGAAGCGGGGGCGGTCGTCGTCGTGGGCCATGTAGCCCAGCGAGTAGACGTGGATGAGGGAGCCGATCCCGGTGACGACCAGCATCATCACCGAGGAGAGCGGGTCCACGAGGAGGCTGAAGGGAACTCGGAACCCGCCGGCCTCGATCCACTCGAAGCCGAGGGGCTGGGAGAAGGGGAGACCGGGGGCCGCCTCGGCGAGTCCGTACAGCCGGGCGGTCGTCCAGGCCGCGCAGCCGAACGAGACGAGGACCGTCCCGCACGCGATGTACCCGGCCCCCGCGTCCTCCCTGTCCCTCTTGATCCACTCCCCGAACAGGGAAAGCACGACGAAGCCGCAAAGGGGCAGCAGCAGGACGGCGAAGGGCAGAACGCGGTCGAGGACCTCGAGCTCGTGCACGGCCCTATCCCCTCATGAGGCGGAAGGCGTCCACGTCCAGGGTGTCCCGGTGGCGGTGGAGGGCGATGACGATGGCGAGGCCGACCGCGGCCTCCGCCGCCGCCACCACCATCACGAAGAAGACGAGCACCTGCCCGTCGAGCGTCCCCGCCGCGCGGCTGAAGGCCACGAAGGCGAGGTTGACGCCGTTCAGCATCAGCTCCACGCACATGAGGACGGTGATCACGTTGCGGCGCAGGAAGACGCCCAGCGTGCCGAGGCCGAAGAGGACGAGGCTCAGCAGGACCGCGTGCTGGACGAAGGCCGGGTGGTCCACGTGCTAGAGCTCCTTCTTGGCCAGGACCACCGCCCCCACGAGGGCGGCGAGGATGAGGACGGACGTGGCCTCGAACACGTAGAGGAAGTGGGGCGAGAAGAGGACCTCGGCCATCCTCCGCGTCGAGGCGTCGAAGCCCGGGGCGGGGCCGGCCGGGACGCGGACGAGCACCGCCCCCGCCTGCAGCACGAGGAGGGTCACGAGGGCGAGCGCCACTCCCCGGAGCGTGCGCCCGCCCCGCCCGGGTGCGTCCTCCTCCCGCCTCACGTTGAGGAGCATGAGGACGAACAGGAAGAGGACCATGATCGCCCCGGCGTACACGATCACCTGGAGGACGGCGATGAAGGGGGAGCCCAGGAGGGCGAAGATGACGCTCATCGAGCACAGGGTGACGATGAGGGCGAAGGCGGAGGTGACCGGGTTCCTCTGCGCGATCACCACCACCGCGGAGCCGACCGCCACCGCGGCGCACGCGTAGAACAAGATGGCGTCCATGCTCACCGCCCGGCGATCGCCACCTCGGTGGCGGTGATCAGGATCCACACCGCGGCCACCGGGACGAGCACCTTCCAGCCGATGTGCATGAGCTGGTCGTAGCGGAAGCGGGGCAGCGTCCCCCGCATCCAGATGAAGACGAAGAGGAGCACCGCGACCTTGGCCCCCCACCACGCGAAGGCGAGGAGGCCGTCCGCGGGCAGCCCCGGCACCCCCGGGTGCCAGCCGCCGAGGAAGAGGTTCGTGGCCAGCACCGCGACCGTGATCATGTTGATGTACTCGGCCATCTGGAGGAGGGCGAACCGCATCGACGAGTACTCGGTGTGGAAGCCGGCCACGATCTCGCTCTCCCCCTCCGGCAGGTCGAAGGGGATGCGCGCGACCTCGGCGGTGGCCGCGACCATGTACACGAGGAAGGCGGGGAGCTGGACGAAGGCGTTCCATCGCCAGAACCAGCCGGCCTGGGCGTCGACGATGTCGCCGATCTGGAAGGAGCCGGCGAGCATGATGAGTCCGACGAAGCTCAGGCCGAGGGCCAGCTCGTAGGAGAACATCTGGGCCGAGGAGCGGAGGCCGCCGAGCAGCGTGTACTTGTTGTTGGCCGACCAGCCGGCGAGGACGATCCCGTAGACCCCGAGGGCGCCGATCGCGAAGATGAACAGCAGCCCGACGTCGACGTGCGCGATCTGGATCTGGCCGGTCCGGCCCTTCAGCCACTCCGGCCAGAGCCACCCGGGCAGGAAGTCGAGCCGCGGCAGGGTGAACGGCGGGCCGTAGGGGAGGACGGCCACGGCCAGGAGGGCCGTGCTCACCGCCACCACCGGGGCGGCGAGGAAGGCCACCTTGTTGGCGGCGGCCGGCATCACCTCCTCCTTGAAGAAGAGCTTGATGCCGTCGGCGATGGGCTGGAGGATGCCGAGCGGGCCGGTGCGGTTCGGGCCGAGGCGGTATTGCATGAAGGCGAGCGACCGCCGCTCGATCCAGGTCATGAGCGAGAAGAGGCCGAGCAGAACCCCCACCACGACCGCGATCTTGGCGACGGCGATCACGAGCTGCTGGACGGCGGGGGACGGGATCATGCCGTGACCCCGCTCCGCGCGAGGGCCTCCTCGAACGTGGGGGCCACCGTCTTCCAGCAGCGCTTCTCGCGCACGTGGTACTCGAACTCCGCCCGGAACTTCCGGAGCGTGGACTGCGGGGGGGCGATCGCGGCGTCGCCGAAGGGGCAGACGGTCTTCCCGCCGATCGAGTCGGCGATCTTCCACAGGAGGTCGAGGTCGGAACCCTTCGCCTGCCCGGCCTCGATCCGCTCGAGGAGCCGCAGCATCCAGCCCGTGCCCTCCCGGCAGGGAGAGCACTTGCCGCAGGACTCGTGCTTGTAGAAGCAGATGAGGTTCGTCGCCATCCAGACCATGCAGGTCGAGTCGTCCATGACGATGGTGCCCGCCGAGCCCAGCATCGAGCCGGCCTTCGCGACCGCGTCGAAGTCCATCGCGACGTCGATCTCGGCGGCGGTGAGGACGGGGGTCGACGAGCCGCCGGGCACGACGGCCTTCAGCTTCCGGCCGCCGCGGATCCCCTGCGCGTAGCCCTCCCCGTGGATCAGGTCGCGGAGAGTGATCCGCCCCATCGGCGCCTCGTAGCTCCCCGGGCGCTTCACGTGGCCGCTGATCGAGTAGAGCTTCGGCCCGCCGTTCTTCTCGGTGCCGTAGCTCGCGAACCAGTCCGCGCCGCGGGTGAGGATGAGGGGCACGTTCACGAGGGTCTCGACGTTGTTGACGATGGTCGGGCAGCCGTAGAGGCCCACCACCGCCGGGAAGGGGGGCTTGATGCGGGGCTGGCCGCGCTTGCCCTCGAGCGACTCGATGAGCGCCGTCTCCTCGCCGCACTCGTACGAGCCCGCCCCGCGATGCACGTGGATCTCGACGTCGACCCCGGTGCCGAGGATGTTCCGTCCCACGTAGCCCTTCGCCCGCGCCTCGCCGAGCGCCTTCTCGAGCGTCCGCGATCCCTCGTGGAACTCGCCGCGGATGTAGACGTAGGCGGCCTTCGACCGGATCGCGTGGCAGCTCACCACGATCGCCTCGACGAGCCGGTGGGGATCGCGCTCGAGGATCACCCGGTCCTTGTAGGTGCCGGGCTCGCTCTCGTCGGCGTTCACGCACATGTACCGCGGCTTCGGGTTGTCCTTGGGCAGGAAGCTCCACTTCATCCCGGTCGGGAAGCCGGCCCCCCCGCGGCCGCGGAGGTTCGACTTCTTGACCGTCTCGATGATCTGCTCCGGCGCGAGCTTCAACCACTCGCCCAGCTTCGCGTAGCCGCCCGAGGCCTCGTAGACGGCGATCGAGGTCGAGTTCTCCTTCCAGACGTTCTGGAAGAGGATGTGCTCGCCGGGGCTCTTCGGCCACTCGAAGCTGCGGCGCACCGTCTCCCCGGCGATGACCTTGTCGATGTCGGCCACCGTCGCGTGCTCGAGCCAGTCGCCGTTCACCTGCACGGCCGGGGCGCCGCCGCAGGCGGCCAGGCACTCGACGCCCTTGACCGTGAACCTCCCGTCGGGCGTCGTCTCGCCGGGCCGGATGCCGAGCCTCCGGCAGGCGTGGCCGAGCAGCTCCTCGGCACCGCCGAGGGCGCAGGAGAGGGTGGTGCAGACCTCGATGAGCGTCTTCCCCTCCGGCCTCAGCCGGAACATCGTGTAGAAGCTGGCCGTGTCGTGGACCTGGGCCGGCGAGAGGTCGAGGAGCGACGCCACGTGCTCGATCGCCTCGCGGCTGATCCAGCCCTCCTGCTCCTGGACGAGGTGGAGGGCGGGCAGGAGAGCCGAGCGCTTGACCGGATAGCGCTTCACGAGCTCGCCGAAGCGGGCCTGGTTGGGGGGGCTGAGCTGCATCGCGCGGTGCCCGCCTACCAGTCGAGGGCGCCCGACTTCCACGCGTAGGCGAAACCGCCCCCGAGCAGGGCCATGAAGACGGCCATCTCGACGAGGCCGAAGAAGCCCAGGCTCCGGAAGACGAGCGCCCACGGGTAGAGGAAGGCCGCGTCCACGTCGAGGAGGATGAAGATCATGCACACGAGGTAGAACTTGACCGGGAAGCGCTCGCGCGCGTTGCCCACCGGCGGCATGCCGCACTCGTAGGTCGAGAGCTTGGCCTCGCTCGGCCGGGGCCGACCGAAGAGGTGCGACATGAGGAGGGTGAAGACGCCGAAGCCGAGCGCGACCGCACCGAGGATCAGGATCGGGGCATAGGTGGGCATGAGGTCCGGGACCGCCGAGAGCGCGCAAGGCGGTGAGCTGGCGAACTATAGCGTCCGCCCGAACGGAGTGTCAATTGATGCCTCTCGAGGCGCGCCGTTCGCGTCGGGCGCCGAGAGAATCCGTGCGTTCGGCCCGAGTCCTACTCGCTCGAGCCTCGCCGCCGGTCAGGCGCCGAGGCTCAGCCTCTGGGCGACCTTCTGGGCGGTGAGGACGAGCTCGGTCGCGAGGAAGCACTGCTCCTGCGACATCGCGGTCTCCGTCCGGTCGACCACGTCGGCCACGAGCCGCGTCCCGTACACGAGCGGCTGGCCGGCGCAGTCCACGTAGCGCGTCCCCTTCTGGTCGACGAGGAAGAGGTGGTTGCCGACGCCCCTCCCGCCGATGTCCACGTTCGTCCGGACCTCGATGTGGCCGTCCGTGCCGAGGACGGTGAGGCGGCCGTCACCCCAGGTCCCGAGGCCGTCGGCCGTGAACCAGTCGACCCGCGCGTAGCCGGTACCCCGGTCCCCGCGCCAGATCACGTCCCCGAAGTCCTCGAAGTCCGGGTGCTGGGGGTGGTTGACGTTCCCGGCCTGCGCGGCCACGACCTCGGCCCGGGTCGAGCCGGTGAAGGAGAGGAAGTGGTCGGCCTGGTGCGACGCGATGTCGCACAGAACGCCGCCGAAGCGGCGCTTGTCCCAGAACCACTCCGGCCGGGTCGCCGGGTTGACCTTGTGCGGCCCGAAGCCCACGACCTGGATCACGCGGCCGATGGCGCCCGCCTTCACGAGCTCGCCGGCTCGCGCCGCGGCGCGGTTGCCGAGCCTCTCCGAGTAGCAGATCGAGTAGATCCTCCGCGTCTCCTTCTGCGCCCGACGCACCTCGGCCAGCTGCTCCAGGGAGGTCGCCCCCGGCTTGTCGACCATGTAGTCCTTGCCGTGGCGCATCACGCGGACGCCGAGCGGCGCCCGCTCGTCGGGGATGCCGGCGCTCAGCACCAGCTGGACGCGGTCGTCCTCGAGGATCTCCCGCTCCTCGCGCACTCGCCTCGCCTGGGGGTAGGTCCTGGAGAAGCCCGCGGCGAGATCGTCCTCCTTCGCATGGAAGGAGACGAGCTCGCCTCCTCCCTCGATCACGTCCCGGACCTGCTGGTTGATGTGGCCGTGGTTGATGCCGACCACCGCGAACCGGATGCGGGGGGCCGCCTGTCCCTCCGCCCGGGCTCTCCGCGGCAGGGCCGAGGCGGCGGCGAAGCCCGCGGCCACCTTCACGAACTCGCGCCGATCCTTCCCTTTTCCTTCCATGGCCGGACACTAGCCCCGTTCCCGGCCCGGGTCAAAGGCGAAGGCCGGACGGCTATACTCGGCTCACCATGCGCCGAACCAAGATCGTGGCGACGGTCGGGCCCGCCTCCCGCAGCCCCGAGATGCTCGAGAGGCTCGTCCAGGCCGGGGTCAACGTCTTCCGGCTGAACTTCTCCCACGGCACGCAAGACGAGCACCTCGAGGTGATCCGGTCCGTCCGCGGCGTCGCTGCCCGCCTCCACCGCCCGATCGCCGTCCTCCAGGACCTGTGCGGGCCGAAGATCCGCACCGGGAAGATGAAGGACGGGGAGGTCGCGCTCGTGAAGGGCGCGAGGCTCGCGATCACCACGGACGCGGCGGTCGAGGGCACGGCCGAGCTCATCTCCACGACCTACGACCTCCTCCCCCGCGACGTGAAGGCGGGCGACCAGATCCTCCTCGACGACGGCAACCTCTCGCTGCGCGTCCTCGGCGTCGCCGGGGGGCGGGTCGAGTGCGAGGTGGTGGACGGGGGGCCTCTCCGCTCGAACAAGGGGATGAACTTGCCCGGCGTCGTCCTCTCGACACCCGCCCTCACGGAGAAGGACCGGCGCGACCTCGTGTTCGGCGCGCAACACCACGTGGACTACGTGGCGATCTCCTTCGTGCGGCGGGCCGAGGACGTCCTCGAGGTGAAGTCGCTCCTCCAGTCGATGGGGGAGGCGATCCCGGTCGTGGCCAAGATCGAGAAGCCGCAGGCGGTCGAGAACCTCGACGCCATCCTGGCCGCGACGGACGGCGTGATGGTGGCGCGGGGCGACCTCGGGGTCGAGATCGGGACCGAGGACGTGCCGATCGTCCAGAAGCAGATCATCGCCGCCGCGAACGCGGCCGGCCGGGTCGTGATCACCGCCACCCAGATGCTGGAGAGCATGATCGAGAACCCGCGCCCCACCCGGGCCGAGGCCTCGGACGTGGCCAACGCCATCCTCGACGGCACCGACGCGGTCATGCTGTCCGGCGAGAGCGCGGTCGGGAAGCACCCCGTCGAGACCGTGGAGACGATGGCCCGCATCGCCGACTACACGGAGGAGCACGGCCTGGGCGCAATCCACCCTCGCCGGGCCGACGCCCGCCGGAGCGAGTCGCACCACTCCCCCGCCGGCCCGGGCACGCCGGTCACCCGCAGCCTCACGCGGGTGGCGGCCTCGGTGGCGGAGGAGCTCGGCTGCAAGATGATCGTGGCCTTCACCGAGTCGGGGGTCACCGCCCGCCTCGCCGCCGGCCATCGCCCGCGGGTTCCCGTGGTTGCGGTGACGCACGACGACCGCGTCTACCGCCGCCTGGCCCTCTGGTGGGGCGTGGTCCCCGTGAAGTCGGAGTTCGTCGAGAACTCGGACGATCTCCTGGCCGCGGGCGAGGAGCGCCTGAAGGCGCGCGGCCTCGTCCAGAAGGGCGACGCGATCCTCATGCTCTCCGGACACTCGATCGCCGCCGCTGCGACGAACATGCTGCGCGTGCACACGGTGACATGATGTCGTCCCGAGGGACCCCGACTGGCCGCGTCCCGAGGGATCTGCCGGTCGGGCGGCCCCCTCGTCGCCCGTCCCGATTCCCGCTCCTCGGGGCGACGCTCCTCCTGTCCTTGCTCGCCGCCTGCTCGGGCAACCCGAAGCCGAAGGCGTACCCGTTTCCTCCGGCGGAGAAGCCGGCCGTCGGCACGATCGTCGAGGGCGTCGCCTCGTGGTACGGGCCCGGCTACGACGGCAAGAGGACGTCGAGCGGCGAGGTCTACGACCAGGACGCCCTCACCGCCGCCCACGCCTACTGGGCCTTCGGCACCCGCGTGCGGGTGACGCTCCTCTCGACGGGCCGCAGCGTCGTCGTCAGGATCAACGACCGCTTCCCGTCGCACAAGGGAAGGGCCATCGACCTCTCGCGAGCGGCGGCGCGGGCGATCGGCCTCGTCGGCCCCGGCACCGGCCAGGTCCGGCTCGAGGTCGTGGGGTAGCGGCGAGGGCGTCAGCGGCCCGACCCCAGCCGGACCTCCTCGTGCGGGCCCGGAGGACGCTTGGGCCGCAGCAGCTGGTACGGGCCGAGGTCCTGCCAGGGCTCGTAGGCCTCGTCCAGGCACTCCGACACGCCGGGGATCTGCCGCAGGCGCCACTCGGTGACGACGAGGGTGAACATCCCCCGCCGGCAGTCCCCGACCAGGGTGGAGGGGTTCCACAGGCCCTTCTTCGCCAGCAGCATCACCGCCCAGGGATCCACCCACACCCGCCGCTCGTCGACCACGAGGGCCGTCATGTTCTCGGAGAGGATGGGCCCCTCGGTCTTCCGCACCGCCTCCCGCAGGCCGATGAAGGCGCTGGCCCGCTCGGGGGCATGAATCGCCTGGGGCAGGCGGTTTCGCCCGTGGCTGGCGAGGGCGACCGCGGCGGCAGCCAGGAAGACGGCCGCCGGCCGGATGAGCCGAGCAGAGTCGCGTCCCTCGACCAGGGCATGGAGCGCGATCCCGGCCAGCAGCAGCGTGGCCACGTACGGCTCGATGAAGTAGTTCTGGGCCGCCCCCTCCTTCGCGATCGTCGAGAGGGCGACGAGGCTCAGCAGCCAGTAGAGCGCGAGCGGGAGGTTGGGCCCGCGCAGCAGCACCCGCGGCCTGAGGGCGAGGCCCGCGAGCACGATGACAAGAAGGGGACCGCTCAGGAGGGCGAACGAGGCGTAGCTTCGGACCATCCGGTCGAGCTCGTAGTCGGCCGCCGCGGCGTAGGGGAAGAGGTGAAGCCAGGCCTGCCCTCGGGAGCCCACGTCCATGACCAGGAGGGCCGCGAGCACGGGACCGGCGAACGCGATGAGGGCTCGCGGGAAGTCCCGCCGCCGAGAGGGCTCGAGCACGAGGGACCCCAGCACGGCGGCGGCGGCCACGAGCGTCGTCTGACGCGTGTAGAACGCGAGGCCGAAGAGCAGGAAGGGCAGGTCGCGGCGGAAGTCGCGGCGCGAGCCGAGGCCGTCGAACGCGTAGAGGCCGGCCACCGCGAGCATCTGGGCCGGCAAGTCGATGCGGGCGGTCGCCGCCCAGGTCTGCACGAACCAGGGGGCGAAGAAGAGGAGGGCGAACGACGCGGCCAGCCACGCGTCACCGGTCCGGCGCCGGAGCAGACCGAAGAGGAACGCGGCGAGGGCGAACGAGGCGAGGAGGGACAGGAGCCGGGGCTGGAGGAGGGAGGGGCCGAAGAAGGCGAACCCGGGGGCGTTCAGCAGCAGGAAGACGGGAGGGTAGTTGCTGAGCAGCATCGGGTAGCGCTGGACGTCGCTGAAGAGCGTGTGCTCCCGGACCACCTGCTGGACGAGGGCCAGCACCTGCCCCTCGCCGAAGTCGGCCGCGAAGGGCGAGCGCAGGTAGAAGGAGACGCGCGACAGGAACTGCCACGAAGTGAAGGCCAGGAGCGCCGCCGGGGCGAGGAAGGCGAGGGACGCGCCGCCGCCCGACGTCCGCCGCCCCTCGACGGCGCCTCCCCCGTCGGTCTCGCCGCCCCCGCTCCCCGTCACTCCCTCCCGACCCGCTTCCTGTAGTCGCCGGCGCTGAAGTACTTCTCGAGCCAGACGTAGAGGATGATGAAGAGGTACCGGCTCCCCATCTCCTTGATCCGGAGCTTGGCCTCCCCGGTCCGCCGGTTGCGCCACGTGATCGGGATGACGGTCCAGCTGTAGCCGCGCACGATCGACTTCAGCGGCAGCTCGACGAGGATGTTGAAGTGCGGCGCGATGAGAGGCTGGCAGCCGCGGATCGCGGTGCGCCGATAGGCCTTGAACGCGTTCGTCGTGTCGTTGAGGGGGATGCGGAAGAGCACCCGGATGAAGAGGTTGGCCAGGCGGTTGAGGCGGTACTTGAGCCACGGGTAGTCGATGACGCCCCCGCCGGGGACGAACCGGCTCCCGAACACACACTCCCAGCCCTCGTCGAGCGTCCGCCAGTACCGGACCGCGTCGCGGCAGTCGTCGCTCTCGTCCGCCATCATGATCGCGACCGCGTCGCCTTGCGCGTGGTCGAGCCCGTGGATGATGGCCCGCCCGATTCCGTGGGGTCCGGGGTTCTGCGTCGGCGACAGCTCCTTCATCCTCCGCGCCAGGTCCTGGAGGATCGCCCACGTGCCGTCCGTACTCCCGTCGTCGACCACGACGATCTCGTGCGGCACCCCGTGCATCTCGAGCTCGAGGTGCAGGTGCTCCACGGTCGACGCGATGCACCCCTCCTCGTCGCGGGCGGGGATGACGACCGAGAACCGCGTCAGGGCGGGCAGGGACGGGTCGGGACCGGCGGACGGCGGCTTCATGGCGTCAGGACGTCTCGGACAGCTCCAGCCACTCCGGGTGGGCCTCGGCGTGGCGCACGATCTCCTCCAGGATCTCCTTCGTCCCACGGCTCGGCGCGAAGCCCCAGGTCTCGCGCGCGAGCGACGGGTCGAGGACGACCCAGGGCAGGTCGAACGGCCGGGGCCGGGCGTCGGCCGCGACCTCGCGGTCGAAGAGCCGCTCGCGGCACCACTCGCTCAGCTGCCGCAACGAGAGGGCCGAAGCCTGCCCGCCGGAGACGTTGACGGTGCGGGGCTTCGACCCCTCGACCGAGGCGAGCTGCCGGTCGATCAGGGGGACGAGGTCGGCCGGGTGCAGGCAGTCGCGCACCTGGTGCCCGCTCCCGCCGAAGCCGGTGTACGTGAGGGGCCGGCGGCGGAGCCAGGCGTTCACCCAGAAGGCGAAGATGCCCTGGTCGGGCCGGCCGAACTGCCCTCCCCCGGCGAGGATCCCGCAGCGGTCGACCCAGACCGGGAAGGAGTAGGTCTCTCCGTACTCGAGGGCGAGGTGCTCGCTCGCCGCCTTGGTCGAGCCGTAGAGCGAGACGGGCGGCGCGGTCGGGAAGGACTCCGCGATCCCCGAAGGCGACACGCCCGCGGGCAGGGAAGCGGACGGGTCCGGCTCGAAGGCCCCGTCGCGGACGCGCGTCGGCAGGCCGGCCAGCGGCCGGATCGAGTAGACCCGGCTCGTGCTCAGGAGGACGAACGCCGCCCGGCGGCGGCGGCAGAGCTCGAGGAGGTTCACCGTGCCGAGGAGGTTGTGCTCCACGAGCTGCCGGCTGGAGGTCCGCCCGTCGACCCCCGCGAGCACGCACGGGTTTCCCGCCGCGTCGACGACGGCGTCGACGTCCGGCAGGCCCTCCAGGTCGCTCGCGAAGCGCAGGTCGGCGTGCCGCACCTCGATGCCCATCTCCCGGAGCGCGAGCCGGTTCACCTCGCTGCCCGGACGGGCGAAGCTGTCGATCCCCACGAGCGAGTGCCCGCTCCCGGCCTCGACCCACGCCCGGGCGAGGGTCGAGCCGACGAAGCCGCACGCCCCCGCGACCAGGATCCTCACCGCCTAGAGCCTCGCCCGCCAGGAGTCGACGATCTCCGCGAAGATGTCGCGCAGCGCGACGCGCACGTCCCACGACGGGTAGTGCTGCCTCATCTTGCGGAGGTCGCTGTAGTACACGACGTGGTCGCCCTTGCGGCTGGCCTCGACGTAGGTGTGAACCTGGGGCCGGCCGGTCAGCTCCTCGGCGATCCGGAAGGCCTCGAGCACGCTGCAGGAGTTCGCCTTGCCTCCGCCGAGGTTGTAGACCTCGCCGCACCGCGGCCGGCGGATGAACTCGTGCGCGAACCGCGCCACGTCGCGGCTGTGGATGTTGTCCCGCACCTGCTTGCCCTTGTACCCGAACACCTTGTACTCGCGTCCCTCGAGGTTGCACTTCACCAGGTAGCTCAGGAAGCCGTGCAGCTCCACCCCGGCGTGGTTCGGCCCGGTGAGGCACCCCCCGCGCAGGCAGCAGGTGGGCATCCCGAAGTAGCGGCCGTACTCCTGGACGAGGACGTCGGCCGCCACCTTGCTGGCGCCGAAGAGGCTGTGCGTGCTGTGGTCGATGGGCAGGGTCTCGGGGATGCCTTCCAGGAACGACTCGTCGTCGTAGTCCCAGCGGGTGTCGAGCTCCTTGAGGCGGATCGTGTTCGGCCGATCGCCGTAGACCTTGTTGGTGCTGAGGTGGACGAACGGGCTGCCGGGGCACGCGCGGCGGGCGGCCTCGAGGAGGTTCAGGGTGCCGACCGCGTTCGTGTCGAAGTCGTCGAACGGTATGGCCGCGGCCCGGTCGTGCGAGGGCTGGGCGGCCGTGTGGACGATCGCCGCCGGCGAGAGCGCCTCGACGAGGGCGAGGACGCCCTCCCGGTCGCGGACGTCGAGCTCGTGGTGCACGAAGCCGGGCACGTCCCGCTCGAGGCGGGCCTGGTTGAAGCGCGTGTCGCCCGCCGGCCCGAAGAAGAACGCGCGCTGGTTGCTGTCGAGGCCGTGCACCGAGTAGCCCTCGGCCGCGAAGAAGGCGCACATCTCGCTGCCGACGAGGCCCGACGAGCCGGTGACGAGCAGGACGGGCCGCCCGTCCCCGCGGGCATCGTCGCCGGAGGGCCGAGCTTCGGACACGCGCGCCATCATGGCGGCGACCCGTTGCGCGGTCAAGCCATCGTCCGCCCGGTCACGAGCTCCGGACGTAGACCGAGAACCGCCGGACGTAGCCCACCAGGTTGTAGCTGGCGAGGGCCCGGTTGAACGACTCGAAGCCGCTCAGGTACGTGCTGATCACGAAGCCCGGCGGACAGCCCTGGCAGTTGGGCGCGCTGTCGACGAAGACGATCTTCGGCCTCTTCAGGGTGATGTCGTCCACCAGCTCCCCGACGAAACGAGCCTCCTCCCGCAGGGCCAGCGGCCGGTCCCTTTCCTTGAGGGCGATGACGAACACGATGGGCAGGTTGCCGGGGTAGCGGTTGGCCGGCCGGCGCTCCATCTGGAGGAGGAGCGGGTACGAGGCCCCGATGCTCGTGGAGACGAAGGCGACTGCGTCCCCGCGGCTGGAGTACCGCGAGATCATCTGGGAGACCCCGGTCTCCTCGAGCTTCGCCACGCCCCCGCTCAGGACCGTGCCCGCGGCGCCGCCGAGGGCTCCCAGGCCGAGGGCGGCGACCTGCAGCCTCGTCAACGGGAGCCGGAAGGCGCCCTCCGCTCCCTCGTCGCCGCGGAAGACGAGGAGCCGGGCCTGGGTCAGCATGACGGCGCACAGCAGGACGATCCCGTAGACGGCCGGGATCGCGTGGTAGCTCCAGTCGGTGTGCTGAACGAGGTAGACGACGACGGCCGCCGCCGTCACCACCCCCAGCGGGCGCGCGAATCGCCAGAGCTCCGTCGCGCGGGTCGGCACCAGCAGGAACGACAGGGCGGCGAGGCCCGCACCCATCCCGACGACGTTCGCGTCGACGCCGAAGAACGACGCGCCGTAGGCGAGGACGCTCGAGAGGGGCTCGTGATAGACGTCGTAGGCCTTGAGGTGGAACGGAACGAGGTGGTGGAAGAGCTCGTCGCGCATCGCGGCCGGGAGGAGGAGGAAGTGGGCGCCGTACGAGAGCCCGGTGCCGACGAACGCCAGCATCTCCGGTCGCAGGAGGCCGCGGATCGTCCGCTTCGAGACGCAGGCGAAGGCTTCGGGGGCGGCCGCGATCAGCAGGAAGTGGGGCTTGATGCACGCCCCGATCGCGCCCGCCACGCCCAGGCCGATGGCCTGGGCCGGCGTCACCTCGCCGTCCTCCCATCGACTCACCCGCATCAGGAAGAACGGGAGGTAGAGGAGCGCGAACAGGTGCTCCCGCTGGCCGAAGTCCCCCGCGTTCCACACGTAGAGCGACAGCAGCACCCAGAAGACGGCCACGAGCTCGACGTCCGAGGGGTCGACCCGCCCCTTTCGCTGCCCGAGGATCCTGCGCACCATCCACGTCGACCACGCGACGAGGAGGAAGACGCACAGCGAGAACGCGAGGATCTTACCGATCGAGAGCGCGCTCGCGAGGAGCACCGGGACGGCGCTCAGGTAGAAGGCCAGCGGGGGGTTGGAGTCGACGAAGTCGATGTAGAGCCGCTTTCCCTCCAGCATCATCTGGGCGCCCTGCACGATGTACGCGCAGTCGTGGTTGATGACGAGGGGGTGGCAGGCGATCTCGACCAGCAGGCACGTCAGGAGCCCGAGCCAGATCAGGGCGTAGGCGCGGGGCCTCAGGAAGGCGAGGATCAGGTCCCGGGTCGAGAGGATCCGTGATCGCATGGGCTGGCGGGCACAAGCAGAAGGGGCCTCGTCTCGCGACGAGGCCCCGGGGATCAGGATGCGGGTCGGGTTGTTTCAGGCTGTCCGTTCAGGCTGTGTCGTCAGGCTGGATCCGGGTGGGTCAAGGTGTCGCTCTCGATGATGACGCCATTCTACACCAGATCGCCCGCCGGGGCGAGGGGGTGCGGCCGGCGTCGAGCGGAGGGGGCGGGGAGGGCTTCCGGCCGGGCGGCGCGGTGGGGCTATACTGCGGTCTCGTCCTGATGGGCCCTCCCCGATGAGCGACACCGAGCGCCGGGTCTACTCGGCCCAGCGCCTCCGCATCGTCGTCGTCCTCCTCACCCTCGTCTTCCTCCCGATCGTCATCGGGACGTCCGCGCTCATCTACGAGTACGTGCGCTTCAGCGTGCTGGTCGAGCAGCGGCTCCGGGGCGAGAAGGGGCGGCTGCCGTCGCGCGTCTACGCGCGGCCCCTCGTCCTGCGGCCGGGGATCGTCCTCACCCCGGACGACCTCGTGAAGGTGCTGAACGGCCTGCGCTACGGGCAGCGCCCGTCGCTGCCCTCCGACCCCGGGCAGTTCTCGGTGTCCGCCTCCGGGGTGGCCTTCTTCCCGCGGCCCGTGGAGTCCGGGGCGCGCGAGACGCTCCTCGCCACCTTCTCGAAGGACAAGCAGGGCGTGACGCGGATCAAGGACCTCCGGGCGGCGGCGGGCAAGAAGCGCTACGAGGAGCAGGCGCTCGAGCCCGAGCTCGTCACGTACCTCTTCGAGGAGGAGCGCGAGAAGAGGCGGCGGGTCGCCCTTGAGGAGCTGCCCGACCACCTGGTGAAGGCCGTGCTCGCGATCGAGGACCGCCGCTTCTTCAGCCACCCCGGCCTCGACCCGCTCCGCCTGGTAGCCGCCGCCGTCCGCAACCTCCGCACCGAGAGCGCCATCCCCCACGGCGGGAGCACGATCACCCAGCAGCTCTGCAAGAACTTCTTCCTGACCCACACCGACGAGCGGGGCTACCGCTCGGCGGAGCGCAGCTACAGGAGGAAGGTGCAGGAGGCGCTCCTCGCCTTCGTGATCGAGCGCCGGGCCACGAAACGGGACATCCTCGAGCTCTACCTGAACGACGTCTACCTGGGCCAGGCCGGCTCGTTCGGGATCACCGGCGTCGGGGAGGCCGCGCGCATCTACTTCCGGAAGGACGTGGCGAACCTCACCCTGCCCGAGTCGGCCCTCCTCGCGGGGATGATCCAGTCCCCGAACCCCTACAACCCCTTCCGCCACGAGAAGCGCGCGACCGAGCGGCGGAACGAGGTGATCCGGGCGATGCAGGACGCGGGCTTCATCGACGCGAAGGCCATGGAGGCGGCCCTCGCCGCCCCCCTCCTCGTGGGGCAGCCGAGCGTCGACACGACCGACGCGCCCTACTTCGTGGACCTCGTGCGCCGCCAGCTCGGACAGCGGTACGACTCCCGGGACCTCACGACGCAGAACCTCTCGATCTACACGACGCTCGACCTGCACCTCCAGGGGCTCGCGCAGCAGGCGCTCGAGAGGGGGCTCGACCGGGTCCAGGACATGATCAAGTCGCGCACGACGGTCCCCGTCCAGGGCAGCCTGATCGCGATCGAGCCCGCGAGCGGCAAGGTGGTCGCCCTCCTGGGCGGCCGCTCCTACGGCCGCAGCCAGTACAACCGGGTCGTCGAGGCGCGGCGCCAGCCGGGCAGCACGTTCAAGCCCTTCGTCTACCTGACCGCCTTCGAGGCCACATACGACGACCCGAGCCTGCCCCCGATCACCCCCGCCACGGTGGTCGAGGACGCCCCCTCCGTCTTCTTCTTCGAGGACAAGGAGTACATCCCGACGAACTACGAGGAGACCTACCACGGCCTCGTCACGCTGCGCCGCGCCCTCGCCATGAGCATGAACGTGGCCACGGTGAAGGTCGCGGAGATGGTCGGCTACGACAAGGTCGCGGACATGTGGTCGAAGAAGCTCGGGATCGGCGCCCCCATCCACCCCTACCCCGCCGTCGCCCTGGGGGCCTTCGAGGCGACACCGCTCGAGATGGCCACCGCCTACAACGTGCTCGCGAACGACGGGCTCAAGGTGGAGCCGGTGACGATCCTCCAGGTGGCCGACGAGAAGGACCGGGTGCTCGAGCAGCACCAGGCCGCGGTCCCGGAGCGCGTGGTGCGCGAGGAGTCGGCCTTCCTCGTCCGGGACATGCTCAGGAGCGTCCTCGACGAGGGCACCGGCGCGAGCGCGCGCGGCCTCGGCTTCACGGCGGAGGCCGCCGGCAAGACGGGCACGACGAACGACTACCGCGACGCGTGGTTCGCCGGCTTCACGCCCGACCTCCTGTGCGTCGTCTGGGTGGGCTTCGACGACAACACGCCGGTCGGGCTCTCCGGCACGAAGGCCGCCCTCCCGATCTGGGTGGACTTCATGAAGGCGGCTCTCGGCGGGCACGAGCCCGCCCGATTCCCGGACCCGCCGGAGGGCATCGTCTTCGTCGAGATCGACGCCGAGACGGGGCTGCTCGCGCGGCCGGCGTGCCCCAAAAAGCGGATGGAGGCCTTCGTGGCCGGCACCGAGCCGCGGGAGCCCTGCGGCGCCCACCGCTGAGAGGAGGGCCGACCGGCGTCAAAACGTGAAAGGGCACGGCCTTCGGGCTTGTGCCCCCCCGCCGCTGGGGGTAAAGTGCCCCTTTGGCCACCGCCCGTCGGTGGCGGGGAAGAGTCTTGAATGTTCGTCGGTCGATGGCTTTTTCCGGTCTTGGCTAGAGCCGCCGGGGTCGTCGTCGCGATCCTGGGCGTCGCTCTCCTGTTGCCTTCGTGCGGCGGAGGGGGCTCTGCGCAGCCGAGCCCCAGCCCCGTCCCCACGCCGACGCCGAGCCCGACCCCTCTCGGGGCGGGGACCTTCAGCGACGTGAACTGCCCGCTCGGCAAGGGTTCGCCCTACCCCGACTTCCAGTGCGACGTGGCGAAGACCGCGGCTCTGCAGCCGAAGGTCGAGTCGGCGATGGATCAGCTCGTGCAGCAGAAGCCGCAGCTGTTCAACCTGGGCGACGAGTCCACGCCCGGCTCGGGGGAGTACAAGGTGGTGGACCGCGAGGGGTACATGCAGGGGGTCGTCTTCAACCTGCGGGCGATGGGGATGTGCTCGGAGCGGGACTTCGACGACTCGACGCAGTCGATCGTGCGGGTGAAGAGCACGAACGACTTTTCGGAGGAGTTCACGGTCATCGACTCAAGCGGGCACATGCAGCGTGGCAGCGGGATGTACCACCAGACGTGCACTCCGGCGGACTTTCCGTTCGACCGTCCGGCGGACGCTCCGCCGCTGGCGAGCGGGTGCTACCCGCCGTACCCGCCGCAGGTGTCGCGGTTCAACTGCAAGATCCACTTCCGGAGCAAGGAGTACTACACGCTCGACTCGACGCCGATGGTGGGTCCGGACGTGAACTACTGCTACTCGATCGGGTACACGGACGGGCGGTCGATCTGCACGATCCGGGAGGAGGGGGCTCCGGACCGTTCGGCGTGCGAGGACTGGCGGGTGGGGAAGGCGAAGGACACGGGTCGTCCGGGGCCGACGTGGACGAAGGAGGACGGCAGCTACTGCACGGGCCAGGCGAGCGGTTGCCAGAACTCTCCCGACAACCAGTACCAGCTGTGGACGTACGTGGGAGGGACCTACAACGTGATCGGGCAGACGGGCTCGAGCTGCGCCGTGAGCTACTAGGCCGGGAGCGGAGCGGTTGAAGAAGAGACAGGAAGGCCTCATGCGGAGAATCAGGAGTCGGATCGCCTTCGTGGCTGCGCTCGCGGCGGTGGGGCTCGTCGCTCTGCAGGCGACGTCGTGCGGGGGAGGGGGATCGCCGTCGAGCGCGACGCCGCCGACGACGGTGAAGCCGACGCCCACGCCGACCCCGCCCTCGGGCGGAGGCGGGGGGGGCTCGTCGAGCTGCCCGCTCGGCAACGGCGACCCCAGCGCCGTCTGCGACACGAACTCCCCGCGCCTGATCGGCTCGATTTACGCGGCCCAGGACCTGCTCGTACAGCAGAAGCCCCAGATCTTCGACACGACCAAGGAGTCGGGGACGGGGACGGGCCAGTACATGGTCCTGGACGCCGAGGCCTACCTGAACGGACTCGTCGCGAACCTCATCGCGGCCGGCTTCTGCGCCCAGCGCAACCCCGATGACTACTCCTACCAGCAGATCCAGCTCAAGAACACGAAGGACTTCTCGGAGACCTACGACGTCCTGAGCTCGGGGGGGTACATGCGCCGCAGCAAGGGCATCTACCTCGAGACCTGCACGCCCGCGTCCTTCCCGGTCGACCGGACCGGCCTGCCGCCCATCGGGAGCGGCTGCGGGATCCCGTATCCGCCGCCCATCACCCACATGACGTGCAAGATCTACTCCTACGGGTCCGACCACTACCAGCTCGACTCGACGGCGAAGGTGGGGCCGGACGTGAACTACTGCGCGTCGATCGGCTACACGGACGGGCGCTCCGACTGCCCAGTCCGCAAGGACGGCGCTCCCGACAAGGCGGCGTGCGAGGAGTGGGACGTGGGCTACGCCAAGGACACCGGCCAGCCCGGTCCCACGTGGACGAACTCGAACGGCGACTACTGCACCGGCCCGGCGAGCGGCTGCGCCAACTACCCCGGCAACCAGTTCGAGCTGTGGGTCTACACCTCCGGCACCTACACCGTGTGCGCCAAGACCGGCTCCTGCTGCAGCATCATCGTCGAGAAATAGCGAAGGGCGGCGACCTCTCCGGCCTTGACCCCCGCCGGGGGGACCGCTATCCTTCGCTCGTCTCGGGCGCTTAACTCAGCGGTAGAGTGCCACCTTCACACGGTGGAAGTCGAAGGTTCGAATCCTTCAGCGCCCACCACCCCTCAATAGCTTGCGGGCAGCGCCCTGCTCG
>DATJYX010000030.1:0-24064 GCA_035577965.1 Vicinamibacteria bacterium | reverse complement strand
GCGGCGCGGATCGCGGGCGGGAGGCCGCCGAGCGCGCCCATGAGCAGCGCGAACGCCATGCCGCGGGCGAGCAGGTCGGGCGTGACGCGGAACGCGAACGCGAGGTGGGAGAAGGTCTGCCAGTTCATGGTCCCGGTGGTGAGCCCGTTCACCGGCAGGGCGGCGAGGCACCCGACCGCGCCGCCGACGAGCGCGATCGCGAGCGCCTCGACCAGGAAGGAGAGGACGATCGCGCCGCCGCCGAAGCCGATGGCCCGCAGTACCGCGATCTCCCGCGCGCGCTCCGACACCGCCGAGTACATCGTGTTGAGGGCCCCGAACACCGCCCCGAGCGCCATCACCACCGCCACCAGGGTGCCGAGGACGCCGATCAGCGTGGTCACGAGCACCGACTGCTTCTCGTAGTAGGCGCGCTCTTGCGTCGCGCCGATCTGGACGCGCGGATCGCCCTCGAGAAGAGCCTTGAAGGCGGGCAGGTCGTCGGCCGAGCGCAGGCGCGCCGTCACCGACTGGAAGATGTTCGTCGGCCGCTTGTAGAAGCCGTCGAGCACGTTGCCGTCGGCCCAGACCTCGGAGTCGAACGCCGTTCCCTGGCCGTCGAACACGCCCACGATCGTCCACGTGCCGGCGCCGATCTTCACCGTCGCGCCCAGGTCGAGGCCGGCGTAGGCCTTCTGCGCGCCTCGACCGACGACGGCCTCGGCGATCCCCGGCGTCAGGAACCGGCCCTCCACGACGCGGACCTGCCGGTGCACCCGAAGGGCGCGCGGCTGCACCCCGCGGACGCTGACGTTCGCGTCCGTGCCCGTCTGGCGCAGGGGAAGGGCCGCGATCACGACGACCTCGGGGCTCACCAGCGGGACGGCGCCGTCGCGCACCACCTGCGGCGCGTCCTCGACCACCCGCACGTCGTCCATCGTCATGATGCTCGTCATCTCGCTGTCGGCCCCGGCACGCTGGACGATCGCGTTGTCGACGAGCCCGGAGGAGGTCATGGTGGCCTTGAAGCCGCGGGCCAGCGCGAGCATCGCGACGAACACGCCCACGGTGCCGGCGATGCCGAGCACGGCGACGAGCGACGAGGTCCACCGCGCGCCGGCGCTCCGGAGGTTGTAGGCGAGCGGGATGGCCACGGTCAGAACCTCCGCAGGGCGTCGACCACGTTCAGCCGCATGGCCGAGAACGCGGGAAGGAGGGCGGCGACGAGCCCCGTCGCCGCGGCCACGGCGGCGCCGGCGAGTAGGGCGGAGGGCGGCAGGTACATCACGAGCAGACCCCGTGTGATGTCGCGCGCCACTAGGAGGCGGGCGAGGAGGAGGCCCACGCTCCCTCCGATCGCCGCGATCAGCAGCGACTCCGCGAGCACCATGCCCATCACGAGGCCGTCCGCGAACCCGATCGACTTCAGCACCGCGAGCTCGCTCGTCCGCTCGCGGACGGCGATCGCCATCGTGTTGCCCGTGACCAGGAGCAGGGTGAAGAAAACGACCGAACCGATCGCCATGATCAGGAACTCGATGTTGCCCATCTGCTTGACGAAGGCGGCGGCGAAGGCGGACTCGGTCTGGGTCCGCGTCTCGCCGGAGGAGTTGGCGAACTCCGCGTCGATCGCCTTCGCCACGCGTTGCGCTACGTCGGGGCTCTCGACGCGCACCACGTACCAGCCGACGTTGCCCTGGAAGTAGCGCGGGGCCTTCTCGAAGAAGTACTTGTGCTGGATCCAGAACTGCGTCTCGTCGTCGCCCTCGCGCGTGCCGTGGTAGATGCCGCGGACGTTGAAGTCCCAGGCCCCTCCGCCGAGGTAGCCGGGAGCCTTGAGCGGGACGTGATCGCCGACCTTCCACCCGAAGCGCTGGGCGAGAGAGCGGCCGACCACGACGCCCTGGCGGTCGGCGAGGAACTCCTTCCACCGGGCCTCGTCGATCGCGAACTCCGGGTACATCTGCCGCCACTGCTCGGGCTCGATCACGAACTGCGGGAAGAAGTTCGTCGGTTCCTGGTAGACCCCGCCGAACCAGGTCGAGTGCGTAACGGCTCGCACGCCGGGGATGCGCGCGATCTTGTCCATGTAGGTCATCGGCAGGAGCTGCATCAGCGAGATCTTGCCGATCACCACGAGGCGATCGGCGCCCGCCACCTCGATGCCCTGGTTGAAGCCGGCCCGGATGGCGGCGAGGACGCCGAAGAGGAAGAGCGCCACCACGAACGAGCCGATGGTGAGGCCGGTGCGGACCTTCTTGCGGCGGAGGTTGGCGAGGAGGAGGGGCAGGAACCTCACGGCGCCACCTCCGCGGCCACGCGGGACTCCTTCTCGTGCCTCTTCAGCTCCGCCTCCACGAGGACGCCCTTCTCGAGGTGGAGGAGGGCGCTCGCGCGCTCGGCCGCCCGCGGGTCGTGGGTCACCATCAGGATCGTCGTCTTCCGCTCGGACACGAGGAGCCCCAGGAGGTCGAGGATCTCGTCGGCGCTCCTGCGGTCGAGGTCGCCGGTGGGCTCGTCGCACAGGAGGAAGGTCGGATCGGCCACGATGGCCCGCGCGATCGCGACCCTCTGCTCCTGCCCGCCGGAGAGCTGGCGGGGGAAGTGGTGCATGCGGTCCTGCAGACCCACGATGCGGAGCGCCGCTTCGACGTGCCCGCGCCGGTCGGCCCGGGAGAGCGGCGTGAGCAGCAGGGGGAGCTCGACGTTGCGGTAGGCCGACAGGACCGGGATGAGGTTGTAGGCCTGGAAGACGAAGCCGACGTGGCGGGCACGCCAGGCGGTGAGCTTACGGCGGGACATCGCCGTGATCTCGTCGCCGGCCACGGTGACCGTGCCGTCGGATGGGACGTCCAATCCCCCCAGGAGGTTCAGGAGGGTCGTCTTGCCCGATCCGCTCGGTCCCATGAAGGCGATGAACTCGCCCGCGTCCACGTCGAGGTTCAACCCCTGGAGCACGTGGATCTCTTCGCCGCCTCGCCGGTAGCTCTTGTCGAGTCCCCGCACGCGGATGAGGCCCCCGCCGTTGCCGTTTCCGTCGACTCTCACCATGCCTGCGCCTCGCCTTCCACGATGTCGGTGCCTGCAATGCCGGTGCCGCGGTCATCCGTGCCGATCCTGCGGGCCGGCCATCCGCGAGAGGCTACGGCAGAGGGGCCGACCCCGTTCCCCCCCGATCGGCGAGCGGCGGCTGGCCGCCGGCGGACCACCGGGCCTCAGCCCCGGTCGTGGAAGCCGAAGGCGGCGAGCCGCGCCGCCTCGATCTGCTCCGGGTTCGGCCGCACGACCGGCCGGCGGGCGGTCAGGAAGTCGAGGGCGGCCTCGGGAGCCTCGCCCTTGAAGCGGCCGGCCATCAAGTGGGCGAGGACGAGCGTCGAGGACCGTCCCACCCCGGCGAGGCAGGCGACGAACACCGGCAGGGCCAGCGCCTCGCACTCGCGCAGGAAGGCGAGCCCGATCCGCAGGTGGCCCTGGGTGGGCGCCTCGTGGTCGGGCGTGGGGAGCCACAGGAAGGCCTCGAAGCTCCAGGGGTCCGCCCCCTCCTGCTTCATGTCCACGCACGCCCTTATGCCTTCGGCGCGCAGGCGGCGGTAGTCGTCGATCGTCGCGATCCGGGAGCCCATCCAGACGAGCTCGGTCACCCGGTCGAAGCTCGTCCGGTCAGGGGGCAGGATCACGGAAACGCTCGCAGAGGTCCACCAGGGTCTTCACGCCGAAGCCGATGGCCCCGGCGTCGAAGTACTTCCACTCCTTGTCCTTGAACATCGGCCCCGCGATGTCGAGGTGGGCCCAGGCTGCGCCGTTCGGGACGAACTCGCGCAGGAAGAGCCCGGCCGTGATGGCCCCGGCCAGCCCCCCGGCCGCGATGTTGTTGACGTCGGCGTACGGCGACTTGAGGGACTCCTTGTACTCCTCGACCAGGGGCAGCTCCCAGAAGGGCTCGCCGTGGTTCTCGCCCGAGCGCACCACGCGCCGCACGAGCTCGCGGTCCGTGCCCATGATCCCGGCGACGCTCGGGCCGAGCGCGCGCACGACGGCGCCGGTGAGGGTGGCGATGTCTACCACGTGGGTCGCGCCCTCCTCGCCGGCCCGGGCGAGGCCGTCGGTGAGGACGAGACGGCCCTCGGCGTCCGTGTTGTCGACCATGACCGACTTGCCGTTCTTGGCCGTGAAGATGTCACCCGGTCGCTGGGCGTTCGCGTCGGGGAGGTTCTCGGCGCAGCACAGGATGCCCAGCACCTTCACGTCGGGGCGGATCTTTCCGAGGGCGCGCATGGCGTAGAGCACGGCCGCCGCGCCGGCCATGTCGCCCTTCATCTCCCACATCTTGTCGCCGGGCTTCAGGCTGATGCCGCCGGAGTCGAAGGTGATGCCCTTGCCCACGAGGGCGATCGTCTCCTTCGAGGGCTTCTTCGGGACGTGGCGCAGGATCACCATGCGGCCCGGGTTCGCGCTGCCCGCCCCCACCCGCAGGATGCCGGCGTAGCCCTTGGCCTTGAGCGCGGCCGGGTCGAGCACCTCGATCTCCAGCTCCACCTCGCGGGCGATCTCGCCCGCCTCGGCCGCGATCGCCTCCGGCGTCACGACGCTTCCCGGCTCGTTGATGAGGTCGCGGGCCCGGTTGACGTTCTCGGCGACCCACAGGTAGCGCGCGCGGCGGGCCTCGGCGTCGGCCTGGTGGTCGGGGTGGGCGAGGATCGTGAGCGAAGCCTCCTTCGAGAAGAAATCGTCCTTCTCCTGCTTGTACTTGTCGAAGACGTGGGTGCCGAGAAGGGCGCCCTCGGCCGCCTTGCCGACGAGGGGGGCGGCGTCCTTCGCGTTCAGCACCAGGCCCACCC
This sequence comes from Vicinamibacteria bacterium, assembly GCA_035577965.1. Taxonomy (GTDB): domain Bacteria; phylum Acidobacteriota; class Vicinamibacteria; order Fen-336; family Fen-336; genus DATBSL01. The sequence goes on along the minus strand of DATJYX010000030.1, from coordinate 19,247 downwards.
GGGGCAGGTGGTAGTCCCGGGCGAGGCGCAGCGCCCGCGCGGTGAAGGTCTTCACGTTCTCCCAGAGGTTCCAGCTCTTGAGCTGGGGGCTCCAGTAGACGACGACCGCTCCCGCCTTCGCGCCCTCGGGGAGCGTCGCGTAGTACTCCCGCTTCAGGCTCTTGTCGCGGAAGGCGGCCGTCGCCCTCCGCACGTGGGCGGCGAGCTGCGGGTCGTCGATCTCGTGGAGCGTCTTCTCTTCGTCGAGCACCACGGCGAGGAGGTCGAAGGCGTCCTGGGAGACGGGGGCGAAGGAGAGCTTGACGTTCATGAGGACCTCGTTCGGGGAAGGGGAGGCGCGACGAAGGATTATACGACGCGGGCGGCCTCGCCCTTCCGGGCGCGGCGACGGCGGCTCAGGCGGAGCGCTCGAGGTCGCGGCGCCCCCGCCGGACGAGGGCCCAGAGGCCGAGCGCGAGGAGCACCGCCGCGAGCACGACCGCGCCCGCGAACAGCATCACCGTCGAGGAGAGGATGCTCCTCTCGTCCATCTCCGCCCCGAACTCGAGCCGGCCTCCGTCGAGGGCCTCCGCCGTCTCCTGCCTCCAGCCGAGGATGTTGCCCCGCTCGACGCCGTCCGCCGCCCGGCGGTGACCGTAGACCTTGCTCGGCAGGTGGAAGCGCACGGCCATGAGCCCGTCCCTGTCCTTCTCGCCGCCGGCGAGGGCCTCGATCGGCCGCTGCCAGCTCCCGTCGAGCTGGAGCCTCCCGTCCTCGCGCCGGAGGCCCACGCGCAAGTCGGGGAAAGCGGGCGTGTAGGAGATGCGGTTCACGTCCTTGAACTCCGCGGACACGAAGAGGTAGGCGTGCCCGTGACGCCTCGTGACCGTCACCCGCTTGACGGCGAGCCCCGACTGCTCGAAGAGCTCTCGCGCCGCCTTCTTCATCGCGTCGGGGTCCTTCTCGTCGAGGGGCAGACTCTTGAAGGCGGTCCAGAGGCCGGGCCGCCCGGTGACGTTGACCGCCCCCGAGCCGTCGACCTGGATCCAGAACTCGTGCTCGTACTCGTAGGTCAGGCAGCCGCGCAGCGACGCGACGAGAAGGAGCGCGGCCGCGAGGCGAGGAGCCGCCCCCGGGAGCCGGAGGGCGATCCTGAGGGGGATCATCGCCGGGGGATTCTAGCCGAAGGCGGGAGGCGCCACGCCGGCGCCCGGCCCTCGAGCGTGGAGGTGGACTTGCCCGCCTCGCCGGACGAGAATCGCCCCGCATGGCCTCCGCGAAGACGGTCCACCTGGTGGACGGATCCGGCCAGTTCCACCGCGCGTTCCACGCGATCCGCGGCCTCGCCACGAGCAAGGGACTGCCGACGAACGCCACCTACGGCTTCACGACCATGCTCCGCAAGCTCCTCGAGGACGAGAGGCCCGAGCACGTGGCCGTCCTCTTCGACCCTCCGGGGAAGACGTTCCGCCACGAGGAGTACGCCGAGTACAAGGCCAACCGGCCCCGGATGGACGACGACCTCGCGGTGCAGGTGCCCTACATCCGGCGGGTGTGCGACGCGTTGCGCCTGGCCGTCATCGAGGTCCCGGGCTTCGAGGCGGACGACACGATCGCGACCCTCGCCCGGCAGGCGGTCGGGCGGGGCCTGAAGGTCGTGATCGTCTCCGCGGACAAGGACCTCCTGCAGCTCGTGACCGACGACGTCCTGGTGCTGAACCCCGGCCGCGAGGGCAGCGGCTCGACGCGGTTCGACCGGAAGGCGGTCGAGGAGAAGTGGGGCGTGGCGCCCGAGCGCATCGTGGACGTGCTCGCGCTCGTCGGCGATTCCGTCGACAACGTGCCCGGCGTCCCGGGGATCGGCGACAAGGGAGCACGCGACCTCGTCCGGGAGTTCGGCCCCGTCGAGTCCGTCCTCGAGCACGCTGACGAGGTGAAGCGCGCGGCCTACCGCGAGGGCCTGAAGAGCCACCGCGACGCCGCCCTCCTCTCGAAGGAGCTCGTCACTCTGCGCGCCGACGCTCCCGTCGAGCTGGACCTCGAGGCCCTGCGCCTTCGGGAGCCCGACCGGGCGGCCGCCCACGCCCTCTTCAAGGAGCTCGAGTTCCAGGCCCTCGCCCGTGAGTACGCGCCGGAGATCCAGCCCGCGGCGGCCGAGCATCGGCTGCTCACGACCCGGGAGGAGATCGAGTCCGTGGCGGCGGAGGCGAGAGGGTCGGGGCGCATCGCCATCGGCGTCGTGGTCACGAGCCCGCAGCCGATGAACGCCGAGGCCCTCGGGATCGCCCTCTCCTGGGCGCCCGGCCGCTCCGCCTACGTGCCCCTCGGCCACTCCGCGATCGACCTCCCACAGGTCGCCTCCCGGCGCGAGGCGCTCGAGGCCCTCCGGCCGCTGCTCGAGGACGCCGCCGTGCGGAAGGCCTCCGCCCACGCCAAGCGCGACCGGGTCGTGCTCGCCCGCCACGACGTGCGCGCGGCCGGGCTCGACTTCGACGCCCTCGTCGCCTCCTACCTCCTCGATCCCGGGCGGCGGGCCTACGCGCTCGAGGACCTGGCGATGGACCACCTCGGGGAGCGCCGCGCCCCGGGCACGGACGGCGTCGCCGCGCCCGACGCGGCGGCCATCCCCACCGGCCAGGCCGCCGGCTCCGAGGCCGAGCTCGTCCTGCGCCTCGACCGGCCGATGATCGAGAGGCTCGGGGCCGAAGGTCTCCTGCCCGTCTACGAATCGATGGAGATGCCGCTCGTCGAGGTGCTGGCCGACCTCGAGCGGGCGGGGGTGAAGGTCGACACGCGGCTCCTCGCCGCGATGAGCCGGGACATGGAGGCCCAGCTCGCCGCGCTCACGAAGGAGATCCACCGCCTCGCCAAGGGGGAGTTCAACATCAACTCCCCGCCGCAGCTCCGCGAGGTGCTCTTCGACCGGCTCGGCCTGCAGAGAGGGAAGAAGACGGCCAAGACGCGGGCCGCGTCCACGGCCGAGGACGTCCTCGAGGAGCTGGCTCTCGTCCACGAGCTGCCCCGGAAGGTCCTGGAGTACCGGTCCGTCCAGAAGCTCAAGTCGACCTACGTCGACGCGCTCCCCGAGATGGTCCACCCGCAGACCGGCCGCATCCACGCGACCTTCAACCAGACCGTGGCCGCGACCGGCCGTCTCTCCGCCACCGACCCGAACCTGCAGAACATCCCGATCCGCACGCCGGAGGGCCGCCGGATCCGGGAGGCCTTCGTGGCCGAGGCGGGGAACCTCCTCCTCTCCGCCGACTACTCCCAGATCGAGCTACGGGTCCTCGCCCACCTCTCGGGGGACCCGACCCTCATCGACACCTTCCGCCGCGGGGAGGACGTGCACGATCGGACCTCGCGCGAGATCTTCGGCCCGCTCGCCGCCATTCCGAAGGACGAGCAGCGCCGGATCTCGAAGATGGTCAACTACGCGCTCCTCTACGGGAAGACCGCGTTCAGCCTGGCCAAGGACATCGGCGTCTCCCGCAAGGAGGCGGAGGCCTTCATCGAGGCCTACTTCGCGCGCTACCCGAAGGTGCGGACGTTCATCGACGACACGATCGCGCGGGCCCGCGAGACGGGACAGGTGCGGACGCTCCTCGGCCGCCTGCGGCGGCTACCCGACCTGCGGGCCAAGAGCTTCCCGGTGCGGGCGGAGGCGGAGCGGCAGGCCATGAACACGCCCGTCCAGGGGTCGGCGGCCGACCTCATCAAGCGGGCCATGGTCGATCTGCATCGGGAGCTCGCGGCGCGCAAGATGCGGTCCCGCCTCATCCTCCAGATCCACGACGAGCTGCTGCTGGAGGTGCCGGAGCCGGAGGCCGAAGAGGCCCGCTCCCTCGTGAAGGGCGTGATGGAGGGCGCCTTGAAGCTCGACGTCCCCCTCGTCGCCGACGCCCGCCTCGGCCGGAGCTGGGCCGAGGTGCACTGACGGCCGCTCCTTTGACCGCCCCCGCCTCCGGATGCTAGAAAGGTCTATTCGGAGGTTCGAGAGAGTTGCCGCTCTACGAGTACGAGTGTCCGAAGGACGGGACCTTCGAGAGGATGCAGAAGTTCTCGGATCCGCCCGTGACCGCCTGCCCCACCTGCGGGGGGCCGGTCGAGAAGCTCCTGTCTGCCCCCGCGATCCAGTTCAAGGGCAGCGGCTGGTACATCACCGACTACGCCCGCAAGGGCCAGGGTGACGGCGGCAAGGACAAGGGCGGGAAGGAGGCGTCGAAGGAGAGCGCCTCGAGCTCGTCGTCCGAGACGAAGAGCACGGCGGCGGAGACGAAGCCCTCGAGCGCATCCAGCGACAACAAGAAGTAGGTCGGGGGGAGGGACCCGCCGAGCCTCGCAACCCCCCCTTTGAGTCTCCGTCCTCCGTCTCAGAGGTTCAGTGACCTCAGGTACTCGCGGAAGGGGCCGCCCAGGTCCTCGCGCTTGAGGGCGAACTCGACCGTCGCCTTCAGGAAGCCGAGCTTGTTGCCGGCGTCGTGCCGCACGCCCTCGAACTGGTAGCCGTAGAGCGTCCGCCGCTGCTTCAACCCGCGCAGCCCGTCGGTGAGCTGGATCTCCCCGCCCCGGCCCCGCTCCGTCCTCTCGATCTCGTCGAAGATGTCCGAGGTCAGGATGTAGCGGCCGATGATCGCGAGGTCGCTCGGCGCCTCCTCCTCCCCCGGCTTCTCGACCATGTCCCGTATCCGGAAGAGCCGCCCGCTGTCGCCTTCCGGCACGCCGTCGATGACGCCGTAGGCGGAGATCTCGTCCCGGGACACCTTCTGGACCGCGATCACCGGCCCCCCGTAGCTCTCGTAGACGTTCATCATCTGGCGCATGCACGGCACGGCGGAGTCGATGATGTCGTCGCCGAGCATCACCGCGAAGGGCTCGTCGCCCACGAGGTCGCGGGCCTGGAGGACGGCGTGCCCGAGGCCGAGCTGCTCGCCCTGGCGGACGTAGGAGACGTTGATCATCGTCGAGATGGCCCGCACCTGCTCGAGGACGTCCATCTGCCCGCGCTGGGCGAGGTGCCGCTCGAGCTCGTACGACACGTCGAAGTGGTCCTCGATGGCGTTCTTGCCCTTGCCGGTGACGATGATGATGGCGGTGAGGCCGGAGGCGACTGCCTCCTCGATCACGTACTGGATGATGGGCTTGTCCACGAGGGGCAGCATCTCCTTGGGCTGCGCCTTCGTGGCGGGGAGAAAGCGCGTGCCGAGGCCGGCGGCGGGGAAGACGGCCTTCCGGATCTTCTGGTGCGCTTTCGCCACGGCAGAATGCTACCACGCGCCTCCCGGACGGCCCGATCCGGCGTGCTATCCTGACCGGTCATGCTCGACCTCCGGTACGTAGTCGAGAACCGCGAGGCCGTCCTCGCCATGCTGGAGAGCCGCGGCCTGAGCCTCGGCCACGTCCAGGCCTTCCCTGGGCTGGCCGGGGTCGACCCCTGGGCCCTGGACGCCGAGCGCCGCGCCCTCATCCGGGAGGTGGAGGAGCTGCGCCACAGGCAGCGCCTCGTGGGCGAGGAGATCGCCCGGCGGGGCAAGGCGAAGGCGGACGCCTCGGACCTCAAGGCCGAGATGAAGGGCGTGGCCGAGCGGATCAAGGGGGGCGACGCGCGGCTCGGCGAGGTGAAAGCGTCGATCGAGCGCTTCCTGCTCGTCGTCCCGAACCTCCCCGACCCGAGCGTGCCGGTCGGAAGGGACGCCGCCGCCAACCTCGAGGTCCGACGGGTCGGCGAGCCGCGGGCCTTCGACTTCGAGCCCAAAGCGCACTGGGACATCGGCCCCGACCTGGGCATCCTCGACTTCGAGAGGGCGGCCCGGATCTCCGGCGCCCGCTTCGCCGTCTACTGGGACCTGGGGGCCCGTCTGGAGCGGGCCCTCGTCCAGTTGATGCTCGACCTCCACCTCTCGCGCGGATACCGCGAGGTCATCCCGCCCTACCTCGTCACGGCGGAGACCCTCACCGGGACCGGCCAGCTGCCCAAGTTCGAGGGCGACCTCTTCAAGACCTCGGCCGGGGACCGCGACCTCTACCTCATCCCCACCGCCGAGGTGCCCCTCACCACCCTCCACCGCGACGAGATCCTCGACGCGGCGGAGCTCCCGAAGCGCTACGTGGCCTTCACTCCCTGCTTCCGCTCGGAGGCGGGCTCCCACGGCAAGGACGTGCGCGGCCTCGTCCGCCAGCACCAGTTCCACAAGGTGGAGCTCGTCAAGCTGACGACGCCCGAGACCTCGATGGACGAGCTCGAGGGCATGGTGGGGGACGCCGAGGAGGTCCTGAAGCGGCTCGGCCTTCCGTACCGGGTGATGGCGCTCTCGACGGGCGACATGGGCTTCGCCGCGGCGAAGACCTACGACCTCGAGGTGTGGCTGCCCGGGCAGCAGGCCTACCGGGAGATCTCGTCCTGCTCGAACTGCACCGACTTCCAGGCCCGGCGGGCGAGCCTCCGCTACCGGCCCGCGGCCGGGGCGAAGCCCCGCTTCCTCCACTCGCTCAACGGCAGCGGCCTCGCGGTGGGGCGGACCCTCATCGCCGTGCTCGAGAACTACCAGCAGGCGGACGGCTCGGTCGTCGTTCCCGAGGCGCTCCGCCCGCACATGGGCGGCGTGGAGCGGATCACGAAGCGAGCGTAGGCGGCGGGCGTCTCTCCCACGGCAGCCCTTCCGGGCGCGCCCACCGGTCGACGGCGATCGAGACGGCGAGGAAGAGAAGAAGCGGGAGGGCGAGGCCGCAGAACCACCGGTCGACGCGGTCGCGCGAGCGCGCCAGGCGGTCGAGCAGCAGCAGGGTGCCGAGCGCCGCCACCCACACCCCCGCCACCCACGCCTCGCTCGCGGGCGGCTCCCACGGCGGGGCGGCGCGCCCGGCCCGCGTGCTCAGGAGCGGCACGTAGCGCGAGAGCGTCGGCTCGCCGCCCAGGAGCTCGTAGACGCGGGGCGGTCCGTCCCGCCCGTTCAGCATCCTCATGGCCTGCGGCTCGGCGAACATCAGGACGGCGAGGACGAGACCGGCGGCCACGAGCGCCCACCGCCAGCGGGCGAGGCCCCGTCCGGGGGCGGCCGCGAGCCGGGCCGCGACGGCCAGGGCGAGCACCGGCACGAGGGGGATCGTGAAGCGGGCGGGAGGCGAAGCGCCGAACCAGTTTCGCCAGGCGAGGACCGGCAGGAGAGCGCAGACGCCGGCGAGGCCGAGGGCCCAGCGCTCGGGGCCGCGTCGGCTGAAGGCGACGGGGAGGCCGGCGAGGGCCAGAAGGTAGACCGGCGCGTAGGGGAGGAGGCCGTAGCCGCCGTCCACGAAGAGGCCGAAGAGGGTGCGCGTCGGGGTCCGGTCGAGCATCGGCCCCGGCACGCCCCAGCCGTAGCGCGCGAGCGGCGACAGCGTGCCGAAGACGGAGTACTGATAGCTGGCGTAGGCGGCTGCCATCGCCGCCGCCGTGACCAGGAACGCCCACCGGGCGCGGCCGCGCAGGCGCAGGGCGGCGAACGACCCGAGGGCCACCGCACAGAGCGTCAGCCGGACGTGCAGCCACGGGAGGGCCGAGAGAGCGAGGGCCGCCGCCACGGCCGCCCACGGCCCCGGCGTATGGAGGACGAGGCGGAGGGCGAGGGCGATCGCAAGGGCGGTCGGGACCTCCGTGTAGAGGAAGGTCGAATAATAGAGGACGGGTGGGCCCACCGCCGCCGCCCAGGCGACGAGCGCCGAGCCTTCGTCGGCAACGGATCGGCGGGCCAGATCGCGGACGACGAGGCCGAGCGCGGCGGCCAGCAGGGCGAGGAGGACGATGCAGCCTCGGCGTCCCCCGAGGGCGTAGGCGGGAGCGAGCAGGACCGGCAGGCCGGCGCTGTGGAGCGGATACGAGCGGCCGTCGGCTCGTCGCGCCCCGCCCGGCATGTGGCCGTAGCTGCTCATGTACTCGAGGTAGTCCCCCCGCTCGAAGTTGTCGCGCAGGTCGAGGTCGCCCTCCCGCCACACGCTCTGGGCCATCATCAGGTAGTCGATCTCGTCGCCGATCGGCTCGACGGCCCGCGCGTGGTGGAGGCCGATCGCCGAGGCGAAGAGCGCCGACACGGCGAAGAGGGCCCAGGCGGGAAGCACGGGCCAGCGTCGAAAGAGGGGCCGCGTCCGGTGGAGCGCGAGGAGGGCCCCCGCGCCCAGGAGGACGAAGGCCAGAGGCCCCGCGAAGACGCCGAGGCCGGGCAGGACCGCCCGCGCCGCGGGGAGGTGGGCGAGGGCCACCACGCCTCCGGTCTGGAGGAGGGGCGCCGTCCGGCGGAGCACGGGCCTCACCTCACGGGCGGTCCTTGTAGCGGTCGTGGAGCCGGGTGTGGCGGGTCTCCAGCGGCTGCGCGACGCCGTCGATCCACACGCCGGTCACCTGCGTGCGCGTGTCGAGGACGTCGCCCGTCGCGAGGAAGAGGCTCGCGTCCCGGCCGGGAGCGATCGCGCCCACGCGGTCGGCCACGCCGAAGATCTCGGCCGGAGACAGCGTGATGGCCCGCAGGGCCGCATCCGCAGGCAGTCCGTAAGCGGCGGCCATCGCCGCTTCGTAGGGAAGGTTGCGCACGTTCTCCGCGTCGTCGGTCACGATCGCGAATCGGACCCCCGCCCGGTGGAGGGCGGCCGCGTTCCCGTAGGGAGCGTCGTAGGGGTCCGACTCGCGCGAGGGCAGGCGGTCGACCTTGAGGAGGACGGCGACGTCCTTCTCCTTCAGGAGAGGGGCGCAGCGCCAGGCCTCGAGGCCTCCCGCGATCACGAGCCGCAGGCCCTGCTCCGAGCCGAGCCGGACCGCCCGCCGGATGTCGTCCTCATCGTCGACGCGGATCACCACCGGCGCCTGGCCTCGGGCGAAGGGTGCGAGGGCTTCGAGGGCGAGGTTCGGCTCGGGGGAGGGCCGGGCCCCGCGCTCGGCCTCCGCCGCCTCGGCCGCGTAGGCCTTCGCCTCGGCGAAGAGCGACACGAGGCGGGCGAGGGCTTTCTCCTGGTTCTTCCTCTTGTCCTTCAGCCACTCCTCGAGGGTCTTCGGCTCCGGCTCCTCGGTGGGACGGGAGGAGTCGGCGGCGGGACGGCCGCTCGGGAAGACGACGTGGAGCGCCGCGGGCGCCTTCAGGGTCATGGCGTCGGGGGTCGTGCCGGCGAGGCGGACGAGGGCGCTCTGACCGGAGACGAGGCCGCCGGACGGGGCGGCGAGGACGGTGGTGACGCCGTTGGCGCGCGCCACCGGGACGAGCTCGCTGTCGGGGTGGAGCGCGATCCACGCCTTCGCGTGCGGGTTCACCTCGCCCACCTCGGTCGTGTCCACGGTGGCGGCGACGGACGGCACCTCCACGAGGCCGATCGACGTGAGGGCGTCGAAGAGGCCGGGGTAGAGCGTCCTCCCGGCCGCGTCGACGACGGTGGCCCCGGGGGGCACTGCCACGTCGGCGCCGACCGCGGCGATGCGGCCCCGGGCGACGACGACGGTGCCCCTCTCGATCACGGGACCGGAGACGGTGACCACCCGGGCGTTCGTGATCGCGAAGGTCGCGTCCTGCGCGGCGAGCGGCGCTGCGGCGAGCCCGAAGGCGAGGAGCGCGGTGGCGAGACGCACGGGCGGCCTCACCGGGCGCCTCCGCTCGCGGCGACAGGCGCCCACTCGGCGACCGCGCCGCGGGTGGCGAGGTCCTTCGCGCGGTCGAAGTAGACTTGGCCGTCCACGAGCGTCATCTCGCAGCGGGCGCCCGCCGACAGCGGGTGGGCGCTGAAGATGGCGATGTCGGCCTGCTTGCCCGTCTCCAGAGAGCCCACGTAGCGGTCGACCCCGAGCATCCACGCCGGATTGAGGGTCAGCATCCGCAGGGCCTCCTGCTCGCTCACCCCGCCGTACTTCACCGCCTTGGCCGCGTCCCAGTAGAGCCTCCGGGCGAGCTCGTCCGAGTCCGAGTTCACCGCCACCCGCACGCCGTGGCTCGCGAGGACGGCCGGGTTGTAGGGGGTGGCGTCGAGCGCCTCCATCTTGAACGCCCACCAGTCGATGAAGGTGCCCACGCCGGCGCCGTGGCGGGCGATCTCGCTCGCGATCTTGTAGCACTCGAGGCCGTGCTGGAAGGTGCGGACCTTGAAGCCGAACTCGTCGGCCACCTTCATCAGCATCAGCATCTCGTCGGCCCGGTACGCGTGGGCGTGGACGAGGATCTTGCCGTCCAGGATGTCGGCCAGTGTCTCGAGCCGCAGGTCCCGCCGCGGCGGAAGGGGCCTTTCCGCCTTCGGCCCCGCGGCCTTCCGCTTCGCCTCGTACTCCGCCCACTCCTTCCGGTAGGCCCGGGCCTTCAGGAAGCCCTCGCGCAGCACAACCTCCACGCCCATGCGCGAGCCCGGGTAGCGCGGCTCGCGGCCCGGGACGCGGAAGTTCGAGCGCTTGACGTTCTCGCCGAGGGCGAACTTGATCCCCCGCGGGGCCTCCTTGAAGACGAGCTCGTCCGGCCCCTTGCCCCAGCGCAGCTTGAGGACGGCGTTCTGCCCGCCGATCGCGTTGCAGGACCCGTGGAGCACGTTGATCGCGGTCACCCCGGCCGCGAGCTGGCGGTAGATCGACACGTCGCGGTGGTCGATGACGTCCGCGATCCGGGTCTCGGCGGTGATCACGTCGGTGCACTCGTTGACCCCGCCCTCGATCGCGGTGTGGGAGTGCGAGTCGATGATGCCGGGCATGACGTAGCGGCCCTTCGCGTCGATGACGACCGCGCCCTCCGGGATGGCCACGTCGCGGCCGACGGCGAGGATCCTCCCGTCCCGGACGAGGACCGTCCCGCCCGGGAGGTCGCCCTGGGGGGAGACGGTGAGGACGGTGCCCCCGACGATCGCGACCGTCTTCCCGGCCGGGAACGCGGGCGGCGAGACCGGCAGTGGAGCCGGCGGGGCGTCGGCCTTCGGGGTCGCCTCGGCCCCCGTGCCCGTCGCCGGGCTCTCGACCCCCGCGCCCTTCGAGGCCTCGCCCTTGCCCTCGTGTCCTCCCTCCTTCGCCTCCGGCTCGTAGAGCCGGCCGTCCACGAAGACGTAGCGGGCCTTCGTCTCCTTCGCGAAGGGCTCGCCGGTCCAGGCCACGACGTTCGCGATCTTGCCCGGCTCCAGGCTCCCCGTGCGGTCGGCCAGGCCGAGCGCCTCCGCCGCGCCGAGGGTCGCCGAGCGCAGGGCCGCCTCCGCGGGCAGCCCCCGCTCGATCGCCTTGCGGATGGCGGCCACGTAGTCGGGCGCCCACGCGGAGCCGAGCCCGAAGGCGACGCCGGCGCGTGCGAGCGCCGCGGGGTTCTCCTCCGCCTCACGGATGCCACGGCGCTCCTGCTCGAGGTCGAAGCCGAAGGAGCGTGCGGCGGTCGGGGGGTCGAAGTTCACCCCGACCACGAGGGGCGTCCGCCGCGCCTTCAGCAGCTCCGCGAGCCGCGCCGCCCGGGGCGCGTTCGCGAGGACGACCCGGAGCTTCCACTCGTCGGCGAGGGCGAGGGCGCGCCGCACGTCGTTCTCGCGGTAACACGTGACCACGAGCGGGAGCCGGCCCGCGAGCGCCTCCTGCCAGGGCAGGAGGGCGGCGTCGTAGGTCGGCCGCTTCTGCCCGCGGGGAGCGCGGTCCCAGGCCGCCCACGCGTCGCGGGCGCGCGCGGCGTCGGCGAGGGCCTGGCGCACGTAGGCCATCGTCCCCATCAGGGAGCCCGGGTACTGCCGGGAGAGCGCGGCCATGTGCAGGTGGAGCGCGGCCGGCTGGCGCAGCACCATGGCCTCCGGCCGGTCGTCGAGGAGGTCCAGGATCGCGCTCTGGCCGGGGAGCACGCCCTCCTTCGGGATGACGAGCGCGGTCGTGATCCCGCTGTCGCGCGCCTTCGCCACGTCCGCGGCCTTCACGTGCTCGAAGGCGAGCGACTGGGGCGCGAGCGGGGCCGCGGCGGCGGCTCCGGGGCCGGTGGCCGAAGCACCTCCTCGCGCCGGGGCCGGCAAGCCGATCGCCGAGAGCCCGTCGACGAGGCCGGGGGTCACGAAGAGGCCGGCTCCGTCGAGGACGCGGGCGCCGGGGGGGGGAGTGACATCCGGCCCGACCGCCTCGATGAGCCCGTCGCGCAGGACGATCGTGGCTCGCGCGTACGACGCGCCGGACACGGTCACGACGTGCGCGCCGACGATCGCGTGGGAGTCGGCCTGCTGGGCGAGGGCGGTCGCCGGCAGGGCGAGCGCGGCGGCGAGGATCGGCAGGCGTCTCATGAGGCCTCCGTGCGGGAGAGCCGAGTCTATACCCGCTCAGGTCCGCTCGCGGCGCTGAGCGGCGTAGCGCCAGGCCACGGCCGCCCGCGACGCGTAGGACTCGATCAGCCGGTCCTCCGGGGACTCGCCGTTCGGATCGAGGAGGGCGAGGCAGCCGACCCAGCCGTCGGGGGTGGCGAGGGGCACGAGGTACACCTGCTCGGCCGGCAGCTCCACACCCAGGAACTCGGCCACGTCGAGCATGCGCTCCGGGCGGAGCCGCCGGGTCGCCGCCGAGGCGAGGTCGGCGGGCGCCGGGCGGCCGAGCGCGGCCGCGAGCGTCTCGCCCGTGGCGCCCGCGACGATGGGGCCGCGGGGAGTCTGGATGACGAACAGCCCGCCCCGGTAGCCCCCGATGCGGCAGGCTCCGTCCACGATCGCCGGGCCGAGGACCTCGGTGCCCTCGCCGCGGAAGACGCGCTGGTCGAGATCGACCACCTGCTCGAGGAGCGTCGCGTAGCGGCGCACCTGCTCGCCGAGCTGGACCCGGCGCAGCGCGGACGCGGCCCAGAACGCCACCGCCTTGGCCCGCAGCACCTCGTCGTCGGAGAAGCTGTCGAGGGTCACGCGCCCCGCCACCAGCACCCCCACGACCTCGCCCTCGAGGAGGAGGGGCAGGGCGAGCCACGAGCGAAGAGTTGGAGCGCCGGCGAGCGGCCCCTCCGCCTCGGAGTCCGACACCCGAACCGCCCGTCGCTCCGCGCGGGCGGCGGCGAGACGCGGGTCGCCGAGCGTCGCGCCCACGAGGCCGTCCGCCCCCGAGCCGCGGACCGCCGCGACGCGCAGCGACCCCGCGGGCTCCGCGACCGCGGCAATGGCGAGGTCCACCGGCACCAACCGCCCGAGCTGCTTCAGCGCCTCGGCGAGCGCCTCGTCGGGCCGCACCGAGCCGTGGATGGCCTCGAGGGCCGCCCGCAGCTCCTCGGCCTGCTGGCGCCGGTCGCGCTCCTCCTCGACGCTGAAGGAGGGGTCGAGGCCCCGGCGCTCGCGGGCGATCGCCTCCCGCAGCGCGTCCATGACCTCGTGCCGGAGCGACTCGCCGACGCTGCCGAGGGCGGCCAGCCGGCCCTCGACGTCTCGGAGCAGGCGGTCGATGTTCAACTCGGCGTGAGTGTACACCGCCGGGGCCGTACAATGAGCGCCGGTGGCCATCGAGCAGGCGCCCCGCGAGCGCATCCTCTTCGTCTGCACGGCGAACGTGGACCGCAGCCGCACGGCCGAGGACCTCTACCGCGGGGATTCGCGCTACGAGGTCCGCTCCGCGGGGACGGCGCCCTTCGCCACGGTGCCCCTCACCCGCGATCTCCTCCTCTGGGCGGACCGGGTGTTCGTGATGAACGAGCGCGAGGACCAGCACCGGACGCTCATCCGGATCCGCTTCCCCGACGTGGACCGGCCCGTCGTGGATCTCGACGTCGAGGACCGCTGGCCGAGGGGCGACCCCGAGCTCGTCGCCCTCCTGAAGCGGCGGCTGCGCCCGCACCTCGGCCCTCCGCACGGCGGCCGGGCTGGCGCATAATCGGGGGGCCGGGCCGGGGAGGGCTAGTCCTAACTGGTAAGGCAGGAGCCTTGAAAGCTCCCGGGCTTCACCGCCCTTGGGGGTTCGAGTCCCCCGCCCTCCGCCACCTGAGCTTGATTTCCGGGGGTCGTCGGAGAAGAATCCGATCGATCCCGCGCGCAACGAGCGGCCGTCGCCCTCCCGATTCGCGCAGGCTAGCCAGGAGGAGCCGACCATGCGCTTCCGCTTCCGCTTCCTCTTCCTTTTTCCCGGCGTCGCGCTGGCCCTCGCCGGCCTCGCCCACGCCGGTGAGACGGGCTCCGTCTCGGGCGTCGTCAAGGACACCCAGGGCGGCGTCCTGCCCGGGGTCGTCGTCAGGATCTCGGGCGACCTGCTTCCGGCCGGCCGCGAGGCCACCACCACCGCGACCGGCGCCTACCTCTTCCCCCGTCTCCTCCCGGGCCAGTACAAGGTGGAGGCGACGATGAGCGGAATGGGCACCGCCGTCGCGCAGGCCCGCATCTACGTCGACGTCGACACCCAGGTCGAGCTGGTGCTCAGCCCGACCGCCGCCGAGTCGGTGACCGTGGTGGCCGACGTGGCCGCGGTCGACCTCAAGTCGACCGAGGTCAACCTCAACTACCGCGCCGAGCAGTACCAGGAGCTGCCCCTCGCGCGGAGCTACAACGGGCTCTTCCAGCTCATCCCCGGCGTGGCCGACAACCGCACCGCGGGCGGGATCTCGGCCGGGGGCAGCCGGCAGGACAACACCTACCTGATGGACGGGGTCAACATCACGAACCCCGGCTTCGGCTACCTCTCGACCGAGGTCAACGAGCTGGACGTGGGGGAGTTCAACGTGAAGCGGGGCGCGGTCTCGGCCGAGTTCGGGCGCTCGGCGGGCGTCGTCACGAACGCGGTGAGCAAGTCGGGGACGAACGCCTTCGCCGGCTCGGCCCGGATCGAGTACATGCCCGACGCGTTCGTGGCCGGCCTGCACGACAAGACCTTCGGCGAGGCCGTTCCGAGCCTCGTCAACCCCGCCATCGGCTTCGGGGGTCCGATCGCCCGGGACAAGCTCTTCTTCTATGCGTCCGCTCGCTACTTCGAGAACGTGACCACCGGCACCGAGAACAACCAGGGGGTGACGCTGCCCGACTCGAAGACGAAGGGGCACGAGCTCTACGGCAAGATCACGGCCACGCCGACGCCGAAGCACCTTCTCGCCTTCTCCTACCGTGACCGACCCTACGACGTGAGCAACTCCGGGCTCGGCGCCGACACCTCCCCCGCCGTCGGCGACACCGTGAGCGGCGGCAGCCGCGTGGCCACCGCGAGCTGGAGCTTCTTCCCGACCGACAAGACCGTGGTCGAGGTGAAGTACCTCTACCTCTTCGAGAAGAACGAGGCCAGCCCGATCACGGCCCTCGGGAGCAAGCCGACGCCCTTCGATCCCACGAACCTCGCCGCCATGGGCCTCTACTTCGACCCCGACCTCAACCTGAACGTGGGGGGCGACCAGTACTACGACCGGGACAACTTCAGCCGTCACCAGGCCCGGGCGCAGGTCAGCCAGTACTTCGACGTCGGGAAGACCGGTCACCAGATCAAGGCCGGGTTCGGCTGGGAGTGGTCCGAGGAGGACCTCCTCCGCAGCACGAACGGCTGGGGCTCGATCACCAGCAGCACGTTCAACGGCAAGAAGGCGTTTCGCGCCCGGTACTACCCGGACCAGCCGGCGCAGCTCGGCCAGGCCACGACGTGGTCGATCTTCCTCCAGGACACGATGACCGTCGGCCAGCGGTTCAGCCTGAACGCCGGCGTCCTCCTGAACCGCGACGACTACGCCCAGAACCTCGCCGGCAGCGGCGGCTGTCCCTCCTCGTACGTCCCCGGCGGGGCGGGGATCTACCAGTCGAACGGCGACAAGTGCACGTTCCTCCGCTTCGACTTCGGGGACGAGGTCCAGCCGCGCGTGGGCCTCAACTACAACGTGCGCGCCGGGAAGGGCGACAAGATCTACGCGAACTGGGGCCGCTACTACAACCTCGACCAGAAGTCCTCGACGCGCAGCCTGGCCCCGCGGCGGATCTACCAGAACCAGGCGTACTTCGACGCGGTGACGGGGGCCCTCCTGGCGGACGCGCCGCGGGCCTCCACGACGGGCAAGCTGATCGACTCCGCCATCAAGCCGACCTACGACGACGAGTACCTGGCCGGCTACGCCACGCCTCTCTTCCGGAACTGGGCCCTCGACGTCTACTACCAGTACCGCAACACGAAGAACTTCATCGAGGACGTGCCCTCCTCGCTCCCCGACAACGGCCCCTACGTCGCGGCGAACCTGCCCTGCACGAGCCTCGTCGCCTGCCAGGGCGCCGACGCCATCCGCAAGTACCAGGCCTTCACCGTCGAGGTCAGCCGGAAGATGGCCAACCGCTGGAGCCTGCTGGCGAGCTACACCTGGAGCAAGCTGGAGGGGAACATCGACTACGACTACGACTTCGGGATCTTCAACACCTCCTCGTTCATCCAGGACGGTCCCACCGTGTTCGTCCAGGACCCCAATCGGTACGGGCCGCTGTCCCAGGATCGGCCGAGCGTCTTCAAGGCGTTCCTGACCTGGGAGCCGATCGACCGGCTGACCCTCGGCGGCTACCTCCGCGTCCAGAGCGGCACGCCGTGGAACACGCGGGCCGCGGACTACGAGTGCGGAGGCTCCTGCTCGTTCAACTACCTCGAGCCGGCGGGCTCCCACCGGAACCCGACCTGGACCAACGTCGACCTCCTCGCCTCGTACCGTGTCCCCTTGGGCCAGAAGCGGGGGGTGACGATCGAGGGCCGCTTCCTCAACCTGTTCAACGCCCAGACCCAGCTCGCCACGGACGGACGGAAGTACCTCGACGCGAACTACCTCAACGACCCGCCCTGGGTGGACTACACCGGCATCCCCGTGAACCCGTACTACACCCAGGCGAGCGCCTTCGCGCCGCCCTTCCGGTTCCTGGCGTCGGTGCGCCTCGACTTCTAGCGACCGACCCGGCACCTCCCGGCTTCGGGTCTCGCGGCCCGGCGGCCCCTCGGGGCTGCCGGGCCGCTTCCCTTTCGGCGCACTCCCGGATCCTTCAGTGGGACCGTTCGAGCTCGGCCAGGAGGCCCTGGGCGTGCGGGTAGTCGGGCTTCAGGCGCAGCGCCTCGCGCGCGAGGGCCCGCGCCGCGTCGAGCCGGCCGTCCTGCGCCTCGAGCACGGCGAGGTTGAGGCAGACGCTCGCGCTCGCCGGGTCGAGCCGTCGGGCCTCCTCGAGGTCCGCCCGCGCCTCCGCCCGGCGCCCGAGCGTCGCGAAGGCCAGGCCGCGCTTCTCGCGGAGCACGGCCATCCCGGGATCGGCCGCGACGCCGCGGTCGAGGAAGCGCAAGGCGAGGTCGGGCCGGCGCAGCTGGAGAGCCGCGCTCGCGGCGGCCAGCAAGCTCGCACCGTCGGCGCTCGCGGGGAGCGACAGTCCCCCGAGGCGCGCGGCCGCCTCCGCCGGCCGGCCGGCCGCGGTGAGGGCCTGGACGAGCCCGAACCCGGCCAGGTCCGGACGCACGTTCGCGGCGAGGGACGCTTCGAGGTGCGGGATGGCCTCGGGCGCCCGGCCCGTGTCGAGGAGGGCCTGTCCGAGAGCGAGATGCGTCTCCGGCCGCGGCTCCAGGGCCAGCGACCTCTCGAGCAGCGGGACGCCGGCCGCCGCCTCGCGGCTCTCGTCCAGAGCCTGCCCGACGCGGAAGAGGAGGAGGGCCGGCTCCGGGTGCGCCGCTTCGACCGGCGGCAGACGGCGCAGGGCTTCCGCGGCCTGGCCGTTGTCCACGAGCCAGAGCAGCATGACCGTCCGCTCCTCGGCCCGGCCGTCGTCGAGCCGGTGCGGCCAGAACGCCAGGACGAGTAGCGGCGCCAGTACGGCCGCGTACGTCCCGAGCCGTCGCCCGTCGCGCGCGCGTGCCGTCTCGAGGAGACGCACGATGGCGAAGCCGGCGCCAGCGGCGAGCGGGACGAGGACGGGAAGCCGATAGCGGGAGGAGACGAAGAAGACCGCGACCGAGACCGCGTACGCGGGCACCACCAGGGCCCACAGCGCGAACCCTGGGCGTCCGCCGACGAGACCGGGGCCGTCGGTGGGAGCGGCCCACAACCGATCCGCGAGGCCGAGGAGCCCCAGCGGCAGCAGCAGCCAGGGGCCGACGAAGAGCCATCCCAGGAGCGTCGGCTCGTCGCGCGCGTAGTAGGCGTAGCTGTAGTTGAGGCCGACCTCGGACGCGGCGAAGACGTAGGCGAGCTTGCGCAGGAAGAGACGCGCCGCGTCGAGAGGCCGGGAGCGCATCCACTCCCAGGCCAGACCGCTGAAGTACGCGTCCACCTCGCCCGCACGGAGTCGGCGACCGGCCGCCTCCTCGGCCACCCGCCGCGCGTCTCGTGCCTGTCCGCGGATGTCCGGCGTGATGCCGGGCACGTGGCGGTAGGTGCCGTCCGCGTCGGCGCGGTTGCCGATGTAGAGGTTGAGGCCCCCGTGGGAGGAGATGAGCACCGGCTCGCCGGAGACCGCGAGGTTGCGCAGCGTGACCGGGGCGAGGCCGAGGGCGAGGCCGAGAGCGAGCGCCGCCGCCTCGCGAAGGCCGCGCGCCAATCCCCTGCCGAGAGGCAGCGCGACCGCCAGGCTCGCGCCCCAGAGGAGGGCGTTCGGCCGGTTGAGGGCGAAGAGGGCGACTGCCGTCCCCGCGACCGTCCAGTCGAGCCACGAGCCTCGCCCGAGCGCCCGCGACACGGCGAGGAGGCCGAGGGCCATCAGGAACGGGTCGAGCGCGGCCTGGAGCAGGATCGCCTCGTGGAAGACGACGGGGCCCGTAAGAGCCATGAGGCCGGCGGCCACGAGAGCGGCCCGCCGGCCGACCCAGGGTCGCGATGCGGCGTAGAGGAGGGCCACGGCGGCGGTGCCGAGGACGACCTGGACCACCTTCGCCGCGGCGAGCGAGCCGCCGGTCACGGCGAAGACGAGGCCGAGGAAGTAGACGTAGAGCGGGGCGAGGAAGAAGGGCTCTCCGCCGGCCGCGGTTCGCAGGAGAACATCGCCCCCGGCGACGTGCCGCGCGAGGTCGACGTAGACGCCGCTGTCGAGCGACCCGACCGGCTGCAGGAGCGGGTGGCCGTCGAGCTGCCAGGCGGTCACGGCGCGGACGACGAGTGCCAGGGCGAGGACGGCGAGGATGGCCCGCCGTCCCTCCGCTTTCGTGCTAGTCTTGCGGATCCGGGCCCTCCTCCAGACGGTCCCCAGAGGGGAAGATACCTCGCGCGGAGAGGTGCTGGAGTGGCTGAACAGGGCAGATTGCTAATCTGTTGTAGGGGATTAAAGCCTCTACCGGGGGTTCGAATCCCCCCCTCTCCGCCAGTCGCTGATCCTCTGGCACTTCCGCCGACGCAGAGCTTGCCGTAGACGGGTCGTTCTCGACTCCTGCTGCTACCGTTTCGGCCTTTTCT
>DATJYX010000029.1:0-25537 GCA_035577965.1 Vicinamibacteria bacterium | reverse complement strand
CGCGGGCGGGAGGAGCCGCAGCGCCCGGCTCGTGACCCCTCCCCCGCACGGCTTCTCACGGGGGTGCGAGGCGTCGAACACGGTGACGGCGGCGCCGTCCCGGGCGAGGTGATGGGCGAGCAGCGAGCCGGCCGGACCGGCTCCCACGACCGCGACCTCCATCGCCCGATTCTGTCGCTCTCCAGTCTCGAGGGCAACGCTCTCGGGCCAGGGCGGGTGTGACCTACTCCCGCCGGAGCGCCTCCACCGGGTCGAGGCCGGCCGCGTGCCAGGCCGGGTAGAGGCCGAAGCCGATCCCGACCGCGAGGGCCACGAAGAGGGCGGCCACGAGCATGAGCGGGTGGACGGCGGTCGGCCAACCCGCGAAGGCCTGGATGAGAGCGGCGCCGACGAGCCCGAGCGCGCTCCCGAGGACGCCGCCGGCGACGGTGAGGAGAGAGCTCTCGACCAGGAACTGGGCGGCCACGTCGCGGCGCCGGGCCCCGAGGGCGCGGCGGACACCCACCTCGCGCGTCCGCTCGGCGACACTCGCCAGCATGATGTTCATGATCCCGATCCCGCCCACGAGCAGGCTGATCGCGGCCACCGCCCCCGTCACGACGTCGAAGACGCGCTGCGTCCTCTCCCGCTGCCTCAGGATCTCGCGGGGGATGATCACCTCGAGGTCCTCCACGCTCGTCACGCGCCGGACCACGGCCTGGGCGACGCCGGCCGCGGGCACGACGGCCTCGGGCGACTCGACACGGAAGACGATCTCGTCGACGCCGTCGGCCGGACCGCCCGCTCCCCGGTCGAGGGCGGGGAGGGGGACGATGACGGAGCGGTTGAGGTCGCGCCCACGGATGGCGCTCCCGCGTCCCCGGAGCGACGCCCGCCCCTCGAGGACGCCCACGACCTGGAACCAGTCCCCCCCGAGCCGCAGCGTCTCGCCGAGAGGGCTGCCGAGCGGGAAGAGCGCCCGCGTCACCGAGGCCCCGAGGACGACGACCCGCTTGCGATCGGCCACGTCGAGGTCGGCGAGGAACCTTCCGGCGGCGAGCGCGAGCCGGGTCGCCTCCCGGTAGGCGGGCGTCGTGCCGATCGCGATCACCGGCGCGCTGCGGCCCCCCGCCTCCGCCTGGAGCTCGGCCACCCGCAGCGGCGCCACCGCCCGCACGCCGGGCACCACGCGTCCGAGCGACCCCGCCGCGAGCGCGGGCAGGTCGGGGGGCGTCTTCTGACCCTGCTCCCGGGGGCGCGGGCGGATCGTCACGGTGTCGATCCCGAGCGAGGAGATCTGGGCGAGCGTCTCCCGCCGCGCTCCTTCCCCGACCGACGACATCGCCACCACCGCGGCCACCCCGAACACCACGCCGAGGATCGAGAGGCTCGAGCGCAGCTTGTGGAGCCGGAGGCTGCGGCCGGCGAGGCGGACGAGGATGCGGAGGGGCAGCATCAGGGACGCTCCTCGCTCTCGATCCGGCCGTCGCGGAGGCGCACGAGGCGGTCCGCGCGCCGGGCGAGGGCCTCGTTGTGGCTGACGAGGACGACCGTCCGGCCGCGCGCGTGGAGCTCGTCGAGGAGGGACGCGATCTCCTCCCCGGTGGCCGAGTCGAGGTTGCCGGTCGGCTCGTCGGCGAGGAGGAGCCGCGGCTCGGTGACGAGCGCGCGGGCGATCGCCGCCCGCTGCGCCTCCCCCCCGGAGAGCTCGCCCGGGCGGTGGTCGGCCCGCCCGGCGAGCCCGACCCTCTCGAGGGCGCGCAGCGACCGCGCCCGCCACTCCCGCGGTGGAGCGCCCGCATACAGGAGCGGCGTCTCCACGTTCTCGGCCACGGTGAGCTGCGGGATGAGGTGGAAGGCCTGGAACACGAAGCCGATCGACCGGTTGCGGAGCCGCGAGAGCTCGTCGTCCGAGAGCCCCTCGACCCGCCGCCCGTCGAAGAGGTGCTCGCCGCGGGACGGCCGGTCGAGGCAGCCGAGGATCGACAGGAGCGTCGTCTTGCCGGAGCCGGACGGCCCCATGATCGCGAGCTTCTCGCCCTCCCTCACCTCGAGGCTCACCCCGGCGAGTGCCACCACCTCCCGGGCGCCGCGCGGGTAGACGCGCGCCACGCTGCGGAGCGCCACGAGCGGCGGGGCGTCAGGAGCCAGGGGCACCGCTGAAGTCCGGGCGGGCGGCCTCGGGATCGCGGAGGAGCACGCGGTCGCCGCGGGAGAG
Source organism: Vicinamibacteria bacterium (assembly GCA_035577965.1). GTDB lineage: Bacteria > Acidobacteriota > Vicinamibacteria > Fen-336 > Fen-336 > DATBSL01. The sequence goes on along the minus strand of DATJYX010000029.1, from coordinate 23,340 downwards.
CCCCTTCTCGACCACCACGAAGTCGGCGTTCGACGGGCCGAGGACGACCTCGCGACGGCGCGGCCGCCGCCCGTCGAGGTACACGACCGTCCGGCCCTCCCGCTCGAAGACCGCCTCGAGCGGCACGGAGAGGGCCTTCGCCCGCTCCTCGACCTCGATCTCGACCCGCGCCGTCATCCCCGGCCGCAGGCGCGGCTCCGACTCGTTCACGAGCACGGTCACCGAGAAGAACTTCGTCCCCCGGCGCTCCTTCTCCTCCTGGGCCAGGGTGCCGACGAGCGTCACCGCCCCCGTGAGGCGCAGGTCGGGGTAGGCGTCGACCCGCACGCCGACCTTCTGGTTGCGCTCGACCTTGTGGATGTCGGTCTCCCGCACCTTCGTCTCGACGACCATCCGCGAGACGTCGGGCAGGATGACGAGGGGCTGGTTGGCCCACACCTGGTCGCCGACCTGGGGCTTCCTCTGCTCGGAGCCGAAGAACACCTCCTTGTAGACGACGATGCCCGGCACCTCGGCCCGGACCTCGCAGCGGGCGAGCTGCTGCCGGGCCAGGTCGAGCCGCGCCTCGGCCTCCTGGATGCGGCTCTCCGCCGCGGCCATCGCGGCCTGCTTCTGGGCCAGCCGGTAGGACGCGGAGCTCTCGAGCTGCCGCAGGGTCTCGCGACTCGACTGGGCGTCGGAGCGGGCCTGGCTGAGCTCGAGCGGGCGGCCAAAATGGACGAGGGCGTCCTTGCGGCGCTGGGCGAGGTCGAGGTCCTCGCGGGCGCGTCCCACCTGCTGCTCGGCCCGCTCGAGCTCCGCCCGCGTGATGAACCCCTCGGCGAGGAGCGGACGGAGATCGGCGAGGGCACTCTCGGCCTTCTGCAGGTCGCGCTCGGCGTTGGCCACCGCCGAGGCCGCCTCCTGCTCCTTCACCCGGCCCTTCCCCTCCTGGACGTCCTTCATCTCGAGGTCGCTCTTCTCCACGCGGAGGCGCGCCGCGCGGAGCTCCTCGTCGTTCTCGATCGCCTGGAGCTTCCGGTCCTCGCGCGCCTTGAGGAGGTCGGCCTGGGCTTGGGCGAGGAGGGCCTGGTTCTTCCGGATCTCCTCCTCGAAGGGGGCGGCGTCGAAGAGGACGAGGAGGTCCCCCTTCCGGACGAGCCTGCCCTCGGGGGCGAGGGCGACGATCTTGGCCTGGTTGCTCTGGATGGACGAGGCGTACGTCACCGAGCGCAGGGCCTGGAGGGTCCCCGCCTCGGTGATGGCCACGCGGAACGGGCCTTCCCGCACCTCGGCCGCGACGCCGTCGGCCCGGCCGCCGGCGAGCGCCCAGGCGAGGAGGGCGACGATCGCCACCGCCGCGCCGGCGAGGGCGAGGGCGCGCCGGGGCCTCCGGCGGACGCCGGCGCCGAGAGCGGCGAGGTTGGCCCGGGTCCAGTGGCCCGGAGCGAGCCACGCCCGGGCGTCGCGGCCGACTCCGGCGAGCTCGCCCGCGGCGCGGGCGGCGGCCGTCCGGGCCCGGGAGACGAGGGTCGAGAGCGTGGCGGCCGTCACGGCGCGAACTCCGCGAAGACGTCGAGGGTGCCGGTCGTACGCTTGAGGTCGAGGCGGGCGACCGCGTACGTCGTGAGGAGCTGCACGAGCGCGCTGCGCGCGGTGACCAGGCTGCTCTCGGAGTCCACGACGTCGAAGTTGCTGCCGAGCCCCCGCTGGTAGCGGAGAACGGCGAGACGGCGCTGCTGGGCCGCCACCTCGACCGCCTGGCGCTGGAGCTCGACGCTCTTGCGGATCTGGTCGAGGTCGCGCAGCGCCTGCCGGACCTGCTGCTCGACGTCCAGCTCGGTCTGGCGCACCGTGCGCTCGCGGGTGCCGACCTCGATCTCGGCGATGGCGCGCGTCGAGCGGAGGCTCGTCTGCTGGAAGGGATAGGAGGCGCTCACGAAGAACTCGACCCTCCGGTCCGCGGCGGACCAGGTGTCCCCGAGCGTCCCGCCGTAGCCGAGCTGGGTCACCGCCACGTTGAGGTCGAGCTGCGGCAGGAGGTTCTGGGTGGCGAGGGAGGCTGCGCGGCGGGCGTCGCTCACCTGGTCGCGCGCCTCCGTGAGCTCGAGCCGCGCCTGGAGCGCGCGGAGAACCAGGGCCTGAACGGGCTCGAACTCGTCCCGGGTGTCGGGCAGGGGGGCGGCCTCCGGCTCGACGGGGTCGTCGGGAGGGATGGAGAGGAGGCCGCGGAAGCGCTCGAGGGCGGTGGCGAGGGCGGCCTGGGAGCGGACCATCGCGTCCCGCCCCTGCGCCGCCTGGAGCTCGGCCCGGAACACGTCGATCTTGCTCGCGAGCCCCACCTCGAGGCGCGCCTTCGATGACTTGAGGAGGGCCTCCGTGCGCTGGAGGCTCTGCCGCGCCACGTCGAGGAGCTGGCGCTGGGCGACGACCGCGTAGAAGGCCGACGCCACGTCGACGGCGAGCTTCTGCTGGGCGAGAGAGAGCGAGCGCTCCTGCCCCTGCCGGGCGCGCCGGGCGTTCGTGAGGTCGAAGTAGGTCGCGTTCGGCCCCACCCCCCGCAGGATCGGCTGGGTGAGCAGCAGGCGCACGTCGGTCGTCTTCGGGAACGGCGTGCTCGCGCTCGGCTGGGAGGTGTAGCGCCCGCTGGCGCTCAGCGTGCCGCCCGACCAGGGCAGCTTCTGGGCTACGTCGACGCCGAAGACGTAGCTGTCCGAGGACCGCTGGAAGAGCGGAGTGACGGTGGGGAGGAACTCGCCGAACGCGGCCTTCTCCTGCCAGCGCGCGGTCTCGACGGCGTCGACCGAGCCGAGGAGGGAGAAGTTCTTCTCGAGGGCGAGGCGCACCGCGGCGGCGAGGCTCATCGTCGGCGCGCCCTCGGTGGGGCCCACGATCCGCTCCCGAGCGTCCTCGTCCGGAACCGCCGGCGGCTCCGGCTCCCGGGCCGCGGCCGGCGAGGTCGGCCTCGCGGAGGCGGCAGGCGTGGCGGGCGGCTCCGCCGCGGGGGAGGGCGGAGGCTCCGGCGGCGTCTGTCCGGGAAGGGCCGAGGCGGCGCACAGGGCGGCGAGGACGGCGATCGGGGCGCTTCTCACGTCGCGACGAGCGTAGCGGGCGGTCCCGCGCGGCGTCAAATCGCGCCGTTTGTCGGGAGGTCTCGGGGCCTGATAGGCTCCCGTCGGAGCCCACGCGATGAGATCCAGGAACTTGAACCGGAGCGCGGCCCTGACGCTCGCCCTGCTCGCCCCGGTCGCCGCCCACGCCGCCGAGAAGCCGCAGATCGCGGTCGAGGAGCGCACCCTCGCCAACGGCATGAGATGGCTGCTCTACGAGCAGCACGACTCCCCCACGGTGGCCGCCTTCTGGACGGCCCGCGTGGGCTCGGTCAACGAGCGGCCGGGGATCACCGGCCTCAGCCACTTCTTCGAGCACATGATGTTCAAGGGCACGAGGACGATCGGCACGCGGGACATCGAGGCCGACCTCCGCCTGATCGACGAGCAGGAGAAGGTCCGCGACGCGATGCGCGCGGAGATGGAGGTGATGCGCGAGCGCCTCCGGAGGGGCGAGATCGACGACCTCCAGAAGCCGGAGAACTGGACCGAGCGCTACCGCGAGCTCGACCGGCAGTTCGACGCCCTCGTCCAGAAGCAGCGGGAGACGATCGTCAAGGACCAGCTCGACCAGATCTACACCGCGAACGGCGGCGAGGCCCTGAACGCGTTCACGAACGAGGACCAGACCGCCTTCTTCGTCCGCGTCCCGAGGAACAAGCTGGAGCTCTGGGCGTGGCTCGAGTCCGACCGGCTCCTCTTCCCCGTCTTCCGCGAGTTCTACTCGGAGCGGGACGTCGTCTTCGAGGAGCGCCGGCTCAGCGCCGAGTCGACGCCGCTCGGCAAGTACGACGAGGAGTTCAACGCGCTCTTCTGGGAGGCGAGCCCCTACAAGTGGCCGGTCGTGGGCTGGGCCTCCGACATCCCGACCTACACCCTCGCCCAGGCCAAGCAGTACTTCGCCACCTACTACGCCCCGAACAACCTGACCGGCGTCCTGGCCGGGGACTTCCGGACGGCCGAGGTGATGCCGCTCCTCGATCGGTACTTCGGGCGGATCCCGAGAGGCACGGTCGAGCCGCCCCCGGTCGTGACCCTGGAGCCGAAGCAGCTCGGGGAGAAGCGCTACGGCGCCGAGGCCGAGACGTCGCCCACCGTGCGGGTCTGGTGGAAGACGGTTCCCGCCGTCCACAAGGACACGCCCCCGCTCGATCTCCTCTCCGATGTCCTTTCCGGACGCACCGGACGGCTCTACAAGGGCCTCGTGCTCGGCCGCCAGGTCGCGAACGCCGCCGAGGCCTCGATCGACCCCCACAAGTACGCCGGCATCTTCGTGGCCGAGGTGACCGTGAAGGACGGCCGGGAGCCGGCCGCGGCCGAGGCCGCCCTCTACGAGGAGATCGGGAAGCTCCAGAAGGAGGAGGTGCCGGCCGAGGAGCTGCAGAAGGTCAAGAACGCCTACAAGGCCAACGCCTACCGGCGGCTCTCGTCGCCCTTCTACGTCGGCTTCCAGCTCGTGCACTACGACGCGATGGGCGACTGGCGGCTCATCAACACCTCGGCCGAGCGGGCCGAGGCCGTGACTGCGGCCGACCTCCGGCGGGTGGCCGAGGAGTACCTGACGAAGGAGAACCGCACCGTCGCCACGTTCGTGCGCAAGGAGGGCGGCCCGGCCGAGGACCCGGAGATCGGCAAGCTGCCCCCGCCGGCGCAGGCCATGGCCCGCCAGGCGCTCACGCAGGTCGCGGCCGAGAAGGACCCGGCGAGGCTCCAGCAGATGGTGGCCCAGCTCCAGCAGATGGCCGGACAGGCTCCGCCCGAGATGAAGCCCGCGATCGACCTCGTCCTGAAGCGGGCCGGAGAGCGCCTCGAGGCGCTCTCCGGCGCGAAGAAATGAGGACCGCCATGACGCGCGCCACCACCTTCGCCCCGCTCGTCGCCCTCCTCGCCTCCGCCGCCGCGGCCCAGCCCATCCCCGACCGGCCGGACAAGCTCGTCTTCCCGCCCCTCGTCTTCCAGCCGCCGGTGGCGAAGGACTACCGGGTGGTCCTGAAGAACGGCATGGTCGTCTACATCGCCGAGGACCGGTCGCTCCCCCTCGTCAACATCGCCCTCACCGTGCGCGTGGGGAGCTGGCTCGAGCCCACGGGCAAGGAGGGGCTGGCCGGGTTCACCGGGTCGCAGATGCGCCGGGGGGGGACGAAGAGCCTCACCGCGGAGCAGCTCGACGAGAAGCTCGACTTCCTCGCCGCCCAGGTCTCGACCGGAATCGGTCCCACCTCGGGCTCGGCCTCGCTCAACTGCCTCACCGACAACCTCGACGAGGCTCTCTCGATCTTCGTCGAGGTGCTCCGTGCGCCACGCTTCCAGGAGGACCGCCTCGCCCTCGCCAAGGAGCAGGCCCTGCAGGAGATGAAGAAGCGGAACGACGACTCCGCCGACATCGAGGCGCGGGAGTTCGGCGTCCTCCTCTACGGCGAGGGGTTCTTCGCCAACCGCTTCACGACCGAGGCGTCGGTGAAGGCGGTCACCCGCGACGACCTCGTGGCCTTCCACGAGCGGTACTTCTCCCCCGCCAGCATGGTCGCGGCGGTGTCCGGCTCCTTCGCGCGGGCGGAGATGCTCCGGAAGCTCGAGTCGGCCTTCGCCGGCTGGCCTTCGCCGAAGGAGCCGGTGGCGCCCATCCCGGCGGCGATCGCTCCCGCCGCGCCTGGCCTCTACCGCGTGGAGAAGGACGTGAACCAGGGGCGGGTCTCGATCGGCCTGCCGACCGTGAAGCGGGACCACCCGGACGTCTACGCCCTCGAGGTCATGAACGAGATCCTGGGCGGGAGCGGCTTCACCTCCCGCATCACCCGGACCGTCCGCTCCGACGAGGGCCTCGCCTACGCCGCCGGGTCCTCCCTCGCCCCCGGCGTCTACTACCCCGGCCGCTTCGAGGCCTCCTTCCAGTCGAAGAGCCGCTCCGTGCCCTACGCCACGTCGCTCGTGCTCGAGGAGATCCGGAAGCTCCGCGAGGGCGGGGTGACCGCGGAAGAGCTCACGACGATCCAGAACAGCCTCGTCCAGACCTTCCCGTCCAGCTTCGCCTCGAAGGCGCGCTCGATGGCCATCTTCGCCTCCGACGAGTACACGAAGCGGGACCCTTCCTACTGGACGACCTACCGCGAGCGCATCCGGGCCGTGACGGCGCAGGACGTCCAGCGGGTGGCCCGTGAGCACCTCGTGCCGGGGAGGATGGTCGTGCTCGTCGTGGGCAAGCTGGCGGAGATCGACCTCGGGGACGAAAAGCACCCCGTGACCCTCGCCTCGCTCGCCCCCGGGGGCAAGGTCACGTCGCTGCCGCTGCGCGACCCGATGACCATGAAGGCTCGGTAGGTCCTCGAGGCGCGAGGGACGTCCACCACAGACGGGCCGGTCTGGGAGACAATGCGTGCACCCGTCCAGGACGAGATGAAGGGGAGGTTCCCATGATCGGTCGCGTGCTGCGCTTCGTGCGTTTGCCCTTTCTGCTGCTGCTGATCTTCGCCATCGCCCGCTTCCTTCTCGGTGCTAAGGGCGTCCCCTACGCGCCCCGCGGGAACGCGATGTTCTCGATTGTCGGCCTGACCTTCGTCAGCAGCTTCTACTTCGGAGCGCTCTCCCGGCGGGTCGGGGGGCTCGGCTGGGGAGGCACGGTGCTCGCCGGCTACAGCATCGGGCTCTTCGCCCAGATCCTGATCTTCACCGCCACGTGGCTCAGCTACGCCGCCGGCATCGAGACCTCGTACTTCCGGCACTGGGACGCGCTCAACGTGGCCGAGGGGACGGTCGTGCCGATGGCGGCGGCGCTGCGGACGCGGCTGGGGGCCCTGCTGATCGGTCCCGTCATCGCCATCGTTCCCGCGCTCATCGGGCGCGCGCTGGGCGCGCTCGCACCCGAGCCCGGAGCGGCCTCGCGCTAGAGCCCCGCGCGTCTCACGGCGCACGCCCCAGGGCGGCGGCCCGGACGTCCGCCCGACCGTCCCCCTCCTCGTCGGCCGTGGTCGCCGGCGGCTCCGGCCGCGAGGAGCCCTACTTCTGGAACGCCTTGACGAAGTCCTTGAGCAGCAGCGGCTTGTTGCTCTTGACCTTGCCGGTCAGGAAGTCGGCCGGCCCGAGCTGGTGCTCGCCGTTCCAGACGTCGAGGAAGAGCTCGGCCGGACCCTTGAAGAAGCAGTCGGCTTCCTCGTTCTTGCCCTTCCGGACCTCGCACTTCTCCTTCGTGATCCTCACCGTCCACTTCTCGTCGTCGCCGAGGGAGAAGTAGTAGCTGCGCTCGGCGGCGACGTTCGCCTTGTTGAACCGCTTGCAGAGGCCCTTGAAGATCTTCTCGACCTCGCTCACGACCGCCCTTCCCTCTGCGCCCGCGGCAGGTCGCGGATGTAGTCGTCCACGAGCTTCCTCTGCGCCTCGTCGGTGAGCGAGGACTTGACGATACGGGAAGCGGCCTCGACCGCGATGTCGGCGACCTGGGACCGCAGGTCGGCGAGCGCCTGCTCCTTCTCCCTCTGCATCTGGTCGCGGGCGCGGGCCACCGCCTGCTCGGCCTCGGCCCGGGCCTTGCCCACCAGCTCGGTGCGTAGCGACTCGGCCTCCTTCAGCGCCTTGCCGAGGATCTCCTCCCGCTCCCGCCCGGCGCCCTTCAGCATCTCCTGGTGCTGGGCGAGGAGGCTCTTCGCCTCCGCCGCCGCCTGCTCGGCCTGGTCGACCTGCTCCCGGATCGTCTTCTCGCGCTCGTCGACGATCTTGAGGAGCGGGCCCCAGGCGAACCGGCCGAGGATCCAGGCAAAGAGCGCGAAGACGACGAGGGTGCCCCAGACGAGCGTCGCGTCGACGCTCAGGATGCCCCCGCCGCCGCCCTCGGCCGCGGCCAGGGCCAGCCGCGCCGCGACCACGCTCACCATCGGCGGCCTACTTGATGGCGAGGAGGATGGTGACGATGAGCGAGAAGAACGTGACGCCCTCGATGAGGCCGGCGGCCACGATCATCGCCCCGCGGATGTCGCCCGCCGCGTTGGGCTGACGCGCGATGCCCTCCATCGCCGCCGCGGCCAAGCGACCGATGCCGGCCGCGCCGCCGATGATGGTGAGACCCGCCCCGAGACCGGCGGCGATGTAGGCGAATGCCTGGGGATTCATGCTTGGGCTTCCTCCTGAGATTGGACGAGACAGACCATGGAGATCAGTGCGCGGGGTGCGCGTACATGCCGATGAAGATGGCGCTGAGCAGCGTGAAGATGTAGGCCTGGATGAAGGCGACCAGGACCTCGAGCATCATGATGAAGAGCGACAGCAGGATGGACACCGGGGCCATCGCCGCCCCGCCCAGCCAGCTGATCCGACCCATGAGGGCGATGAGGAGCAGCAGGGTGGTGATCACCATGTGCCCGGCGAGCATGTTGGCGAAGAGCCGGATCATCAGGGCGAAGGGCTTCGTGAACATGCTGAGGATCTCGACCGGGATCATGATCGGGAGGAGCCACGCGGGGAGGCCCGGCGGGACGAGGTTTCGGAAGTGGCCGGCGACGCCGTACTTCGACATCCCCGCGTACTGCTGGGCCGCGAAGGAGACGAGGGCGAGGCCCATCGTCACCGCGAGGTTGCCGGTGGAGGTGGCGGCGAAGGGCATGAGGCCCAGGAGGGCCGCGACGAGGATGAAGAAGAAGAAGCTGCAGAGGAGGGGGGTGAATCGCCGCCCGTCGCCGTGGCCGATGTTGGGCTCGGCGATCTCGTCGCGGACGAAGAGGACGAGGCCCTCGACGGCCGAACCGATCCCCCGAGGGACGCCCCCGGCGCCGTAGCTCCGCACGGCCAGCCGGGTGCCGGCGAGCACGAGGAGGGCGGCGAGCAGGAAGAAGACCGCGTGCTTGGAGGGCAGGCCGAGAAAGGGCGCGTCCGTCACGTGGTGCATGATCACGGCGGCGGGGCTCGAGTGGGCTCCGGTCTCGCTTCCGTGGCCCTCCGCAGCGTGACCCCGCTCCGCCGCAGGCTCCCCCGGCGTCACGGCCTGCTCGGCCGCGGGCGAGGCGGCCGGAGCTTCGAGTGGGGGCGACGCTGCCGGAGCCTCGTGGACGGGCGCGGCCTGCAGGAGAAGGGCCAGGAGGAGGGCGGTCACGGCCTGGCTCCCCCGGCGCCGGAGAAGGCGTCCCGACCGCTCGTGCGCCGGTGGAGGATGGAGAGCTCGAGGACCAGGAAGACGACGAAGTAGGAGAGGAGCGAGCCGGCGAGGGGCAGCTTCGGCAGGCCGAGAAGGAGCACTCCCGCCACGACCGCGGCGAGCAGGACCGCCATGCGGCCGACCATTCCCCCCAGCACGGCCCCGAGGAACGCGTTCGTGGACCGTCTCCACGACCACAGGACGAGCGCGTGCGCGACGAGGGTGTTGGCGAGCGCCAGCGCCGCGCCGTAGGCGGCGGCCGCACGGCTCGGCGCGTCGAAGCGGCCGAGCGCGAGCGCCCACGCGAGGGCGAAGGTGGAGGCGGCCACGCCCGTGACGAGGATCGAGTACCGGACGAGACTCAACGCTTGGGGCCCGCTTGCCGCTTGTCGTCTACCGTGACGGCCTTGAAGAAGTGATAGAGAGCCGCGCCGAGCCCGAAGGTTCCCCCCAGGAGCAGGAAGACCGGGCGGGTTCCCAGCCGGCCGTCCAGCCAGTACCCCCCACCCAGTCCCGCGAGCACGGTGACCGCGAGGGTCGTCCCGAGCCCCAGGAAGGGCGCCGCTTCGCGCAGGGCGCGCGTCCAGTCCCGCTCGTCCCCCCCTCGAACTCGTGGTCTCTCAGGCGGCGTCTCACGGGACGGCAACAGCAACGAACGGTATCACACGCTCCCGGCGGCGGCAAGGTGCGCCTAAGCCGCTGACTCTCTTGCGGATGTCTCGTCCCCCGAGGGTGCGCTCGAGTGCGTCCCGGTGACCGCGACACGGAGCACGTCCAGGCGATAGATGCGGAGCGCGGAGAGGACGAGCGAGAGGACGACCGGGCCGATCAGGAAGCCGAAGATGCCGAACGCCAGCACGCCGCCGATGATCGAGAGGAAGCCGAGCAGGGGATGGATGCGGGCCGATCCCCGCAGGAGGAGGGGCTTGATGACGTTGTCGATGCCGCTCACCACGACCGTGCAGAAGACGAGGAGGCCGAGGGCGGCGCTCGTGCGCCCCTGGACGAGGAGGTACACGCAGGCCGGCACCCAGCCGAGGGGGGACCCGACGAGGGGCACCGTGGCGGCGAGGATGACCGCGGTGCCCCAGACGAGGGGCGACGGCACGCCGAACAGCATGAAGCCGATGCCGGCCAGGATCCCCTGCGCGATCGGCACCACGACGACGGCCTGGAGCGCGCCCCGGATCGTCTGCTCGAGGTGGTCGAAGATCTGCCGCTCCTGCTCCTCCGAGAAGGGCGACACGGGGCGCAGCTCGGCGCGAAGCCGGTGGCCGTCCCGGAGCAGGAAGAACAGCAAGAGGAGGAAGAGCCCCAGGTCGACCGCTGCGTGGGTCACGCGGCCGAGGACGCTCTGCAGGAGGCCGTTCGCTCCCCCGGCGACCTGGGCGAGGCCGCCGGACACGAGAGGAGTGACCTGCGCCTGCAGCCACGCGATCCAGGGCCGCAGCCCCGGGTAGCGGTGGGGGAGCTGGTCCCAGAAGCGCTGGAGCTCCTCGGGGGCGAGGAGGGGCTGCACGCGAACCCATTCCAGGAAGAGGGCGGCCTGCCGGGCGAGGAGGAAGAGGGAGCTGAGCACGGGCACGAGGATCACGACCGTGGTCACGAGGACGAGGACCGACGCGGCGAGGGTCGGCCGGTCCCCGAGCGCGGCGGCGAACCTCCTCTGGACCGGCCCCATCAGGAGGGCCACGCAGGCGGCCACCGAGAACACGAGGAGGAAGGGCTGGAAGACCCGGAACGCGAGGAGCAGGATGAGGGCCAGGGCTACGAGGAGCGGGATCAGGAGATCGCGTCGCCGTCTCTCGGGCATGGCTCGAACGGATGGTAGCGCGCCCGGCCGGCGCGCGCGAAACCGGCCTATCCGCGGCTCACCTCGTCCGGCAGCTCGTTCCGGTCGACCTCCCCCGGACGGCGGGGGAAGTGGCGGGCGAGCTCGTCGCCGACCGCACGGACGGCGGCGACGATGCCCTCGGTGAAGCGGCCGGCCTGGAACTCCGCCCGGATCCCTCCCACGACCGCCGACCAGAAGGCCTGGCCGCAGCGCGCGTCGACGTCGCGGTCGCCGATGACCGCGATCGACCGGCTCTCCGGCGCGACGAAGATCAGGACCCCGTTGCGCTCGGCGGTCTTCACCATGCCGAGCCGCTCGAACACGGCGGCGGCCTCCGACCGAGGGTCGGCGACCGGGTGCTGGGCCACGTGCACGCGGATCTCGCCCCGCGAGAGGGATTCGGCGTCCCGGATCGCGGCCACGATCCGGTCGTCGTCGATCGACTCCACGAACGCGTCGTGCCTCACGTCCTCCCCCTCACCAGCTGCTCGACGCCCCGCCCCCGCCGAAGGAACCGCCGCCGCCGGAGAAGCCCCCGCCCCCTCCGCCCCAGCCGCCGCCACCGCCGCCCCAGCCGCCGCCGCCACCGCTGCCCCAGCCGCCCCCGCCCCACGACCCGCCGCGCCATCCCCCCCCGCCGTAGGTGCGCCCCCCGGAGAGAGCGCCGTGGGAGGCCAGCCAGATGAAGAGGATGGCGAAGGCGACGACGATGAGGATGGCGACGACGGGCACGCCGGGCCGCTTCGGGGGCGGCGCCTTGTACTCCCCGCGAGTGGCAGCCAGGATGGCGTCGACGCCCGCCTCGAGGCCGCCCGCGTAGTCTCCGGCCCGGAAGCGGGGCCGCACCTCGTTGTCGAGGATCCTCCCGGCCAGGATGTCGGGCAGCGCGCCCTCGAGGCCATAGCCGACCTCGATCTTCATCTTCCGGTCGTTCACGAACACGAAGAGGACCGCCCCGTTGCTCCTGTCCTTGCGCCCGACGCCCCACGACTGCGCGGTGCGCAAGGTGAAGTCCTCGAGCGACGCCGACGGCAGGCTCTTGAAGACGGCCACGACGACCTGGGTCGAGGTCTGCTGGGCGAACTGCCGGAGCTTCGCGTCGAGCCGCTGCGCGTCCGCCGGGGCGACGAGCCCTGCGTAGTCGTTGAAGTACGCCGACGGCGGGGGAGGCAGGGCCTCTTCGGCCCGCACGACCCCCGCCGCTCCGGCCAGGAGGCCGTAGACGACGAGCGCGCGGCGGGCGGCCCGCATCACGGCGATCGGCCTCGGCCTACCGCTGCTCGGCGGGCGCGGGCGAGGCGCCGAAGCTGAAGTTGACGGTCGGGGCCTTCTCGCTGCCGGGCGCGGCCTTGAAGTAGGCCTTCTCCCGCATGCCGAGGAGGTTCGCGAAGACGACGGCCGGGAAGCGGAGACGCGCCGTGTTGTAGCCCTGCGCCGCCCCGTTGTACCGGTTGCGCTCCACCGAGACCCGGTTCTCGGTCCCTTCGAGGGCCACCTGGAGGTCGCGGAAGTTCTGGTTCGCCTTCAGGTCGGGGTAGCGCTCCACCACGACCATGAGGCGGGAGAGCGCGCTCGAGAGGCCGTCCTGGGCCTGCTGGAAGCGGGCGAAGGCGGAGGGGTCGTTGGGCAGGTTGCCGAGGTTGACCTGGCCGACGCTCGCCCGGGCCTTGATCACCTCCTCGAGGGTGGACTTCTCGAAGTTGGCCGCGCCCTGGACGGTCGAGACGAGGTTCGGGATGAGGTCCGCGCGGCGCTGGTACTGGTTCTCGACCTGGGCCCACTGGGCGTCGACGGCCTGCCCGAGGGTGACGAGGTTGTTGTAGGTGCCCATCACCATCCCGCCCACGATCAGGACGACCACGACCAGCGCACCGAGGCACCCGAGCCACTTCAACATGAGAGCTCCTTCCGCTTCCGCATCTTCGCCCGGAAAGGCCCCCGGCGAGGCCGGCCGAGCAGCCGGACTCGGTGGGGGCAGGCCGCGAGACTAGCCGATCCTCGCGCGGCCGTCCAATCTGCGTGCCGGGCTTTCGAGGCGGCCGGTCAGCGAGCGGGCGCCGGCTCCGGAGCGTCGGGCTCGCTCGCCGCCCGAGGCGTCACGGCGACGGAGCCGGCAGGGGATGCCGCCAGGGCGGTGTTCGGCCCGAACTTCGCGGGCTGGACGAGGGCGGCCACGCTCGCGGCCGGCTTGTGCAGGAACTCGAGGAAGGGCTTCGGGTAGATCCCGATCCAGAAGCAGAGGGCGACGAGCGGAACGAGGGTGGCGAGCTCGCGGGCGTTCAGGTCCGAGAGGTGCTCGTTCTCCTCGTGGGTGACCTTGCCCCAGAAGACGCGCTGGTAGAGCCAGAGGAGGTAGGCCGCGCCGAGCACGACGCCGGACACCGCCCAGTAGGCCCACGCGGGGTTCGCGGCGTACGCCCCCTGCAGGATCATGAACTCCCCGACGAAGCCGTTGAGGAGCGGCAGGCCCATCGAGGCCAGGAAGACGATGAGGGTGAACGTCGCGTAGACCGGCATCACGTGGGCGAGGCCGCCGAAGGCCGCGATCTCCTTCGTGTGGCGCCGCTCGTAGATGAGGCCGACGATGAGGAAGAGCCCCCCGGTCGAGAGGCCGTGGTTGACCATCTGGAGGACACTCCCCTCGAGCCCGAGCGGGTTCAAGGCGAACATCCCGAGCATCACGAACCCGAGGTGGCTCACCGAGGAGTACGCGATGAGCTTCTTCATGTCCTTCTGGACGAGGGTGACGAGGGCGGCGTAGACGATGCCGATGATCGAGAGGGTCACCATCCAGGGCACGGCGTCGAGGGTGGCGCGGGGGAAGAGGGGCAGCGAGAAGCGGACGAAGCCGTAGGTCCCCATCTTCAGGAGGACGCCGGCGAGGATCACCGAGCCCGCGGTCGGGGCCTCCACGTGGGCGTCGGGAAGCCACGTGTGGAAGGGGAACATCGGGACCTTGATCGCGAAGCCCAGGAAGAAGGCGAGGAAGCACCAGAACTGGAGCTCGGCCGGAATCCCCATCTCCATCCAGCGCGTGTAGTCGAAGGTGCCGGTCGCCTCGAGGCCGGGGAGCTTGCGGGAGTGGAAGTAGAGGGCGAGGATGCCGAGGAGCATCACCACCGAGCCGGCGAGAGTGTAGAGGAAGAACTTGATCGCGGCGTAGAGCCGGCGCGCGCTCCCCCAGATCCCGATGAGGAAGTACATCGGGACGAGCATCACCTCCCAGAACACGTAGAAGAGGAACATGTCGAGGGAGCAGAAGGTCCCGATCATCCCCGTCTGGAGGAGGAGAAGGAAGACGTAGTAGGCCCGCACCCTCTCGGTGATCGCCGTCCACGAGCAGAGGATCGAGATCGCGCCGAGGAGGGTCGTGAGGAGGATGAGGAGGGCCGAGATCCCGTCCACCCCGAAGAAGTACTGGACCCCGATCGACGGGATCCAGGAGGCCTTCTCCACGAACTGGAAGCCGTCGGCCGCGCGGTCGAAGGAGAACCAGAGGGGAAGGCTCACCAGGAAGCCGAGGAGGCCGAAGCCGTTCGCCACCCAGCGGACGGCGTTCTCCTTCTCCTTACCCCGGAAGACGGGCAGGAGGAGGAGGAGCGCGCCCGCGAGAGGCGTGTAGGTGATGACGGAGAGGAGGTGCTCCCGGTAGAAGTCCATCGGTACCCCTTAGTACAGCCCGAGGAGGAAGCGGCCGGCGGCGACGAGCAGGAAGAGGCCGACCAGCATGCCGAGCGCGTAGTGCTGGACGAGGCCGTCCTGAACGGCCCGGAAGGCGTAGCTCAGGTTGTCGAGGAGGAATGCGGCGAGGTTCACCGCGCCGTCCACGACCCAGCCGTCCCAGAGGTTGGAGGCCTTCGCCACTACGTCGCGCACCGACCACGCGATCCCGTTCACGCCGAGGCCGGGCCGGACCTCGCCGTCGCCCCCGTCGATCACGAACCGGTCGTTGGCGTGGAGGGCGCTGCCTCCGCCCAGGGCGAGGCCGCGGACGAACACCGCGCCGTAGATCTCGTCCACCCAGTACTTGTTGAGGAGCGTCCGGTAGGCTGCGGGGAACGACGCGGCCAGCCGGCTCGGGATCTCGAACGCGCCTCGGTAGAAGCGCCACGCGACGAGGATCCCGGCAGCGGCGAGGAGGACGCTCAGGCCCATGAGGCCGAGCTCGACGCCGTGGCCGGGCACGGGGGCGGCGAAGACCTCGCCGAGCGCGTGGCGGGCGTGATCGAAGGCCGGCTCCATGAAGTGCTCCATGAAGCTGCCGCCCCCGAGGACAGCGGGCACGCCCAGAAAGCCGGCCAGGATCGAGCCCAAGGCCAGGACCTGGAGGGGAACGACCATCGTGCTCGGCGACTCGTGGAGGTGGTGGGCCTGCTCCTCGGTACCCCGGAAGGTGCCGCCGAAGGTCATCCAGTACAGGCGGAACATGTAGAAGGCAGTGAGAGCCGCCGCCACCGCCCCGACCGCCCACACCCAGCGGCCGTAGCCGCCGACGCGGTACGCCGACCAGAGGATCTCGTCCTTCGAGAAGAAGCCGGCGAGGGGAGGGATACCGGCGATCGCGATGCAGCCCACGAGCATCGTGAGGCGGGTCCAGGGCAGCTTCGAGCGCAGACCGCCCATCCTCCTCATGTCCTGCTCGCCCGACATCGCGTGGATGACCGAGCCCGAGCCGAGGAAGAGGAGGGCCTTGAAGAAGGCGTGGGTGAAGACGTGGAAGATGCCGGCCGCGAAGGCTCCCACGCCGCAGGCGAGAAACATGTAGCCGAGCTGGCTCACCGTCGAGTAGGCGAGGACGCGCTTGATGTCGTTCTGGACGAGGCCGATCGTGGCGGCGAGGATCGCGGTCAGGGCGCCGACGACCGCGATGGTGGCCATCGCGTTCGGGGCGTGGGCGTAGATCGGGGCCGAGCGGGCGACCATATACACGCCGGCCGTCACCATCGTTGCCGCGTGGATGAGGGCGGAGACGGGGGTCGGGCCCTCCATCGCGTCGGGCAGCCAGACGAAGAGCGGGACCTGCGCGCTCTTGCCGGTGGCGCCGACGAAGAGGAGGAGGCCGACGAGGGTGAGCGTCCCGCCCCACGCCCAGTCGACCGGCATCTCCGCGACCGCCGCCATCACGGACCGGAAGTCGAGCGTCCCGAAGGTGAAGAAGACGAGGAACACCCCGGCCAGGAAGCCGGCGTCGCCGATGCGGTTGACGATGAAGGCTTTCTTGCCCGCGTCGGCGGCGCTCTGCTTGTGGAACCAGAAGCCGATGAGCAGGTACGAGCAGAGGCCGACGCCTTCCCAACCAACGAAGAGGACCGCGTAGTTCGCCCCCAGGACGAGGGTGAGCATGGCGAACATGAAGAGGTTCAGGTACGCCATGTACCGGGCGTAGCCCGGGTCGTGTCCCATGTACCCGATCGAGTAGACGTGGATGAGGAAGCCGACGAAGGTGACGAAGAGGACCATCACCGACGAGAGCGGGTCGACGAGGTAGGCCCACTCGACGGTGAACGGCGTCGTGCCGGCGGCGCCCTTGACCGCCGTCTCGGCGGCCCCGCCGGGCAGCCACGTCCAGAGCGTCTCCACGATCGCGTGGTCGGGCGCGGTGCGGGCCTCGATCACGGCCCAGGCCGCGACCAGGAACGAGAGGAGGACCGCCCCCGACGCCACGATGCCGACGATGGGGCTCGGCGCGTGGTGCGCGTCGTGTCCGCCCGGGTCGCCGAGGCCGCCGGCCTTCCGGCCGAGCACGCGGACCCCGACGGTGAAGTTGAAGAGGAAGCCGAGGAGCGGAAAGAGAGGGATCAGGAAAAGAAACGGGCGCATGTCACCCCTGCGGCCGAAGGGCCGCGCGGATCATATTTGATGGCTCGGAAGAGCGTCAAGCCGAGCGAACGCGCCATCTTGACCACGGTCGAGAGGACCGGCTCACGCGCTTCGGCTCCGCGGCCCCTCCGAGCTCAGGAGAGGGGCGGCAGGGCCCGGCGCGCCTCCCGGTCCGGGTCGTTCTGGACCTCGCTCACGTCGTCGAGCACCATCGTCTCGCCCCGGGCGGACGTGTAGCGCGGCCAGGGAGGGAGCCCGCCGCCGTTCGGGTCGCCGGTCTTCATGAACTGGACGAGGGCGCCGGCCATCTTCGCCGAGAGCCGCCGCGGGCGCGCGCCGCCGCCGGTGTGGCTCAGCATCAGGTCCGTGTTGTGGAACCAGAAGCAGATGTCGACGCAGTGGAAGGCCCCCATGCGCCCGTCGAAGAGCGGCGGCTGCCAGCCGAACCACGCGACGTACACCGGCGCCCGCTGCTTCGACTTCGCGTCGGCGAGGGCGACCGTGCTCTGGCGCGTGCTGCTCACGAGCGACCAGATCTCGGTCGGCTTCCGGCCCGGGAACGCCTTCGCGTAGGCCTCGACCACCTCCCGCGACCGCTCGCCGAAGCCGGGGCCGAACCCCGCCCGGGTCTTCACCCGCTCGGCCACCTCGGCGAGCGTGAGCGCGTCGAGCGCGGGGTCGAACGTGGCGGGGGAGATCTCGTTGACGGTCGAGCAGATCAGGAGGGGAATGTCCGCGGCGGTCGGAGCGGCTTCCGGGTGGTAGGGATCCTGGGGCAGGTGGGCGCCGTCGACGACGGGGTTGAAGCCGCGGCGCAGGCCGCGCGCGGCGGGGCCGGCCTCCTCGCTGAGCTTGTCGAGGGCGCGGTTGGCTGTCGCGAGGTACTCCGGCCAGGGCATCGCCTGCAGCTTGTCGATCTCGGCGGGAGCGAGGCCGGCCTCCTGCAGCACCCGCGCGCCCAGCTTCTCCGAGTGCACCTTCTCGCCCATGCGAAGAGCCGCGCCGCTCAGCACCACCGCCTTGTGGAAGAGCCCCTTCGCCTTCGGCATGGCGGTGAGAGCGCAGACCTTGGCCCCGCCACCCGACTGGCCGATGATCGTCACGTTCCCGGGGTCGCCGCCGAACGCCGCGACGTTGTCCCGCACCCACTCGAGCGCCTGCACGATGTCGAGCATGCCGGCGTTGCCGGAGGCAGAGAAGCGCTCGCCGCCGGTCCCGGCCAGGTCGCAGTAGCCGAGCGGGCCGAGGCGGTGGTTGAGCGAGCAGAAGACGACGTCGCCGAACCGGGCGAGGTTCTCCCCGTCGTAGCCGTCCTGCTCGATGCCGTTTCCGTTCGTGAAGCCGCCGCCGTGGAGCCACACCAGCACCGGACGCTTTCGGCCGTCGCCGGTCGCCGGCGTGAAGACGTTGAGGCGCAGGCAGTCCTCGCTCAGGTCGTCGTAGTTCCAGTGGTCCCGGAACGAGGCGAACCGGTTGGCGTAGCGCTTGTCCATGTTCTGGGGCGCCGAGTTGCCCCACCAGAGGGCCGGGAACACGTCCGTCCAGGCCTTCGGCGGTTGCGGCGGCAGGAAGCGGCTCGTCCCCGACGTGTCGGCTCCGTAGGGGATGCCGAGGTAGTGGTGGATTCCTCGGAGGACGTAGCCTCGGACACGCCCGTGACGGGTGTCCGCCACGGCCACCTTGTCTCCGACCAGGAGCACCGGCGCGTCGTCGCCTCCCTCCGGCGGGCTCGCGGCGCGCTCCGGTGAAGCGAGGGCGCCGCGCGCCCCGATCGTGAGACCGGCGGCACCTGCCCCCATCGCTCGGAAGAAAAGGCGTCGGCTGGGTCGGACTGTCATGGCTCC
The DNA here is from genome assembly GCA_035577965.1 of Vicinamibacteria bacterium. GTDB lineage: Bacteria > Acidobacteriota > Vicinamibacteria > Fen-336 > Fen-336 > DATBSL01. Next base: position 4,635 of record DATJYX010000029.1, on the reverse strand, counting down.
TCCCTCGTGCGTGAAGTCATCCTAGAGTCTGGCGCTCTCGTCCGCCAAGCGGCTTCCCGACCGCCAACGCCCTCATTGGTGCCCCGTCCGCCCCGCGAGCAGGTCCACGACGTGCGGCAGCATCGGCACGAGGGCGGCGAGGCCGCTTCGGACGCCTTTCGGGCTCCCGGGGAGATTGACGATCAGGCAGGCGCCGAGGAGCCCGGCCCGCCCGCGCGAGAGCGGCGCGAGGGGGGTGTCGGCAAGGCCGTGGGCGCGGAGCCGCTCGGCGATCCCGGGCGCCTCGCGCTCGATGACGTCGAGGGTGGCCTCCGGCGTCACGTCCCGGGTGGCGAGGCCGGTGCCGCCGGTCGTGACGACGAGGGTCGAGGACGCGGCCGCCTCTCGAAGCGCAGCGGCGATCGCCATTCGCTCGTCGGGGACGACGCGTGGCCCCTCGACCTCGAAGCCGGCCTCGCGGAGGAGGCGGCGGGCCTCCGAGCCGGAGACGTCCTCGCGCTCGCCCCGGGCGGCGGCGTCGCTCGCGGTGATGACCGTCGCGCGGGGCATCGAGGTCCCTCCGGAAGAGCCGCGGATCCTCCGGCGCCCGTCAGGGCTCGAGCGCCTCGGGACGACGACGCGGTTTGACGGTGCCGGACGGAGACACCTATAGTGAGGATAGGCAGTCTCGCGGGGAAACTGCAAGAGACGGGAGAAGAGTGAGGCGATGTCGGCCCTGACACTGGCGGCGCTTCTGCTCGGGCAGGCCGGGCTGGCCACCGCCCCTGGGACCGAGGTCCGGGCCCTCACCGTTTCCCTCCTCGACGAGAAGGACCAGGAGGCGAGCGACGTGTCGGCCGCCGACGTGGCGCTCCTCGAGAACGGTGTCTCCCGCGACATCGTGTCCTTCAAGCCCGACCGCCGTCCGCTCTCGGTCGCGGTGATCGTGGACTCGAGCGCGGCCGTGGGCTCGGCCTATCGCCTGAACGTGGTGGAGGCGGTGGCGGGCTTCGTGACCCGGCTGCCCGACGGCACGCGCTACGCCCTCTGGACGACCGGCGACCGGCCGACCAAGATCGTGGATCACACCGACGACCGCCAGGCCGCGGGCCCCGCCCTGCGCCGAGTCGCCCCCCAGGGCGGCAACACCATGCTCGACGCGCTGGCCGAGGCCTCGGCCGACCTGAAGAAGCTCGGCCGGGAGGGGGATCGGACCGCGGTCGTGGCGCTGACCTTCACCGGGCCCGAGCTCAGCTACCGGGACAAGTACCGCTCGGCCGAGGAAGGGGAGAGGAATGCCGAGCTCTTCCTGTCCGTCCAGGTCGACGCGGGCGGGGACGACTTCGAGACGCGCTCCAACTTGAGCTACGTGCTGGACCGCCTGGCCCGGGCGACCGGCGGCCGCTACGACATCCTCCTCTCGCCGATGGGGACCGACGGCGCTCTCCGCCGGCTGTCCACCCACCTGCGGTCGGGATACCGCCTCCGGTACGCGACCGTCGCCGACCTGAAGAAGCGTAAGCTCGACCTGAGCGTTGCCCGACCGGGAACGAAGGTGCTCCTCCCCGCCGGCTCCTCGCGGGACAAGCCCTCCGGAGAGCCGTGAAGGGGCCGCTTCCGTCCGTGACGAAGAAGCCGGCGCTTCTCCTGCTCGCGCTCGCTCCGGCTCTCGCCGCATTGACCGCGCCCGCGCCCGTCCGCGCCCAGGCCCGGCCGCAGGCCCCGATCTTCGGCACGGGGATCGAGATCATCAACCTGAGCCTCTCGGTCACCGACGCCCAGAACAACTTCGTGACCGACCTGCGGGAGGGAGACTTCGCCGTCTTCGAGGACGGCATCCGGCAGGAGCTGAGCCTCTTCACCCACGAGAACCTCCCCATCTCGCTCGTCCTGATGATCGACACCTCGGCCTCGATGGAGGAGAAGCTCCCGACCGCCCAGGCAGCGGCCATCCGCTTCACGAAGACGCTGCGGCCGCAGGACCTCGCCCAGGTCGTGCAGTTCAACGACCGGGCGACCACGCTGCAGGCCTTCACGAACGATCTGCCCGCGCTCGAGTCGGCGATCAAGAAGACGGAGGCCTCGGGCCCGACCGCGCTCCACAACGCCCTCTACATCGCCCTCAAGGACCTGATGCGGGACAAGAAGGCGGCGGAGCTTCGGCGGCGCGCGGTCATCCTGCTCACGGACGGCGAAGACACCGCATCCCTGGTCACCGACGAGCAGGTGCTCGAGCTCGCTCGGAAGAGCGAGATCAACATCTACGCGATCAGCCTGCGGCCGAACCGCCCCCAGGACCGCCTGCGGCAGGCCTTCAGCCAGGCCGAGTACCTCATGAACGCCCTCACCCGCGACACCGGCGGCCGCGCCTACTTCCCGTCGTCGCTCGGGGAGCTCGACTCGGTGTACGACCGGATCGCGGAGGAGCTGCGCACGCTCTACAGCGTCGGCTACGTCTCCGCGAACGCCCGCCGCGACGGCAAGTGGCGCCGGATCGTGGTGAGGGTGGCGGACCGCGAGGGCCTCACGGTCCGCCACAAGCTCGGCTACTACGCGCCTCGGGGCTGATCAGAACCGGAAGCCGAACGAGAGGCCGATGCCCAGGCCGGGGGCCGGGTAGTAGCGCGGCGGCGGGTAGTACCCGTAGGGATAGGGGTAGCCGTACCAGCCGTAGCCGTAGTACGGGGCGGGCGGCGCGTAGTAGCCGTAGGCGCCGTAGTACGGGTAGGAGTACCCGTAGCCGTAGTACCCGTGGCCGTGGTAGGCGTGCCCGTGATAGCCATACCCATACCCGTAGTGCCCGTGATAGGCGTAGGCATGGCCGTGGTAGCCGTGTGCCGGTGCCCCATGGCCGTGAGCGTATCTCGGGGCAGCCTGGGCGAGCGGCGCGGCGAGCAGGGCGCCGGCGAGGGCGAGTGCGGGGACGAGAGCTAGGGCCTTCATCGCGAGTCCTCCGAAGCGTCCGCTCCAATCTGAAGCAAACGACGTTCCAGGCCGGACCGTGGCGCGAATGGGACGAAGGGCATTCCCCGAGAATCACTTGCGGGAAGAGACCGCCGGTGGAACGCCGCCCCGACCGAGCGAACCTGTCGTCGGGGGAGGACAGGGCAGGGACGAAAGACCCCTCGGCGCACGGCCGGACTGGAGCGCCTCGGGGTGGCTACTCCACCCAGACCCGGGCGGTGGAGTCGTCGCTGTCGATCTCCACGAGGCTCTGGCCCGAGCCCAGGGCACGGAGGATCTCCCCGAGGGTGGGGCAATGACGGTCCTTCCGGCACCCGTCGTGGGCACCGACCGGCCAGTCGTCCCCGAAGGAGCGGACGAGGCCGAGCGGGAGGCTGATCTCCACCTTGGCGTGCCGCCCCGCCTTCCCCTTGATGCGGACACGGAACCACTGCGGCTCGCCCTTCCGCGGAGAAGGCGCCTCGATCCGCGGCGCGGGAGCCTCCTCGGCCGCCGGCCGGGCGTCGGCCGGAGCCGACGAGCCCACCGCCTTCTTCACCGCCTGCAGGTCGTCCTCCGTCCGGTCGGCGACGGCGGGCGCCACGACGACCGCGAACAGCATGCCCGCGAACAGGCTCGTCCTCATCGCTCCTCCTACTCGATCCAGACCTGGATCCGCTCGCCCCGCTCCCCCTCGATCGTGAGGATCTCGGCCGGGCCCGTGCTCTTGAGGCGCTCCCAGAACGTGCGCGCGTCGTAGCCCTCGCGCTTCAGGTCTGCGAGCGCGTCGTCGGGCAGGCTCTTGAAGACGAGGTCGGCGAGGGCCACCGGCAGGTTGATGGAGACCTTCGGCCTCGAGACTCCCGGGTCGTAGATGCGCACCCTCACCCAGCTCGCCTCGTGGGCCCGGCCTTTCGAACGGGGGGGCCGCTCGGGAGCGGCCTCGGCGAGAGCCGACGGGTCGAGGCGGATGAGGGCGAGCTTCGCGCGCTCCACGAGGTCCTGGTCCTTCTCCTGGGCCAGGATCTCCCGCAGGACCGGCACCGCGGGCCTCCCTCCGTCCGGGCCGAGCGACGCCACCTGGAGGGCGGCGAAGTAGCGAACGGTCCGGCTCGGGTCGGAGAGGGCTTCGCGGGCCACCCCGACGTAACGCGTCTTCCCGGCCTTCGTGAGGCTCACCGCGAGGGCGACCCGGCTCGTCTTCGCCTCCTCGACGAGAGTGCGGTCGGTGGGCCTCGCGGCGACGTACGCGTCGTACTCGGCGAGGGCGCGCTCGCTCTCCTTGAGGCTCTCGCTGCAGCGGGCGATCCAGTAGAGCGCGGCCTGGGCGTCCTGCCCGCGGCCTGCGGCCCGGACCGCCTGCCACGCCTCCCGCGCCTCGGCGTACTGCCGGTCGAAGAAGAGCGCCTTCGCCGTCCGCAGCTTCTCGGCGTCGGCCTGCGCCCAGGCGGCGGCGGGCAGGAGAAGCGCGGCCGCGAGCGCCGCCGCCAGTCGTTCCTTCATCCCTCGAGCTCCCTCGTCATCAGCCGGATCCGCATGAGCAGCTGCCGCCGCTCCACCTCCTGGCGCAGCTTCTCCACGTCCACGCGCTTCACGCAGGAGGGCAGGTCCGCCACCTCCCGCAGCGCCAGCTCCACGTCGTCGAGCACGCCCCGCGCGCTCGCCACCGCCTCCCCTCCCGACTGGACGAGCGCTCGGCGGCCGAGGAGCTCG
>DATJYX010000028.1:0-40482 GCA_035577965.1 Vicinamibacteria bacterium | reverse complement strand
CGTGAGGCTGATCCCTTCGAGCATGCTCTCGAGCTCACGCACGTTGCCGGGGAATCGGTGGGCCGACAGCGTGTCGAGCGCGGCGCCGTCCATCGCCGCGACCCGGGAGAGCCCGCGCTCTCGCAGGCGGGCGAGGAAGTGCGCGGCGAGGAGCGGCAGGTCGTCGAGCCGCTCCCGCAGCGGCGGGATGTCGATGACCAGCACCGAGAGCCGGAAGAAGAGGTCTTGCCGCAGCACGCCGCCGGCGAGCGCGCTCAAGGGCCGGTTCGTGGCGGCGATGATCCTCACGTCGACCTTCCGGCTCTCGAGCCCTCCGACGGGACGCACGTCCCCGTCCTGGAGGACGCGCAGGAGCTTGGCCTGGGCCTCCAGCGGCAGCTCGCCGATCTCGTCGAGGAAGAGCGTGCCCCCGTGGGCGGCCACGAAGAGGCCCGCGTGGTCGGCTTGCGCGCCGGAGAAAGCCCCGCGGCGGTGCCCGAAGAGCTCGCTCTCCACGAGGTCGCGGGGCAGCGCGGCGCAGTTCAGGGGGACGAAGGGCCGGCTCGCGCGCCGGCCGCTCGCGTGGAGGGCGTGCGCGATCAGCTCCTTGCCGGTGCCGGTCTCTCCGGTGACGAGGACGGGGGTGTCGGTGCGCGACGCAGCGCGGGCCCGCTCGAAGACCGGGCGCATGCGCGCCGAGCGGCTCACGATCCGGTCGAGGGAGTAGGTGTCGGCCACCAGGCGGTGGAGGTTCTCCACCCGGTCACGGAGCTCGGCCGCGTCCAGGATGCGCTCGACCTCCTTCACCAGGAGGTCGTCCGAGCAGGGGATAGGCACGAGGTCCTCGGCGCCCCCGCGGATCACCGCGCTCGCGAGCGGTATCGTCGGTCGGCTGGAGAGCACGAGCACCGCGAGGTCGGAGCGGCGCTCCTTCACCGCCGTGAGCCGCTCGAGGACCTGCCCGCCGAAGTCGACGTCGGCAATCACCAGGAGCCGCGCCGCGGGCCGGCCGTCCAGGCGATCGGGCAGGACGTCAGCGGGGATCGGGCAGGACTCGATGCCGCGGGTCCGCAGCACCCCGGCCAGGCGCGAGCACAGCTCGCCATCCTCCGTGGCCAGGAGGACCCGGGCTTGCGCTCGATTGGGCTCGCTCACGGAGCCATCCGACGGGGCCACTCCCTCCCTTCACGCAGCAAGGCGGCGCGGGGCTTCGAGGAGAACGGGCTCGAATGAGGCGACTGCCTCGGCGAAGGCCGGTCAACAAGTCCCCCGCCACCCCGTCCGCGACGGCCAGGGCGACGGGCCTTCTCGAACCCGAGGGCCAGCCGGCGCTTCACGGTCGACTCCTTGGAAGGGGATTGGGTGGGAAGGCTAGCGGGGGGGCCTCGCGTCAAGCGAGGGCATAATGGCGCGGCCCGCAGCCCGGGAGGGCGGCGGAGACGGGAGGAGGCGACGATGAGGCTCGGCTCTGCCGCTCGCGTCTGTGCGCTCTGTGCCCTGGCCCCGCTGGCCGTGGCTCGGCCCGGCTCGGGCGGCACCTCCCTGCCGGAGGGCACGAAGGTCCTGAAGGATCTGGCCTACGTCTCCGGCGGCCACGAGCGCCAGAAGCTGGACCTCTACCTGCCGCCGTCCGGCGCGCGGTGGCCGCTCGTCGCCGCCATCCACGGCGGGGCCTGGCGTATGGGCAGCAAGGAGGGCGAGCCGGCCGGCGCCTTCGTCGCGCGCGGGTTCGCGGTCGCCGCCGTCAACTACCGCCTGAGCCAGGACGCGGTCTTCCCCGCCCAGATCGAGGACGCGAAGGCAGCCGTGCGCTGGCTCCGGGCGAACGCAGCCCGCTACGGCTACGACCCCGACCGGATCGCCTCCTACGGCACCTCGGCCGGAGGGCACCTCGCCGCGCTGCTGGGCACGACGGGAGACGTGAATGGGTTCGACGTCGGCGAGAACCCCGGCGTCTCGAGCCGCGTGCAGGCGGTGGTGGACTTCTTCGGGCCCACCGACTTCCTGCAGATGGACGCACACCGACTGTCCCCGCAGGCGATGCCTCACGACGCGCCGGACTCGCCGGAGTCGCAGCTCGTCGGCGCTCCCATCCGCGACCACGCGGACCGGGTGGCGCGCGCCAACCCGATCACCTACGTGACCCGGGACGACCCGCCGTTCCTGATCGTCCACGGCGACGCCGACGCGCTGGTGCCGCACCACCAGAGCGAGCTCCTCGAGGCGGCGCTGCGCAAGGCGGGCGTCCGGGTCCGCCTCGTCACGATTCCGGGCGGCCCCCACGGCGGCGAGACGGTGAAGGCGGGCCTGCCCGCGGCGCTCGACTTCCTCGTGGAGGTCCTGCACCTCGACGGACCTCGTCGCTGAACGGTCCCGAAGGCCGTCGTCTCGCTGCGCTCCGACGCCGCGGGCGCCCGAAGGGGCGGGATCCCCGGTGATCCATTCGTCCCTGCCGCGTGATGCGAACGTTCCACGCGCAGGCGGTGCTCGCGGCCTTTGACACAACTGTGACGGTCGGCCCGCGGCGCGGGTGCTACAAGCGGGGCATGGAGCGAACTGCCGCCACCCGACACCCGATGGGCTCGAGCGCCCGCGTCCTGCTCACCAGCGTCTTCGGCCCCTACGCCCGCGACGACGAGCACGGCAGCCGCGCGATCAACCCCATGGAGCTCTACCACAACCAGGTCACGCGCGTGCAGGGCGGCTTCTCGATCCGCATGTTCCACCGCTCGTGGGGCCTGATGATCATCCAGGCCAACCTCGAGGCCCCGACGACGCTCCTCGACTTCCCCACCCTCGAGCGGTTCGAGGAGGAGGTGCGGACCGTGCCGTACGACGTCGTCGGCATCAGCTCCATCGTGCCCAACGTGGGCAAGGTGAAGCTCATGTGCGAGGTCGTGCGCCGCCACCAGCCGCAGGCCACGATCGTCGTCGGCGGCCACGTCGCCAACCGGCCGGGGCTCGGCGACGTGATCGACGCCGACCACGTGGTGGCCGGCGAGGGGGTCGCCTGGTTCCGCCGCTTCCTCGGCGAGGACCCGGACGCCCCCATCCGTCACCCGGCCATCCTCTCCGCCTTCCGCTCGCGGACGATGGGTGTCCCCTTCGGACGCGGGAAGGGCGGGACCGCGGCCACCGTCATCCCGTCGGTCGGCTGCCCGCTCGGCTGCAACTTCTGCTCGACCTCCGCCATGTTCGGCGGCAAGGGGCGCTTCGTGAGCTTCTACGAGGGCGGGGACGAGCTCTTCGAGGTGATGCGGGGCCTCGAGGAGCGCCTGCAGACGCGGTCGTTCTTCGTCATGGACGAGAACTTCCTCCTCCACCGGAAACGCGCCCTGCGCCTCCTCGAGCGGATGCGCGAGCACGGCAAGGCATGGGCGCTCTACGTCTTCAGCTCCGCGAACGCCCTCCGGCAGTACAGCGACGACGAGCTCGCCGGCCTCGGGGTCTCGTGGGTCTGGCTCGGCCTCGAGGGCGCCGACAGCGCCTACGCCAAGCTGAAGGGCACGGACTCGCGGGCCCTCGTCGACCGCCTGCAGGGCCTCGGGATCCGCGTGCTCGGCTCCAGCATCGTCGGCCTCCCCGAGCACGGAGCCGACAACATCGACCGGGCGATCGACCACGCGGTCGCCCACGACACCGAGCTCCACCAGTTCATGCTCTACACGCCGGTGCCGGGAACCCCGCTCTACGCCGAGCACCGGGCGAGCGGCACCCTCCTGTCCGCGGAGGAGTGCCCGGACGCCGACACCCACGGCCAGCTCCGGTTCAACTACCGCCACCCGCGTATCCGAAAGGGCGAGGAGTCGGAGTACCTGCTGCGGGCGTTCCGACGCGACTTCGAGGTGAACGGCCCGAGCGTGACCCGCATCGCGCGCACGCTCCTCCGCGGATGGCTCGCCCTGAAGGACCACCCGGACTCCCGGGTGCGCGAGCGCGTGGCGTTCGAGACCCGGGACCTCGCCACGGACTACGCGGGCGCCCTCTGGGCCTCCGAGCGGTGGTTCGCGCGGCAGAACCCTGCCCTCGCCGCTCGGCTGCGGCTCACCCGCGGCGCCGTCGAGCGGGAGTTCGGCTGGAAGGCGCGCCTCGCCGCCCGGGTGGTCGGCCCGCTCGTGCTCGCGACGCTGTGGCGGGAGGAGCGTCGCCTGAGCCGCGGCCGGACCTACGAGCCGCCCACGTTCTACGAGGCGAACCCGTCGGCCATGAGCCGGCCCGAGGTCGCCGGCCGCGGTGCGTCGGCTTGCCGATGGGTGGAGCCGCCGGCCGCCTCGGCGGTAGCGGGCGAAGCCGTCGCCTGAGAGTCGAGCCCGACCTTTCCGCCGCTCGGGGCGTCACAGAGCGACGGGGAGGTTCGCCATGCGTTCAAGCGTCTGGGGCTTTGTCCACGTCGGGCTGGCCGGCGACGAGTGGCGGGGCGAGGGCCTCGACCCGCGCACGACCAACGGCGGTCTGCACCTCCTCCGGGTGGAGACGACGAACGGCAGCCTGGACCGCCGTCGGCGTAGGCTCGCGAGGGCCGGAGCGACGCCGGTCGAGGTTGAGCGGCTCCGCGCGGCGCCGTCCGCGGAGGAGTCGGGGGACGCTCGAAGGTCCACGACAGTGCATCGGGCGGGGACTAGACTGAGGACCATGAGCCGCGGGCCCGATGGCGGCGGGGACGAAGCCGCGGGCGACCGCCCTGCCCTCCGCCTGAGCGGGGACTTCCTGTCCCTGAGCAGGAACAGCGTCGCGCGCTTCGAGCTCTCTCCCCCGCTCCTCGCGAGGGCGTCCGAGGACGAGCAGGTCGATCACTTGCTCCGACACGGCCGCGTTGCCGAGTGCAACGAGCTCTTCGCCGAGCTCTACGGCCGGACCCATCGAGAGATGGTCGGCCTCGCGATGGAGAGCTTCGTCCCCCGGGACGAGCCCTCCCGTCACCAGGCCATCCGGGAGTTCATCCGGGCCGGCTATCGGCTGCCGTACAGCGAGGAGAAGCACACTCTCGGGGCGGGCGCTTCGCGCTGGGTCGGGGCGAGCGCCGTCGGCTTCGCGGTGGACGGCCGACTCCACGAGTTCTGGCTCTGCCTGCGGGACGTCACCGAGCCCAAGCGGGCGCAACTGGACCGGGAGCGGCGGGGCCGGATCCTCGAGGCGGTGGCCTTCTCCGCCGCCCGCCTCCTGCAGCCCGGCACGTGGCGCGCGCGCACCCGCGAGGTATTGGCGCGGCTCGGAGAGGCCGCCGAGGTCGCCCGCACGTGGATCGCCACGGTGGAAGAGCCCGACGCCTTGCTCCGCTTCGAGTTCGGCCCCGGGTGGGCGGTCCCCGGCCACGAGGTCCAGCCGGACGACGCGCGCCTGCAGGGCGTCCTGGTCTTGACGGATCTCGGGGCCGGGCGACTCGAGGAGCTGCGGGCCGGCCGGCCCGTGATGGCCCTGGTGAGGGAGCTCCCCCACGCCGAAGAGACCCTGCCCGGCCGGATGGGGTCGAAGGCCTTCGCGGTCGCTCCCATCTTCTGCCACGGGCGGTGGTGGGGCCTGCTGGGCTTCGGCGAGACGCGCTACGAACGGACGTGGTCCGCGCCCGAGATCGAGGCGCTGAAGGCCGCGGCGGCGGTCCTGGGCGCGGCGCTCGAGCGCGAGAGCGCGGACGACGCCCTGCGCGAGAGCGAGGAGCGCTTCAAGCGCCTGTCGGCGGCCGCCTTCGAGGCGATCGCCCTCACCGAGGCCGGGGTCTTCGTCGACGGCAACGATCAGCTCGTCGCCATGCTCGGCGCCCCCCAGGCCGACCTCGTCGGGCGGATGGTCCAGGACTTCGTGGCGCCGGAGGACCGGGAGCGGGTGAGGTCGCACATCGCGAGCGGCGCGGAGGGACCGTACCAGCACGTGGCCCTGCGGGCCGATGGCTCGCGCTTCCCGGTCGAGGTGAGGGCGCGCTCGCTTCCCTACCGCGGCCGCGTCCTCCGCGTCACCGCTTTGCTGGACGCTTCGGCGCGCGTCGAGGCCGAGGCGCGGCAGCGGCGCCTGGAGGCGGAGCTCCGGCAGTCGGCCCGGGAGTGGGGCCAGACCTTCGACGCCCTCGACCTCGCCATCGTCCTCGCCGACGCCCAGGCGCGCGTCATCCGCCTCAACCGGAGCGCGCGCGCCGAGGCCGCGCCGTCGACCCTCGCCGACGCGCCGGGGCTGAAGCTCGAGACGCTGTCGGAACGCGAGCCGTGGCGGACCGTCGTCGACCTCCACCGGCGGGTGGGCGAGAGCGGCGCGTCGGTCGTCGCCGAGGCTCGGGAGCCGGCGACCGGGCGGGCGTTCTACCTGCTCGGGAGCCCCTGGTTCCGCGGGGAGGGCGAGCCTCCCTGGCGGGTCCTGACCTTCCGCGACGTGACCGACTTCACGACCATGCAGGAGGAGCTCCGCCGGGCGCGCGTCCTGGAGGCGATGGGAGCGCTCGTCGCCGGGGTCGCCCACGAGGTGCGCAACCCCCTCTTCAGCATCTCCGCCACCGTGGACACCCTCGAGAACGCCGTGGGCCGGCACCCGGAGTTCGCAGAGCACGCACGTCGGCTCCGCTCGCAGGTGGAGCGTCTCACCCAGCTCACCCGCGACCTCCTGGACTACGGCCGGCCGTCGGCGCTGCAGCGGGCGCCCATCGAGATCGCCCGTTTGGCTCGGCGCGCCGCCCGCGCCTGCTCGCCGCTCCTCCGGAAGCGAAACCTGACGGTGGAGGAGCTCCTGGCTCCGGATCTCCCGCCGCTCGCCCTCGACGCCGCCCGGATCGAGCAGGCCTTCGAGAACCTGCTCGCCAACGCGGCCCAGCACGCGCCGCGGGGCTCGTCGATCCGGGTGATCGGCGACCTCGTCACCGACGACGGAGAGGCGTTCGTCCGTTGCGCGGTGGAGGACGAGGGACCGGGCCTGCCCCCCGAGGACCTCGGGCGCGTCTTCGAGCCGTTCTTCACCCGGCGCAAGGGCGGGACCGGCCTCGGGCTCGCCATCGTTCGCCGGACCGTCGAGGCCCACGGCGGCCGGATCACCGCCGAGAACCGCGAGGGACGGGGGGCACGCTTCACGGTTTGGCTCCCCGCCCGGCCGGCTCAGGACGACCGTCCGCGCTGAGGTCAGCCCCGGGCGATCGCGTCCAGCCGTTCCTCCACGAGCCCGCGCAGCAGCGGCACCTTGTAGCCGTTGTGCGCGAGGGGCTCCGCGCCTTTCACCGCCGCCAGCGCCGCGTGGCCGATCGTCGGCGAGTCGAGGCGGCGGCCGACGAGCGCCGCCTCCGCCGCCTTCGCCCGCCACGGCACGGGGGCCACGCCGGCGAACGCGACCCGGGCTTCGCTCACCACGTCGCCCGCGAGGCGCAGGGCGAGCGCCGCCCCCACGAGCGCGAAGTCCCAGGACGCACGCGCCCGCACCTTGCGGTAGGTGCTCCGCAGGCCCGGCCCGGACGGCGGCAGGACGACGTCGGCCACGATCTCCCCCGGCTCCAGCACCGTCTCGCGGTGGGGATCGACCTTCGGCAGCACGTGGAAGGCCTCGACGGGGACGGTGCGCGTGCCTCCGGGCCCGACGATCCGGAGCGTCGCGCCCAGGGCCACGAGGGCGGGCGCCGTGTCCGAGGGGTGGACGACGAAGCAGCCCTCGCCACCGAAGAGGCAGTGGTAGTCGTTCTCGCCGGCGACGGCGAAGCAGGACTCGCCACCCTTGCGCAGGCAGTGGAAGCCGCTGCGGTAATACCAGCAGCGGGGCTTCTGGCAGAGGTTGCCCCCGATCGTCCCCTGGTTGCGGAGCTGGGGGCTCCCGACGGAGGCCGCCCCTTCGGCGAGAGCCCGGTAGCGGGTCCGCACGGTCTCGTTCTCCGCCACCTCCGTCAGGGTCGTCAGGGCGCCGATCCGGACGCCCCCGTCGGCGGTCGCCTCGATGCCGCGCAGGGACGAGACGCCGCCCAGGCTCACGAGGGTGGGCGCGGCGAAGACGGAGTCGCGCAGGCAGCCGAGGAGATCCGTCCCGCCGGCGTGGACGCGGCCCTGGCCCTCGGCCAGGGCCTTCACGGCATCGGCGAGCGTGGCCGGCCGGGCATAGGCGAAGCTCGGGAGCATCGCTACCTCCTCGCCCAGAGCTTCTGGGCCAGCTGCACGGGGTTGATCGAGGGCTCGGTGATCCGGAGGCCCGTCGCGTGGTGGACGGCGTTGGCGATGGCGGCCGCGGTCGGGATCGTGGCCGGCTCGCCGAGGCCCTTCGCCCCCACCGTGTTCGCCTCCGTGTCGTGGGGGTCGATCGGGACGCAGACCGGCTTCTCGGGGATGTCCAGCGCGGTCGGCAGCTTGTAGTCGTGCCAGTTGGCGTTGACCATGCGCCCGGTGTTCGCGTCGAGGCGCCGCTCCTCGGTCATCGCGAAGCCGATCCCCATCGTCATGCCCCCGAAGACCTGGTTCTCGTAGCCCAGGGGGTTCATCACGCGCCCGCTGTCGTGGGCGCCGAGGAGCCGCAGCACCCGCACCTCGCCGGTACGGGTGTCCACCTCGACCTCGGCGAAGTGCGCGACGAAGGGAAGCGCGATCTTGTCCCTGGGGTGGGGATCGCGGTGGCCGATGCCGACCACGACCTGCTGCTCCTGCAGCGGCTTGAGGTCCTTGAGGGCGAGCTTCGTCTCCGGCGGTCCCGCGGCCACGATCTCGCTGCCCCGGAGAGCGAGCGACGTCTTCTCCGCCTTGAGCTGGTCCGCCGCCATCTCGAGGATCTGGCGCTTCACGTCCAGCGCGGCGGCGCGCACCGCGGGCGAGTTGATGTGGGTGGTCTGGCTGCCGCCGGAGCTGACGCCGTACGGCGTCGTGCCGGTGTCCGCGTGGTCGATCCGGATCCGCTCGAGGGGGACGCCCAGCTCCTCGGCCACGACCATGGCCATGACGGTCTTGGTGCCGGTGCCGATGTCGCTCGCGCCGAGGCAGAGGTCGACGGAGCCGTCCGTCGCGTACTTGACGATCGCCGTCGAGTGGGGGTCGCCCTCCCAGCCCCACATCCCGGCCGCGACGCCCACGCCGCGCACGACCGGCCCCCGTCCCCGCGGAGTCGCCCGGGCCGCCTTCCAGCCGAAGGCCTCGGCCCCCTCCTCCAGGCAGCGGGCGAGGCCGGTGGAGGTGAAGGGCTGGTTCTTCCGGCGCTGGCTGACCATCGGGACGTTCTTGAGCCGCAGCTCCACGGGGTCCATCCCGAGCTTCCCGGCCAGTTCGTCCATGACCTGCTCGAGCGCCCACGCGCACTGGGGGAAGCCGGGAGCGCGGAAGGCCCGCGACTTGCCGGCGTTGATGAAGACGTCGGTCTCCTCGGTGCGCACGTTCGGGCAGGCGTAGAGGTCGCTGACCATGTAGCCGGCGCTCGACCCGTCGGGATACGCCCCGCTCGTGCCGAGGCCGGTGAGCTGGAGTGCGGTGAGCGTCCCGTCCTTCTTCGCCCCCGCCTTCAGGGTCAGGGTGTTGGGCGGGCGATTGCCCACGCAGAGGAAGCTCTCCTCGCGGGAGAGGAAGCACCGGACCGGCCGGCCGGTCCTCCGGGCGAGGAGCGCGGCGATCGCCGTGTACTTCCCGACCTCGAGCTTGCTGCCGAACCCTCCGCCCATGTAGGTGCTGATCACGCGAACGCTCGTGAGCGGCATTTGGAGCCACTGGGCGAGGCCGCTCCGGATGTCGAAGACGCCCTGGTTCGTGTCCCAAACGGTCAGGCGGCCGCCGTCCCACTTCGCGACCGAGCCGTGCGGCTCCATGGGCGTGTGGATCTCGCACGGGGTCTTGAAGGTCCTTTCGACGACGACATGAGCCTCCGCGAAGCCCCTCGCCACGTCGCCCCGCTCGTACCTCTCCGGCTCCCCGTTGCGGTTGCCGGCGTCGTGGACGGCGGGCGCGCCGGGCTTGAGCGCGTCGCCGTACTCGACGACGAACGGCAGCTCCTCGTACGCGACCGCCACCGCGCGCGCCGCATCGTGCGCCTGCTGTGGCGTGTCCGCGGCCACCGCCGCGACCTCCTCGCCCTCGTAGCGGCAGTGGGGGTCGAAGAGCAGGCTCAGCGGGCCCTTCTCGCCGAAGTACCAGGGCAGCTTCGCGCCCGGGCTCTCGCCGGTGAGGACGGCGCGGACGCCGGGCATCCGCTCGGCCTTCGAGGTGTCGACCTTCTTCACCCGAGCGTGGGCATGGGGACAGCGGACGATGACCGCGTGGAGCAGGTCGGGGAACGTGACGTCCATCGCGTAGACGGCGCTGCCGCTCACGCGCTCGTAGCCGTCGACGGGGGGCCGGACCTTGCCGACCACCGTCGTCTCGCCCCAGGGTGCGGGCCGTGTCTCGGTCATGGCTCACCTCCCCCCGCCGCGCTTCAGCTCTCCGGCCCGGCGCGCGGCTTCGAAGATGTGGGCGTAGGCGCCGCAGCGGCAGAGGTTGCCGCTCACGGCCTCGCGGATCTCGGCCGGGCTCGGGTCGGGCTGCTTGCGGAGCAGGCCCTCCACCGCCATCACCTGGCCGGACGTGCAGAAGCCGCACTGGAAGCCGTCCTTCTCGACGAAGGCCTGCTGGACCGGCCCCAGCGTCTCGCCGTCCAGGAGGCCCTCCACCGTCGTGACCTCGGCCCCTTCGGCCTCGAGGGCCAGCATCATGCAGGCGTAACGCGGCTGCCCGCCCACGAGGACCGTGCACGCACCGCACTCACCCCGCTCGCAGGCGGGCTTGGCGCCGGTGAGGCCGAGGGGCCCCCGCAGCACCTCGAGCAGAGTCGTGCGCGGCTCCACCGCGACCCGGCGGAGGCTGCCGTTCACGCGGAGGGCGAGGGGGACGGGCTCGTCGGCGGCGACGACGGCCGTGGGCGCCGCTTCGGCGGGCCTCGCCCCCAGCGCGGCGGTGCCCACGACGCCCGCTCCCATGGACGTGATGAAGCCTCGCCGGCTCACGCCGGGCTTCTCGCGTCTCTGCGGACCACTGCTCATGGCTGCCTCCCGGAGAGCCCCGGACCGACCTGAGCGATGGGGGCTACGGCAGATGCTCCTGCCGCGCAGGCGGCGGCGGAATGAGCCCGACGATCCGGACCACGGGGTTCAGGGCAGGCCGACCTGGACGGCCGATTCGTCGGGACCCGGGCGACCGGGGTCCCTCGGGAGGGCGTCGCTCAGGCCTTCGCGAGCGCCTTCTCGTAGGAGGCGAGTCGCGAGGCGTACAGGGGGAAGCGGTCGCAGACCCTGCCCACTTCGCGCCTCACCTCGGCCAGCTCCGTCTCGTTCTCCACGGCGTGGAGGGCCCGCGAGACGAGCCTCGCCACCTGGGCCATGTCGCCTTCCTTCATCCCCCGCGTGGTCAGAGCCGGGGTGCCGAGGCGGATGCCGGAGGCGACCATCGGGGAGTTCGTGTCGAAGGGGATCGTGTTCTTGTTGACGGTGATGCCGGCCCGGTCGAGCGCCTTCTCGGCGACCTTGCCCGTGATGCCCTTCGCGAAGACGTCGACGAGCATGAGGTGGTTGTCGGTGCCGCCGGAGACGAGCCGCCAGCCCTCGCCCTGGAGCCCCTTCGCGAGCGCCGCGGCGTTCGCCACGATCTGCCTCTGGTAGGCCTTCCACTCCGGGGCGAGCGCTTCCTTCAGGGCCACGGCCTTCGCCGCGATCACGTGCATGAGCGGCCCGCCCTGCACGCCCGGGAAGAGGGCCTTGTCGATCTCCTTCGCCCAGGCTTCCTTGCCCAGGATCATGCCCCCGCGGGGACCGCGCAGCGTCTTGTGCGTGGTGGTGGTCACGAACTCGCAGTGCGGGACGGGGCTCGGGTGGAGGTCGGCCGCCACGAGGCCGGCGATGTGGGCGATGTCGGCCATGACGAGGGCGCCCGAGGCGTCGGCGGCGCGCCGCACCGCCGCGAAGTCGATCGTGCGCGGGTAGGCCGAGGCCCCGACCACGATGAGCCGCGGCTTGTGCTCCACGGCCAGCCGCTCGAGCTCCCCGTAGTCGATCCGCTCGTCCTCCTTGCGCACGCCGTAGGCCACCACCGTGAAGTACTTCCCCGAGAAGTTGAGGGGGTGGCCGTGGGTGAGGTGGCCGCCGTGGGAGAGGTTCATCCCGAGGATCGTGTCCCCGGGCTTGCAGGCCGCCATGTACACCGCGGTGTTGGCCTGCGCGCCCGAGTGGGGCTGCACGTTCGCGTGGTCGGCGCCGAAGACCTCCTTCGCCCGGGCGATGGCGAGGCTCTCCGCGACGTCCACGAACTCGCAGCCGCCGTAGTACCGCTTGCCCGGGTAGCCCTCGGCGTACTTGTTCGTGAGCACCGTGCCGAGCGCTTCGAGCACCGCCTCGGAGACGAAGTTCTCGGACGCGATCATCTCGAGCTGCCGGCCCTGCCGCTCGGTCTCCTTGCGGATCGCCTCCGCCACCTCGGGGTCGGTCCGGGCCAGGTTCTCCATCGCGTTCACCTCGGTTCGGTCTTGGGCCGTTCGGCCGTCGGCAGCTCGATCTTCTCGACCCGCCGGGCGTGTCGCCCGCCGGAGAACGGCGTCTTCAGCCAGATCTCGAGGATCCGCTCGGCGAGGGCGTGGTCGAGGCTGCGCCCGCCGAGGGCGAGGACGTTCGAGTCGTTGTGCTCTCGGCTGAGCCGCGCCGTGTCCTCGTCGTAGGCCACGGCCGCCCGCACCCCGCGATGGCGGTTCGCGGCCATCGAGACCCCGATGCCGGTGCCGCAGACGACGATCCCTCGCGCGTGGCGGCCCTCCTCCACGGCCTCCGCCACCCGGTGGGCGTAGTCCGGATAGTCGACCGGCTCCTTTCCGTGCGTCCCGACGTCCTCGTACGGGAGGCCGAGGCGGTCGAGGGCGCGCTTGAGCTTCTCCTTCAGGTCGAAGCCGGCGTGGTCGGAGCCGATGACGATGGCGTCGGGCATTGGCTGCGAGCCACCAGTATACCGTCCCTACTCGACCCGCAGGGCCACCATCGGGTCGACCCGCGTCGCCCGGCGGGCCGGGAAGTAGCCGGCCGCGAGCACCACGAGCACGAGCACGAGCGTCGCGGCGCCGAGCGTCGCCGGGTCGCTCGCCCGCAGGCCGACGAGCCGCGACTCGAAGAGCCGCCCCAGGCCGACCGCGACCGGCAGGCCGGCGCCGATCCCGACGAGCGCGGTCGCGAGCACGTCGCGCAGCACGAGGGCCAGCACCGACCCCTGGTCGGCCCCGAGGGCCATGCGCAGGCCGATCTCGCGCGTGCGGCGGGCGACGCCGAGGGACGTCACGGCGTAGAGGCCGACCGCGGCGAGGACGGTGGCGAGGAGCCCGAAGGCGGCGGAGAGCCACGAGGACAGCCGGTCGAGGAGGAGCGACTCGTCCACGACCGCCGCCATCGTCGCGACGTCGTTGACCGGCAGGGCCGGGTCCACCCGGCGCACCGCCTCTCGAGCCGCCGGGCCGAGGGAGGAGGGGTCGCCCGCGGCCCGGAGGTAGAACGTGGCCCCGCCGGTCGTGTCGGTGCTCTGGGCGTGGGGCAGGTAGGCCATGAGCGGGACGCCGTCGCGCAGGCTGGCGTGGCGCGAGTCGCGGACGACACCCACCACCTCGATGTCGGCCGCGTCCCCGTGGCGGCCGAACCCGAACCGTCGGCCCACCGGGTCGCCGGCGCCGAAGTAGCGCCTGGCCAGCGACTCGCTCACGACCGCGACGCGCGGCGCCCCCGCCCCGTCCCGCTCGTCGATCGCGCGACCCCGCACGAGGGGTATCTGCATGGTCTCGAAGAAGCCCGGGGCCACGAAGTTCATCTGGGTCGCCACGCGCTCGTCGGGGGAGGGCGTGTAGCCCTGGACGGAGATGGTGAAGGAGGAGACGGAGTTGGTGAGGACCGCGTTCTCGGCCGCGGTGACGGAGAGGACGCCGGGAAGGGCGGCCAGCTCCTGCCGGAGCCGGCCCACCAGGCGCTGCGTCCCTTCGTTGGAGTAGCCGGCGCGCACGGGCTCGACGGAGAACGCGAGGAGCGGGCGGGGCTCGAAGCCCGGGTCGATCCGCCGGAGGTTCTGCAGGCTGCGGGCGAAGAGGCCGGCCCCGACGAGCAGGAGGAGGGAGAGCGCCACCTCGGCCGCGACCAAGGCCCGGCGCAGACGCAGCGCGCCCCCGGAGCCGGCGAGGCTGCCCGCCTGATCGCGCAGCGCCTGCACGAGCGAGGCCCGGCTCGCCTGGAGGGCGGGAGCCAGTGCGAAGAGGACGGCGGAGAGGACCGACACCGCGAGCGTGAAGACGAGGACCCGCGCGTCGGGCGCGGCCGTGAACGGTTGCGAGCCGGAGCCGATGGGCAGGACGGCGAGGAGAGCGCCGGTGCCCCAGGCCGACGCGAGGAGGCCGGCCGCCCCGCCGAGGACGGCGAGGAGCAGGCCCTCCGCGAGCAGCTGGCGGACGAGCCGGCTGCGCGAGGCGCCGAGCGCGAGCCGGACGGCGATCTCCCGTCGGCGGGAGAGGGCGCGCGCGCCGAAGAGGTTCGCGACGTTGGCGCACGCGACGAGGAGGACGAGACCCACCATCCCCATCAGCACGACGAGCTCGGTCCCGAACTGCGAGCGCAGGCCGCCCCGCCCCCGGGCGCCGGGCTCGAAGAGCAGCGGGCGGCTCACGAAGCGGCGCTTGAAGTCGGCCGACCGGTCCGGCATTTCCGCGGCCTCCGCCTCCCGCAGGCGCCGGTAGACGAGGCCGGCGGCGGCGGCGGCGGTCTCCCGGCTCACCCCCGGGGCGATCCGTCCCATCGCGTTCAGCCACATCCAGCGGCGGCTGTCCAGCCCGTCCCACGTGGGGGTGATCCACGGCTTCATCGCCATCGGCACGAAGACGTCGGGTGACCAGCCGACCTCGACGCCGTGGAAGCCCCGCGCGGCGACGCCTACGACGGTGAAGGGGTGGCCGTTCAGGCGAAGAGCCTTCCCGACGACCGCGGGGTCCTTCCCGAACTGGCGGGCCCAGAACGCGTGGGCCAGGACGGCGACCGGCCGGCCCAGGCGCTCGCCGTCGTCGGCCGGCGCGAGGACGCGCCCCGCCGCGGCCCCGACGCCCAGGACCTCGAAGTAGTTCCCGCTCACGAGCTCGGCCTCGGCCCGCTCGGGCTCGCCCTGGGCCGCGAGGTCGACGCGGGCGCGGAAGCGCGCCAGGAGGGAGACCGCGCCGCCGGCGCCGTCTCGGAGGTCGCGGTACAGCGGGTACGAGAAGAGCGTCGAGAAGTCGGAGGACGCCTCGAACGAGCCGGTGTCCGGCCCCGGGCTGTCGAGCACGACGATCTCGCCGGGTGCGCGCACCGGCAGGGGACGCAGGAGCACCTGGTCCAGCACCGTGAACATCGCGGTGTTGGCGCCGATCCCGAGGCCGAGAGTGGCGACGACCGCCAGGGCGAAGAGCGGGGAGCGGACCGCCAGGCGGAGAGCCAGGCGGACGTCCTGGCCGAAGTTGTCCATGCCCGGCAGGCTGCGAGCCGCGTGCCAACGCCTCCCTTGCCCACCAAACGGCTGCCGCGGCTCGGCTTGGAGCGTCCGGCTCGAGGAGAGCGCCCGTCCGGGCTCGTCCGCTCCCGGACAGGCGCGTCCCACGAGCGAGACGTCAGCTCGCGAGCTTGCGCTTCGCCTCCGGGTACGCGAGCGCCCGCTCGAGGCCGTTCTGCTGCGAGTCCATGACCGCGCGGTAGGCCTTCTCGGCCTCCGTGCGGATGCCGGCCTTCTCGTAGGCGCGCCCCAGGAGCAGCTCGTGGAAGGGGTTCGTCGGGTCGGCCTGCTTGAGCTCGGCGATGGCCGCCTGTGCGTCGCCTTTCTCGAGCTTCAGGTACCCGGCGAGGTAGTGCCAGGCGGGCAGGTACTGCTTCCCCTGCTCGCCGGCGTCGTCGATCATCGTCCTGACCTTCTGCGCCTCCGCCCAGGCCTCCTCGTGCCGGCCCATCTTCGCGAGCACCCGGCACCGCCCGTGCTGCAGCCGCCCGCGCCACAGCTCCTTCTGGTCCGCGGGCAGGCTGCTACCGGGCACGCTCTCGTAGCCCTTCTCGTACGCCTTCATCGCCGCGTCCAGGCGGCCGTTCTCGAGGTCGATCCGCGCGATCGAGTTCCAGATGAACACCTCGGGGAAGCCCTGGGCGGCCCCGCTGTCCCGGTACTCGTCGAGGTAGGTGTGGAGGGCGTCGAGGGCGGGGTCTACCTGCCCCTCGTAGAGGTAGCTGAAGGCGAGCCCGTAGCGGACGGCGAAGGGGGCCGAGCCCTTCGGCAGCGACTTCTCGACCTCCAGGAACACCCGACGCGCCGACCCGTAGTCGCCCCGCAAGAGGTCCTCGTTCGCGAGGAACGCCCGGACGCGCGGGCTCTTGGGTCCGATGTCGTCCGCTCGGTGAAAGGCCGCGCTCGCCTTCTCCGCCTCGCCCGCGGCCTGGTAGATCTGGCCCAGGATCACCTGGACGAGCCTCTCGCCGGGGTAGTCGACGGCCAGCCTCTCGAGGGCGGGGATCGCCTCCTTGAAGTTCGCGCCCTGGTTCGCCCGAGCCACCACCATCGCGTCGATGAAGCGCCGCTCGCCGTCGGACGCCCTCTTCGAAAGGGCGACGGACTTGTCGAGGTGCCCCTGGGCGTCGGCCGGCGGCAGGACGGCCGAGAGGTAGTACTCGCCCATCGCGAACTCCGGATCGGCGGCGACGATCCTCCGCGCGGCCTCGACCGTGTCCGAGCCGAACTGGAAGCTCTCGATCCGCTGCTGGACCTCGGCGAGTCGCTGCCGGGCGTCGGCCGACGACGTCGTCCACTCGAATCGTCGTCCGGGCGCGGCCGGGTCCGCGGCCGGTTCCGCGGTCGCCACCGCGGCCAGCCCGGCGGCGGCGAGTCCAAGAGAGAGGATGCTTTTCGTCATCGGCTCCTGCTCCTTCCGTCCATCAGTGTGGATGGACCTCACGCACGAGTGGGTTGGGGCTCGACGTATGAGTACGGCGGCTCGGCCGCTTTGTTCCTCGAGAGCTCCGCCGAGCTAGAATCGCGGCCCATGAAGAACGGACTGCGGCTGCTGCTGCTCCTGCTCTCGGCGACGGCCCTCGTCCTCGCCCAGGCGGAGCCGGAGGCCCTCGGGCCCGCCTTGCGGCAGGAGATCCTCTCCCCCGCCGTCGCCCTCCACGAGCTGCGGCAGCACGTCGTGGCGCGTGTCGCGAAGCCTCCCGTCCCCGCCTCGGCGACGCAGTGGACCGAGAGCGCCCGGCAGATCCGCCGGACGCTCCTCGAGGAGGTCGTCTTCCACGGGTGGCCGAAGGCCTGGGTGGAGGCGAAGCCCCGTTTCGAGGAGACGGGCGTCGTCGAGGCGGGCGCCTACCGCATCCGGAAGCTCCGGTACGAGATCGTCCCCGGCTTCTTCGGGGCCGCTCTCCTCTACGAGCCTTCGGGCTCGACGGGCCGGCGCCCGGCGATCCTGAACGTGAACGGCCACGTTGGGGCGCCCGGCAAGACCGTCGAGTACAAGCAGAAGCGCTGCATCACGTTCGCCCGCAACGGCATCTACGCCCTCAACCTGGAGTGGCTCGGCTTCGGCGAGCTCGGCGGCCACGGCAGCTCTCACTGGTACGGCGGCCATCTCGACCTCGTCGGCACGCACGAGCTGGGCCTCTTCTACCTGGCGATGCGGAAGGGGCTCGACTACCTCTACGAGCACCAAGGCGTCGACCGCGACCGGATCGGCATGACCGGGCTCTCCGGCGGCGGATGGCAGACGATCGTCCTCAGCGCGCTCGACGAGCGCGTGCGCGCCTCGGCGCCGGTCGCCGGGTTCAACGGGATGGGGGCCAAGGCGGTGGCCCTCGCCTACGGCGACACGGGCGACATCGAGCAGTCGCCGGCCGACTTCCTCGCCTCCGTCGACTATCCGCACCTCGCGGCCCTCGTGGCGCCGAGGCCGCTGCTCCTCGCCTACGACGCCGAGGACGACTGCTGCTTTCGCGCCGGCATGGTGAAGCCGGTGGTCGAAGAGCCGGCCCAGAAGGTCTACGGGCTCTACGGCAAGGGCGCCCTTCTCGTCTGGCACGAGAACCGGGACCCGGGCACCCACAACTACCAGCTCGACAACCGCGAGCAGGCCTACCGCTTCTTCAGCCGCGCCTTCGACCTGCCGCCGATCCTCACCGACAGCCCGGAGGCCGCGTCCGAGGTGCGTGGGTACGACGAGCTCGTGGTGGGCCTGCCCGCCGGCAATTCGACGATCCTGGACCTCGCGCGCCGGATCGCCGCCGGCCTCGTCCGGGCACCCGCTCCACCCGAGGCGGCGCGGGCGCGTCTCCGGGACGTCGTGCGCTACCGGCCCGGGCGCATCGACGACGCCTGGCTCGTGGCGACCACGAAGGCGCGCGGAGTCGAGACGGCCTCCTATCTCCTCCGCATGGGCGACGGCCTGAGCGCGAGCGGCGTCTGGTCGAAGGCCGTCTCGTCACGCCCGGACGCGCCGGCCACGATCGTGCTCGACGACGGCGGACGCGCCCACGCGGGGGCCGACGTGGCCGACCGGGTGAACCGGGGGGAGCAGGTCCTCGCCCTCGACCTCGCCTTCGTGGGTGACGCCTGGCGCGGTCACGAGATCCGTGCCTTCGCCCAGAACCTCAACGCCCTCGGCGAGCGGCCGGTCGGGCTCGAGGCGGCGGAGCTCGGGGCGGCGGCCCGGTGGCTCGCCGCCCGCTCGCGGGCGGGTCGGCTGCGCCTCGAGACGAGGGGCATCCGCAGCCAGCTCGTCGCGCTCGTCGCCGCCGCCGTCGAGCCCGGTCTCTTCTCCGAGGTCGTCGTGCGAGACGGCATGCGGACCCTCGGCCACGCCCTGGACGAGCCCCTGGAGTACCTCGACGCGCCCGAGCTCTTCTGTCTCGACCTCTACAAGGACTTCGACCTGGACGTCCTCGCCGCCCTGGGCGCGCCGGCGGCGGCGCGCCCGTAGGCCCGCGCGGCCCTCAGCGCGGGAGCCGCAGCGTCGCGCGGCAGCCGCCTCCCTCGCGGTTGGCGAGGGCGAGGGTCCCGCCGTGGGCCTCGGCGATCTGCCGGCAGAGGAGGAGGCCGATCCCCGATCCGCCCGGCTTCGTCGTGAAGAACGGGACGAAGAGGTTGGCCGACGGCGGCAGGCCCGGCCCGTCGTCGTCGACGCGGATCTCGAGGGCGGGAGCCGGCCTCTCGACGGGCGACCACGAGAGGCGCACGCCGCCCTTCGGGCCCGCCGCCTCGGCGCCGTTCTTCGTCAGGTTGATGAGGAGCTGCTCGATCTGGTCCGGGTCGACGTCGAGCGTGACCGCCTTCCCCTCCTCGACCGCGACCGGCACGCGCGTCTCCAGGCCGGCCACGCGCCGCACGAGGGGGCCGATCTCCACCTTCCTCCGGTTCGGGGCGGGGAGCCGGGCGAGCTGGGCGTAGGCGTCCATGAAGCGCCGCAGGGCCTCGGCCCGGCCCGCGATGACGCCGAGGCCGCGCCTCAGGTCCTCCTCCCAGTCGGGAGGCCGCGGCTCGCGCAGCGCCAGCGCCTCCAGGCTCCCGGCCACGGAGCGGATCGGGGCCAGCGAGTTGTTGAGCTCGTGGCCGATGACGCGGATGAGCCGCTGCCAGGCCTGGCGCTCCTCGTCCCGCAAGGCCCGGCTCACGTCGGCGAGCACCAGGAGCTGCGTGGGCTTGCCGCGCTGCCTAAAGACCCCCCGCCGCACGTCGAACCGGCCGGAGCCGCCAGGGAAGGACGCTTCGGCGATCCGCGGGGTCTCGCCGGCGAGGAAGGCGGTGAGCCCGAAGGCGTCGGCGCCGAGGCCGACGAGCCGCTCGGCGGGCGCGCCGAGGAGGCGCTCGCCGGCCCGGTTCGTGAGCTGGAGCGTCGCCTTCGCGTCGAAGGCGAAGACCGCGACGTCGATCTCCTCCATGACCTTGCGCAGGAGCGCGGTCGCCTCGAGCGCGCCCAGGCGCTGCTCGCGCAGCGTCTGGGCGAGCGCGTTCACCTCCGAGAGGGCCTGGCCGAGGGGGTCGTCGCGGCGTCCCACCCGGGCCCGGAACGAGAAGTCCTCCTCGCGCATCGCACCCAGGAGGTTCGAGAGCGTCTGCAGCGGCCGGGTGACCGCTTCCCGCGCGGACGCCGCGAACGCGAGCCAGACGAGGGCGACGGGAACGAGGAGGGTCCACTGCGCGCGGGGCGAGAGGTCGCTGCGGAAGAGGAGAAAGGCGGCCAGGGCCAGGGCGGGGAGACCGGCGCCGAGCGCGAGGAGCTGGATCCGGCGGTCATGAGGGAGGCGTCGGCGGCGCCGTGCGGAGGCCATCCCGCCCCGCGGCTATAGCCCGTACCGCTGGAGACGGCGGTAGAGGGCGCTGCGCGAGAGGCCGAGGGCCTCGGCCGCGCGGCTGACGCTGCCGCCGTGGCGCTGCAGCGCCTTCCGGATGAGGAAGGCCTCCACGTCCTCGAGGCTCATGTCGTCGAGCTGGCGGGGAGCCTCCGGCCCCGCGCCCTTGAGCCCCAGATCGGCCTCGCGGATCTCGTCGCCCCGCGCCATGAGCACGGCCCGCTCCACGGCGTGGTCGAGCTCGCGGACGTTGCCCGGCCAGGAGTGGGCGGCGAGGGCCCGCTGCGCGTCGGCGTGGAAGCCCGACAGGCCCTTGCGGTAGCGCTGGGAGTGGAGGCGGAGGAAGTGGGCGGCGAGGCTCGGGACGTCCTCCCGCCGGTCGCGGAGCGGCGGAACGTGGATCTCGATCGTGTTGAGGCGGAAGAGAAGGTCCTGGCGGAAGCGGCCGCTCGCCACCTCCTGCCGCACGTCCGCGTTGGTGGCCGAGAGGACGCGGACGTCCGCCCGCCGCGTCCGCGACGAGCCGACCCTCTCGAACTCGCCCGTTTCCAGGACGCGCAGCAGCTTCGGCTGGAGGTTCGTGGGCACGTTTGCGATCTCGTCGAGGAAGAGCGCTCCGCCGTCCGCCATCTCGAACCGTCCCACGCGGTCGGCCTTGGCGTCGGTGAAGGCGCCCTTGACGTGGCCGAAGAGCTCGCTCTCGAAGACCCCCTCGGAGAGCCCGCCCGCGTTCACGGTGAGGAGCGGCTTCGCGGACCTCGGGGACCGGGCGTGGAGCGAGGCCGCGACCGTGCCCTTCCCGGTCCCGTTCTCGCCGGTGACGAGGACGTTGGCGTCCGACGGGCCGACCCTCTCGATCATCTCGAGCACCGGGCGCATCGCCTCGGAGCCGGCGATGAGCAGCGGCCGGCCCTCGTCCCGAAGCGCCCGGTTCTCGGCCTCCAGACGCTGCCCGCGGCGGAGCGCGTGCGACAGCTCGGCCTGCGTGCGGAGCGTGGCGACGAGGCGGGCGTTCTCCCACGGCTTCTGCACGAAGTCGCGGGCCCCGCGGCGCATCGCCTCCACCGCCACGTCGACGCTGCCCCAGGCCGTCATCACCACGACGGGGAGCGTGGCGTCGCTCGCCTGGAGCTTCGACAGGAGGTCCATGCCCTCGCGGCCGGAGGTCGTGTCCCGTGTGTAGTTGAGGTCGATCAGCACCACGTCGAGTTCCCGCGACTCGACGGCGGCGAGGACGGCGGCCGGCGAGTCGGCGGTCTCGACCTGGAAGCCTTCGGGCTTCAGCAGGAGGCGGAGGGCCTCGAGGACGTCGGGCTGGTCGTCGGCGACGAGGACCCGCGGCGCGAGCCGGCTCATGGGACCGGCCGATTCTACCTGCTCCTCGGCGCGGTCGACGGGTCCAAAGGGGCCTCCCGCCGCGGCGAGCATCAGGGCTCCCGGAGGACGGCGGCTGGATCGACCCTCGCCGCACGGCGCGCGGGCAGGTAGGCGGCGAGCCCGGCCGCGGCGAGGAGGCAGGAGGCCGCAGCGGCGAAGGAGAGGGGATCGGCCGGGGTCACGCCGACGAGGAGACCGCGGAGGAGGGGCGCGAGCGCGAGCGACGCGAGGAGCCCGGCCGCGGCCCCGCCCGCGGCGAGGCCGAGCGATTGGACCATCACGTGGGTCACGACGGCGGAGGGTGTCGCGCCCAGGGCGACGCGCACGCCGATCTCCCGCGTGCGGCGGACGACGACCTGGGACACGACGCCGTAGACGCCCAGAGCCGCGAGTCCGAGGGCGAGAGCGGCGAAGGCGCCGACGAGGAGCGCGCTCAGGCGACGGAGGGCCAGCGACTCGGCCGCGAGCTCCTCGAGAGGCATGAGGTAGGCGACGGGCTGGTCCGGATCCACCTGCCAGACCGCCCTCCTCAGGGCGGTGGCCATGGCCTGCGGGTCGCCCTTCGTGCGCACGGCGAGGCAGAAGAGAGGCACCGGCTCCTGCGCGAACGGGAGGTCGATCTCGGGGTCGGGTGCGTGATCGAAGCCCAGGTGACGGACGTCGCCCGTGACGCCCACGATCTCCCGCGGCCGCGGCGGGCCGCCGTCGAGCGGGCGCACGCTCACGATCAGTCGCCGCCCGACCGCGTCGGCGACCGTCGTCCCGGGCAGGAAGCGGCGGACGAACGCCTCGTTGACGAGGACGACCGGGAGGGAGGTCGCTCCGTCGTGAGCGTCGAAGCCGCGTCCGGCCAGGACGGGGATGCGCATCGCGGCCAGGTAGCCGGGGTCGACCATGCGGAACTCGGCCTCCTTCTCGGCGCCCGGGGGAGGCGCGGCCTCGCCTTCGAGGCGGTGCGCCCTCTTGCCGTGCCAGCCCGAGAGGGGCAAGAAGGTGACCGAGCCGGCCGCCTCGACCCCCGGCAGCGAGCGCACGCGCTCGAGGACGGCGTCGTGGAGGGCGGTGATCTTGCCCGCGTCGCCGTAGCGGTGCTCCGGAGGCAGGATCCGGGCGCTCAGGACGCGCTCCGGGTCGAAGCCCAGGCCGCTCCCGCGCAGCTCCAGGAAGCTGCGCAGCAGGAGAGCGGCGCCGACCAGCAGGACGAGGGCGAGCGCGACCTCGGCCGCGACGAGCAGGGATCCCCCCCTCTCGCGCCTCACCGCGATCCCGCGCCCGGCGCCCCTGAGGATCCCCTCCGGCTCGGAGAGGGCGGAGCGGAGGGCCGGCGCGGCCCCGGACACGAGCGTCGAGACGACGCAGGCGCCGAGGCCGAAGAGGACGATCCGGAGGTCGACCGACACGGCCTCGATCCGCGGGAGCTTGAGGTTGGCGATGGATTGCGGGAAGAGAGCGGGAAGGAGCCCCGCGCTCCAGTACGCGAAGGCGAGCCCGAGCCCGCCTCCGGCCAGGGACAGGATCCCTGCCTCGACGAGCGACTCCCGAACGAGTCGCCCTCGGCCTGCTCCGAGCGCCACGCGCACCGCCACCGCTTGGCGGCGGCCCGCGGCCCGCGCGAGGGAGAGGCCGGCCACGTTGGCGCAGGCGGCGAGCAGCACCAGGGCGACGGCCCCGGCGACCGCCGCCAGGGGCCTCCGGGCGTCCCCGCGGTAGAGGATGTCGAGCGGCTGGGCGACGAGCCCCCCGCCACGCACCGCGTTGGGGTGCTCGCGCTTCAGGCGAGCGGAGACGTCCGCGAGCGCTCGGGCGGCCGCCTCGCGTCCCACGCCGGGGCGGATCCGGGCCAGGACCCGCAGGACGCGCAGCCGACCGTCGTCGCGCGAACCGTCCGGGAGCGCGAGCGGAGTCCAGAGCTCGACGCCCGGCGGATGGACGACCCGCGGGGGCATGACGCCGACTACGGTGTACGCCTCACCGGAGAGGGTCAGGCTCCGGCCGACGATGGCGGGATCGCTTCCGAAGCGGCGCTGCCACAGCCGGTGGCTCAGCACGACCACGTGCTCGTGACCGGGCCGGTCCTCGTCGCCCGTGAAGGAGCGGCCTAGCATGGGCTTTACGCCGAGCATGGGAAAGAAGCCGGCGCTCAGACGGTAGCCGGAGATCGACTCGGGCTCCCCCGAGCCGGTGAGGGTGTAGACGTCGTCGAACGAGGCGCAAGCCGCCTCGAAGACGTCCGTCCGCGCGGCGAGGGCCGACCACACGGGCGGGGACACGGGCCGCTCCTCGTCGACGCCCTCGGCCCGGTCCCACACGTGGACGAGGCGGGACGGCTCGCGGAACGGCAGAGGGCGCAGGAGCGCCTCGTTCACGAGCGCGAAGATCGCGGCGTTCGCGCCGATCCCGAGCGCGAGCGTCGAGACGGCGAGGAGCGTGAACGCGGGCGCCCGCAGAAGGCCGCGCGCCGCCGTCCGCGCGTCGCGGAGGATCCCGGTCATCCTCAGCTCCCCGCGGGTCCGCCGCCGGCGCGTGCCTCCTGGCCCACGATCCAGCCGTCGCGGAGGCGCACGACGCGGCGGCCGTAGCCCGCGTTCACGTCCGAGTGCGTGACCTGGACGATGGTCGTGCCCTCCGCGTTCAGCCGGCAGAAGAGCTCCATGATCTCGCGCCCCTGGTCGGAGTGGAGGTTGCCCGTGGGCTCGTCGGCGAGGATGAGCTTCGGGCTGGCCACGAGCGCGCGGGCCACGGCCACGAGCTGCTGCTGGCCGCCGGAGAGCTGGCGCGGGTAGAGGTCCTTCTTGCCCACGATCTGGAAGCGGTCGAGGGTGTCGGCCACGATCGCCTCGCGCTCGGGCCTCTTCAGGTTGCGGTAGGAAAGAGGCAGCTCGAGGTTCTCGGCCACCGTCAGCTCGTCGAGCAGGTGGTAGCTCTGGAAGACGAAGCCGATCGTCCGCTTCTGCAGCTCGTGGCGGTCCTTCCGTCCGAGCTCGTGGACGGGCTGCCCGGCGAGGCAGAAGGAGCCCGAGAACTCGGCGTCGTGGAGCCCCAGGATGTGCAGGAGCGTGGACTTGCCCGCTCCCGACGGCCCCATGATCGACAGGAACTCTCCTTCCTCGACGCGGAGGTCGATCCGCCGGAGCACCCAGACGTTGGCCGCGCCCTGGGGGTAGGCCTTCTCGACGTTGCGAAGCTCGATCAGAGGACTCGTGGGATCTCGCTCGATCATGGCTGGAAGCCGGCCCATCACGAGGCGTGCCAGCCTCCACGCCCCGCCGAAGCTCCCGATGCGAATGGGTTCGCCGGTTGGTGTTCTCGTGGCCCCGATCGCGCGTGTCCGCGGGTGGGATCCCGCATTCCCACGAGCGAACAGCGCCACCGCTTGACGACCCGCCGCCCCGACCCCATAGTGCAGGCATGAACGGCTCGTCGCCGCTCTTCCAGCTCGTGGGTGCGCTGCAGGCGGTCGACCACCGGCTGGAGGACGCGCTCGAGCCGATCGGCCTCTCGATGGCGAAGTTCGGCGTGCTCGCGCGGCTGGCGGCCGCCGCAGAGCCTCTGCCGCTCAGCACTCTCGCCGAGCGCTGCGCCTGCGTGCGGTCGAACATCACGCAGCTCGTGGACCGGCTCGAGGCCGAACGGCTCGTCGCCCGGGCCCCCGATCCCCGCGACCGGCGCTCGACGAGGGCCGAGCTGACGGCCGAGGGACGAAGCCGCTACGAGGAAGGCCTGCGGACGCTGGAAGCGGAGGAACGACAGGTGTTTGCGGGGCTTCCCGAGGCGGAGCGCGAGGAGCTTCTGCGCCTGCTGAAGGTCCTGCAGCCGACCCGGTGACGTTTTTTCACGGATCTTAGTTCAGCACTGTACCGTCTAAGGCTCTCGACAGCTTCGGACACTCTGGACGGTTCCCGCACTTCCCCATGCGTGTGCATCGGGCACCGCTGTCTCCTTTCGCGGGGCGCGGGCAGGGGCGGCCGGCAGAGCGAAGCGGGGAGCGGCGTGATGACGAGACGCATGCTGTGGATGCTCATGTTGGTGCTGGGCTCGGTCGGGATCCTCGGCGTGGTGAAGGTGCTGAGGATCCAGGCCGCCATTGCCGAGGCGTCGGCCTTCCAGCCGCCGCCCGAGGCGGTGACCACGATCCTCGCCCGGCAGTCGCCGTGGCCGGCCGCGCTCGACGCGATCGGCACCGTCACCGCCGTCCACGGCGTCACGGTGAGCGCCGACTTGCCGGGCGTCGTCGAGGCGATCTCCTTCGAGTCCGGGCGGACGGTCGCCGCCGGCGAGCTGCTCGTGCGCCTCGACGCGCGCCAGGAGGAGGCCCAGCTCGCGGCCGCCGAGGCGCAGCGCGACCTCGCGCGGCTGAACCTCGACCGCATGCGCGGCCTCGTCCAGCAGGGCATCGCCGCCCGGTCCGAGGACGATCGAGTCACCGCCGAGCACAAGCAGGCGGTCGCGCGCGTCGGGGAGATCCGGGCCACGATCGAGAGGAAGCAGATCCGGGCGCCCTTCGCCGGGGTGCTCGGGATCCGGCAGGTGAACCTGGGCCAGTACCTGAAGGCCGGAGACCCCGTGGTCGCCCTGCAGTCCCTCGACCCCATCTACGTCAACTTCGCCGTGCCCCAGCAGCGCGTGGCCGAGATGCAGGTGGGGGGCGAGGTCGGAGTCGCCGAGGAGGGCGGGCCGGACCGCGAGGGCCGCATCGTCGCCATCGACTCGGTCGTCGACCCCGCCACCCGCAACGTGCAGGTCCAGGCCGCGCTCGGGAACCGCGACGGGCGGCTGCGGGCGGGCATGTTCGTGCCGGTCCGGGTGCGCCTCGGCGCCGAACGCCCGGTCCTCGCGCTGCCCGCTTCGGCCATCAGCTACGCGCCGTACGGCGACTCCGTATTCGTGGTCGCCGACGTCGCCGGCCCGAACGGCGCGCGCTACCGCGGGGTGCGGCAGCAGTTCGTCAAGGTCGGGGGGACGCGCGGCGACCAGGTCGCGGTCGTCTCCGGCCTGAAGGCGGGCGAGGAGGTCGTCACCTCCGGCGCGTTCAAGCTGCGCAACGGCGCCGCGGTGCTCGTCGACAACTCGGTCCAGCCGTCCTTCGACCCGGCCCCTCGGCCGGAGGACAACTGACGTGAGGCCCACCGACCTGTTCGTCCGCCGGCCGGTGCTGGCGATCGTCGTCAACCTCGTGATCCTGATCGCGGGGCTGTGGTCGATCCGCTCGCTGAGCGTCCGCCAGTACCCGCGCAGCGACATCGCGGTCGTGCGCGTCTCCACCGCGTACGTGGGAGCGAGCGCCGACCTCGTGCGCGGCTTCATCACGACGCCCCTCGAGCGGGTGATCGCGAGCGCGGACGGCATCGACTACGTCGAGTCGTCGAGCGCGCAGGGGCTGAGCGCGATCACCGTGCACCTCAAGCTGAACTACGACACGAGCGCAGCCCTCACCCAGATCCAGGCCAAGGTGGCCCAGGTGCGCAACGACCTGCCTCCCGAGTCCCAGGCGCCGGTCATCGAGCTCGAGACGGCGGACACGCAGTTCGCCGCGATGTACCTCGGCTTCGCCTCCGCCGACCTCGACCAGAACCAGATCACCGACTACCTCACCCGGGTCGTCCAGCCGCGCCTCTCCGCGATCTCCGGCGTGCAGCGGGCGGACATCCTGGGCGACCGCACCTTCGCCATGCGCGTCTGGCTCAAGCCGGACCGGATGGCCGCGCTCCAGATCTCGCCCTCCGACGTGCGCGACGCGCTGGCCCGGAACAACTACCTCTCCGCCCTCGGACGGACGAAGGGCTCGATGGTGTCGGTCAACCTCGTCGCCAACACCGACCTCCGGACCCCGGAGGAGTTCCGGCAGCTCGTAGTCAAGGAGAAGGACGGGGTCGTGGTGCGCCTCCGCGAGGTGGCCGACGTCGTGCTCGGCGCCGCCGACTACGAGTCGGACGTCCGCTTCAACGGCGAGACGGCCACGTTCATGGGCATCTGGGTCCTGCCGAGCGCCAACTCGCTCGAGGTCGTCTCCGAGGTGCGGGCGGCCATGAAGGACATCCAGGCCCAGCTGCCGGTGGGGATGAAGGCGGGGATCCCGTACGACTCGACGGAGTACATCCACGACGCCATCGACGAGGTGCTGCGCACGCTCACCGAGACCCTCCTCATCGTGATCGTGGTCATCTTCCTCTTCCTCGGCTCGGCGCGGGCGGTGGTGATCCCGGTGGTGGCGATCCCAATCTCCCTGGTCGGGGCGGTCTTCCTGATGCTCGCCGCGGGCTTCACGATCAACCTGCTGACGCTGCTCGCGATCGTGCTCTCGGTCGGGCTCGTGGTCGACGACGCGATCGTCATGGTCGAGAACGTCGAGCGCCACCTCCACCTCGGCGAGCCGCCCCTGCGCGCGGCTCTTCAGGCGGCGCGGGAGCTGGTCGGGCCCATCGTCGCCATGACCATCACGCTCGCCGCCGTCTACACGCCGGTCGCGATCCAGGGCGGGCTGACCGGGGCCCTCTTCCGCGAGTTCGCGTTCACGCTCGCGGGAGCGGTGCTCGTGTCGGGGGTGGTGGCCCTCACCCTGTCGCCGATGATGGGATCGCGCCTGCTGCGCGCCGGGGACACCGAGCGGGGCTTCGCGGGTTGGATCAACCGGCGCTTCGAGTCGCTCAAGGACGGCTACCGCCGCGCGCTCACGTGGACGCTGGCCGACCGGCCCGTGGTCCTCGCCCTCTGGGCGATCGTGGTCCTGCTCATCGCACCGTTCTACCTCTTCTCCCAGAAGGAGCTGGCTCCCGTCGAGGACCAGGGGGTCGTCTTCAGCTACGTGCAGGCCTCGGCCAACTCGACGCTGGACCAGACGAGGCTCTTCGCCTCGAAGGTGCAGGCCGTCTACTCGTCCTTCCCCGAGACGGGCGCCACCTTCCAGATCATGCAGCCGACGGGCGGCTTCGGCGGGATGGTGACGAAGCCGTGGAGCCAGCGGAGGAAGACGGCCCAGCAGCTCATGATGGAGTCGGCGGCGCAGCTCTCGCGGATCCCGGGCGTGCGCGTCATCCCGAGGACCCCGGACCCGCTGCCGGGGGGCGGGGACTTCCCGGTCGACCTCGTCGTCGCCACCACCGCGGAGCCGGAGCGCCTCGTCGAGATCGCGAAAAAGCTCGTCGGCAAGGCCTTCGCGAGCGGCCTCTTCCTCTTCGCCGACGCCGACCTCAAGTACGACCAGCCGCAGGCCGAGGTCGTCTTCGACCGGGACAAGCTGCGCTCGCAGGGCGTCGACCTGAGCCAGGCCGGCCGCGACCTCGCCACCCTCTTCGGCGGCGACTACGTCAACCGCTTCAGCATCCAGGGCCGCAGCTACAAGGTGATCCCGCAGGTGAAGCGCAGCGAGCGGCTCACCGCCGAGCAGCTCGCCGAGATCCACGTCACGGGGGCCGGCGGCCGGCTCGTCCCGCTCTCGACGTTCGCGACGCTCCGCACCTCGACCGAGCCGCGGGAGCTCCGGCGTTTCCAGCAGCTCAACGCGGTGAGGGTCCAGGGCGTCCTCCCGCCGGGGGTGCCGCTCGACACGGCGCTCTCGACCCTCGAGGACGAGGCGCGGCACCTCCTCCCGGCCGGCTTCACCATCGACCACGCCGGCGAGTCGAGGCAGCTCCGGACGGAGAGCGGGCGCTTCCTCGGCACGTTCCTGCTCTCGGCCATCCTGATCTACCTCGTCCTCGCCGCGCAGTTCGAGAGCTTCCGGGACCCCTTCATCATCCTCGCCGGCTCCGTGCCCCTCGCCCTCTCGGGCGCGCTCCTCTTCTCGTTCCTGGGCCTCACCACCCTGAACATCTACAGCCAGGTCGGGCTCATCACCCTCGTGGGCCTGGTCTCGAAGAACGGCATCCTGATCGTCCAGTTCGCGAACCACCTGCAGGAGGAGGGCCGGGCGAAGCTCGCGGCGGTGATCGAGGCCGCGGGCACCCGCCTGCGGCCGATCCTGATGACGACCGCGGCCACGGTGGTGGGCCACTTCCCGCTCGTGCTCGCGACCGGGCCGGGGGCGGGGGCCCGCAACAGCATCGGGATCATGCTCGTGAGCGGGATGGTCATCGGCACGTTCTTCACGCTCTTCGTCGTGCCCGCCGTCTACGTGCTGGTGGCCAGCACGCGCGCCGCCCGCGTGTCGGAAGCAGTGGACGAGCTGGGGCCGGAGGCGGCCGCGACGGCCTGAGAGTCGGCGGGCGGAGGCCCCCGGAGGGGGCGGCGTTCAGACCGCGCCGGCCGCGGCCTCCGCCGCCGCCTGGACCGCCTCCTCTTCGCTCACCACGCGGCCGTCGAAGAGGTGGACGGTCCGATCGGCGTGCCGCGCGAACCGCGTGTCGTGGGTCACCATGCAGATCGTGGAGCCGGCGCGGTGGAGGTCGCGGAGGAGGTCCATCACGGCCTCGCCGTTCCGCGAGTCGAGGTTCCCGGTGGGCTCGTCGGCGAGCAGGATGGAGGGCTCGCCCACGAGCGCCCGCGCCACCGCGACCCGCTGCTGCTGGCCTCCCGAGAGCTGGCTCGGCAGGTGCTTGGCCCGGTGGCCCATCCCCACCCGCTCGAGCGCGCGCGTCGTGCGCTCCTTGCGCTCCTGGGCCCTCATCCCCCGGTAGGTGAGCGGCAGCTCGACGTTCTCGTACACGGTCAGGTCGCCGATCAGGTTGAAGCTCTGGAAGATGAACCCGATCTCGCGGTTGCGGATGCGGGAGCGCTGGGAGGCCCCGAGGTCCTGGACCGGCGTGCCGTTCAGTTGGTAGGAGCCGCCGGTCGGCGAGTCGAGGAGGCCGAGGATCGAGAGGAGCGTCGACTTCCCGCAGCCCGAGGGGCCGGAGATGGCCACGTACTCGCCCTTCCTCACCTCCAGGTGGACGTCGGAGAGGGCGTGGGTCTCGACCTCGTCCGTGTAGAAGACCTTCCCCAGGCCCTCGAGCCGGATCAGCGTCGCCGCGTCGTTCATGGAGCCCCTCGCTTCAGTTCAGCCGGATCCGGTCCGCCGAGTCCCAGGCCGAGGTGTCGGACAGGATCACCTCGTCGCCCACCTCCAGCCCCTCCACGATCTGGATCGTGCTCACCGAGGCCTGCCCGAGCCGCACCCGGACCCGCAGGGCCTCGTTCGTCCCCTTCACCAGCCGGAAGAGGCCGACCGTCGTCTGGGGCTGGCCCATCGCCGGGCGGCCGACGTGGAGGGCGTCGGCCAGCCGCTCGAGCTCGATCGTGCCGTCGACGGTGAGGTCCGGCCGCGCCCCCTTGGGCAGGTCGCCGAGGAGCGCGAGGTCCACGGTGACCGTCCCGTTCTGCACCGCGGGGTCGACGCGCATGACGCGCGCGTCCACCACGCCGTTGCGCGTGTCGACGACCGCCTTCTGTCCGGGCACCACGTCGCGGGCCTGCGTCTCGGGGACGCGGACGACCGCCTTCAGGCGCTCCGGCCGCGCCACCCGGGCGAGGTTGGTGCCGGGGGTCACCCTCTGCCCGACCTCGACCGGCACGACCTGGAGGACGCCGTCGAGGCCGGCCCTCACCCGCAGCGCGTCGACGTGCGATCGGCGGAGCCGCGCCAGGGCTCGACGCTGGTCGACCTCGGCCTGCTGCACTCGCAGCTGCGCCTCGATCGCCTCCCCGGCGATCCCGAGGCGCTGCTGCTCGATCCTCTCGCGGTGCTCCAGCTCGTCGGCCGCGGTCTGGGAGAGCTTGAGGGTGATCCCGGCGATGAGGCCGTTCTTCGCCAGCTCGGCGTCGGCGTCGGCCCGGAGCCGCGCCTGCTTCGACTCCGCCTGGACCCGCGCCGCCGCCGCCTTCTGGTCGAGGAGCTGGCTCTCGAGGCGCACCTTCAGCTCGGTGTACTGAGCCTCGGCCGCCCGCTCCTGCGACGCGGCCTCCTCCGCCTGCTGCTCCAGCTCGGGATTGCTGAGCTCGAGGATCACCGAGTCGGACGTGACCTTCGTGCCGGGCAGGAGGACGAGGCGCTCGACCCGCGCCTCCGTCACCGCGGGGATCCAGCGGATGTCCTCCGGGACGAGGGTCCCGAGCCCCCTCACCTCGCGCACCATCTCGCCCCGCTTCACGGTGTCGATGACGACGGTCGCGCGCTCCACGGTCGGCGCGGCCGGCTTGAGCCGCGACACGCCGAGGGTCAGGAGGACGACGGCCACCGCGGCGGCCGACGCCCACGCCACGCGGCGCTTCTTCTTCTTCTCGAGGAGATCCGGCCGGGCGATGTCCACGCCAGGGCCTGGAACAAGCCCCGTGCCAGGGAACGGCAGACGGCTAAGACGCCGCGGACGAACGGGTTCCGTCGGCCCGGACACCGCGCGTCGTGCTCGCCGTTGTTCGTTTCCGGCACGCCGGCGTCCCGGATGCGGGCGCGGCCCGGGCCTCGCGGCCGCGAAGCGCGGCCGCCGGCGCGTCCGGAGGCGTGGCACGCTTCGTGGTTCCTGCTCCGTGGCACGGAGGTGCTGGGTGTCGCTCCTCATGGACCTGCGCCACGGCGTGCGCGTCCTGCGCCGCCGTCCCCTGCTCACCGCCGTCGCGGCCGGGTCACTCGCCCTCGGCATCGGCGTCGGCACCGCCCTCTTCAGCGTGGCCGACGCGCTCGTGCTGCGGCCCCTGGCCGTCGCCGATCCGGGCCGCCTGGTCGAGGTCCTCACGCGCTCGCCGAGCGGGTTCCTCGAGTCCTTGTCGTGGCCCGAAGCGCGCGAGCTCCCCACGCACGCCCCGTCTCTCGCGTCCGTCGCCGCGTACGACCGGCGCGGAATCCTGCTGCGCCGGGGCGACGAGCTCGAGCTGCTCCTCCTGAGCGCGGTGTCGGACGGCTACTTCGCCACGCTCGGCGTGCGGGCGGCGCTCGGGCGGGTCATCGAGCCCGGGATCGACCGTGGTCTGCCCGCGCCCGCCGTCGTGATCAGCGACCGCCTGTGGCGTGCGCGCTTCGGCGCCGACTCCTCACTCGTCGGCCGGGCCGTCCGGCTCAGCGACCGGCCGTTCACGGTGATCGGCGTCCTGCCTCCCGGCTTCCGGGGCCTCGAGCGCGGTCCCGTCAACGACGTCTGGATCTCCCTCGACGCGTGGTCGGGCTTCTACGGCAGCCCGGCCAGCCTCGAGATGCGAGGCGGCCGCCACTTCGAGGTGGTCGCGCGGCTCGCCCCCGGGGCCACGCTCGCGCGGGCGGCGTCCGAGCTCGACCTCCTCGGCTCGCGCTGGGCGACCGCGTTCCCCGAGGCCAGCCGCGGCCGGACCCTCCTCGCGTTCCCGGCCACCCGGATCGCCGGCGGCCCCAACCCCCTCGCTCTCCTCCTCGGCGCGGGCGTCCTCCTCGTCCTGGCGATCGCCGGCGCCAACGCCTCGACCCTGCTCGTGGGCCTGGGCGACGCCCGCCGGGCCGAGATCGGCATGAGGCAGGCCCTCGGCGCGAGCCGGCCCCGCATCGTGCGGCAGGTCCTGGCCGAGTCCGCACTTCTCGCCCTCGCTGGCGCGGGGGCCGGCCTCGCTCTCGCCCAGGCCCTCGTCCGCGCGGCGCCGGCCCTCCTCCCGCCCGTCCCCGTGGCCCTCGACTTCGACGTCCGCCTCGACGGCCGGGCCGTCGGGGTGGCGGGGCTCCTGGCCCTCCTCGCCACCGTCGCGGGCGGCGTCGTGCCCGCGCTCCGCGCGTCCCGCGTCGCGATCGCGCCCTCCCTGCGGGTCACGGCCGGGTCGGCGACGCCGCGGCGGCTCCTCGCCCTGCCGACCGCCCTCGTCGCCCTCCAGGTGGCCCTCGCGGTCGTGGCCCTGAACACCGCGGGCCTCCT
The DNA here is from genome assembly GCA_035577965.1 of Vicinamibacteria bacterium. Lineage (GTDB taxonomy): Bacteria > Acidobacteriota > Vicinamibacteria > Fen-336 > Fen-336 > DATBSL01. The sequence continues at coordinate 7,092 of DATJYX010000028.1, read as the reverse complement.
CCTCGGCAGCTTCCTCGCCACGCGCTCCGCTCCACGCGGCTTCGACACCGGCCGCAGCATCCTCGTGCTCGACCTCTCGATGGGCGACGAGACGGGCGACCTCGGCCGGTTCACGACGTCGCTCGAGTCCCTGCGCGGTCGGGCGCTCGGGCTCCCGGGCGTCCGGAACGCCACGTACGTGAGGCGCCTGCCGATGGCCGGTTCCGGGGGCGGCGCCACGCTGCCGGTCTCCGCCCCCGGAGGAAGCGGCTCCGCCCGGGACGTGCGGTACGACCAGGTGGGACCGGGCTACGCGGAGACGCTCGGTCCGCGCCTGCGGGCCGGGCGTTTCTTCGCGCCGGCGGAGCACGCGGGGCGTTCGCCGGTGGTGGTGGTGAGCGAGGCCTTCGCCACCTTCTTCTTCGGCGCGACCCCGGCCGTGGGGCGGCACGTGCTCGTCGGCGGCGAAGACCACGAGGTGATCGGTGTCGTCGACGACGCCCCGATCGAGCGCATCCACGAGGAGCCCGAGCCGTTCCTGTACCTCACCTACGCAAGGCGGCCGTCGAGCGACGTGACCCTCCTCGTCGAGACCTCGGGCGAGCCGGGGACGCTCGCTCCCGCCGCCCGAGCGCTCGTCCGAGAGGTCAGCCCCCGCGTCAAGGTCACGGCCACGACCACGCTCGCCCGACACATGGCCGAGTCCTGGCACGAGGATTGGGTGCTCGCCGTCGTCGGCTCGAGCCTCTCCGCCCTCGGCGTCCTCCTGGCGCTGGCCGGCCTCTACGGCGCGGTCGCGCTCCTCGCCGGGCGGCGGGCGCGCGAGTTCGGGATCCGCCTGTCGCTGGGCGCCCGGCCGGCCGACGTCCTCGGCCTCGTCCTGCGCCACGGCCTCGCCCTCGCCGTCGCCGGCGTCGCCGCCGGCATCCCGGGCGCGCTCGTCGCGGGCAGTCTCGTCCGCGGCTTCCTCTACGGCGTGAGCCCCCTCGACCCCCGCGTCCTCGTCACGAGCGCGGCCGGGGCCGTGCTCATGGGTCTCCTCGCGTCCGTCACCCCCGCCCTGCGCGCGCTCCGCACCGATCCGGCGGGCGTGCTACGGCTCGAGTGACGGAGCCGGCGCCGGGCCGCGCAGGCGCGCGACGACGTCGGCCTGCAGGCGCTGGAAGCCGTCCACTCGAAGGGGATCGCCGGTGAGCTGGAAGGCCAGGGCCGGACAGAACGGGAACCGGGAGACGGCCCCGCCGGCGTCCCGCAGGCTCTCGTTGGCGTCGACCGCCACCTGCGCCGCGCTCCGGCGCTCCGGCGAGTCCCGCCACATCTCGCGCAGCGGCCGCTCCCGGACGTTGCCGAGCGAGGTTCGCTTCCACTGGAGGCAAGGGTAGACCTCGCCCTCGGGGTCGATCGCCAGGGTCAGGCGTCCCAGGCCGCAGTTGGAGGTCCCGGGCTCGCGCTCCGCGCCGGGCAGCCGGCCGCGGGCCGCGAGCAGCCGGTAGAGGCGCTCCACTGCGCCCTCCGAGGCGCGGAAGCGAAGCGGGCCCGGGTCGCCGTCGTCGCGCGGCGTGAGCGAGGCGTCGACCCGGTGGGGGACGCCGAGGTCCTCGACGAGGGCGACGATCGCCTCGAGCTCGTCCTCGTTGAGCGAGGTGAGGGGGGTCTTCAGGAGAAGGGGAACCTCGAGGAGACGCAGCCGGTCCAGGCCGCGCATGAGACTGGCGAACGATCCCGGGCGGCCGGTCGTGCGGTCGTGCGTCTCCGGGGTCGCGCCGTGCAGGCTGAGCTCGACCGCGACGGGCTGGAGCGCCGCGAGGGCGTCGGCCATCTCCTCGGTGATCAGCGAGCCGTTCGTGAAGACGCGGACCGCGAGCCGCCGGTCCCGCGCGGCGCGCGCGATGCCGAGGAAGTCGGGGTGGGTGAGCGGCTCCCCCCCGGTGAGCGCGACGAAGAGCGTCCCGAGGGTCCGCAGGTCGTCGAGGACGGCGGTCCATTCCGCGCCGTTCAGCCGGCGGCGATCGTGGTGGCGGGGGTTGTAGCAGAAGACGCAGCGCCAGTTGCAGCGGTAGGTCAGCTCGAGGTTGGCCGTGAGAGGCTGGGCGAGGGCGGCGGCCCTCGCCTTGAGCTGGAGCCAGCCGGGAGCGTCGGCCGGCACGTCAGCTCGACAGCCCGCTGTCGCACTGCGGGTCGCTCGTGCTCACCTTGCTGCAGCCGGCCATCAGCTCGGGTCGCACGGCGAGAGGCTGCTCCCAGGCGATCTTCGGCCTCTCGTAGGGCAGGCGGACGCGGGGCTCGCCTTCTTTCGGCTCGTCGTCGCTCGCGCGATCGGCCATGGGATCTCCGGGGTGATTCTACCGTGCCTGGAGCGTACGGGTCTCCTTCTGTTTCGTTCACGGCCTCAGCGTGAATGCGCCCGGCCTGCCGCAGGGCCGGCCGTCGACGAGCGCCTCGACCGTCCAGCGCCCGTAGAGGGAGTTGGTCGTGATCGCCGTGCCCGCGACGAGCAGGGTGCCCGTGACCAGCCGCGTCGACCGGCGTGCCGGGTCCGCCTTCGTCGGGGGGAAGGCGAACGACTGGTACAGGAAACCGCGGGGGGCGAGCACCCGCAGCACCACGGTGGACGCCCACGCCCCCGGCGCCCGGAGCAGCGTGCGAACGCCGAGGTCCAGGCTGCGCGAGGCGGAGAAGACCGTGAGGCGATGCGCCTCGCGATCCGAGGTGACCTCGATCGGCGAGCACTGCGACGCGCGGGTGAGCCCTCCCTGAGGGGCCGCGGCGGCCTCGGTCGGATCGACGACCTTCTCGGCGGGATCGACGACCTTCTGGGCGGAGGCGGTCGTGACGGCCAGGAGCAGGAGCGTGCCGAGCATCAGCATCGCGTCACCTCACGGCAGCTGGACGGCGTACACGATGCCGTTCACCGTGCCGACGTACAGGAAGCCTTCGCGGACGTCGAGGGTCGGGCTTCCGACCTGGGCCGCCACCACGGGATCTCCGAGCGGGAGGGCGACGAGCGTCGCTCCGGTCGCGTAGTCGAGCTCGTAGAGGCCGCCGTCCGAGGAGCCGATCCAGAGATAGGGGCCGCCCGAGGCGTAGACCGGGGTCGAGGGAGACAAGGGCGAGCCGTCCCTCAGCCACGTCGGCGTCGCGGGAGCCGAGGTCGAGAGAGGCGGGTCGTCGAGGGCCCAGAGCTTGGTGTCCGTCGCGAAGAAGAGGCGCCCGGTCGTGCTCGATCGGTCGGCGGCCACGTACGACTTGACCGGTCCGTCTCCGCCGGTGGAGAAGGTCGGGGGTGCGCTCCACACGGAGAATCCGGTGGACGCGTCGAGTGCGTGGATCTCACCCGTCGTCCCGTCCCACGAGCCGACGTACACGCGGCCGTTCGTCTCGCCCGGGCGCGCCGCGCGCACGATCGGGCTGCCCGTGACGTCGGGCAGCTCCGCCGACCACACGAGCGCGTGGGTGGTGAGGTCCAGGCACCAGACGGTGTCCCGCTCGCCGGCGCCGGTCCCGAACGCCGTGCTCGCGAAGTAGATCCGGCGGCTCGGGAGGTCCACGCTCGCCTGGGCCGCGATCATCCCGATCTTCTTGTGGTCCGCGCTCCCGTCGTAGGACCAGTCGATGCCGCCGTCCGCGAGCCGCAGCGCGTAGAAGACGTTGGCCACGCCCACCCCGGCGTTGCGGGTGCCGACCATGAGCCAGTCCCCGTAGCCCTGGTAGAAGAACGAGAAGTCTCCGGAGGGCGCGGCCTGAACGGGCGCCGGAGCAGGCGCGGGCAGGGTCGTGCTCCACGCGACGCCGCCCGTGTCGGCGTCGAGGGCGTAGACGACGCCGCCCTGGGTGCCGAGGAAGATCAGCCGGCTCGCGCCGTTCACCGGGGCCGGCACCTGCACCGTCGACGGCCGGCCCTGGGACGGACCGCTCAAGGGCCGGGGCGTCCAGGCGGGCGGCCACAGGCCCCCGGCGGCGCCCTTCAGCACCGAGTGCAACGTGTCCTGCGCGACCACGTGGATCTGACCGATCCCGCTGCCGGGCGGCACGAGCGTGAATACCCCGGCGTCGAACGCCCACTTCACGAGGCCGGTGGTGCCGAAGGGGCGCCCGGTGATGCTCTTCCCGGGCGAGAAGACGCCGCCCCCCTGGTGGACGAAGACCCGGTAGCAGTAGGTCGTGCCGTCGTTGAGGAGGCCGGTGTGGGGGGCCGAGCCCTTGGCGCCCGCGACGCCGGTGACGAGGGCGACCTGGGTGCCCGAGCCGGGATCCGCGGGTGGAGCGCAGGACGCCGATCCGGTCACGGCGTTGAAGCGCACGAGCGTGTCCTCGTACGGGGCGGCCGGGTTCACCCACTCCAGGGTGTTCTCCCCGCTCACGGATGTCGCCGTCACGAAGGGCACGTCGTTGGCGTCCGACAGCGTGAAGAGGACGACCTTGACCTCGTTCGAGTAGAGCGGCACGCCGCAGAGCGGCGTGGCGCGGGCCACGAGGTAGTAGGCTCCCGGCGCGCCGCCGCTGAAGTTGCTGGCGGCGATCGTGTAGCTCGCTCCCGTGGCCCCGGCGATCGCCGTGAACGCCCCGCCGGACGTGGCCCGCCACCCCCACTGGAACGACGACGGTCCGCCGCCCGCCGTCACCGCGGTGGCGGTGCCGCCAGAGCACGTCGGACACACGACCGTCGAACCCGCGACCACGGCCGTGACCGCGGACAGGTCCAGTGAGGACTGGACGGCGATCTGCGAGGTGTTGGCGCAGGTGTCGAGCGTGGTGTCGACGCGGAGGGTGTACAGGCCGGCGGGCAGGTTCAGGGTCTGGGTCCGGCTCGTGCCGACGATCGTGCCGTCCAGGCGCCAGGTCACGGTGTCCCAGCCGGGACCGGCGTCCCAGGTGGCGCTCGCCGAGGCACAGACCTGGGTCGGCCCGACGGCGGCGAGCGAGGCTCCGACGTTCAGCGCCTGGCTGCGCGCGGCCACGACGGCCTGGGTCTGAGCGAAGGCGAGGCGATAGCGCCGGCCCGTCGCGTCGAGCGCCAGGTCGGCGAAGGTCGCGACGCCCGATGGGACGCTCACGGGGTTCGTCCCCGCGAGGTTTCCCGCCGGGTTGCCGGTGCCGGGCACCTTCGAGGCGGTCACGGCGCCGCCCGCGCACTGGGCGAGGTTGCCGCCGTCGTCCTCCACCCAGAGTTGCGGCTGGGTGACGAAGGGCGTGGCGACCACGTTGCACGTCGAGACGTCCCGGACGACCTGGAGGCGGCGCGGATCGCAGTTCGTGTTGACGAAGGAGGAGAGCGAGCGGGTCGTCGAGGACTGCACGGAGACGAGGTTGGCCCGGCCGTCGCGGTCCGGGTCTCCCGCGGCGACCATGATGGGAGTCCCGATGGCTTGCCAGTCCTCGGCCGTCTCGAAGGTCCCGTCGCCGCGGCCCCGGGCCACGGAAAGGCTCTGCCCGCCGAAGTTCGCGGTCACGAGGTCCGCCTTGCCGTCGCCGCTCACGTCGGCGGCCACGACCCAGGACGGCTTGTCCCCGACCGTGATCGTGCCCGCGGGCGTGAAGTACGGCGGCCCGGTCTGCCCGAGGAAGAGGGAGACCGAGTTGGCGCCGCTCCCGCTGTTGGCCACGGCCAGGTCGCGGAAGCCGTCGCGGTTGAAGTCGGCGACCGCGATCGACAGCGGTGTTGCCCCGGTGGCCAGGTTCGGGCTGAGGATCGTGAGATCACCGGCTCCCAATCCCTGCAGGAGAACGAGACGGTCGGAAGTCCCGGTCACTGCGACGACGAGGTCGGGGATCCCGTTGCGGTCGAAGTCGACCACGGCCACCGACCGCACGGCGTCACCTGCCGGGCCCACCGTGTAGGTGGTCACCCCAGGGAACACGCCGCCGCCGTTTCCGAGGGCGATCGTCACCTGGTTCCCGTTGCCGATCGCCAGGTCCGGGTTGCCATCCCGATTGAAGTCGCCGACCGCGATCGACGTCGGCGTGAACGCCGTGGGGACGAGGGCTCCCGAGGAGAAGGTACCCGTGCCGAGGCCGAGGCCGAAACGGACCCCGCTCGACTCCCCCACCGCGATGTCGAGAATGCCGTCGCCCGTGAAGTCGGCCACCGCGAGCGGGCCGGCGGAGAGGAATCCCGGCGAGGAGATGGCCCCGGTGAAGCTGCCGGCCCCGTCGCCCTTGTAGAAGCGGACCTCGTTCGCCGCGGAGTTCGTGGCCAGGACGTCGACCTTCCCGTCCCGGTCGAAGTCGGCGATCGCTGCCTGCTGGAAGGCCACCGTCGTCGAGGTGTCGAAGGCGCTCGCCGCGTCGAACGTCCCGTCCCCGTGCCCGGCCAGGAGGGAGAGGTTGTCGTTGGCGGTGTTCGGCACCACCAGGTCCTGGTTCCCGTCGCGGTTGAAGTCCACGACGGCGACGCCGGAGGGACTGCCTCCGGTCGGGAAGGTCCCGACCACGGCCAGGTTCCCGGCGCCGTCGCCCCGAAGGACGGTCACGTCCGAGCTGACGCTGTCGACAACGACGACGTCGGGGAACCCCTCGCCCGTGAAGTCGCCGGAGGCCACGTAGACGGGCGAGTTCCCCACCAGCGTCGACGCGCCCCCTCCGAACGTCCCGTTGCCGTTGCCGAGGAAGCGTGACACGCGGTTGCTCGAGCCCTCGGCCACGACGACGTCCGGCCGCCCGTCCAGGTTGAGATCGGTCGCGATCACCCACCTCGGCTGTCCGAGGCCGGTGAGGGACGGAAGGGTCGTGAACCCGCCGGCGCCGTTGCCATTGAAGACGGAGACCGTGTTGCCCGTCTGGTTGGCCACGACGAGGTCCGGCGCTCCGTCGAGGTTGAGATCGGCGACCGCGAGCCCGGCCGGGCCCGAGAGACCCGTCAGGGCGGTGACGCTCGAGAAGCCGGCCCCGTTCCCCAGGGCGACGGTTAGCTGGTTGCTCGCGTAGTCCGCAGTCACGATGTCCGGCCAGCCGTCGCGGTTGAAGTCGCCGGTAGCGATGGGTCCGGGTCCCAGGCCGGTGGCCACCGTGCCCAGGGGGAACGGGACGAAGCCGAACGCGCCGTCGCCCTTGAGCACGACGAAACGGTTCCCGCCGTAGTCGGCCACCGCGACGTCGGTGTGGCCGTCCCTGTCG
>DATJYX010000027.1:0-51704 GCA_035577965.1 Vicinamibacteria bacterium | reverse complement strand
GCTGCCCAGCCCGCTCTCGGCCGCGGCGCCCGAGGAGTACGAGGCCCTCCTCGAGACGACGGCCATCTCCCGGATCATGACGAGGGACGTGATCACGGTGAGCCCGGACGACTTCGCCGCGGAGGCCGTGGAGACGCTCCTGGCGAGCCGCATCGACGGCCTGCCCGTCGTCGAGGGCGGCCGCCTCGTCGGGATCTTCACCGTGCGCGACGCGCTCCGGGCCTACCTCGAGGTGCTGCGGGGAGCCGCGCCGCGCTGAAGGCGAAGGAGGGGGGCGCGCCGCGCGGCGGAGACGGCTCTCGAAGGCTCGCGCCGCCCCGCCCTACTCGGCCTTCGGCAGAGGCGGCGGGCCGTCGGGAATGTACGGCTTGTAGACGGATCCTCGCGTCTTGCTCTCGAACTCCGCCCGCACCGCGGCCCGCGCCGCGGGGTCGTCGAAGAGGTCCACCATCGTCGCGGCCAGGGTCTTCGCCGCCATCATCATCCCCTTGTGGCCGATCGACATTCCCCCGGCCGCGACCACCGGCCACGCATGCCAGGGCACGCTTCGTGGTGCGGTGGTCACCGACACGTGCAGCGTGGGCACGTTCCAGCTCACGTCGCCCACGTCGGTCGAGCCGCCCTCCTTCTCCTGCCCCTCGAGGGGAGAGATCGCCCCGTCCATGCCGGTCGGCTCGACGCCGGCGGCCTTCTGCAGGGCTCGGGCGAAGGCGTCCTCCTCGGGCGTGTAGGCGATCGGCCCGAGCCAGCGCAGGTTCGCGTCGAGGAGCCGCGCCCCCGCCTGGTTGACGAGGATCTCGTAGTCGCCGCCCTGCACGGTGAGACGGCCCTCGACCCCCGCCATCATCGCCGCGCCCTCGGCCACCTTGCGCAGCCGCGCGAGGAGGTCGTCCACGCTCGTCCGCTCGAAGTCGCGGGCCCAGATCCACACCTTCGCGTGGTCGGGCACCACGTTCGGCACGTCGCCGCCGTCCGGGATCACGTAGTGCATCCTGACCGTCGGCTTCACGTGCTCGCGCATCATGTTCACGCCGTGCGTGAACAGCTCGGCCGCGTCCAGGGCGCTCCGGCCGTTCCAGGGGTCGAAGGCGGCGTGGGCGGCGCGGCCGTGGAACTCCACCATCATGTCCACGATGGCCTGGCCCCCCTCCGTGTCGGCGCGCGTCTTGTCCTCGGGATGCCAGGCGAGGGCGACGTCCACGTCCTTGAAGAGGCCCGCGCGAGTCATGTAGGCCTTGCCGCCGACCGCCTCCTCGGCCGGCGTGCCGTAGAAGCGCACGGTGCCGGGCAGCGCGCCCGTGGCGATGAGCTCCTTGACCGCGATCGCGGCGCCCAGGCTCGCCGCGCCGAACAGGTTGTGGCCGCAGCCGTGGCCGGGAGCGCCGGGGCGGAGGGCGGCCCGCTCGGGGACGGCCTTCTGCGAGAGCCCGGGCAGCGCGTCGTACTCGCCGAGGACGGCGATGACCGGCCGCCCCTCGCCGAAGCTCGCGACGAAGGCCGTGGGCATCGCGGCGACCCCGCGCTCGACGCGGAAGCCCTGCTTCTCGGCGTAGTCGGCGAGGAGGGCCGCCGAGCGCGTCTCCCGGAGGGCCGTCTCGGCGAAGCCCCAGATCTGGTCGGCGATGGAGACGAGGTCGGCCCGGCGCGCCTCGACGGCCGCCACCGCAGACTGCTTCTTTCGGAGGTCTTTCGACACGGGCGGCGCGGGGGCCGCGAGCAGGGCGACGAGGAGGAGGTTCAAGGGCAACTCCTGTGGCAGAGGGCATTCTAAGCGATCGGCGAGGGCCGCCCCGCAGGGATCGGGGTGCCCGGTCCTCGCGGGGGTCGCCGGCTCTCCGCTTGACACGGCAGGGAGTCGCGGGCCCGTCCACCTGATACGATGGAGATGGGGCGATCCTCACGGGAGGAGCCGGGGCGTGCGCTCGAAGCTGCGCGTGGCCGGTATCGTGATCCTGGCGTCCGTCGGCGTCTTTCGGCCGGCGTGGGCCGCCGGACCCAGCACCTCTCCCGACCCGTCCGCCGCCGCGAGCGAGCACCCCATCCGCGATGAGGCCGACCGCGCCGCCGAGGCGGTGTTCCTGGCCCACCTGAAGCCCTGCCTGCGGGCCGAGCACGAAGGGCTGCCCTGCTTCCCGGTGAGCGTCGAGGAGGAGGGGCCGCGCTTCTCCGTGGCCGGGGCGCTCCAGGGATACCGGGGAGTCGGATCTCCCGCTCCGGGTCCGCCCACCCTCGCGGAGACCCAGGCCCGGATGCCGGCCGTGCTCCACTCGGCCAGCGGTGGCCCCAGCTTCGACCCCGTCTGCGCCGTGAAGGGCCTCGTCCGCAAGCTGTCGGGGAAAGCCACCGACTACTACCTCTACCGGACGTGGGGCTCGCGCGGCGAGCAGCCGCTGCTGACCGATCGGCCCCTCGACCCGAAGGCCTACGCGAAGGACGCCGCCTTCCACTACGAGCTCGTCGGAAAGTTCGGCGGCGAGTGCGCGGCGGTCGCCGCCTGGCGGCTGGCCCTGAGACAGGCGGCTGCGCCCGCGCCGCTCGCAGCGGCGGAGTGGAGGCGGCCCGCGGACCCGAAGCCGGCGTCCCCCTGACGCTTCGCGCTATGCTCTCGCCGCCGGACCCCACCGAGGAGGCGCCATGTCCGAGAGAAGCCTGGGCCGACGGGACTTCGCGAAGCTCGTGGCGGGAGGAGCTCTCGCCCTCCCTGCCGTCGCTTCCGCCGCGGACGCCCAACCCGCCGGATACCCGCCTCGCCCGGCGAAGAAGAAGGCCCTCTTCGTCTACGGCGGCTGGGAGGGGCACGAGCCGCTGAAGTGCCGCGATCTCTTCGTGCCGTGGATGCGGGGGACCGGGTTCGAGGTCGTCGCCTCCGATAGCCAGGCCCCCTACGCGGACGCCGCCCTCATGAAGACGATCGACCTCGTGGTGCAGATCTGGACGATGGGCACGATCGCGAAGGAGCCGCTCCGGGGGCTGCTCGACGCGGTGAAGAGCGGAACCGGCCTCGCCGGCTGGCACGGCGGCCTCGGGGACGCCTATCGCCAGGAGACGGAGTACCGCTACATGGTCGGCGGCGACTGGGTCGCCCACCCCGGCGGAATCATCGACTACGAGGTCCGGGTCACCGACCACGAGGACCCGGTGACGGCCGGCCTCACCGACTTCAAGGTGAGGAGCGAGCAGTACCTGATGCACGTCAACCCGAACAACAAGGTGCTCGCGACCACTCGGTTCTCCGGGGCGGTCGATCCCTGGATCGACGGCTCGACGATGCCGGTCGCCTGGAAGAAGGTCTACGGAAAGGGCCGGGTCTTCTACACGTCGCTCGGCCATACCGCCGACGTCTTCGACATCCCTCAGGCCAGCGCGATCGTCCAGCGGGGGATCCTGTGGGCGAGCGAGAGCCGGTACGAGCCGACCCCGAACCTCGTCTCACCCGCCTATCCCCGGGGCTAGAGAGCTCGCCCGCACCGGCGCCGGCGTTCGCCGCGCGCCCGGCTGGCGGACGCTCACCGCTTGGATCACCGGATCCATTGCGCAGGCCGCCCCCCGGGCGCGAGTCTCTCGGGGAGAGGTGTGGTCATGAGACTGCTCGCGGCGGTCTTTCTGGGCGGCGCCCTGGGCGCCGCGCCGGCCCTGGCCCAGGGGCCCCCGGCCCCGGCGGCTCCCGTCCCGGCGCTTCCGGCCAAGGCTCCGGCGGCCAAGGCTCCCGAGTACGACGTGAAGGCCGAGGTCACGATCAAGGGCGTGGTCGAGGACTTCCACGAGTCGAAGATGCGCGGGGATCATCCCGGGCTCCACGTGATCCTCAAGACGGAGACGGAGACGGTCGAGGTCCACGCGTGCCCGGTCCGCTTCATGTCCGAGCTCGAGTTCAAGATCGAGAAGGGCGACACGCTCACGGTCGTGGGCTCGAGGCCCGAGGCGGGAGGGGTCGTGGTCGCCCGCGAGATCACCAAGGGCCAGACGAGCCTGACCGTGCGCGACAAGAAGGGCGAGCCCGTCTGGACGGGGCGATAGCCCGGCCCGAGGGACCTCGATCGAACGCCTTCCCGAGGGTCGAGCCGGACCTCACACGGCCGATCCCTCGGCTCCCGACGGCGGGCGCGCCCCGGGACGGCATGCGCTAGACTCTCCCTCGGAGACGCCCTTGTCCGACGACGAAGCGCCGAAGACCGCCTACGAGCTGATCCTCGAACGCCTGAGGAAGAGGGACCGCGACGAGGGCGTCCCGGACCGCCCCGTCACCGAGGAGCAGAAGGCCCGCATCGGGGACCTCCGGAAGGTGTACGAGGCGAAGCTCGCCGAGCGGGAGATCCTGCACCAGTCGGCCCGGCGGAAGGCCGCCGACCCTGAAGCGCTCGAGAAGCTCGAGGAGGAGTACCGCCGCGACCGCGAGCGGATCGCCTCCGAGCGCGACCGCAAGATCGGCGAGGTGCGTTCGGGGAAGGCCTGAGCCGCACGGCGGCGGCTCAGATGACGGTGCCGTCCGGCACGACGCCGCCCTTCGGGACGATCACGATCCCGTCCCGGATGTAGTAGCCGTCGCCGTCCCTCTCCTGGACCCCGGCCTCGTTCGTGATCCGGACGCCGCGGCCCACCCGGGAGTTCTTGTCCACGATGGCCCGCTCGATGAGGGAGTCGCTCCCCAGGCCCACCGGGGGGAGGCCCTTGGCCTGCGCGCGGTCGATCTCCTCGAGGCTCTCGTAGTAGTCGGCGCCGAGGATGAGGCTCCTCCGCACCCTGGTGCCCGGCCCGATCCGGCTCCGGATGCCCACGACCGACCGCTCGATCTCGGCTCCCATCAGGATGCAGCCCTCCGAGACGAGCGTGCCCTTCAGCGAGCAGCCCTCGACCTTGGTCGCGGGCAGGAAGCGGGGGTGGGTGTAGACGGACCGCACCGCGTCGTAGAAGTCGAAGGGCGGCATCGGGTCGCAGAGCTGCAGGTTCGCCTCGTAGTAGGAGCCGATCGTCCCCACGTCCTCCCAGTACCCGCGGTGGAAGTGGGCCTGCACCCTCATCTCGCCGATGGCCTTCGGGATCACGTGACGGCCGAAGTCGACGAGCTCCGGGTCGGCGATCGCCTTCTCGAGGGCCTCGCGCGAGAAGAGGTAGATGCCCATCGAGGCCAGGAAGCCGCGGCCGTGGCCGGGGATGTCGGACTCGAGCGCCGACAGGTGGTCGGCCCTCGGCTTCTCCTCGAAGTGGACGATCCGCCCCTGGCGGTTCACGAGAAGGATGCCGAGCCCCGGCGCCTGCTCCGCGCTCACGGGGAGGACCGCCACCGTGGCGTCGGCCACGTGCCTCCGGTGGGTCTCCAGCATCTTGCGGAAGTCCATCTGGTAGAGCTGGTCCCCTGAGAGGATGAGCACCTCGCGGCTGCGGTGGCTGCGCACGTGGCGCAGGCTCTGCCGGACCGCGTCCGCGGTGCCCTGGAACCAGTCGGGGCTGTCGTCGGTCTGCTCGGCGGCCAGGGTCGAGACGAAGGCGCTCGTGAAGATGTCGAACTTGTAGGTCATCGACAGGTGCTTGTTGAGGCTCTCCGAGTTGTACTGGGTCAGCACGAAGATCCGGCGCAGGTCGGAGTTCAGGCAGTTGCTGACCGGGATGTCGATGAGGCGGTACTTGCCGGCGATGGGAACGGCGGGCTTGGAGCGCTGCCGCGTGAGCGGGAAGAGGCGCGTCCCGCGGCCTCCGCCGAGGATCACGGCGAGGCAGTCGTTCATGACGCGGCGATTCTCCCACGCCACCGCGCGGCGGAGTCAAGAACTCTGGTAGGCTCGATGCTGATGACGGACGCCGTCCCTCCCCGCCGGCCGAGCCTCCCGGTTCGCGCCGCGGCGGGGGCGTGGCACGTCCCGGCGGGCTTCGGCTTTCTGCTCCGCCGGCCGGCGCTCTGGCCCTTCGCCGCGCTGCCCGCCGCCCTCGCCCTCCTCCTGACGTTCCTCGGCCTGGTGCTCGGGGTCTTCGCCGGGCCCAGGCTCGAGGCCCGCTTCGCTCCCTCTCCGGGCAGCGTGCCGGTCTGGGTCGAGCTGCCGGTCGGCCTCCTCCTCTGGGTGGCCACGCTCGGCTCGGGCGTCTTCCTGGGCCTCGGGGTCGCGCTCGTCCTGACCTCTCCAATCCTCGAGCGCCTCTCGCGCCAGGTCGAGGCGCGGGTCCGCGGCCGCGCGGCCGACCGGGGCCGGGGCCTCGGCTGGGAGGCCGGCCAGGCCGTGCGGGGCTCGCTGCTCTTCCTGGCCGCCGCCCCCGGCGTCTTCGTGCTCGGCCTCATCCCGGTCGTGGGCCCGTTCCTCTCCGTGGTGTGGGGGGCGTACGCGGTCGCCCTGAACATGACCGACCCGGCCCTGACGCGGCGCGGCCGCTCGTTCGCCGAGAAGAGGCGGTGGCACCAGGGCTGGCGGGCGGAGAGCATGGGCTTCGGCCTCGCCGGGATGGTCGCGCTGCTCGTGCCGTTCGCGAACCTGCTGGTCGGACCGGCCCTCGTCACCGGCGGAACGCTCCTGGTGCTCGACCTCGAGGACCTGGACGAAGACGGCCCCCGGCCGGGCGAGGGCGCCCGGCCGGGTCCCTGAGCCGCGGCCGGGAGGCCGCGGGCCGCTCTACATGCTGATGCCGGCCGAACGGTGTCTCGTCCGCGTCTCCGGCTTGGCCGGCGTGAGCTTGAGATCGAGCGGCCGGCCGTCGCGCTGGACGGTGACGGTCGTCTCCTTGCCGCCCTCCGCCTGATCCACCGCCGCGCGCAGGTCGTCGCCGGCCGCGACCGTCTTCGGGCCGAGCTTGAGGATGACGTCGCCGGCCTTGACGCCCGCCTTGGCCGCCGGCCCTTCGGCGTCCACCGCGGCGACCAGGACCCCCGTCTTCCCGGCCAGCTTGAAGTAGGAGGCGAGCTGCTCGCCGATCTCCATGTACTCGATGCCCAGCTTCCGCGGCCCTCCGCCGAACATCCGGAAGACCATGTCGTGCCCGTCGTCGCCCCTGAAGCTCCAGGCGGGAGGCATGGGCGGGTGGGGCGCGTGGGGCGGGGCGGGCGCGCCCGGCGCCGCGGGAGGCTCGGGCGGCTCGGGCGCCTGCAGATCGAAATCGAAGTCGTGCGGGCCCGGGAAGCCTTCGCCGCCGAAGACCTGGACGCGGCTCCTCCCCTCGGCGAGGGTCGCCGTGAACCTCTGGCTCGCTCCGCCCCGCGTCACCTCGATCGCCACCGACCGGCCGGCCGGTGTCTCGCCGACCAGCCGTGCGAGCTGGGTCGCGCTGCGGACCGCCTCTCCGTCGAATCGCAGGATCACGTCGCCTTCCTTGATCCCGGCCTTCTCGGCGGGGCTCCCCTCCTCGACCGAGCTCACCTTCGCCCCGCGGAGGTCGCCCTCCGTCTCCTCGAGCCTCACGCCGAGCCGGCCCCCTCCCGAATGGCGGACGACCACGCGCTTCTCGACCTTCTCGACGTCCTTGTCCTTCTCCCCGGCCCGAACGTCGCCCGGCCCGAGGGTGAGACCCGCGACGAGGATCGCGGGCACGCCCACGGCCAGAGCGGCCAAACGCTTCATTGGACCTCCTTGGGTCTCGACCGTCTCGCCCTTCAGACGCCGACCGGGGTGCGAAAGTCGGCTTTCCCTGTCTCTCGATCGACTCGCCCGGAGGACCGGTCCCCGACGGGAAGCCGGCCCGGGGCCGGCCGCCGCTCAGTGAAGCGTGGAGCGGCCCTTCGCGCGCTCGAGGGCGTGGAACTCGAGGATCTCGAGGAGCCGTTGGGCCCGCGCCTCGACCGTGTCGCACCCGAGGAGCGAGAGCTTCTCGACCGGCAGAAGGTCGAGGCCCTGGGCGAGGCCGTTGACGAGGGTGGCCGGCGGAACCTCGTCCCGCAGGTGCACCGCGGCGCCGTCGTCGAGGCGTCCCAGGGTGGCGAGCACGCGCTCGCGCAGCTCGACGAGGGAGGGGCCGTCCCCCTCAGGGTCGGGAAGCTCCTCCACGGCGGCGAGGCGGTAGGGCTCGCCGTCGTGCTCGGCGAGCACGCGGAAGCGCGATCGCCCGAGGAGGACGATGTTGTACCGGCCGTCGCGCAGCCTTTCCTCCTCGACGATCGTCCCGGAGCACCCGAGGGGGTAGATCGGCGGCCGTCCCTGGTAGTCCCCCTCGAAGCCGGGCTTCAAGAGCACCATGCCGATCGTGCGGCGGGATGCGAGCGCGTCCTCGACCATCTTCCGGTAGCGTGGCTCGAAGACGTGGAGGGGCAACGGCGCCCCCGGGAAGAGGACGACGTTCGGCAGCGGGAAGAGGGGGACGAGACTGCTCAGTGCTGCGGGCCGCCCTCGCCGTCGCCGGCCTGGAACGAGTGCCCGCAGCCGCAGGTGGACTTGGCGTTCGGGTTCTTGATCGCGAACCCGCCGCCCATCAGGTCCTCCTTGTAGTCCACCTCGGCGCCCTCCAGGTAGCGCAGGCTCATCGGGTCCACGATGACCTTCACCCCCTCGGCCTCGATCACCTGGTCGCCGTCGGCGATCTCGTCGAGGACCATCCCGTACTGGAAGCCGGAGCAGCCGCCCCCCTGCACGTAGATCCGGAGGCCGCCCTGCGGAAGGCTCTCCTTCTCCTGCTCCAGGATCCCCTTCACCTTGGCGGCGGCGTTCGCGGTCAGCGTGATCATTTGCGGCGGCTCCTTGCTCCGGACGACCCCTCGAGGGGCCCGGCTGATACTTTCATCCTAGAACATCTGGACTATTTTGTGAAGTATGGCACGGCCCGCGCGAAGCGCGGGGTGATCTCGCTGTCGGCTCCGCCCCGTGGGAAGCCAAGCCCTATAATCCCGCGTTCGGATGCCCACTCCCCCCTCCGCGTTCGCCTCCCTTTCCCCCGACTCCCTCCTCGAGAGGGTCGCCGCCTCTGGCCTCCGCGGCCGCGGCGGGGGCTGGTTCGAGACGGCGGGCAAGTGGCGCGCGGTGCGCGCCGAGGGTGGCGAGCCCTTCCTCGTCGCGAACGGCGCCGAGGGCGAGCCGGGCTCGTTCAAGGACCGCTACGTCATGCGTCGCCGACCGGCCGACGTCGTGGCCGGCCTCGCCCTCGCCGCCCGGGCGATCGGCGCTCGCGAGGCGGTCGTCTTCCTGAAGGGCTCGTTCGAGCGGGAAGCGGCGGCTCTTGCGAGCGCCCTGGGACAGGCGTCGCTCGACGGCCTCGCGGTGGAGGTCCGGCACGGCGACGACGGCTACGTCACCGGCGAGGAGACGGCGCTCCTCGAGGCGCTCGAGGGGCGCCGGCCCTGGCCGCGCCCCAAGCCGCCCCTGCCCGCCGCGGTCGGCTACCGCGGCCGGCCGACGCTCGTTCAGAACGTCGAGACGCTGGCGCGCGTCCCGGCGGCCGTCGCCGACCCCGAGGGCTTCCGGCGCGGCGAGACCACGCTCGTCACGGTCTGGGGCGACGTCCGGCGTCCGGGGGTTCTCGAGGTGCCGCTCGGAACGACTCTGCGGAGGCTGATCGACGGACCGACCGTCGGCGCGAGCGAGCCCGTCGGCCTCGTCTTCCCGGCCGGCCCCGGCGGGGCGCCGCTCCGCCCTTCCGAGCTCGACGTGCCCCTCGACCCCGTGGAGCTGCGCGCCCGGGGCAGCGCGCTCGGCGCCGGGACAGTCCTCGTGGTCGGAGCGTCGGCCTGCCCTCTTTCCGTCGCCGCTTCCGTGGCCGGCTTCTTCGAGCGCGAGAACTGCGGCCAGTGCCCTCCGTGCGCGGTCGGCACCGCGAGCCTCGCCCGGATCCTGCGCGCGGTCGAGTCGGGCGGCTCGCGCACGCGCGACCTCGGCGACCTCCACGACGTGGCCGGCTTCATGTCCGGCCACGGCTACTGCGCGCACTGCCGCACGGCGGCCGCCGTGGCCACGGGCCTGGCGCGCTCGCTCGCCGAGGCCCTCTCGGCCCACGTGAGGGTCGGCTCCTGCCCGTGGCCGGAGCGCCGCCACCCTGATCCCTTCGCCCCCGGCTCGCCCGAGCGCGCCGCGGTCGAGGCGTCCGTGCGGGAGCAGCTCCTTTGAGAAACGACCTCGTCGTCCTGATCGCGGCCACCGTGGTCTCGTACCCCCTGGGCCTCGCCCTGGGACAGCCGTGGCTCCTGCCGGTCCTGAACGCGCTGCCCGCCTACCTCGTCCTCGTCCACCGCCTGCGCAAGGGCGAGCGGGGCGGGGCGGTGCGGGCGACGCTCTGGTGGGCGGCCACGGTCGCGGTCGTCGGCACCGTGGCCTTCGTGTGGTGGCCGGAGCCCCTCGGCCGTCTGGTCGTGCACGGGCCTGCGTACAAGAGCGAGATGTTCCGCTGGATTCGCACCGGGCACGGCACCGAGGGCGACATCCGCCTCTTCCTGCCCGAGCACCTCGTCCACCTCGGCGCCTTCCTCGTGGTGGGCCTCGGCACGGGCAGCGCGGGCGCCATCCTCATGGGGGCCGTCCTCATGAACTACATGTCGTACTACGTG
Organism: Vicinamibacteria bacterium; assembly: GCA_035577965.1. GTDB lineage: Bacteria > Acidobacteriota > Vicinamibacteria > Fen-336 > Fen-336 > DATBSL01. The sequence goes on along the minus strand of DATJYX010000027.1, from coordinate 41,260 downwards.
GCCTCGCTCGCGAAGGCCGGCGTGCCCTCGTGGGCGGTCACGCTCCTCGGCTGGCAGCCGTGGGCGATCGCGCGGGTGGCCGCGTTCGCCACCCTCGGCGTGCTCCTGGCCGAGCCGCTCCTCACCCTCGTCTTCCCGTCCGCGAAGGAGCGGCTCAAGGCCACGACGCGCGCCGCCTACGTGGTGGCCGCGATGAGCGGCCTCCTGACCGACTGGTTCCTCAAGTTCCTCCTCGCCCCGACCTGGGGCCGGTGGCTGAGGGCGCTCCTGCCTTGAGGGGCGGACCGAGCCTCGCCGGCCGGCCGCCCTGGTGCTACGATCGTCCCCCGGGCCGCGCGGGTGAGCGCCCGGCCCCCGGCCCGCCTGTGACCACGAACAAGGAAAGGCTTCGACCCATGAAGAACGCCGCCCGCCTGACCCTCGCCCTCGCCGCCCTCGTTCTCGCCGCCCTGCCCTCCGCCGCCGCCGCCGACGCGCCGAAGGTCGTCGGCACGTGGGACGTCGTGGCGAACACGCCGAACGGCGACATGCCGTCCGTCATCACCGTCAAGCAGGTCGACGGCGCGCTGAAGGCCACGATCGAGATCGACGGCACGCCGCGCACCGTGACCGACGAGAAGCTCGAGGGCGACGTCTTCCGGATGAAGGTGCAGTACGAGGGCGGGGTCTACGACATCGAGGTCAAGGTCGCGGGCGACGCGTTCGAGGGCACCTGGCAGGGCGGGGGCTACTCCGGCACGCTGAAGGGGAAGCGCCGGCCGTAGGACCGTTGGAAGAAGGCGCGCCGGTCGACCCCGAGGAGGCCCGGCTCCGGCCCACGTACGCGGTCGTGAGCCGGGGGCGTCTCCGCGCCAACCTCGCCGCGGTCAAGGCCCGCGCGGCGCCGGCGCGGGTGATGGCGGTCCTCAAGGCGAACGCCTACGGCCACGGCCTCGAAGCGGTGGCCCGGTGCCTCGCCCCCCAGGCCGACGCCTTCGGCGTCGCCCTGGTGGAGGAGGGGATCGCCCTCCGGCGGCTCGGCATCGGGAACCCCATCCTGGTGATGGGCGGGATCTGGACCCGGCAGATCCCACTCTTCCTGGAGCACGGGCTCACCTTCACCGTCCCCTCGATCGCGCGCCTCCGCGACATCGAGGAGGCGGCCGCGGCGCACGGAGCCACGGCGGACGTCCACCTCAAGATCGACACCGGCATGGAGAGGATCGGGGTCCACCACTACAGCGCCGAGGGGCTCCTCGAGGCAGCGGCGCGCTCCCCCCACGTCCGCGTGGAGGGCATCTACACGCACTTCGCGAACGCCGACGCCGAGGACCTCTCCCACGCCCGCCTGCAGCTCGAGCGCTTCCACGAGGTGCTGCGCTTCTACGAGCGCCGCTCCCTCCCGGTGCCGGTCCGCCACGCCGCGAACTCGGCGGCGCTCCTGCGGATGCCCGAGTCGCGCCTCGACATGGTGCGCCCCGGCATCCTCCTCTACGGCGTCCATCCCTTCCCCGGCGCGGCCCACGCGGTCGAGGTGAAGCCGGCCCTCTCCTGGCGCTCGCGGGTCGTCTACTTCAAGGTTGTCGAGGCGGGGAGCCCGGTCTCCTACGGCTCGACCTGGAAGAGCGACCACCGGGTCCGCCTCGTCACCGTCCCCGTGGGCTACGGCGACGGCTACTTCCGCAGCCTCTCGAACCGGGCGGAGGTCGTCCTCCGCGGCCGCCGTTACCCGGTGGTCGGCCGGGTCTGCATGGACCAGGTCATGGTGAACATCGAGTGGGGCGAGGCGTGGAACGGGGACGAGGTCGTCCTGATCGGCGAGCAGGGCGAGGCGCGAGTCACCGTCGAGGAGCTCGCCATCTGGGCGGGCACGATCCCCTACGAGGTCCTGACCGCGATCAACGGCCGCGTGCCGCGGATCTACGAGCCGTAGCTTGCGCTCGACCCTCCGCCCGCCGCGAGGGATTGGTCCTCGTCGGGGCCACGGGCGCACGAGGGCCCAGATCTAGCGGGGCGATGAGCCCTGTCTCTTGGCGAGGACGTACCTCTGTCACCCGGCGACGGCAACTGAGTTGCGCCACCCTCGCCCGACTCGCACAAGACGGCCGAAACACCCTTGACCAGTGTGGCACGCAGAATGCACCCGACTGTAGAGCGCGCGCTATTCGCCACCTGTCGGCGGTCGCCTTAGGAGGTCCGCTTGGAGAAACCCCGCCTGAGTGCCCTTGTCTTGGCCGCCGTCCTCCTGGCGTTCCCCGCTGCCCGAATCGCCAGCACAGACCCGCCGGACCGATCACGCGAGAGTGCGACGAGCGCCCAAGGGTCTGGTGCAAGCCAGGTGCCCCTGTTCCCGTCGGGCACCGAGGCTGTCCGCCTCGACATGGTCGTCCGCACGAGAGACGGCCGCATGGTCACGGACCTCCGACCCGACGAAGTCCAGGTCTTCGAGAACGGACACCCCTGTGCGATCGGGGCGTTCCGCTTGGTGCAGGCCGAGCTGGAGCAGCCGCGCGAGCCGCTTAACAGCGCGACCGCGGCGGCCCGAGCTCCCGAGCCAAGGCGTCCCCCCGAGGGGAAAGGCGAGACGCTGTCGAGCCTGGTGGTGCTCGTCTTCGACCAGCTCGGACCGGAAGGCGGGCCGCGCTCGCGGGCCGCGGCGCTGGACATGCTGAAGCGGCCGTTCCCGAAGGACACCTGGTTCGCCGTCTACAAGATCGGCGACGGTCTGCGCGTGCTGCAGACGCTGACGTTCGATCGTTCGTTGCTGCCTGCGGCGATCGAGAAAGCGACGACCGGCGCCGAGCGGTCGCGGGATCTGCCGATGTTCGACCAGCGATACGACAACGCGACCGAGGAAGCCTACGCCCTCTCGCTGATGGCCGCCGGCGCCGGCATGCGGGCGGCCGGTCCGGGCACGCCGGGAATACCGACGGGTGGCAACAGGGTCGACTTGATGATGCTGCAGATGCAGGCCGGGATGGCGCGACTCAATGACCAGATCACGCGCGAGTCGCGGGGGGCCGCCTCGCTCTACCCGATGCTTGGAATCGTGCACGCCCTCGCCACCGTCCAGGGCCGCAAGACGCTCCTCTATTTCTCCGAGGGGCTCGACGTCCCACCCAAGATCGAGGACGTGTTCCACAGCGCAGTGAGCACGGCCAACCGCGCGAACGTCTCCGTCTACTCGTTCGATGCCCGCGGGCTGAAGGTGCACCCGCCGAGCGAGGAGACGCGGCTGGCGATGGAGTACGGAATCGCGCAGAAGGGTGCGTTCAGCTCCGACCCCAAGGATCTCGGCCCCGGCGACACGGAAACCTTCCTCGATGCGATCCGCCTGAATCGCCAGGGGACGCTGGGCGATCTCGCCGAGAGCACGGGCGGCTTCCTAGTCGCTGACACTAACGACCTGCGCGCCGGGCTCGAGCGTGTCGCCTCCGACCTACGCTCCTACTACGACATCGGGTACGCGGCCCCGGACCCCGCCCAGGACGGCCGCTGGCGCGAGATCAAGGTCGAGGTGACGCGGCCAGGCGTCACCGTGCGTACGCGCAAGGGCTATTACGCCTTTCCACCGGGGGTTCCGATCGTGCGCCCCGCCGAGCTGCCGCTGATGACGGCGCTCGAGGCCAAGCACTTGGCTAGGGATGTCGAGCAGCGCCCGGCCGTGCTGCGCGTGGCAGACGCCGGCAGGGAGCAGCAAGTGCTCCTGATCGTCGAGGTGCCGCTCGAGAGCGCGGCGATCGTCAAGGACGAGGCGGCCGGCCTCTGGCGGGCGGACGTGCAGCTCCTGGGCCACGTCAAAGACGAGAGGGATCAGTACGTGGCGCGCCTGACGCACGACGCGCAGCTTGAAGGGCCGCTGGGCGAGGTGGGGACGGCGCAACGAGGCAACCTGGTCGTTCGGCGTTCGCTGCGCTTGGCCCCAGGACGCTACACGCTGGAGACGGTCGTCCAGGATAGGCAATCGGGGAAGCTCGGGGCGCGACGGTTCGCCTTCGAGGTTCCGCACGGAGAAGGGTTGAGCCTCGGCAGCGTGGCGATCGTGCGTACGGACGAAATGGCTGCCGGTGTCGCGCCCGCGCCGGCAGGCGCAACCGACGATGTTGGCGAGGCGCTGCGCGTCGGTAACCTCAGGGCGGCGCCGGTGCTCGTCAAGACGTTTTCGCAGGGCACGCCGGCGATCTCCCTCTTTCTGAGCGCGCACCCCGGAAGTGCTCCGCAGCCCGTCGAGATCGAGCTGGAGTTCCGGCGCGACGGGCAGACCGTCGCCCGGTCCAAGCCCAGGCTGCCGGCGGCCGACGCGAGCGGGCGCATCGCGTACATCGGCAGCTTCCCGATCGCGCAACTCGCGCCGGGTCGCTACGAGGTGTGGGCGCGGGCGCGGCAGGGCGAGGCGGAGGCGGTGGAAGAGACGTCGTTCACGATCATGCCCGTGCGGGGCCAGACGGTGAGCGCGGCCGAGCCGACCACCTCGACGGGAGGAGGGCTGCCGAAAGCGCCGGCGAAGCCGCCGACTGCGGCGCCCGAAGTGCTGCCGATCTTGGAGAAGGCCGGGCAGTACGTACTGGAGTTTCAGCAGTCCTTCCGCTACGTCGTGGCCGAGGAGACCTACCGCCAGTGGGCGGGGTCGAAGGTGCGGACGCTGCGCTCGGACCTCGTCTTCGTGACTGTGCCCGCCGAGATCCCGTGGGCGACCTTCCGCGACGTCTACGACGTCGATGGGCATAAGGTGCGCGACCGCGAGGCACGTCTCGAAGCCATCTTCGCCAAGAAGACCCCATCGTCGCTTGAGCAGGCGAACGCGATCCTGCGCGAGAGTGCGCGCTTCAACTTGGGGCCGATCTATCGCACCGTGAACGTGCCGACGCTCGCGCTCGCGGTCCTGCACCCGGGCACCCAGTGGCGCTTCCGCTGGGAGAGACTGGGCAAGCGGACCTTCTTCCAGCACGACGGGGTCGAGCTGCACGCGGTCGAGACGGCGAAGCCGACGCTCGTCCGCGAGCGAGATGGTGGCGGCCTGCCCCTCGAGGCACGGCTTTGGGTGGAGGCGAGCACGGGACGCGTGCTGCGGACCGAGGTCGGCGTCCGGCGCAAGTACAGCCCCGACACGGCCGAGATGACGAGCTGGATCCTGACTCAGTACCGCCCGGAGCCGTCGCTCGGGCTCTGGGTTCCCGACGAGATGGTCGAGCGCTACGAGAACGTGCCCTTCCTGATGCGCGAGGACATGGAGGACTTCGACGGCACCATCCAGGGCCGGGCGAGCTACGCGAACTACCGGCGCTTCAGCGTCGACGTGAGCGAGGGCCCCGCCCGCCTGCCCGAGGAAGAGCCGTGAGCGCGACCCCTCTCCCGGCCTGGACCCAGGCGGGGGTCATCCCTCTCCTGGGAGGGTCCCGAAGCGAGGTGCTGGCCGAACTCGAGTCCCGACCGAACGTCTACGAGATCTGAGGGCTGCTGTTCCTGCTACGAGGCTCGCCGCCCCCAGGCGGCGAGGATGCGGTCCATCGCCGCGTCGACCTCGGGCCGCACGACGTAGCGCGCGGGGTCGGCGTCGAACCAGGCGATCGTCCGCCGGATGCCCTCGTGGAAGGGGATGGTGGCCACGAAGTCCGGCACGAGGCGCTTCACCTTCGAGTTGTCGAAGAGCACGCTGTGGGCCTTGTCGCCGAGGAGGCCGGCCCCCATCTCGGGGTCGAGGCGATGGATGAAGTCCGACGGGACGTGCACGGCGTTCGCGACCGCCCCCGCCGCCTCGGCGATCGCCTCGTAGATCCCGTTCCAGGTCAGGACCTCGTCGGACGTGACGTGGAACGCCTCGCCGATCGCGGCCGGGTGGCCGAGGAGGCCCAGGAAGCCCTTGGCGAAGTCCAGGGCGTGGGTGACCGTCCAGAGGCTCGTCCCGTCGCCGTGCACGATGATGGGGCGCCCTCGGCGGAGGCGGTCGATGAGCGTCGCGCAGCCCCAGCCGCCGATCGCGATCGGAAGGTGGGTGTCGTAGGTGAGGCTCGGGCGCACGATCGTCATCGGGAAGCCCCGCTCGCGGAAGGCGCGCACGAGCACGTCCTCGCACGCGATCTTGTCCCGCGAGTACTGCCACCAGGGGTTCCGGAGCGGAGTCGACTCCGTTATGAAGGGCGAGCGGGGCGGCTTCTCGTAGGCGGAGGCCGAGGAGATGAAGACGTACTGCCTCGTCCGCGGCCCGAAGAGCGCGAGGTCGCGCTCGACCTGGTCGGGGGTGAAGGCGATCCAGTTGACGACCGCGTCGAACCTCTCGCCACCGAGCGCCGCCTCGACGGCCTTCGGGTCGGCGTAGTCGGCCGCGAGTCGCCGCACGCCCGTCACTCCGGCGTGCCGGCCCCGGTTGAGGTGCACGAGGTCGATGCCGCGCTCGACCGCGAGCCGGCTGACCGCCCCGCTGATGTTCCCGGTCCCGCCCACGAATAGCACGCGCATGCCGCTCATCCCTCCGAGAAGACGCCTGCCGCCGCGGATACTACTCCTCCGGGCGACGAGAGGCGCGAGGCCTCGCTTCCTCTTGACGCCCCGCGCTCTCCTCCCTATACTTCGTCGATCATGCATCGGATGGTGCCCGACACCACCGCTCGAAAGCGGGCCACTCGAAAGCGCACGAGTCGCCACGTCGGCGGCGTGAGTGGGCTCCACCCGGTGAGCTAGAGCAGGCACTCGAGGGATCACCCGAACCCGCCGACGCGGCGAAGGCCGCGGGCGGGTTTTCGTGTTTTCGGGGACGGACGAGGGAGCGAGGACGATGCGGAAGAGGGTCGAAGTCGGGGTGCTCGGGGCCACGGGCATGGTCGGCCAGCAATTCATCAACCAGCTGGCCGGGCACCCGTGGTTCGAGCTCTCGTGGCTGGCCGCGAGCGAGCGGTCGGAGGGCAAGCGTTACGCCGACGCGGCCCCGTGGCGGCTCGAGACGCCGGTCCCGGACGGGATCGCCGACCGGTCCGTCGAGCCCGCCACCCCGGGGAGAGGTCCGCGCCTCGTCTTCTCGGCCCTCGACGCCGGCGTCGCCGGCGACCTGGAGCGGGCCTTCGCCGACGCCGGGCACGTGGTGGTGAGCAACGCGCGCAACCACCGCATGGACCCGACCGTGCCCCTCCTCGTGCCGGAGGTGAACGCCGATCACCTCGCCCTCCTCCGCGCGCAGGCGAAGGCGCGGGGCGGGAAAGGCGCTATCGTGACGAACCCGAATTGCTCGACCGTCGTCCTGACCATGGCCCTCGCCCCGCTGCGGCCCTTCGGCCTCCGCTCCTGCCTCGTGAGCACGATGCAGGCCGTCTCCGGCGCCGGATACCCCGGCGTCGCCTCGCTCGACATCCTCGGCAACGTGATCCCGTTCATCTCCGGCGAGGAGGAGAAGATCGAGAGCGAGACCCGGAAGATCCTCGGGTCGCTCGCCGGGGAGGGGGTGGAGATGCACCCCGTCCGCGTGAGCGCCCACACGAGCCGCGTTCCGGTGGTGGACGGCCACACGGAGACGATCGCGGTGGCCCTCGAGAAGAAGCCGGCCGCGGCAGACCTGCGGGCAGCCTTCGAGGGCTTCACCGGCGCCCCCCAGCGCCTGGCCCTCCCGTCCGCGCCCGAGCGGCCGGTCCTCTACCTGGACGCGCCGAACCGCCCCCAGCCGCGGTTCGATGCGGGGCGGGGGCGGGGCATGACGGTCTCCGTCGGCCGCCTGCGGCCGTGCCCGGTCCTGGACTGGAAGTTCGTGGCCCTCGGCCACAACACGGTGCGGGGCGCGGCGGGGGCGGCGGTGCTGAACGCGGAGCTGATGCAGGCCGAAGGGTTCCTGGACTAGGAGGGCGCCCATGATCGTGATGAAGTTCGGGGGAACCTCGGTCAGGGACCAGGAGGCCCTTCGCCGCGTCGCTCGCGTGGTGGGCCGCGAGCGACGGCCGCGGCTCGTCGTCGTCTCCGCCCTCGCGAAGGTCACGGACGCCCTCCTCGAGGTGGCTCGCCTCGCCGAGACGGGCGACGCGGCGGGGGCACGGCAGGAGGTGCGCGCGCTGCACCGCCGTCACGAGGAGATGGCCGCCCTCGTGCGCGCGACGGAGCGGCGGGCCGACCTCCTGGCCGCGCTCGACGCCCTCTTCGACGAGCTGGAGGCGATCGTGCGCGCCCTCGCCGTCGTCGAGGAGGTCTCGCCGCGCTCGTCCGACCTGATCGTGGCCTTCGGCGAGCTGGCGAGCAGCCGCGTCGCGGCCGCGGCTTTCGAGGACGCCGGGCTCCCCGCGCGGTGGCTGGACGCGCGGGCCGTCCTCGTGACCGACGACCGCCACGGGGCCGCGCTCCCTGACCGCGAGGCGACCGCCGAGAGGCTGCGGTCCCACGTCCGCCCGCTGCTCGCCGACGGCCTCGTGCCGGTGGTGGGGGGCTTCGTGGGGGCCACCGCCTCCGGACTCACGACGACCCTCGGCCGGGGAGGCTCCGACTACTCGGCCGCCCTCTTCGGGGCCGGCCTCGAGGCCGAGGAGATCCAGATCTGGACCGACGTCGACGGCATGCTCACCGCCGACCCGCGGGTCGTGAAGGAGCCCCGCGTCGTCGACCGGCTGAGCTTCGACGAGGCCTCCGAGCTCGCCTACTTCGGCGCCAAGGTCCTCCACCCCAGCACGATCCTCCCCGCGGTGGGCTTGGGGATCCCGGTCCGCATCCTGAACTCGCACCGGCCCGAGGCCGCGGGCACGCTCATCACGCGCGACTCCCCCGGGGGCGGCGAGGGGCCCGCCGCCATCGCCTGCAAGCGCGGGGTGACGCGGGTCGACATCGCCTCGACCCGCATGCTGATGGCCTACGGCTTCCTGCGGCGGGTGTTCGAGGTCTTCGAGCGCTTCCGCACGCCGGTAGACGTGGTGACGACCTCCGAGGTGAGCGTGTCGGTGACGGTCGACGACACGGGCGCCCTCGACCGCATCCTGAGCGAGCTCTCGGCCTTCGCGGACGTCTCGCGCGAGGACGGCATGGCGATCGTGTGCGCGGTCGGCGAGAGGCTCCGGACGGACGCCTGGCTCCCGACCCGCGTCCTCTCCGCTCTCGAGGGCCTGCCCCTCGCCATGGTTTCCCAGGGCGGCTCGCGCAAGAACATCACCGTGGTCCTGCGCGACAATGACGCGCCCCTGGCGATGGAGCGGCTCCACCGGCGGTTCTTCGAGGATGCCCCCGCCGAGCGCGCCGCGCTCGCTCGAGCCTGAGGCCGAGGATGCGCCTCCTGCTGGTCGGCCACGGGCGGATGGGACGCCTCGTCGAGTCCCTCGCCGGCGGCTACGGGTTCGAGGTCGCGGGCGTCCTCGAGGCCGAGTCGAACCCGGAGGGAGCGGGCGTGACCGCCGAGCGCTGCCGGAGCGTCGACGTGGCGGTCGACTTCTCGACCGCCGAGGCCACGCTCGCCACCGCGCCCCGACTGGCCGCCCACGGCGTCGCGCTCGTGGTGGGGACCACCGGCTGGCAGGCCCGTGAGGCCGAGCTGCGCGAGGCCGTGGCGCGGGCCGGGATCGGAGCGGTGGTGGCCGCCAACTTCTCGCTCGGCGCGACCGTCCTCGACGCGCTGGCCGAGGCGGCGGGCCGGCTCCTCGGAGGGGCCGATGCGTACGGTGCCTTCGTCCACGAGGCCCATCACTCGGCCAAGAGGGACGCGCCGTCCGGCACGGCGCTCATGCTCCGGCGGGCACTGGAGCGGGGCGGCTTCCCGAGGCCGGTCGACGTGTCGTCCACGCGGGCCGGGCACATCCCGGGGACGCACACGGTCGGCTTCGACGGGCCCGCCGAGACGCTGGCCCTCGTCCACACCGTCCGGGACCGCGCCACCTTCGCCCACGGGGCGCTCGAGGCGGCGCGGTGGGTCGTCGGGCGGAAGGGCTGGTTCACGATGAGGGATGTCATCCTGAGCGCGCCCCGCTGAGCGGCGCGCGAAGGATGTCTGAGCATTGTCGTAGTCTTCGAGAGAGTCAGTCGTGTAGTCCGGTCCTTCGGGGCCCCGGGCAGACGGAGGCCCCTCGGGAGGCATATGCGAACACCGTTCACGGGTGTGGGGACGGCGCTGGTGACGCCGTTCACGTCGTCAGGCGCGGTCGACGAGGCGGCGGTCCGCCGGCTCGCGCGGAGGCAGATCGAGGCCGGCGTGCACTTCCTCGTGCCCTGCGGCACGACAGGCGAGGCGCCGACGCTCACGCCGGAGGAGAGGCGGCGGGTGGTCGAGGTCGTCGCCGAGGAGGCGCGGGGCCGCGTCCCCGTCCTCGCCGGTGCCGGGGGCTACGACACGCGCGAGGTCGTGGAGTCGGCGCGGGCGATGCACCAGGCGGGCGCCGACGGCCTCCTCTCCGTCACGCCGTACTACAACAAGCCGACGCCGGACGGCCTCGTCCGCCACTACCAGGCGATCGCGGAGGCGACCCCCCTGCCGGTCGTCGTCTACAACGTGCCCGGCCGGACCGGCTGCAACGTCGAGCCCTCGACCCTCGCCCGCCTCGCCGCGATCCCGCGCGTGGCCGGGGTCAAGGAGGCTTCCGGCAACATGACCCAGATCTGCGAGGTCGTGAGGGCCGCCCGGGACGGATTCCTCGTCCTCTCCGGCGACGACGCCCTCACCCTCCCCGCGATGGCCGTCGGTGCGCGGGGCATCGTCTCGGTGGCCTCGAACGAGGTGCCCGGCGAGATGGCGCGGCTCGTGGAGGCGGCCGAGCGGAACGACTTCGCCGCCGCTCGGGAGGTCCACGCGCGGCTCCTGCCCCTCCTGCTCGCCAACTTCGCCGAGTCGAACCCCGTCCCGGTGAAGGCGGCGATGGCGCTCATGGGCCTCATCGAGGAGAGCTACCGGCTGCCGATGGTCCCGCCCCGCGCGGAGACGCGGGAGAAGCTCCGCCGCGTCCTCGCCTCCCTCTCGCTCGTCCCCACCGCGGTCCAAGCGTGAGCGACGCCCTCGCCGCCCTCCGCGAGCGCGTCGAGCGCCTCTCCGCCGCGGGCGCCTCGGCCCCGCGCGAGGAGGCGCGGGCCGCCTTCGCCGACCTCCGGGCGGCGCTCTCTCGCGGCGAGACACGAGCGGCCGAGCCCGATCGCGCCTTCCCAACCGGATGGCGGGTGAACGCCTGGGTCAAGCAGGGGATCCTCCTCGGCTTCCGCCACGGCGACCTCGCTGACGTCTCGATGGACCAGGGCCGGCTGCCGTTCTTCGACAAGGACACGCTCCCCCTGAAGCGCCTCGACGCCGCGGCCGGGGTCAGGATCGTGCCCGGCGGCTCGTCGGTGCGCGACGGCGCCTTCCTCGGCAAGGGCACGATCGCCATGCCGCCCATGTACGTGAACATCGGAGCCTTCGTCGACGAGGGCTCGATGATCGACTCCCACGTCCTCGTCGGCTCGTGCGCCCAGGTCGGGCGGCGCGTCCACGTGAGCGCGGGGGCGCAGATCGGCGGCGTCCTCGAGCCGGTCGGGGCGTTGCCCGTGATCGTCGAGGACGACGTCCTCCTCGGCGGCCTCACCGGCCTCTTCGAGGGCACGGTCGTGAAGCGGCGGGCCGTCGTCGCGGCGGGAACGATCCTCACCGGCTCGACGCCCGTCTACGACCTGCCGAACGGCCGCATCCTGAAGGCCGCGGAAGGCCAGCCCCTCGTCGTCCCGGAGGGCGCCGTGGTCGTGCCCGGGGCCCGCGCCGTGACGGTGGGCGCGGGCCCGGGCTGGGGCCTCTCGCTCGCGACACCGGTGATCGTGAAGTACCGCGACGAGAAGACGGACGCACGGACGGAGCTCGAAGCGTGGCTGCGCTGAGCCTCGTCGACCTCGCCCGTGCCCTCGTCGACATCGACTCCACGACCGGCCGCGAAGAAGAGGCCTGCGCGTGGCTCGCCGCCCATTTGAAGGAGCGCGGCTTCCGCGTGGCGCAGCAGCCGGTCGCCGGCGGGCGCACGAACCTTCTCGCCCTCCTCGACCCGAAGCCCGTCGTCGTCCTCTCGACCCACATCGACTGTGTGCCGCCCCACTTTCCGAGCCGCGTCGAGGGCGGGCGGCTCTACGGGCGCGGGGCCTGCGACGCGAAGGGCGCGCTCGCCGCCCAGATCGTCGCGACCGAGAGGATGCGGGAGACCGGCGAGGAGCGGGTCGGCCTCCTGTTCGTGGTCGGAGAGGAGCGCGGCAGCGACGGGGCGACGGCCGCCAACCGGATCTCGCCGGGCCCGGCCTTCCTCGTGAACGGGGAGCCCACCGAGAGCACGCTCGCCCTGGCCACGCGGGGCGCGTTCCGGCTGAAGCTCCGCGCGAAGGGCCGGGCCGCCCACTCCTCCCAGCCCGACCGCGGCGTCTCCGCGATCGACCTCCTCGTCGACGCCCTCGTCGAGCTGCGCGGCCTGCCCCTCCCCGAGGACCCGGAGCTCGGCCGGACGTTCTACGTGGTCGGCCTCGTCTCGGGCGGCGTCGCGCCGAACGTCGTCTCGCCGTCGGCGGAGGCGGAGCTGAACTTCCGGACGGTGGGCCCGGCCAGCGAAGTGCTGGAGAGCCTCGCTCCCCTCCGGGCGCGAGTCGCCCTCGAGACCGTGCTCGAGGTCCCGCCGGTGCGGATGCGCACGGTGCCCGGGTTCGCGACCGCGTCCTTCGCCTTCACGACCGACATCCCTCTCCTCGACCGCTGGGGAGTGCCTCTCCTCTTCGGTCCCGGCTCCGTCCTCCACGCCCACACGGACGAGGACCACGTCGACCTCGAGGAGCTGGAGGCGGCGGTGGACGCCTACGAGCGGATCGTCCGGACGCTCCTCGCCGAGCGGCCGGGCGCGCGCGTCAGTCGGTGAGGGAGATCGCCTTCACCTCGGGAGTGAGCGCGGCCGCGCTCGAGACGTAGCCGACGGCGCCTTCGTTCCTCGCCACGAAGGCGACGATCTCCGCGTCCGAGTTCTTGACGAGCGGAGGCCGGAGGGGCTTCGTCGCGAAGGCCTGACTTTGCCAGTACTGGACGACCGTCGCCACCGACATCCCGAGGACGGCCTCCGAGAAGGCCTTTCGGACCGCCGACGTGCCCGACTGGTCGACCGGCACCGCCGTCACGCCCGCGCCCCAGCGGGTGGCCTTCCGGAGGTACACGGCGGCGAGGTCGCTGCGCCTGATCGTCTTCCCGGTCACCGAGGGGTGCACGATCACGACGAAGTCCGGGGCGGCCGCGGCGACCGTCGGGTCGGCCAGGGCGAGGCCGAGAGCCGTCGCGAGGCCCAACCTCGCCCCTGCCAGAATCCACGGGGCAGGCCGTCGGCCGCGTCGCATCGTCCTCATGACCTTTCACCGATGATAACCCGCACGCCGGTGCCGCATCCCGCGGTCCCGCACCCCAGTGATCCGTGGCCGGGCTTCAGAAGAAGACGAGGAGGCCGGCGGTCAGCGAAACGCCGAGGTCGGGGTGGCGGCCCACCGCGCTCGACACGTTCACCTCGAGGATCGGCATCACTCGGCCGAAGGCGCGGCAGAGCCCCACTCCCGGGAAGAGGACGAAGTTCGTCTCGGGATCCACGGGGACGATGAAGCGGGCGGCCAGGTACACGTTCGGATGCACCGACCACACGAGCCCCGGCGTGAGGGAGAAGCTGGAGTAGGCCCCCTTCACGAACGTGGGCCCGGCGTCGAGCTCGATCGCGAGCGTCGGTCGGACCTGGCGTCCGTAGCCGAGGAGGGGCGTCACGTCGTGCTGCCAGCCCTCCCAACTCCCGCCGGGGGGTCTGTAGCCGAGCGTCGTGCCGACGAAGCCGGCCACGTAGTTCGACGGGGGGCCGGGCCCCGCCTCCTCCGCCCATGCCGGGACACCCGCGGCGGCGACGAGGACCACGACGAGGAGCCGCCCGCGCACGCGCGGAGGGTATCACCCCGAAGCCTCGGGGCGGATCGTCCCGACCTCGGGCATACTGGATGCGAGATGATCGGCACTCCGCTCGGAGAGGTCGCCGTCGTTCTCCATCCCGCGGACGACGTCGCCATCGCGAAGAGGTTCCTCTCTGCAGGCACCCCGCTCGAGGACGGTCAGCGCCGGCTGGCCCTTCGCGCCGACATCCCCGCCGGGCACAAGCTGGCCCGCCGCGCCGTCCCCGAGGGCGCTCCGGTGCGCCGCTACGGCCAGGTGATCGGCTTCGCCACGTCGGCCATCGAGCCGGGCGACCACGTCCACGGCCACAACCTGGCCTTTCGCGCCCTGGCCCGCGAGTACGAGGTCGGGGCGGACGTCCGGCCCCTCGAGCGCTACTCGCCCGAGGCCATGCGCACCTTCGACGGCTACCGGCGCGCGGACGGCCGGGTGGGCACGCGGAACTACGTGGCGGTCGTCTCGACCGTCAACTGCTCGGCGAGCGTCAGCCAGCTCGTGAAGCAGCGCTTCGGCGATGTCAGCCGCGACTACCCCCACGTGGACGGCGTGATCGCGGTCACCCACAAGTCGGGCTGCGCCGTCGAGGAGGGGGGCGAGGACCATCGGGCTCTCCAGCGCGTGCTGGCCGGCTACGCGCAGCACCCCAACGTGGCCGCCTACGTGGTCATCGGGCTCGGGTGCGAGGTCAACCAGGCCCGCGTCATGGTCGAGCGCCAGCGCATGGCTCTTCCCCTGGCTCCCGACGGCCGGCCCCCGGTCGTCACCATCCAGGAGAGCGGGGGGGTCCGCAAGGCCGTGGACCGGGCCGTGGCGGAGGTGGCACGCCTCCTGCCCCGGGCCGACGAGGCGCGGCGCACCCGCCAGCCGGTCTCCGAGATCACGATCGCCACCAACTGCGGCGGCTCGGACGGCAACTCCGGCATCACCGCCAACCCGGCCCTGGGCTGGGCGGTGGACGAGCTCGTGCGCTACGGCGGGACGGGTGTCCTCGCCGAGACGCCGGAGACCTACGGCGCCGAGCACCTCCTGGTGCGGCGCGCGGCGAGCGAGGAGGTGGCCCGGAAGCTCCTCGACCGGTACAAGTGGTGGGAGTGGTACTGCCGGGGCATCGAGAAGATGGACAACAATCCCGCTCCGGGAAACAAGGCGGGCGGGATCACCACCGTCCTCGAGAAGTCGCTCGGCGGGATCGCCAAGGGGGGCACGACGCCCCTCATGGACGTCTTTCTCTACGGCGAGAGGATCGAGACCCGGGGCTTCGTGTTCATGGACACGCCCGGCCACGACCCCGTCTCGATCACCGGCCTCGTGGCCGGCGGCTGCAACGTGATCTGCTTCACCACCGGCCGGGGATCGGTCTTCGGATGCCGTCCGGTGCCCTCGATCAAGCTCGCCACGAACTCGGCGGTCTACCGGCACATGGAAGAGGACATGGACCTCGACTGCGGCGTGATCCTCGACGGGGTGCCGCTGGAGACGGTGGGCCGCGCGATCTTCGAGGAGGTCGTGGCCGTGGCGTCGGGGAAGAAGACCAAGAGCGAGCGCTCCGGCGTCGGCGAGGAGGAGTTCGCGCCCTGGATCATCGGCCCCGTGATGTGACGCCGCCGTCCTGAGGACGGCCGTTCTCCCCGCAACCGTCCGGAAGCGGACGCTGCCGTCCCGACTCGGACGGAATGCCGCCTTCCCCGGGGCCGAACCCCTGCATCGCGAGGCCTCCGGCCTGGACCGCCCCTTGCAGAGGACCGCGGCGGGGAGCGACCCATGGACCGACCGCTGGATGCCGGGTTCGCGAGACGACAGAAGGCGAAGAAGATGGCCGCGGGCGCGGGCGTCCTGGTCGGCCTCGTGGTCGTCGTCGGCGCGGTTCCGCACTTCATCCGGCCCACCCTCGACCGCTCGGACATCCGCACGGCCCGGGTCGAGGCCGGCCTCGTCGAGGCCACGATCAGCGCCACCGGGACCGTGGTGCCCGAGTTCGAGCACGTCCTCTCGAGCCCCATCGACGCCCGGGTGCTCCGGGTCCTGCGAAAGGCGGGGGCGACGCTCGAGCCCGGCGAGCCGATCCTCGACCTCGACGTCAGCGAGTCCCGCCTCGCCCACGACAAGGTCGTGGAGCGCCTGGCCCTCAAGCGGAACGAGGAGAAGCTGAAGCGCCTCGCCCTCGCCCGGACGCTCGCCGAGCTGAAGGGCCAGGCCGCGGTGGCGGCCATCGACGTCAAGGCGTTCCGGGTCAAGCTCGGCCAGGTGCAGCAGCTCCACGACGCGGGGCTCTCGTCCGCGGACCAGCTCCGTCAGGCCCAGGTGGACCTCGAGAAGGCCGAGGTCCAGCTCGCCCGCGGCAACGACTCGATCGCGAACGCGGAGACCGCGAGCGCCGCCGAGCTCGAGAGCCTCGCCGTCGAAGCGCGGATGCTGGCCCAGGAGCAGGCCGTGTCCGCGCGGCAGCTCGACCTCGCGACCGCGAAGGCCGACCGCGGCGGGGTCCTCACGTGGGTGGTCACGGAGGAGGGCGCGCTCGTCCGCAAGGGAGACGTCCTCGCCCGCATCGCCGACCTCACGACGTTCCGGGTCCAGGCGACGCTCTCCGACGTCCACGCCCAGCGCGTCGCCGTCGGCATGCCGGCCCGGGTGAGGCTCAGCGAGACGTCCACCCTCGACGGCACCGTGGCCGGCATCCTGCCCACCATCAAGGACGGGGTGATGACCCTCAACGTCGCCCTCGACGAGAGGTCGAGCCCGCTCCTGCGGGCCAATCTCCGGGTCGACGTCTTCGTGGTGACCGACCGCCGCGCGAGCGCCCTCCGCGTGCGGCGCGGCCCCTTCGCGACCGCGGCCGGCCGTCAGGACGTGTTCGTCGTGCGAGGTCCGAAGGCGGTGCGCACGGGCGTCCGCCTCGGGCTGGCCAGCTTCGAGTACGTGGAGGTGGTCGAAGGCCTCCTCCCGGGCGACGAGGTGATCGTGTCCGACATGCGCGAGTACGCGCACCTCGCCGAGGTGCGCCTCAGGTAGGGGATGAAGCGATGATCCGACTGACGAACGTCGAGAAGGTCTACCGCACCGACCGGCTGGAGACGGTGGCGCTCTCCGACATCAACCTGGACGTCGAGGAGGGGAGCTTCATCTCGGTCATGGGGCCCTCGGGATCGGGCAAGAGCACGCTCCTCAACATCCTCGGCCTGCTGGACACGCCGAGCAAGGGCACGGTCCAGCTGAACGGCGCACCCATCACGTCCTTCCGGGACAAGCACCTGGCCCGTCTCCGCAACGAGCAGATCGGGTTCATCTTCCAGACCTTCCACCTGATCCACGACCTGAGCGTGCTCGACAACGTGGAGCTGCCCCTCATCTACCGCCGGCTGTCCGGGGCCGAGCGCCGGCGGCTGGCCCTCCTCGCCCTCGAGCGGGTGGGCCTCGCCTCGCGGGTACACCATTTCCCCTCACAGCTCTCGGGCGGGCAGCAGCAGCGGGTGGCCATCGCGCGCGCGGTCGTCGGGCGCCCGAAGCTCCTCCTCGCCGACGAGCCGACCGGCAACCTCGACTCCCAGATGGGCGACGAGATCATGGAGATCCTCCGGGGCCTCAACGGGGACGACCGGACGACGGTCGTCATGGTGACCCACGACCAGCGGCTCGGCGAGAGGACCGACCGCATCGTGCGCCTCTTCGACGGCCGCCAGGTGGGCTGAGGCCGGAGGTCCGCCATGCTCCGCAACTACCTCAAGGTCGCCCTCAAGGTCCTCCTCCGGAGGCGCTTCTACACGTTCATCAGCCTCTTCGGCATCGCCTTCACCCTCGTCGTCCTCACCGTGGCCGCGGCGTTCCTGGACCACGTCTTCGGGGACCTCCCTCCGGAGACCCACGCCGACCGCACCCGCGGCGTCTACATGATCCGCACCGCCGGGCCGACCACCGGCCGGACGATGACGTTCCCCGGCTACGGGTTCCTCGACCGCTACGTCCGCACCCTGCCCGGGGCCGAGCGGATCTCGCTGTTCACCTTCCAGGAGAAGGTCGTCACGTACAAGGACGGCGCGCGCATCGAGGCCTACCGCAAGTACACCGACGGGGCGTTCTGGCAGATCCTCGACTTCCGCTTCCTCGAAGGCGGGCCCTTCACGGCGAGAGACGACCAGGAGAAGAACCGGGTCGCCGTCCTCAACGCCAGCACCCGCCGGCGGTTCTTCGGCGACGAGCCCGCCGCCGGCCGGACGGTCGAGATCGACGGCGAGCGCTTCCGCGTGGTGGGAGTCGTGGAGGACGTCTCCTACCTGCGGATCACCCCCTTCGCCGACGTGTGGCTCCCCATCGGCACCCTCCGCGACGAGAAGTACCGCACCGCCCTCCACGGCAACTTCATGGCCTCGATCCTCGCCCCCCGGGCGAGCGACCTCCCCCGGATCGCCGAGGAGTACCGCTCGGCGCTCGCGCGCTTCGAGTCGCCCGACCCCAAGGACGTCTCCGAGGTCACGGGCGGGATCGACACCCCCTTCGGCATGCTCTCGCGCATGCTCTTCAGCCAGAAGCTCGAGGAGAGCCGTTCCGGACAGCTGCTCGGCTGGCTCCTCGGCCTCGCCTTCGTGTTCACGCTCCTTCCCACCGTCAACCTCATCAACGTCAGCGTGAGCCGCATCCTCGAGCGCGCGTCCGAGATCGGGGTGCGAAAGGCCTTCGGCGCGTCGTCCCTGACCCTGGTCGGCCAGTTCCTGGTCGAGAACGTGGTCCTCACCCTCGTGGGAGGGCTCTTGGGGTTCGCCCTCGCCGCCCTCGTCCTCGGCGGGATCAACGGGAGCGGCCTCTTCCCGTACGCCCGGTTCGCCCTCAACCCCCGCGTGTTCCTCTACGGCCTCCTCATGACCCTCTTCTTCGGCGTCCTGTCGGGCGTCTACCCGGCCTGGCGGATGTCCCGTCTCCACCCGGTGGATGCGCTCAAAGGAGCCCTGCGATGATCCGCCAGTTGGTCAAGCTCTGCTGGAACCGGAAGCGCTCCCAGGCGCTCGTGGCGGTCGAGGTGTTCTTCTCGTTCCTCGTGGTCTTCGCGGTCATGACCGTCGTCGTCTACAACCTCGACAACTACCGCCGGCCCCTGGGCTTCGACTACAAAGACGTCCTGAACGTCAACCTCGGGTCCCTCTCCGACATCGTCGCCGAGCACGACGGCCGCTCGTCCTCCACGGCGAGAGAGGAGTCGCGGCGGCTGCTGCGCGAGGTGCAGGAGCTCGACGCGGTCGAGGGCGCGGCCGGGATGGCCGTCCCCGCCTTCGATCTCACGGGGATGACGGACGAGGTCGAGCACGGCGGCCGGCGCTTCGAGTCGTACAACGACGAGGTGACGGACGACTTCGCGCAGGTCATGCGGATCCGGGTCACCCAGGGCCGGTGGTTCGAGGCGGCGGACGACGCCCTCCCCTACACTCCGGTGCTCGTCAACGAGCGCCTGAAGCACGACCTGTTCGGCTCCGAGGATCCCCTCGGGCAGAACATCGCGCCGAAGCCCGACGAGCACGCCCTGGGGCGCAACGGGGGCCAGGCGCCCGAGTTCCGGGTGGTCGGCGTCTTCACCGACTTCCGGGAGGACGGCGAGCTGCAGGGCCCGGAGCCGTACTTCCTCAAGCGCAGCCGGGTGGCTGGCGCGGGCGCGTCGCCCTACTACAACCTCGTGGTGCGCGTGCGCCCCGGGACACCGGCCTCCTTCGAGGAGCGGCTCCTGGAACGGCTCCGCGCCGTCTCCCCCGGCCACACCTTCCAGGTGGATCCCCTGACGAAGATGCGGCGGTCGATGATGACCCTGAAGCTCGTGCCGCTCCTCGCCGCGGCCCTCGTCGCCGGCTTCATGCTGGTGATGGTGGCCCTCGGCATGGTGGGCGTCCTCTGGCAGAGCGTCGCCCGCCGCCGGCGGGAGATCGGCCTCCGGCGCGCCCTCGGCGCCACCGGCCGCGGCGTGTCGCTCCAGGTGCTCGGCGAGCTGCTCGTCGTCGCCACCGCCGGCCTCCTCGTGGGCGTGGCTCTCGCCGTGCAGTTCCCGCTCCTGGGCGTGGTCGGCTGGGTGAGCACCGGCGTCTACGCCACGGCCATCGCCCTGGCCGCCCTCGTCATCTACGGCCTCACCGTCGTGGCCGCCCTCTACCCGAGCTGGCTCGCGACCCAGGTCCAGCCCGCGGAGGCCCTCCATTACGAGTAGGCTCTCCCCCGAGTGTGCCTAGAATGGGGGCGCCGTGGCGCTCGTCCTGATCGTCGACGACGACGTCTCCATCGCGGCGTCCCTGGCCCTGCTCCTGAAACAGGCCGGGCACGCCTCGCGGGCGGCGGCGGGCCCGTCGGAGGCGCTGGCCCTCCTCGAAGGCGGGGGCATCGGCCTCGTGCTCCAGGACATGAACTTCTCGCGCCAGACGACCGGCGCCGAGGGCCTGGCGCTCCTGGACGCGATCAAGGCCCGCTGGCCGCAGCTCCCGGTCGTGCTCATGACCGCCTGGGGCTCGATCGGCCTCGCCGTCCAGGGCATGAAGGCGGGAGCGGCCGACTTCGTCACCAAGCCCTGGACGAACGCCCAGCTCCTTCAGTCGATCGAGACCGCGCTGGGCCTGCAGGAGGCGCACCGGGGACCCGACCGGCCCCCGCCCACCCGGGATGAGCTCGACACGGCGTACGACTTCTCCGGCGTGATCGGGAGCGACCCCCGCCTCCTCAAGGTGCTGGACGTCGTGGCCCGGGTGGCGCCGACGGACGCCTCGGTGCTTGTCACCGGCGAGAGCGGGACGGGCAAGGAGCTGATCGCCGAGGCCATCCACCGCAACTCGCGCCGCGTCAAGGGACCCTTCGTCAAGGTGAACCTGGGGGGCGTCAGCTCGACGCTCTTCGAGAGCGAGATGTTCGGGCACGTGAAGGGGGCCTTCACCGACGCCCGCGGCGACCGCAAGGGGCGCTTCGAGATCGCCGCCGGCGGGACCATCTTCCTCGACGAGATCGGGGAGCTGGAGCCGGGCAGCCAGGTCAAGATGCTACGGGTCCTGCAGGACCGCAGCTACGAGCCCCTGGGCTCGAGCCTGACGCGCAGCGTCGACGTGCGGGTCGTCTCCGCCACCAACCGCGACCTCGGCGCGCTCGTGGCGCGGAGCGAGTTCCGGGAGGACCTCCTCTACCGCCTGAACCTCATCACTCTCCACGTGCCGCCCCTGCGCGAGCGGCCGGGAGACGTCCCCGCCCTCGCCCACCACTTCCTCGCCGCGGGGGGACAGGTCTACGGCCGGGCGAGCGTGGCCGTGAGCCCGAAGGCCGTGCGCTGGCTCCAGTCCCAGCCCTGGCCCGGCAACGTGCGCCAGCTCAGGCAGCTCGTCGAGCGCACTCTGCTCATGACGGATCGCACCCCGCTCGAGGCCGAGGACTTCGCCCGCGGGGCGGAGATGGAGGCGCGGGAGGCGCCCCGGGACGCCCTCCCCGCGGCGGGGTCGATGACGATCGACGAGATCGAGAAGGGCATGATCGTGAAGTGCCTCGCCCACTACGGGGGCAACCTCAGCCGGGTCGCGGAGGCCCTCGGCCTCAGCCGTCCGGCGCTCTACCGCCGCCTCGAGAAGCACGGGATCTCCCCCTGAGCCTGCGGGCCAAGATCGTCCTGTACGTCGGCGCCGTGCACGTCGCCCTCGCGGCCCTGGCCTTCGCCTGGCTGCGCGGCCGGGGCCTCTGGCTCCTCGCCGGAGAGGCGGGCCTCGTGGCCTCGATGCTCCTCGGCGTCCACCTCCTGAGAGCCCTCTTCGGGCCCCTCCAGCTCGTGCGCGACGGCGTCCAGTTCATCGCCGAGCGGGACTTCTCGTCGCGGCTGCGGGAGGTCGGCCAGCCGGAGGTCGACGCGCTCGTCGGGGTCTACAACCGGATGATCGACAGCCTCCGGGAGGAGCGCCTGCGCGCCCGGGAGCAGCACCACTTCCTGGAGGAGGTCGTCCGCGCCTCCCCCGCCGGGATCCTGACCTTCGACTTCGACGGGCGGCTCAGCACGGTCAACCCGGGAGCGGAGCGGCTCTTGATGCGGCCGGGATCGGACCTCCTGGGCCTTCGTCTCGAAGATCTCCCGGTGCCGTTCGTCGCGCAGGTGGCGGATCTCGCCGCCGGCGAGTCTGCGGTCCTGCCCCTCCAGGGCAGCCGGCGGGTGCGCTGGCTGAAGACGCGGTTCCTCGACCACGGCTTCCCGCGGATGCTGATCGTGGTCGAGGAGCTGACCGAGGAGCTGCGCCGGTCGGAGCGGGCCGCGTACGAGAAGGTCATCCGGACCCTCTCCCACGAGGTCGGCAACTCGATCGGGGCCGCCGCTTCGCTGCTCGAGTCGAGCCTGCACTACCGGGAGCAGATCCGGCCTGCGGACCGGGACGACTTCGCGGCCGCCCTCTCCGTCGCCAACACGCGCCTCCGCCATCTCGACGCGTTCGTGCGCGAGTACGCGGACGTGGTCCGGCTGCCGCCGCCGCACCGCACGCCCCGGGACCTCGGCCGCCTCGTCCAGGGCGTGGCGCGCCTCTTCCGACCGGAGTGCGAGGAGCGGGGCATCGCGCTCACGGTCGACGCCGGCCAGGTCCGGGAGCCGGTCTCCCTGGACGAGCACCAGATCGAGCAGGTCCTCGTCAACGTCCTCCGCAACGCGGTCGAGGCCGTGGCCCGGGACGGGACGGTCACGGTCGCGACGGGCACGTCCGCGGGGCGGCCCTTCCTCGTCGTGGAGAACAGCGGGCCCGGCATCCCGGCCGACGTCCAGGCCGCCCTCTTCACGCCGTTCTTCAGCACGAAGGCCAACGGCCGCGGCATCGGCCTGACCCTCGCCCAGGAGATCCTCGCCCAGCACGGCTTCGGCTTCTCGCTGGAGAGCCCCGCCGGCGGCCCGACCCGTTTCGCCATCCGCTTCTGACCCGAGGTGGCGCACCGGGTGGCATCGCTCGTTCAGCGGGTCCCCGGAAGTCGCGAACCGGGTCTCGTCGCTCTTCGTGGCTCTCGTGGGACGGTGGGCGGAAAAGACGCGCTCCGGAGGGCGATCGGAGGGCCTTCCCTTCGCCCACCCCTCGCCGAATTGACGGGGGGCGGTGGGCGGCGCATGATCGTCGCGGCCGGTGCGTCGAGGCGTCCCTGGGCGCCTCCATCCCGCGAGCAGGAGCGCCCGCCGTGGTCGACATCAACCAGAGGGACCGGACGATCCGGGTGAAGATCGTCTACTACGGTCCTCCGGTCGGGGGCAAGACCACGAACCTGCGCGTGCTCCACGAGCGGGCCTCGGCTTCGAGACGGGGCGAGTTCGTCTCCGTCAACTCGATGCAGGACCGGACGATCCTCTGCGACCTCCTCCCCTTGCGCACCGGGGGCTTCCGCGGCTACGACCTCAAGCTCCAGCTGCTCGCGGTGCCCGGCCAGGCCATGTACGGGGCGACGCGCCGGATCGTGCTGAAGGGAGCCGACGGCGTCGTCTTCGTCGCCAACTCCGCGGTCGATCGCTTCGCCGAGAACGCCCGATGCCAGGAGGAGATGAACGCGAACCTCGTCGCCCACCAGCTCGACCCGCACGCCATTCCCCTCGTCTACCAGTACAACAAGCGGGACCTGCCGCAGGTCGTGGACATCGAGGCTCTCCAGCGTCAGCTCAACTCGAGGCACGTCCCGGCCTTCCCGGGCGTGGCCACGCGAGGCACGGGCGTCCTCGAGACTCTCTCGGCGATCCTGTCCGCGACTCTCCGCGACCTCTGCCGCCGCTACCGGACCATGGACCTGCCGGCCGGCCAGTCCGTCGAAGCATGGACGGCGCAGGCGGTGGCGGGGATGTTCGGCCGCGAACGGCTCGACCTGCCCGCCGGAGAGGAGAAGGAGGAGATCGAGCTTCCGGACGGCACCCTCGTCCCGATCGGGACCTCGGGCCATCTCCGCGTCCAGGTGAGGACGCCGGAGGACCCCTCGCGCGCCCCCGCCGCCCCGAGCCCGGAGGCCCCTTCCCCGGAGTCCCTCGCCGCCTCGTATGCCGAGGCTTCGGCCGAGCTGGGCTTCGTCGTGAGCGACCTGCGCGAGGAGCGGGACGTCGCCCGCGGCCGCCTCGACGAGATGCGTCGGGCCCTCGAGCTCGCCACGGAGTCTCCGGGAGCGACCGCCGTCGAGACGAGGCTCCGGCGCATCCTGGAGGTGCTCGTGCGGGCGGGCGGCGCGTCGGGCGCCACGCTGCGCCTGACGGCGGAGGACTCCACCCAGATCATCCCCTTGCCACCCCTCTCCTCGGACCCCCTGTCGCGCACCGAATGGGGCAACGCACACCTGGCGACCCTTCAGGCCCTCGGAGAGCCACTCGTCGAGGAAGCCGTCGAGTCGCCGTCCCTTGCCGACGCGCTCCGCGCGGGCGAGCCGTCCTACGAGGCGGTGGCGCTCGTCCCGCTGCGGTCAGCCGAGCGGTCGCTGGGCATCGGTCTTCTCTACTACGACCTCCACGCGGCGCAGCCGTCGCGGGAGACGCTGGCCCACCTCGGCTTCCTGGCCCGCGAGCTGGCGGGTCCGCTCGAAGCCGCGGCCGCGCGCGAGGCGGCCTCGGCGGCGCAACGACTGCGCATGCTCTCGCGAGCGTCCGCGGCCGCCGTGGCCTCGCTCCTGGCGAGGCTTCCCTCCGAATCCGCCAGACGGCGGCGCCTCTCCCTGGCCGACGTCCTGGCCCCCCTGAAGGTGCCGGGCGTCACCGTCGAGCTGCCCCCGGAGGGGATCGCCCTCTCTGGTGACGCTCCGCTCCTTCGCTTCGCGGTCGCCTCGCTCGTCCACCTGTGCGAGACCGAGGCGATCGAGCGCGGCCAGGTTCCCGAGATCGTGGTCCGGGGTACCGCCGAGGCCGGCCGACCGTGCGTCAGCGTCAGCGGCGGGAGCCGCGCGTCGGTCCTCTCCCCGCGCGAGAGCGATGCCGACCTGTCCGAAGCAGAGCTGAGCGTGGTTCAGGAGATCGTGGCGGCTCACGAGGGCACACTCGTCCAGGGGCGGGACGCAGGCCATCTTCTGACCTTCACCGTCCAGCTCAGCTCCGTCTGAGACCCTGCTTCGGGCGGCGGGGCGATCCGAATCGTGTCACTTGACCTGCCACCGGTCCGTCGTCTGGAGAACCGCAGAGGGTCCCCGCCCGTCGAGCCACGCCCGCGCCCGGGGGTCGTCCCGCAGGTACGCGTCCCAGAAGGCAGTGCTCAGCGCCAGCACGACCCGGTGGTGGTTCGGGTTCCGTGGGCCGCGGTCTCCGGGGAGGGGCCGGTCCGTGAAGGCCGAGTGCTCCGCCCCGTCGAGGACGACCTCGTACTTGCTCCCCGGGGGCAAGGCGGTGAAGACCGCCAGCCGTGAGGCGAGGTCGGCGTCGCCGATCGGGGCGAGATCGCGCGTGCCCGTCATGAGCATCCAGGGAATGCGGACGCCGGCGAAGGCCTCGGCCGGGGTCCGCCCCCGACGCGGAGACGACGGGCTCAAGGCGACGGCGGCGCGGATGCGCGGGTCCGTGAAGACGGGGCCGAGTCGCCCGAAGCTCTCGCCGCTCACGGCCTCGGTCGTGACGGCGCCGAACGAGTGACCGGCCATCCCCACCCTTTGCAGGTCCAGCCGGCCGGCGAGGGGGTGAGGGCCGGCGTTCCAGCGCTCGAGCTGGTCGAGGACGGCGGTCACGTCCTGCACCCTCCGCAGGACGTTCCTCGCGCTCGCGGCCCGCCTGAGCGCGCCCACGCGGCTGGGCGCCTCGACGTCGCGCCAGACCGAGTCGTCGGACCCGGGGTGCTGCAGGAACACCGCGACGTACCCGCGGGCCGACCAGTGCTCCCCGAGGTACGCACAGCCGGTGCGGGAGCCTCCGAGCCCGTGGCTGAAGAGGACGACGGGCGCGCGACCGTGCTCGGACGGGAGGTAGACGCGGACGGGGATCGTGCGGTCCCGTCGTGCGTCGTCGACCGCGAGCTCGAGAGGCGCCGGACGAGCGGCCTCGGCGACCGCGAGGGGGTCGTAGGGAGGTCGCTGGTCGGCAGCCGCGCCGCCCCGCGGAGACACACCACGGCCGAGGCCGATCGCCGCGACGCAGGTCAGGACGAGCGAGTGTCGGTGGACCAAGTCAGCACCTCTCCCCTTGGACATCCGAAGCCGAGGGGGAGCTGAAACGGCGAGCGCCTCCCCACTCCGCCGGGGCGCTGTCCGAGACAGTGACAAGTCTTGACAACCGGACAGGCCCCTATCTGGAACCCGGAAAGTCGGCTGGGACAATTGCTCATTCGAAAGGAGTTAGGCCATCCGGAAAACGGTATCAATCTTGCTTTTGGGGAGGACATGCCGCTCGGGTGAGTGGCAAGAAGGAGAGTCCATGAAGAAGCAAGAGGGGTTCACCCTGATCGAGCTGTTGATCGTCGTCGCGATCATCGGCATCATCGCTGCCATCGCGATCCCGAGCCTCCTGAGAGCGCGCATCTCGGCGAACGAAGCCGCGGCGGAAGGCGACTCCCGGACGGTCAGCTCCGCCCAGGTGGCCTACGCGTCGTCCAACCGTGGTGCCTACGGCACCACACTCGCCTGCCTCGGATCGCCCGGCACCTGCGGCTTCCCGACAACGGTGACCCAGTTCCTCGACCCCCAGATCGGCACCGGGGGCGTCGTGACGAAGCAGGGCTACAACAGGACCTACAACGCCGGCGCGGTGGCCAACGGCACGCCCGATCCGGGCGTCCTGACCTTCAGCTACACCTCGAACCCCACCACGCCCGGCAACACGGGGACCCGCTACTTCGCGATCGATCACACGGGGCTCATCTGCTTCTCGATCACGGGCCCGGTCGGCGGCGCGGCCTCCGGCCTCCCGAACGGGTGCACGCCCATCTGACGTTCGTCTGATCTCAGGCGGCGGGGGGACGCGCCCCCGCCGCTTTTTTTTCGGAGAGGAGACGCCCGGCTCTTCGTCCGGCTAGACGGGAGGGCGTGCCTTCCCCTGGTCGGCCCCGATCCGAGCGAGGGTGGTCGCCGCGTGCGAGCGCACGGCGTCCTGCCCGCTCTTCATCGCCGCGAGCAGGGCCGGAACGGCCGCCCTGCCGATCCTCACCAGGCTCTCCGCGGCCTCGTTCCCCGCCGCCTCGTCGTCGAGGGCCAGGAGCAGGGCGGGGATGGCCGGCGCCGCCGCGGGCCCGATCCTCCCCAGGGCCGCCGCGGCCATGAAGCGCACGCGCCGGTCGGAATCCCCGAGGGCGTCGGCCAGCGCTCGGACCCCCTCCGGCGAGCGAGCGCCTGCGTCCGCGAGAGCGAGCACGGCCCGCCGCTTCGCCACCGCGTCCCCTCCCCGCAACGTCGCGATGACTCCGGTGATCTGCGGCGACGTCATCGCCTGGGACTGGGCCGTGGGCAGGCGACGGCCCGGCGTGGCCGCCCTCGCGGCCCCCGAACGGGAGGCTGCGGTGGCCGCGGCGCTCCTCGGCAGGTCGGCCTCGATCTCCGCGCGCACCTCGGCGAGAGCCACGCCCAGCTCCCGCGCCGAAGGGAACCGTGCCTCCCTGTCCTTGGCCAGTGCGCGGTCCAGCAGCGGCTCGAGCGCCGCCGGGATGCCGGGCGCCTGGAGGTCCGGCATCTCCGTCACCTGCCGGTGGGCGGTCGCGATCGGAGTGTCGGCCCGGAACGGCGATGCGCCCGTCAGCAGCTCGTACACGACGATCCCGACCGTGTAGACGTCGGTTCGCAGGTCGAGGTCCCGGCCCGTCACCTGCTCCGGGCTCATGTACTCCGGCGTCCCCACCGCCTGCCCGGCCGCGGTGAGGGTGACGCCTCCGACCATCTTGGCGATCCCGAAGTCCATGAGCTTGACGAGGCCCTCGCGGGTGCGCATGAGGTTCGAGGGCTTGACGTCCCGATGCATGATCCCGGCGTCGTGGATCGCGGTCAGCCCGACCAGGACCTGGGCGGCGATGTCGAGGGCCACGTCGGCGGGCAGGCCTCCCGTCTCCTGGAGGAGCTCCTTGACGGTCACCCCGTCCACGTACTCCATCGAGACGTAGTGGAGCGTGTCGTCCTTCCCGTACTCGTGGATCCGGCAGACGTGACGGGAGGAGACCATGCGGGCCAGTCGGATCTCCGTCCGGAAGCGGACCGACAGGTCCTCCGCCGCGTCGAGGTCCGCCCGCAGGGTCTTCAGGGCGACGATCTCCTCGAGCGTCCGGTCCCGGGCCCTGAAGACGACGCCCATCCCGCCGGTGCCCAGAAGGTCCAGGATCTCGAAGCGCTGGCCCACGAGGTCGCCCGCGACGAGCGTCGGCAGGGCCTTCTTGCAGCGGCGGCACCCCCAGGCTCCGCGCCTGTTCTCAGCCTGGCAGGACGGACAGGTCATTCGTCTCCACTCGCCTGCCCGTCGCCCGTCGATCGGGTCCCGGGCCGCGCGTCGCCTACCGAAACGGGATGAACAAGGATACCCGCTGCCGCGGGTTTGTCCAAGGGCTATCTCGCCGGTCAGCGGCTGACCCGCCCCCCGCCTCAAACCTGGGCTGCGGTCTCGTAAGGCGGGCGCTGGGGGCGGGAGAGCATCGCGTTCGCCTCGTCGTCGTTGCGGAAGCGCTCGCGCTGCGGGTCCCAGGCGAGCTTGCGGCCCAGCCTCATCGCGATGTGGCTCACCAGGCACGCGCTCGTCGAGCGGTGTCCCACCTCGGCGGGGGAGATCGGCGCCTGGCGGGAGCGGATCGCCTCGAGCCAGTTCCCGTGGTGCTCTGCGCTGGGGGGGAGGTGCACGCCGTCCGGTCCGATCTCGGAGGCGAGGATCCGGGGATCGCTGGCCGAGAGGGCCTCGGCGCTCTTCCCCTTCGCGACCGGGTCGCTGGCCGTGGCCGCGTACGCGCCGCGGGTCACGAAGATCCAGCCCTCGGTGCCCTCGAAACGGACGCCGTTCGGGAGGGCGTCGCTCATGATCACCGTCGCGCCGTTCGCGTAGCGGGCCTCCACGCGGAAGGGGCCGTGTACGTCCCAGAGCCCCTTCTTCGGGAACTCGGCGGTGGCCTGGACCTCGACCGGGCCCGTGTACTCCGTCCCCATGCCCCAGTGGGCGATGTCCACGTGGTGGACTCCCCAGCCCGTGATCATGCCCGCCCCGAACTGCTCGCAGCGGAGCCAGCCCGGCCGCGAGTAGTCGGCCTGGGGGTGGACGCGCTTCTCGGTGTAGTAGACGCGCGGCGTCGAGCCGAGCCACGCGTCGTAGTCGAGGTTCTTCGGGACCGGCATCTCCGCCTCCTCGTCCCCCGAGGGATCGACGGGCAGGCCGATCAGGACCCGGCGCACGTCGCCGATCCGGCCGTTGCGGACGAGCTCGCAGGCCACGCGGAACTGCTCCGTGGAGCGCTGCTGCGTCCCGAGCTGGAAGACCCGCCCCGTCCGGTGCATCGCGTCGCTCATCTGGCGGCCCTCGGCGATCGTGAGCGAGGCCGGCTTCTGGAGGTAGACGTCCTTGCCGGCGAGGGCGGCGTCGATCGCGGGCCTCGCGTGCCAGTGGTCGGGCGTGCTGACGACGACCGCGTCCACCTCACCCGTCGCGAGCAGGTCGCGGTAGTCGTGGAAGGCCCGGACGCCGGGCGACGCCTCGCCCTTCCGGCGGTAGTGCTCCTCGACGAGCTGCTGGCCCTCGGCGAGGCGCTTCGCGTCGAGGTCGCACACGGCGACCACGCGAGCGATGCCGTGCTGGAGGATCCCGGGCAGGTCGTGCTCGCGCGAGATGCGCCCCACGCCGATGGCGCCCACCTGGATGCGGCGGCTCGGGGCGAGGGCGCCGAGGACCCTCGACGGCACGATCGCCGGTGCGGCGAGGGCCGCCGCGCCCGCTGCCTTGACGAACCCCCGGCGCGACACTCGATGCTCGCCCATGGCCTCTCCTCGTCGCGGCGGCGGCGGGCCGCGCCGGCGAGGATCATAGCGCGGGGGCCGGCCTCGGGGTTGAAGGCGCGGCGGGAGCCGACTATCGTTCGGAGTCCGAAGGGAGGCCGTCATGGGATCCGCTCGCCCCGCCGGCGCCGCGCTCGCGGCATTCCTGTTGCCGATCGCGGCGGCGCCCGTCGGCGGCGACCGGCCTGCTTCGCAGCCGGCGACACCGGCAGCGCCGCCCGCCCTGCGCCTGTCGGCCCAGCGCCTCGACGACCGCATCCTGGTGCGGGTCGACGACCGCACGTTCACGACGTACCGGTTCGGAGCCGGCCAGAAGTACCCGTACTTCTACCCCGTCAACGGCCCGCTCTCGGGCGTCTCGGTGACGACCGAGTCCTCTCTCCCCTGGCCGCACCACCGGTCGCTCTTCTTCGGCTGCGACAAGGTGAACGGGGGCAACTACTGGCAGGAGGGCAACGGGGAGGGGCAGATCGTCTCCCGGGGCGCGACGATCGTCGTCGCGGGGCCCGACCGCGTCGAGATCGCGGACGAGTGCGACTGGCGCAAGCCCGGCGAGAGCCCGACTCTCGCCGACCGGCGGGAGATCCGCATCGAGGCGCCGTCTCCGGCGCTCCGGACCATCCGCTTCCGGATCGTCCTCGTCGCCCGGACGGACGTGCGCATCGAGCGGACGAACCACTCGCTCTTCGCGGCCCGCGTCGCGCCCGAGCTCTCGGCGGAGAAGGGCGGCCTTCTCCTCAACTCCGCCGGGGCGACGGGCGAGAAGGGCACCTTCGGCGCGAGCGCCTCCTGGTGCGACGTGTCCGGAGAGAGGTTCGGTCTGCGGGAGGGCCTCGCGATCCTCGACCATCCCGCCAACCGCTGGTACCCGTCGCGATGGTTCACCCGCGACTACGGGTTCCTCTCCCCCACTCCGCTCAATTGGCTGGACGACGCGGGGCTGCGCCTCGCGGCCGGCGAGAAGCTGGAGCTCGCCTACCTGGTGGTCGTCCACGCCGGCGACGCGGCGGGCGCGGGAATGCAGGCGCTCTTCTCGAAGTGGGCGGAGGAGCGCCCGACGGCGACGCCCCGCTGAGCCTGCGCCGGACGTCCGTCACGCCTCGACGTCGAGGGCCACGTCGAGCGCGGGGGAGCTGTGGGTGATCCAGCCGAGGGAGACGACGTCGATGCCCGTCTCGGCGACCTGCCGGACGCTCTCCGGCCGGATCCCGCCCGAGGCCTCGGTCACGGCCTTCCCGCGGGCCCGGCGCGCGCCTTCCCGAAGCGTCGCGAGGTCCATGTTGTCGAGGAGCACGGCGTCGACGCCGACACCGAGCGCCTCGTCGAGCTGCGCGAGCGTGTCGACCTCCACCTCGACCTTGACCATGTGGCCGACGGCCCTCCGGACGCGCCGCACGGCTTCGGCGACCCCGCCCGCGAGGGCCACGTGGTTGTCCTTCACGAGAACGGCGTCGTCGAGGCCGTAGCGGTGGCTGCTGCCGCCGCCCACGCGCACGGCCCACTTCTCGAGGCCGCGGAGCCCCGGCGTCGTCTTGCGGGTGCAGGCGACGCGGGTCGGGAGGCCCTCGAGGCGGGCCACGACGTCGCGGGTCGCGGTCGCGATCCCGCCGAGGTGGCCGATCAGGTTGAGGGCCGTGCGCTCCGCGGCCAGCAGGGCACGGGCCGAGGCTTCGACGCGGGCGATCGTCTCGCCGGGCCCGGCGTCGCTCCCGTCGGGGAGGCGTACGTCGATCCGGCACCCGGCGTCGAGCAGCCGGAAGGCCAGGAGGGCGGGCTCCAGGCCCGCTACCCGGCCGGCGGCACGCGCGACGACGACCGCCCGGCCGGTGAGGCCGGGGGCCACGATCGCGTCGGTCGTGAGGTCGCCGGCGCGCCCGAGGTCCTCGAGGAGGGCCCGGCGAACGACGTCTTCGTAGAGCAGGGGCAGGAGCGGCGTCGCGCTCAAGCGTAGGCCTCCTCGGCCGCGGGCCCGGACGCGACGGGCCGCGTCTCGACCCTCGGGGCGGCGCCCTCCGGCGTCAGGAGGAGGCGGCGACGCCAGGCGGCGTCGGTCGAGGGATGGTCGGAGCGGAAGTGGGCGCCGCGGCTCTCCGTGCGGGCGAGCGCCGCGAAAGCCACCAGCCGGGCGGCGGTGGCCAGGTTGGCGGCCTCGCTGCCCTCGGGGAGCCCGGCCGACAGCGCCTCGATCCGGCCCAGAGCCTCGCGCAGGCCGTGTCCGGTGCGGACGAGACCGGCTCTCTCCCACATCAGGCGTCGGATCCCGGCGACCGACGCCTCGTGGTCGCCGTCGCCCGGCGCGTCCCGCAGTCCGGCGAGGGCCGGGGCCGGCCGTCGCAGGAAGGGCAGCGCCTCGCCCACGCGGCGCGCGACGCGTGCGCCGACGACGAGGGCCTCGAGGAGCGAGTTGCTCGCGAGGCGGTTCGCGCCGTGCACCCCGGTGCCGGCGACCTCGCCGGCGGCCCACAGGCCGGGAACGCTCGTCCGGCCGTCGAGGTCCACGTCGACGCCGCCCATGTGGTAGTGCGCGGCCGGGGCGACCGGGATCGCCTCGACGCGCGGGTCGAGCCCGTGGGCGCGGCAGGCGTCGAAGACGGTCGGGAAGCGCTCCGGGAACGACTCCCCGACCGCCGCGCGCGCGTCGAGAAGGGGCCGCCGGCCCGAGGCGATCGCGGACCAGAGCGCGCGAGCGACGACATCGCGCGGCTGGAGGTCTCCCCTCGAGCCGGCGCTCTCCATGAGCCGCCGGCCGTCGCCGTCGACGAGCGTCGCTCCCGCCCCGCGCAGGGCCTCGGTCAGGAGGGGCATCGGGTCCGCGCCGACGTCGAGCGCGGTCGGGTGGAACTGGACGAACTCCAGGTCGGCGAGTCGAGCCCCGGCGCGCCAGGCCAGGGCGAGGCCGTCGCCGGTCGCCTCGGGCGGGTTCGTCGTGCGCGCGTAGACGCGGCCGATCCCGCCCGTGGCGAGGACCACGGCCCGCGCGCGGTGGAGGACGGTCGCCCCGTCGGCGTGGCGGGCGAGGACACCGGCCGCCCGACCGCCGTCGAGGACGAGGTCGACGGCGAAGGCACGCTCGAAGACGGCGAGGCCGCTCTGCGCCCCGAGAGCCGCGCCCAGCGCGCGCACCACCTCGGCGCCCGTCGCGTCGCGCGCGTGGAGGACCCGGGGGCGCGAGTGCGCGGCCTCCCGCGCGAGGTCGAGCCGGCCGCGAGCGTCGCGGTCGAACCGGGCGCCGAGGGCCAGGAGCTCCGCGAGGCGGCCCGGGCCCTCCGCGGTGAGCCGGCCCACGGCGGACGGGTCGGCCAGCTCGCCTGCCGCGGCGAGCGTGTCCGCGGCGTGGAGCGACGGAGAGTCGGCCGGCCCCACCGCCCCCGCGACGCCGCCCTGTGCCCACGGGCTGTTCCCGGTCCGGCCGAGGGGTCCCTTGGCCAGCAGATCCACGCGCCGGCCTCCGAGACCGAGCGCGACGGAGAGGCCGGCCGCGCCGGCGCCGATCACGACGACGTCGGCCTCGCGGACGGCGTCGAGGCGGGCGGTCATCGCCCGGCCCCGCGGCCGACGGCGAGCATGCGCTCGACGGCCCGACGCGCCCGCACGGCCACCGCCGGCTCCACCTCGACCCGGTGCTCCATCGCCTGGAGGGAGCGGAGGATCTTCGGCAGCGTGATCCGCTTCATGTGCGGGCAGAGGTTGCAGGGGCGCAGGAACTCCGTCTGCGGGAACTCCACGGCCACGTTGTCGGCCATCGAGCACTCGGTGACGAGCACGACGCGCGGCGGCCGGGTCTCGCCGAGGTGCCGGACCATGCCCGCCGTGGAGCCGACGTAGTCGGAGACGAGGAGGACGTCCGGCGGGCACTCGGGGTGGGCGAGGACGCTCACGTCCGGGTGCTGCCGCCGGAAGGCCCGGATCTCGTCGCCGGTGAAGCGCTCGTGCACCTCGCAGTGGCCCTTCCACAGCACGATCTCGGTCTTCGTCCGGGAGGCCACGTGCCGGCCGAGGTACTCGTCGGGCAGGAAGATCACCCGCGGGACTTCGAGCGACTCGACGACCTCGACCGCGTTCGCCGACGTGCAGCAGACGTCGGACTCCGCCTTCACCGCGGCTGACGTGTTCACGTAGGTCACGACCGGCGCGCCCGGGTAACGCTCGCGAAGGAGGCGCACGTCGGCGGCGGTGATCGAGGAGGCGAGGGAGCAGCCGGCCTCGAGGTCCGGCATCAGCACGGTCTTGCCCGGGCTCAGGATCTTGGCCGTCTCGGCCATGAAGTGGACGCCGGCCATGACGATGACGTCGGCCCGAGTCTCCGCAGCCTTGCGGGCGAGGGCGAGCGAGTCCCCGGTGATGTCGGCCACGCCGTGGAAGATCTCGGGCGTCTGGTAGTTGTGGGCGAGGACGACGGCGTTCCTCTTCGCCTTCCACTCGCGGACCGCGTCCACGTAGGGCGCGTGGACGGGCCACTCCATCTCCGGGATGACACGCCGCACCCGCTGGAGCACGTCGGCCGTCCGCCGCGCCACCTCGGGCGACCAGGACGGGTCGGGAGGGCGCTCCGGCCGGAGATCCCCCACCCGATCGCTCGGGGACTGCGTCGCCATCGCGTTCCTCCTCGCCCCTCTCCCCGGCATTATACTCTCGGTGAGTATAATAGGCGCCAAAAGACAGGGCAGCCGAGCTGCCCAAGCGTCAATATGCTTCCGGCGAGCATAAAAGTCAAGGTCGTCGCCGGGGGCTGGGGCCTGCCGGAAGGCTGGCGCTTTCTAGCGGAGGGCGGGCAGCCCCACGCCGGGGGCGCGCCTCTCCCGCAGGACCTCGCGGCGGAACCGGAAGAGCTCGGCCGGCCGGCCCACTCCGCGGGCTTCCACGAGGCCCGTCCCCTCCACGAGGCCGCCCTTCTCGACGAGGCGGCGGAAGTTCTGCTTGTGGAGGCGGGCGCCGGCGAGCGCCTCCACGACGCGCTGCAGGCGGAGGAGCGAGAAGCTGGTCGGCAGGAGCTCGAAGACGACCGGCCGGTACTTGAGCTTGCCGCGCAGCCGGCCGAGAGCGGTGGCGATGAGACGGCGGTGGTCGAGGGCCATCGGCTCCCCGAGGACCGGCGCGCCTCCCGCGAGCTCGCCCGTCGAGCCGCGGGAGCACGTCACCTCGCCGTCGCCGGCGTCGCGGACCGCTTCCGCGACGAGCCCCGCTTCGTAGAGCAGCTCGTAGCGCTCGAGGACCGTCACGGGGTCGAGGGTGGCTCCCCGGAGGCCGAACGTGATCTCCGCGCGCTCGCGGCGGGCCCGGCGCGTCTCCGCGTCCCCCGCCTGTCCCGCCCAGCGGGCGAGCGCGGGAGCGACACCCTTTTCGACGAGGGCGGGCCGTCCGCACCGCGCGTCCTCCCAGGGCAGGAACTCGTAGAATCCCCGCCACCGCGCCTGGCCTCCCCCCGACACCTTCCCTTCGCGGACGAGGGCGAGGTACGCGATCGAGACCATGCGCGGGCCGCCCGCCCTCTCCCGCGGGTCGCGATGGCGGTCGGCGAACGTGTAGAGCTGCTCCGCGTAGCCGAGATCGAGGCCGGTCTGCTCGCGCACCCATGCCCGCAGGCCCAGCTCGAGCGTGCGGTGCCCGGCCGGGTCGAGGGGACCGAAAGGCAGGGAGGGCTCGCGTCCGCCGGCGCCGGATCTCCCCGTGCGGGAGCGCTCCACCGTCAGGAGCCGCGGCTCCTCGTCGGTGACGGCGACGATCACCGCGTTCAGGCCGACGACGATCGTGGGCGCCACGGGCTCTCGCTCCCGCCCGATTGTACGGGCAAAGGCAGAGGGAGCCTCAGGAGGCGGCGACGAAGTTGTAGACCGCCGGGAAGCGCTGGGTCAGGATCGTCTGCTGCGTTCCGACGTCGAACACCTCGAGCTCCACCTGCGTCGTCGTGTAGGGGAGCGAGCACATCGGCGAGCCCGAGCCCGGGTGGCTCATGCTGGCCGGCGCCACGCTGCGCTCGACGTGGGCCTGGAAGTCGACCCCCGCCTGCCCGCCGCCCATGCAGCGCATCGCGTCCGTGCGGACCCAGGCCCTGACGAGGGCGCCGGGAACGTCGCGGTCGAGGGTGATCGCTCCGGAGAACCACAGGTCGGGGGCCTGCTGCCCGGCCGAGAACATCGGTGAGACCGCGACGGTGCTGCCCGCGACGAGGGACGCACCGAGGAGGCGCACCGTCCCCGCCACCGGGGTCGGCGTGGGCGCGGGCGTGGGCGCGGGCGTGGGCGGGGCGCTCGGGCCGCCCGAGCTGCCGCCGCACCGCACGAGGGCGAGCACCGCGAAGAGGGCTGCGAGCCAGCGAGCGAGGTCGCGCACGAGCCACCTCCGTTGCCGGCGCGGGAGGGATCGCCGGCATCCCGGGGGCGGCAAGCCCCCGAGATCTCGCCGGTATTGGAGCGCCGAGGCCTGCTCCTGTCAACGACGCCCGGACCGCTCCCGGGCCGGGAAGCGGAGAGGGAGCAGCGGGAGATCCAGGGGCGCCGATCCGCGCGCCTTCGGTGCGAGAATGCCGGACCATGGCCTGGGAGCGAGAGATCGAGGTGTGCCGGGAGGTGTCCCGGCGGGCGGGAGAGCTGGCCCTCCGGCACGCGGCGCGGGGCGTCGAGCGGGAGGACAAGGCCGACGACTCGCCGGTGACCGTCGCCGACCGCGAGTGCGAGCGGCTCATCGTGTCCGAGCTGCGCGCCGCCTTCCCCGGGGACGGCATCCTCGGCGAGGAGGGGTCGAGCGACGAGGGGACGAGCGGGCGGCGCTGGATCGTCGACCCGATCGACGGGACCCGCGACTTCCTGCGCGGCCTCACCACCTGGAGCAACCTGATCGGTCTCGAGGTCGACGGCGAGGTGGTCCTCGGCACGTGCAACCTGCCCGCCCAGCGCGAGCTCTACTGGGCGGTCCGCGGCGGGGGGGCCTGGATGAACGAGCGCCGCCTGCGCGTCTCCACGGTCGACCGCCGCGACCGCGCGCTCGTCTCCTTCTCCGCTTTCAACAACCTGAAGGCTTCCCCGCTCCGGGGAGCGGTCCTCGACTACCTGTCGGGCTTCTGGGCCGTGCGCAGCATGGGCGGGTGTCAGGACGGCGTCCTCGTCGTGTCCGGCCGGGCCGAGGCGTGGATCGAGCTCGAGGCCAAGGCCTGGGACCTGGCGCCGTTCATCGTCCTCGCCGAGGAGGCCGGCGCCCGCTTCTTCAACTTCGACGGCGGCCGCTCGATCCGCAGCGGCAACGCGGTCGTCTGCGTCCCCTTCCTGGAGGAGGAGCTGCGGGCCTTCGTGCGGCCCGCCGCCCGATAGACGAGGGCCGCGCTGCCGTACGACAATCCGGGGGCGGAGGGGCGAGCATGCCGGAGCTCCCGGACCTCCTGTACGTCCTGAAGCACCTGCGCGGGCGCCTCCTCGGACGGGCGGTCACGTCCGAGCGCGTGCGCGAGCCGGTGGTCCTCCGCTTCACGGTCCGCGGCAACCTCACGCTCCTCCTCGGCCGGTCTCTGGCCGACGCCTTCCGCAAGTCGCACTTCCTCGTCCTCCGCTTCGAGGGCCTCGACCTCGCGGTGAACCCGATGCTGGCCGGGCGCTTCCGGCTCGCCGAGCCGGGTGCGCCCGACGAGGCCGCGCTCGGCTTCGCCCTCGGATTCGGCGACGTGGAGCTGCGCTACCTCGACGACAAGAAGATGGGCAAGGCCTACCTCATCGCCACCGACGACTGGAAGGCCATCCCCGGGATGCAGACCGGGGGCATCGACATCCTGTCCCCCGAGTTCACCCGCGAGCGCTTCGTGAGCCTGGTCAAGCACCGCCGCGACCAGGTCCGCGTCTTCCTCCTCGACAAGAAGGCCCTCGACAGCCTCGGCAACGCCTACGCGGACGAGGTCCTCTTCGAGGCCGGCATCCACCCGAAGACCTTCTGCCGCTCGCTCGGCCACGAGGACGCGGTGCGCCTCCACGACGCGATCGTCAAGGTGATGCGGGAGGCGGTCGCGGAGGTCGAGAACCGCGGCGAGGCGATCGACGTGAAGGTCCGCGACTTCCTCAAGGTGCGCCGGAAGGAGAAGTGCCCCCGCTGCGGCGCGAAGCTGCGCACGGCGGGCGTCCTGGGCATGGACTCCTGGTTCTGCCCGCACTGCCAGCCCGCGACCCGCGCGGGCTTCGTCGACTGGACGCGCACCGCCCGCGGAACCGATAATTGACCGTTTGGCGAGCGGCCGGCGCGACGCCTCGGCCCGCCAGGGAGAGTGAATGAGCAAGGAAGACCTGATCGAGCTCCAGGGTACGGTCGTCGAGGTGCTCGCGGGCGGGAACTACAAGATCAAGGTGAGCGACAACCACGAGGTTCTCGCCCGGCTGAACGGGAAGATGCGCCAGTACCGGATACGCGTCATCCAGGGCGACCGCGTCACCGTGGGAGTGTCTCCCTACGACCTGAAGCGCGGCCTCATCACCTACCGCGCCAAGTAGCCGCCTGCACCGCCTCCGCGCCGTCCTCTTCGACCTCGATCACACGCTCCTCGACTTCGACCGGGCCGAGCGCTCGGCCCTCCGGCAGGCCCTCGGATCGCTCGGCCTCGCCTGCCCCCCGACCACCGTCGCCCTCTACCAGCGGATCAACCTCGACCTGTGGGCGGCCTTCCGCCGGGGCGAGATCACCCAGCCCGCCCTCGCCCGGGAGCGGTTCCGTCGGCTCTTGCGCGAGGTCGGGGGCGGCGCTCGGAGCGCCTCCCGCCTCGGCGAGACCTACCTCGACCGCCTCTCGGCCCGTGGCGACCGGCTGCCGGGGTGCCGGCCCGTGCTGCGGGGGCTCGCTCGGCGCTACCGGCTGGGCGTGGTCACCAACGGCATCGACCGCGTGCAGCGATCGCGGCTCGCCGCCTCGGGCCTCGCGCCGCTCTTCGACGCGGTCGTCACGTCCCAGAGCTGCGGCTACGCGAAGCCCGACCCGCGCATCCTCCACGTGGCCCTCGAGGCCATGGCGGTCGTCCCGCGCCAGGCCGTCTACGTCGGCGACGATCCGGCCACCGACGGCGTCGCGGCGGCGGCGGCGGGCGTGAGGTTCGTCTGGATGGATGGCGGGCGGCCGATCTCGGGCCGCCGTCCCCGCCACCGCGTCGGAAGCCTCGCCGAGCTGGCCGATCTCCTGTAGCGGCGCCGCGCTCCGGCGGTCGCCCGGATGCGGCCTATAATCCGCTCGTTCCCGGAGGCGTTCACGGACTCTCCCGTCCTCATCCCGCGCGTCGCCGCCGCGTCCGTGACGTTCCTCCGGGCCACGATCCCCGCCGCCCACCCCTCCGCCCCCATTCTGGGCGAGGAGCGGGCGGGAGCCGCCGTCGCGATCGCCACCGACCGCGTGCTGACCGCCCACTACCTCGTCATCGGAGCCTCGAGCGCGGAGGTCACCGGCATCGACGGGAAGACGCGCGCGGTCACGCGCGCGACGCTCGACCACGACAGCGGCCTCGCCCTCCTGACCGTGGAGGGGGCCGACTTCGAGCCCGCCCGGATCTCCCCGGAGGAAGAGCTCCGTCCCGGCGAGCCCGTCTTCCTGCTCACCTGCACGGGCGACAAGGAGCGGCGGGGGGCGAGCGGCCACGTCTCCTTCGTCGGGCCCTTCGAGGCGTTCTGGGAGTACATGCTCGACCGCGCGGTCATGACGACGATCGTGAACCCCGGTCTCGCCGGAGGGCCGCTTCTCGACCAGCGCGGGCGGGTGACGGGCATCGTGTCCCTCGGCCTCGCCGCGGTCGGCCGGTACAGCCTCACGATCCCGGTCCGGCTCTTCCTCGAGCGGAGGGAGCGGCTGGAGAGCGGCCGGCCCCTCCCCGAGGCGGAGCGCCGGGCCTGGATCGGCTTCTACCCCCAGGCGAACGACGACGGCCTCGCGATCTCGGGCGTCGTGCCGGGGGGGCCTGCGGAGACCGCCGGCCTCCAGCGGGGCGACCTGCTGGTGAGCGTCGACGGCCACGCGGTGCAGGGCCTGCGCCCGCTCTACCGCGCCCTCTGGCGCAAGAGGCCGGGCGACGTGGTCGGGATGCAGGTCCTCCGCGAGGAGAAGATCCAGGTCGTCGAGGTCGTGGCCGGTGACCGCGACGAGTTCTTCAAGTAGGCCGCGCATGTCCATCCTGAAGGTTGCTCGCATCGCCCACCCCGTCCTGCGCTCGCCCGCCCGGGCCGTGCCGAAGGCGGCCTTCCGCGACCGGCTCTTCCAGAAGCTGATCGACGACATGCGGGAGACGATGTACGAGTACGACGGCGTGGGCCTCGCCGCCCCGCAGGTCCACGAGGGCCTGCGGCTCGCGGTGATCGAGGTCCCGGCCTCGGACGAGCGGGCGCGGGCCGAGGTGCCGTTCATGGTCCTCGCCAACCCGAAGGTCACGCCCCTCGGCGACGAGCGCGAGAACGGCTGGGAGGGCTGCCTCTCGGTCCCCGACCTGCGCGGGGTCGTGCCCCGCTGGAAGCGCCTCAAGCTCGACGCCCTCGACCGCGAAGGAAAGCCCTACACCCTCGAGGCGCAGGACTTCTTCGCCCGCGTCGTGCAGCACGAGTGCGACCACCTCGATGGCAACGTCTACCTCGACCGCATGCAGGGCATGCGCACCCTCACGTTCCTCGAGGAGTTCGAGGACCACGTGGCGAAGGACGAGCAGTAGTTCCCGTAGGCTCAAGGGTTTCCGGCGACGGCTCTGAGGCCGTTGTTACCGGAATGGCCCCATTTGCTTTCGTTCTTGGCGGGTACGGAGCGCTTCCGGCCAGGCTGTTCATCGCCCCGGGCGCGACAGCGGGGAACCAGCTCCCGTACACCCTCACCGTGAAGGACATATCCGCGTGCCCAGCCTGCTGTTGCACGTAGACCGGGCTGACGCCGGACGAGATCAGCAACGAGCAGAACGAGTGCCGCAACGAGTGCATGGTGAAGTGAGCCGGTAGTCCCGCGCGCTTCAGCACCCGTCGCATGGCCCGCGTGGGCTGGGCGATGATCGTCCCCACCTGACTTCGCGTCAGCTGATCGGGCAGCCTAGGGCAGCACACGCGCTGCGCCTCATCGAACGACTCGCCGCGACGGAAAGCCGCCTCGCGAAGCCGAGCCCGCAGCTCGCGAAGATGATCGGCGAGCGGCTCGGCCAGGTCGACGGTACGCGCGTCACCGGACCTCGCGGAGCCCACGTGGATCTGCTCGCGCACGACGATCTGGCGGGCGGCAAGGCGCACACTCTCCCACCTCAGCCCGAGCGCCTCGCTCCGGCGCAATCCCGCGAGCGCCATCAGCGCCCAGGCCGTGAACCACTCCGGCGCGACCGCGAGGGCGGCCGTGAGGAACCGGTCGCGCTCGGCCGCCGTCATGGCCTTGACCGCTTCACCCACACGCGGGCGCGTTCTCATCCGCGCCGCCTTCGTCCGCGCCTTCCTGAACACGTTGTGCGCGGGGTTGTCGTCCCGAAGCTCGTCACGGATGGAAGAGTCGAAGAACGCCGAGAGCAGCGCGCGGTGCTGCCTGATGGTGTTCTTCGAGAGCCCCGCCCGTCCTTCGCGACCTTCGCCCTTCTGGCCCTTGAGGCTCACAGGCTCCTGT
>DATJYX010000026.1:0-12608 GCA_035577965.1 Vicinamibacteria bacterium | reverse complement strand
CTGATGGCGCCTTTACGCCTCCTCGATCGGAAGGCCAAGTCGCGGGGATGGAGATCGGTGCCTGACCGACGCTCCGGGAAGCAGTCTCGCCGAGTTGAGGATGAAGGCCAGCTCGGAGGAGACGTGAACGAAGGCCGCCAGCAGTGGCGTCAGCACGCCGGCGGCGGCCAGGGCGACCCCGACGCCGTCAACCAGAAGCGTGCCGAAGAAGTTGAACCAGATGATCCGGCGGCAACGCCGGGCGATCTGGAGAGTGCCAACGAAGCGCAGCAGGTCGTTCCCGAGCAGCACGATGTCGGCGCTCTCTCTCGCGACGTCCGTGCCCGATCCCATCGCCACACCCACGTCGGCCTGAGAGAGGGCCGGGGCATCGTTGATCCCATCGCCGACCATCACGACGCGCCGCCCCGCCGCCGACAGCTCCCGAAGGTAGGCCGCCTTCTGATCCGGCAGGAGCGCGCCCTCGACCCGGTCGACGCCCAGCCGTGTCCCCACCGCACGAGCCCTCGAAATGGCGTCGCCGGTCAGGAGGACCGTCCGTAGCCCCATCGCTCGGAGAGCGGCGACAGCCTGAGGGGCTTCGGGTCGCAAGGCGTCGTCGATGTAGAGCGAACCGAGAAGGGCCCGGTTCCGCAGCACGACGATCTCGGAGCCATCACCCTCTTCCACCGGGAACGCAGCCAGGTCCACGCCCCTCTCCGCAGCGAATGCCCGGCTGCCCACGACCGTCTCGTCTTGCCCCGCGCGGGAAACGATGCCCTTGCCAGGGAGGTACTGCACGCGCTCGGGCTCGAGGGCCGGCAGGCCCATCTCGTCGGCCTTGTCCAGGACGGCTCGCGCGAGCGGATGCTCGGACAGACGCTCGGCCCTGGCGGCCTCCGCCACGAGCGTTTCGGCGGAGGTCGGCGTGACGGGACGCACTCGGACGACCTTCGGCCGGCCGAGGGTCACCGTCCCCGTCTTGTCGAAGGCGACGGTGTCGGCGGCGGCCAGGGACTCGAGGTAGAGACCGCCCTTGACGATCGCGCCCTCATGGGCGGCACGGCCGATCGCGCCCAGGATGGCCAACG
Source organism: Vicinamibacteria bacterium (assembly GCA_035577965.1). GTDB lineage: Bacteria > Acidobacteriota > Vicinamibacteria > Fen-336 > Fen-336 > DATBSL01. Next base: position 11,538 of record DATJYX010000026.1, on the reverse strand, counting down.
GCGTGCCGGCGGCGATCCCGCAGGCGCCCGCGACGATGACCACGGAGATGGTGGAGCGGACGTCCTTCGTGATGAGGAAGGTGACCCCTGCGCTCGCAATCGCGAAGTAGACGAGATAGCCGGCGAAGCGGTCCGCCGTCTTCTGCACAGGTGCTCGGGATCGTTCGGCTTGCTCGACGGCCTGCACGATCCTTCCGAACGCGGTATCGCGGCCGACGCCATCGGTGCGGACCTCGACGACTCCGGACTGGTTGATCGTTCCGGCGAAGACCGTCGTCCCCGGCAGTTTCTCGACGGGCAGCGACTCTCCCGTGATCGAGGCCTGATCGACGAACGAATGCCCAGCAACCACCATCCCGTCCACCGGAATCCGGGAGCCGGGGCGCACGACCACCACCTCGCCTGTCGCGAGCGTGGACGCAGCGACATCCCGAACCGCGCCACCCCGCCGGACGGTCGCGATGCGGGGAAGCATGTCGAGCAGGTCCGAGATGGCGTCGCGGCCGCGGCGGACGGTCAGGCCCTCGAGCACTTCCGCCACCAGTACGAAGAGGACGATGACCAAGGCGGTGAAGAACTCTCCGATGGCCGTCGCCGCGACGAGCGCGATCGTCATGGACAGCTCCATGGTCATTCGTCGCTCGAGGAGGTTCTTGAGGGCCTCCCGGAGGATGGGGTAGCCGCCGACGAGCGTCCCCGCGAGCGCGATCGCATCGAACCCGATGGCGTGGCGCAGCAAGCTCGACCGGCTCGCGGCGCACGCGACGAGAACGAGTCCGATCCGGACGAGATCCGCGTGCTCGAGCGCTGAGTGGCCATTCGACGGGGCCTCGGGGAGAAGCCCTTCTTCGTGGCGTTCTAACCCGTCAGCTCGGCCAGGTGCCGTGTCGAGGCGGCGAACGTCATGCATGACTCCATAGTATACCCAGGTATACTATGCCGCAAGGACATCCGGCGTCCGACCGTCGTGCGCTATCGGAGGTACGCGTTCACGATGTCGAGCAGTTCCTGCACCGCCCTCGCCCGCTCGGAGGTCGGCTGGCGATCGGGATCGGCCACGTGGTGCCGGATGTGGCCCTCGATCACCTCGGCCATGAGCCCATTGATGGCGCCCCTCGTGGAGGCGATGGCCCGGAGGGTGGTCGCGCAGTCAGCCTCAGCATCAAGCGCCTTGGCGATGGCATCGACCTGCCCCTGGATCCGGCGCACCCTGTTGAGGAGCTTCTTCTTGTCCCGGACGGTGTGGGCCACGGGGCCTAGTATAGGCCGGTCGTGGGCTTGAGATCGGGCCGGCTCGAACCAGCCAAGGTCCCGCGGAGACCGGTCAACCGGTCATTCCGACCGCTCGCCCGGGTGCCTTCGACCGGGTCCCGAGCGCGTGGGATACTGCGCTCGCTGCGCGCCTCGGGCCACGACGGTCTCGCCACCGACCCTTCGATCTGCGGGGGCGAACCGCCGGCCCTGGCCGCGCCTGGAGGAAACGGCCAGGCGCCATGACCGCCGAGTACCTCGTCCAGATACTGCACGGCGTCGGCTTCCTCACCGGTGCGGCCCTCTACGGCATGCTCGTCGCGATGGTGCTGCGGGGCGTGGGTCGGGGCGCGGTCGACATTCGCAGAGACGATGGGCTCGCGCTCCTGACCGGCGTCCTTGGCCTGGCCTGGAACCTCGGAGCCCTTGTGCTCGTCACGCATCCACGGTCGCCGCACGCCCAGTTCGCCATTGCCTACGCGGCTCTGGGGTTGCTGCCCGCGGTCTTCGTTCACGCCGCCGTGAGCTCCTGGAGGAATGGCCGGCGCCGGCACACGTCCGGGCGGTGGATCACCGGTCTCGGCTACACGCTCGCCGGAGGGGCTGCCCTGGCACAGATCGCGCAGGCCGCCGCGGCAGGCACGACGCCTTGCGGCGTTGCGTTCCAGGTCCTGGCCGTGGGATTCCTCGTGGTCATGGCCTTGATGGTGCTCACCGCGCCCTCCGATGCTCGACGCAGGGGGGGACTCCTGTGGGCGTTGGCCCTCGCCCTCTTCAGTGTTTCGGCCTGGCATCTCGGGCAACACGAGCCAGGGCCCGAGGCATGGTCGGCGGTCGTGCTCGGGCACCACGCATCGATTCCCCTGGCGCTTGCGATCCTGTGGATCGACTATCGGTTTGCCCTGGCCGACATCTTCTTGAAACGTGCGATCGCGGTCCTGGCGCTGGTCACCATCGTGGTCGCTCTGTACCTCGGGCTGTACGGCGCCCATCTTGCCCACGCGGAGCAGCTCCCCGCGCAGTGGGTGCTCCTGGCGCTCGCCCTCTCAACCGCGACTGCGCTCTCTTACCCGGTCATCCGCCGGGCCACCGGGTGGTTCGTCGATTCCGTTCTCTTGCGGCGGCCGGACGCCGTGGAGTTGCGGGCCGAGATCGCGCGGCGGCTCGGCATCTGTGACACCGCGGACGACATCCTGAAGCTGGTGACGGACTCGCTGGGGCTGGCGCTCAGCGCGAGGCGCGCCTCGTGGGACGTTTCGGCCGACAATTCGCCCGCCGGCCAGGCCGTGGTGCACCTCCCGGACCGGTCCGATCGCTCTGCCGTCGAGGTCTTCGTCCCGACGACGGAGCTGCCGCACTACGTTCTCCGGTTCGAATCGCTCGACGGTGGACGCCGCATCCTGTCCGACGACATCGCGCTGCTCGAGAGCGTGGCCCTCGTCACCGCCCGGCGACTGGATGCCCTGCAATGGATCCACGAGCGTTACGAGAGGGACCTCCGCGAGGAGTTGGTGGCGAAGCTCGCGACCGAGGCCGAGCTGCGGGCCCTCCAGGCCCAGCTCAACCCCCACTTCCTGTTCAACGCCCTCAACACTCTCGGCTACCTGATGAAGGCCGCGCCGGATCGCGCGCGCAGCACGTTGTTGGATCTGACGAAGCTCCTGCGTGCCGTCCTGAAACGCTCCGGAGGGGAGGTCGCCACCCTCGGCCAGGAGATCGACCTCGTGGAGTCCTACCTCGCGATCGAGCGGGCCCGCTTCGAGGATCGCCTCGGGCTCCGGGTGGATGTCCCGCACTCCCTGCGGGGCTTGCCCGTGCCGCCCCTGCTCGTGCAGCCGCTCGTCGAGAATGCCATCAAGCATGGAATCGCCCGTCGCCGCGAAGGTGGCGAGATCGTCATCAGGGCCTGGCTCGAAGGTTCGGCTGGCGCAGCGGCAGCCGCGGAGACGCTCGTGATCGAGGTTTCGGACACGGGTGTGGGAGCGAGTGAGACGGCGGTCGCTGCCGGACGGGTGCGCGGTGTGGGGCTGACCAATGTGGAGAAACGCCTTCGCGCCCACTATGGCACCGAGGCCGGTCTAACCGTGGTGAGTCAGCCCGGCGAGGGCACCCGCGCCACGCTGCGGCTCCCCGGCAGTCCGACGCGTCGCGCCGCGCCCGCGTCGGCCGCGGTGGCAAGCGGCCGGCGATGACCACTCGGCTCCGGGTCGTCCTGGCGGACGACGAGCGTCCGGCCCGAGCCGTGCTCGCGGAGATGATCGAGGCCGGCTCTGAAGCCGAGGTGGTGGGTGAGGCGGAGACGGGTCCCGAGGCCGTGTCGGTGATCGAGCGTCTCCGGCCGGACCTGGCTCTCCTGGACCTCGAGATGCCGGAGATGGACGGGCTGGAGGTCGCTCGCGTCGTGAGGTCCGAGCGGATGCCCCTCCTCGCGTTCGTGACCGCCTACGACGAGTATGCCGTCCGCGCGTTCGAGGTCAACGCCGTGGACTACCTGCTGAAGCCGGTGGCTCCGGAGCGGCTCCTCGAGACCTTTCGCCGAGTCCGTGGGCGCCTGGCCAACCCGGGCTGGCGAGAGGACCAGTTGGCCCACCTGACGGTCGCCATCGACGAATATGAGAGGGCACGGGCACGCTACCTGGACCGTCTGCCCGTCCGAAGGAACGACGACATCTTGATGGTGCCGACCGAACACCTGGTGTCGGCCGTCGCCGACGGCGAGTTGCTGCACCTCACGACCGTCCGCAACGAGAAGCACGTGATCTCCTACCGGTTGAAGGATCTGGAGGCGCGCCTCGACCCCAGTCGATTCGTGCGCCTCTCGCGAGGCATCCTCGCGAACACACGCATGATCGTGCGCTTCAGTCCGATGCCCGGAGGGACCTACCTCGCCATCATGACGAACGGCCAGGAGCTCGCGGTCAGCCGCTCGCAAGCCCGCATCCTACGGGGGACGTTGATGCGTCTCTGAGAAGAGACAGCGTCGCTTCAGCTCTCCTCCCAACCAAGTGGCTCGGGTGGGCCATGGGCTGAACAGACTCTGGGGTGGCTGTCACGAGTGCCGTTGCCACCCTCGCCGGGCCGCAAGCCGGGAGGGCCGGGACCCGGGCCCATTTGGGTGCGGGCACGGTCGGTCGTACGGCTCGTGGCGCCCGCTCGCCGGCTCGGGCGGCCCGCTCCTGGCTCCAGACAACGGCTCACCGGATTGGCCTGGGACCTCGGGCTCGGCCTGCCTATCCTCTCGACCCTAAGGTGCCAAGCCCATCGCCGAGAGGCGCCGCAGGAGGACGAGCCTCTTCATGATGGTGATCGCGGCAAGCGCAGCCGGCGCGGGCCACCGCCCGCTCACGAAGATGAGGCGACGGCCCCTCTCCGAAAGCGATCGGGCTCGCCAGCCCTCGGCTCAGCAGATGCACTGACCGATGAATCCCTGGGAGACACTGACCGGCATCGCCGTGGAGGCCTTCCGCTCCACGATCGAGGCCGGGCCCTTCGTCCTGCTGGGCTTGTTCGTGGCGGGTCTGCTCCACGAGTTCCTGGACACGAGCCGGATCGTCGCGGCCCTGGGTGGCCGGAACCTCCGGTCCATCCTGGCCGCTACGTTCCTCGGCGCCCCTTTGCCCTTGTGCTCGTGCGGCGTCCTCCCGGCGGCCCTCTCGCTTCGGAAGAAGGGCGCGAGCCGCGAGGCCACGATCGCGTTCCTGATCTCGACTCCGGAAACGGGTGTGGATTCCATCGCCCTCACCTACGGGCTGCTCGGGCCGTTCATGGCCGTCGCGCGCCCGCTCGCCGCAATCGTCACCGGGGTCGTGGCGGGTGTCTTCTCTCTCTTCCAGCCGGAACTCGGCGGCCAGGCGCGGGAGGGGACCGAAGGCCCATCGTACTCTCGGTCCCACGAAACCCACGTCGGCGAGGGCGAGGAGAGGCCCCGCGTGCCGCTGCGCCGGCGCCTGGGCAACGCTGCCCGCTATGGGTTCACCACGCTTCTCGACGACCTGACCTTCTGGCTGGTTCTCGCTTTTCTCGTTGCGGGAGTGCTCGCCGCCTGCCTCCCGCCGGACTTCTTCCAGCGTTACCTGCCCGGCGGCTTCCTCTCGCTCATCGTCATGGCGGCGCTGGGGATCCCCACGTACGTGTGCGCCAGCGCGTCGACACCCGTGGCCGCGGCGATGGTCGCCAAAGGCCTGAACCCGGGGGCCGCGCTCGTCTTCATGCTCACGGGCCCGGCGACGAACGCCTCGACCTTCGGGATCGTCGCGCGGCTCTTCGGGCGGCGCTTCGTCGTCACGTACATCGGCGCCATCTTCGCGGTCGCTCTCGCAGCGGGCGTGCTGGTGAACCTTGTCCTGGGACCGGGGTGGACGCCGCCGCCGGCGTCGGATGCGGCCAGTGGCAGCTACGACTGGCCGAGGACGGCCGCGGGCCTGGCGTTGCTTTTGCTCATGGGGCGAAGCCTCGCCCGCACCGGGCTGCGGCCCGGCCTCGCCGAACTCACCGGCCATTTCAGGGCCCTGGCGGAGTGGGGGAGGAGGGTCGACTGGAGAGTGCTGCCCCGGAAGACCGGCTTCCGGGTGGCGTTGGCAGGTCTGCTGGTCGTCTATCTAGGAGGGGGTCTCGTCGCGGTGGGACCGGGGGAGGAGGGGCTCGGGCGGGCCTTCGGGCGTGTTTCGGCCGCGCGACTCCAGCCGGGGCTCCATCTGTTCTGGCCGCCCCCGATCGGCCGCGTCGACATCGTCGCTACGAGCGCCATCCGCACGGTCGAGATCGGATACATGGGCCAACCCGACCGCGGCCAGGCTCCTCACGCCCCGCGGTCGTTCCCGAGGCTCCTCCCGAGCTTCGGGGGTCCTCAGACCACGCGGATCCCCGAGGGGTCCGCATTCCTGGCGGGAGACGAGACCGTCGTCACCGTGACGGGTGTCGTCCAGTACCAGGTGTCGGACGCGGCGCGCTACCAGCTCGGGATCGACCACCCGGAGAGTGTCGTGCGCGCCGTCGCGCGGGCCGCGCTCGTCGAGATGATCGCCCGCGTCCCAATCGACGCCATCTACTCGAGCTCGCGCGGCGAGGTCGAGGCGTGCGTCCTGAAGCACCTTCGTGCGTCTCCGACCGTGGCCGCGATCGGCGTCAAGCCGATCTCCCTCGACCTGCTCTACGTCCACGCTCCCGACGAGGTTCACGCGGCCTTCCGTGACGTGGCGTCGGCGGCCGAGGACACGACGACCATACGCAACAAGGCCCTGGTCGAGGCCGAGGGCTCGGTACGCCTCGCCCGGGGCGAGGCCGCACGTCTCGTGTTCGAGGCGGGGTCTTATCGGGTGCAGCAGGTGGAGCACGCGCGGGGCAACGCGGCCGCGTTCGTGCCCCTGGCCGCAGAAGACCGCCGGGCCAGCACGGTCACGCGCGAGCGCCTCTATCTGGAGGCGATGGAGCGAGTCCTGGCCAGAGTCCCCAAGCTCATCAAGCCCAGCCCTCGAAAGGCGCCCGGACTGGAGCTCTGGGTCACGCCCGCCGAGGGGACCTCGAGGCCGTCACGCGGTGAGTCTCCCCCCGGCTCCGGGTTTTCGAGCCTGGATGACGAAGAGGAATCCCCACAGCCGAGGCCCACGCCTCCCCCACGACCCTGAGGTGTTCATGAAGCTCAGCATCACCCCTGCCGTCCGGAACGGCGCCCTCGCGTTGGTGGCCATTCTCCTTCTCTCCGGAGCTCCCTTCGTCGTGGACGCCACGCAGTGCGCCGTGCGGACACGCTTCGGCCGGCCGGTCGAGGTGATTCAGCAGCCAGGACTGCACTTCAAGCTGCCCCTCGTCGATGAAGTGACGCGCCTCGACGCCCGCCTCCTCTATTTCGATCCGCCGACCGCCGAGTTCCTGACCGAGGACAAGAAGAACGTCGTGATCTCGTCGTTCGTCGTCTGGCGGGTCGAGGATCCCCTCCGCTTCATCCAGAAGCTCTACACCCGGGAGAACGCCGAGGCACGCGTCGCGGACCTCGTGGCCTCCGAGCTCGGGACCGCCCTCGGCCGCGTGCCGTTCAGCCGGCTCGTCTCCGCGGCCGAGAACGAGGCCCACCTGGCCGAAACGGCGGCCGGGATCGCGGAGAAGGTCCGGCAGCGCGCCGGCGAGGACTACGGCCTCAGGGTCGTCGACGTCGGCATCCGTCGCCTGGCCTTTCCGGAGCAGAACCGGGAGGCGGTCTTCAACCGCATGCGGGCCGAGCGCGAGCGGATCGCCCGCCGCTTCCGTTCCGAGGGAGAGGAGGAGGCCATCAAGATCCGGGCCGAGGCCGAGCAGGAGCGGTCCAAGCTGCTGGCCGAAGCCTACCGGACCGCGGCCGAGCTCAAGGGCAAAGGGGAAGCGGAGGCGGCGCGCATCTACGCCGGTGCCGTCGGGCGGGATCCGGAGCTGTACCGGTTTCTCCGCACGCTCGAGTCCTACGACAAGGTGCTCGACGAGAAGACGACCCTGATCCTTCCGGGCGATTCGCAGTTGCTGCGCCTGCTCACCGAAGGGCCATCGGGCTCGAGGAGCGGCGGCGGACAGTCGAAGTGAGAACAGGTCCCGGCCACGTCGCCCGCCTCCTGGTTCTCCTGGCCTTCGCCGGATGGTGCGCCGCCAGCACCTACACCGTGCGCCCCTCGGAGCTGGCGGTCGTGCTGCGCTTCGGGACCCCGGTCCCGGAGCTGTTGCGGCCGGGACTTCACTTTTGCCCCCGCGGCGTCGAGCGTGTGGTCCGGGTGGAGGCGACCCGGACCTTCACGATGGCGGTGGGGTTCGAGGTACGGGAGGGGAAGGAGATCCCCCTCGAAGACACCCTCTGGCTCACGGGTGACACCAACGTCCTATCCGTGCGCGTGGCGTTGCAGTACCAGGTCTCGGATCCCTTCCGCTACCTGATCGGGACGGCCGAGTCTCCAGAGATCCTGCGGCGCGCGACGGAGACCGCGATCACAGAATGCCTGGCCAGCGCGGCCGTGGACGACGTGCTCACCACGGGACGGGCCGCGCTCTTGGAGCGCGTCCGCAAGCGGACGCAAAGCCTTCTCGACGCCTACGGCGCCGGGGTCCACGTCGTCTCGCTTGCGCTGCGCTCGGCCGAGCCGCCGCCCGCGGTCATCGCGGCGTTTCAGGACGTCCAGGACGCGCGGAGCGACCGGGAGAAGCTCGTCAACCAGGCCCGGGGATACGCGAACGAGGTCGTGCCTCGCGCACGCGGGGATGCGGAGACACTGACCTCCGGGGCGGCGGGTGAACGGAACCGGCGTGTCGAGGCCGCCCGGGGCGATGCCGACCGGTTCGCGGCCGTGCGCTCCGAGGCTTCGCGGGCGCCGGAGCTGTTCCGGCAGCGCGTCTACCTGGAGACGCTCGACCGGCTGATGCCGCGCATGCGGGTCTACGTGATCGAGCCGGGAGAAGGGGGCACGCGCCTGCGTCTCGTCCAGCGCGCGCCGGCCAAGAAGGCTGCGGGAACGGCGCCGCCGTGATGCCGGGGCGCGACCGCGGTTCTCGGGGTGAGCGGTTTCGGCGGCGCGGCCGGCGGCCGTGACACGCTCGTGAAGTCGGTCATCGTCCAGGCCCGAGTCCAGGCCCGGCGGGCCGCGCCGCGCAACCGGCGAGCCCTGACGACCAGGCTGAAGGCCAAGCGTCGATTCTCCGTCGCGTTCGAGCAGTTCCTCGAGTTGCTCCACGAGTTCGTGAGCAGGAAGGGGCACGCCGCCGTCCTCTATTCGGAGACCGTCGGGAACTTCGCGCTTGGCCACCGGGCGACGTACTACCGGGGGCGCTACCGACGTGGCTTCCTCAGCCCGGAACAGGTTCGTGTCCTCGAGGATGACCGTCGCTTCCCGGGCTGGGCCTGGCATCCCCTCGACGGGCGCTTTGCCCAGGGCATCCGCCATCTCGAGCGCTTCGTTGAGCGCGAGGGCCATGCGCGGGTACCGGTGAATCACGTCGAATTGGGCTTTCGGCTCGGCTCCTGGGTCGCCCATCGGCGCCACGAGCGCCGCGCCGGACGGCTTCCGGAGGCTCAAGTGCTCAGGCTCTGGCGGATCCACGGCTGGACCTGGCAGCCGGGAAGCGAGCCGTTCGTCGAGGGGCTGCTGCGCCTGCGGGCGTTCGTGGCGCGTGAGGGGCACGCCCGCGTGCCAGCGCAGCACACCGAGGACGGGTTTCGGCTCGGGACCTGGGTCAGCCGCCGCCGCGCTGACTACCGCGAGGGCCGCCTGGGTCCGGCCAGAGCGAAGCGCCTGGAACGCCTTCCGGCATGGACCTGGGACGTTCGCGGCGAGGAGTTCGAGCGGGCCTACTCGCTTCTCTTGCGTTTCGTCCACCGAGTTGGACACGCCCGCGTGCCCCAGAGGCACGTCGAGCGAGGCTTTCCGCTCGGTGCATGGGTCGCTCGCGTGCGGCTCAGGCGTCGCGGCGCGGCGAACGGTCGACTCTCCGCGCGGCAGGTGCTTTCCTTGGAGTCCTTGCCGGGCTGGACCTGGGGACGTTCTCGCGGAAGGTGATCAGCGTGAGGGTCCGTCGATCGTGAGCGCACTGGGCACGGCGATGCTGGCGTTCCTCACCACCGTGGCCGGGGGCCTGTTCGCCCTCAAGGCCGGATCGCGCCGTCGTCTCGTCCTGGGTTTCACTGCGGGCGTGCTGCTGGGGGTCGTCGCTTTCGACGTGATCCCGGAGATCGTCGCTCTGAACGGCCAACTGGGCCGTAGCGTCGACGCCTCGATGGTCGCGCTCGTTGTCGGCTTCCTGGCCTTTCACGCTGCAGAGAAGCTGCTTCTCATTCACCAGGGTCAGGAGGAGACGTACGCCGGGCACCATCATCCCGCGGTGGGCTTCCTCTCGGCCCTGGCCTTGGCCGGTCACAGCTTCATGGACGGACTCGGAATCGGGTTCGCCTTCCAGGTCTCCGCGGGCACGGGCGCCGTCGTCGCGCTCGCCGTCCTGGCCCACGACTTTGCCGACGGCATCAACACGGTCAGTCTGATGCTGGTCCACCAGAATGCGCCGAGCCGGGCGCTCGGCATGCTCGCGCTCGACGCGCTCGCCCCCATTGCGGGCGCCGCCTCCACGCTGTTCGTTCACCTGCCCCCGACCGCACTGGCCATCTACCTGGGCCTCTTCGGTGGCTTCCTCCTGTACATCGGAGCGGCCGATATCCTGCCCGAAGCCCACTCCGGGCGTAGCTCGCCCTGGGCCATCGCACTGACCTGCCTCGGGGCCGCCTGCATCTACGTCGTGACTCGAATCCTGCACTAGGGGAAGGGGCCATCGGCCAGGGTCGCGCCGCCCGTGGGCCCGCGCCGCCCGCTCATGGGCTCCAGACAGCGGCTCACCGGATTGGCCTGGGGCGCTTGGCCCAGCCTTGCCTATCCTCGCGTCTCGGAGATGCCGGACCAGTCGTGAGGTGCACCGACAGAGGAGATGCTCGCAAGAGACGGCGCGCGGGGTGCAGCGCGCACGGCCACGAACCGGTGTGCCTGGTTCCGAGTGACTATAGGTCCGCGGTGCGCCTGGCGCCTCTCCTTTCGGCCGTCCTCAGGCGCCCCCCCGCCTTCGTGATTCCTAGTCCCTCTTGGCGTCTACCCAACTCGAAGACCGCTTCCTTGGAGGCAAGCTCCCATGAATCCGCCCCTTCGCAGGTCTTTTCCCCGTTCCACCGCCGCTTCAGACAATTCGCGGGCCCAGGCTCCCGTGCTGCCAAGGTCCGCTCTGGCGATCCTGACCCTCGCTGCTTTCCTGTTCATCCTTCGGCCTTGCGCCTTCGGCCAGTCTCTCGGCAGTGCCGGCACCATTGGCGGGACGGTCACGGATGCGACCGGCGCCCCCATCGTCGACGCCCGCGTGAGCCTGTCCAACGACTTGACCCTGTATCGGCGGGAGGCCATCACCTCGGCTTCCGGTGAGTTCCACTTCACGAACGTCCCCCCGAATGCCTACCGCTTCCAGGTCGACGCGCCCGGCTTCCAGCCGGACCGTCGAGACCTGACCGTTCGGAGTTCCGTGCCCGTGAGTGTCGAGGTCAGAATGGCCATCGAGGCGCAGCACGCGTCGGTCACCGTGACCGCAGAGCAGCCGCTGCTCGAAACCACCCCCTCAGCGCACTCCGACGTGGACAACCGGCTCTTCTCGAAGATGCCGCTGACTTCGATCGCGTCCGGGCTCTCCGACGTCGTCACGCTCTCCTCTCCCGCCGTGGTGGCCGACTCGGACGGCTTCTTCCACTCCCTCGGCGATCACGCGCAGATGAGCTTCTCGATCGACGGCCAACCGATCACCGACCAGCAG
>DATJYX010000025.1:0-2617 GCA_035577965.1 Vicinamibacteria bacterium | reverse complement strand
CGTTGATCGCCGACTTGTGGGCGTCCAGCCCAACCCAGGTGATACCCTTCTGCAAGACCGGCTCCTTTCGTATGCGGCTCTGGTGCCGCAAGGCGCTAACCCGCGATCCTACGATCGCGAGCCGGTCGTTCCATAGGGTCTAGGGCACCGTGTGTCTACGCCGGGTGCACCGTTCGGCGGCGGACCGCGACGACCAGGAGCAGAATCGACCTTGGGGTTGCCGGCGCCGAGCGCCGGCCGGACACGAAGGGGGCACGATGGCCGTGACCATCCGGGGACAGGCCGCCTTGCCCGAGGAACGGCGGTGACGCGTCGGTCGCGCGGCGCTGGACGGCTCGTGCAGTGGCCGGCCGCCGCCGCGGTTGTCGTGGTGATGATCGTCTCCGTCTCGGGACTGGTGACGGCGTTCGCTCGGCGCGAGCGGGCACGGGCCCTCGACCGCTGGCGGGCCCAGCTCTCGGCGATGGCCGACGATCGCGAGATCTCCATCGAGCGCTTCGTCCTCGACGGCCTCGATCACGCCCGCACCGTCGCCGAGTACCCGTCGGTACGGCGCCTCGCGACAACGGGGCAGGAGCGTGGGGCCTCGGTCACGGGCCTCCTGTCCCACCTCCGCCAGCTGCTGGCGGCGATGGCGGCCAACGGTGGCTACGTGGGCGCGGTCGTTCTCGACAGGGAAGGACGACCCCTCGTCGGCGGCGGCGGCGATCCGCGGATGGGGCCCGGGTGTCGGGCGCTCGTGCGCCGCGTGATGGAGACGGGGGAGCCGTCCCCGGAGTTCTGCCTGAACGGAGGCACCGGCCCGCTCCTGGCCTTCGCCGCTCCCGTCTCCGCGGAGACCGGGCAGCGGCTGGCCGGAGTCGTGCTCCTCACGATGGACCCCGAGGCCTGGCTCTACCCGGTGCTGCGGCATCAGCCGCTCGCCTCGGCGACCGAGGAGACTCTTCTGGTGCGCCAGGACGGACAGGACGTGGTCTACCTGAGCCCGTTGCGGGGGGTCGCCCTGCCGTCCGCCAGCGTGCGACTGCCGCTCGCCACCCCTCGCCTGGTTTCCGCCGCTGCGCTCCGGGGAGGGAGTGCGTTCGGCGTGTTCCGCGACTACCAGGGGCACGAGGTGCTCGCGATCACCTGCCGGGTGAAGAGCGCACCCTGGGGCATCGTGGCGAAGGTCGACGTGACCGAGGCCTTCGCCGGCGCGCGGGAGAGCGTGCGCTTCGCCGCTCTCGCCGCCTCGGGGATCGCCGCGGGGCTGATCCTGGCCCTGGCCGGCGGCTGGCTGGCCCTCGAGGCGCGCGCCCGGGCCGCCCTCACCCGTACCGCGGCCCGTTTCTCGGTTCTCCTCGACGAGGCCTCCGACGCCATCCTCCTCGTGGGCGCCGACGGCTCCATCCGCGACGCCAACCGGCGCGCCGCGGACCTCTACGGATACTCCCGCGAGGAGCTGCAGGGCCTCCACGTGTCCATGCTCCGTCTCGACAAGTCGCCCGAAGAGGTCGCCCGGCTCTTGTCGGCGGTGGGGTCGGAAAGCGAGTGGCTGTGGGAGTCGGTGCACGTCACCCGCGACGGGCGAGAGCTGCCGGTCGAGGTGGCGGCCCGGGCCGTGGAGATGGATGGCGAGCGGCTCCTCGTCTCGATCATCCGCGACGTGGCCGCGCGCCGGCGCACCGAGCAGGCCTTGCGGGAGAGCGAGGCACGGTACCGCTCGCTCTTCGAGGCCAACCAGGACGGCGTGATCCTCGCCGTCGCCGGGGGCCGCGTGCTCGACGCGAATCCGGCGGCCCTCGCCATGTTCGCCTGGACGCTCGAGGAGTTCCGAGGCCTCACCCGCGACGATTTCCTGGATCTGGGCGACCCCCGCCTCCTGCCCGCGCTCGCAGAGAGGGAGCGCAAGGGTCGGTTCGTGGGGCTCCTCCGCTTCCGGCGCCGCGACGGCAGCACCTTCGAAGGCGAACTCTCGAGCGTGCTCATCCCCGCGCAGGGCGGCGAGGCCCGGGCGAGCCTCGTCGTGCGGGACGTCACCGAGCGCCAGCGGGCCGAAGGGGCGATCCGGGCCAGCGAGGTTCGGTACCGATCCCTGTTCGCGAACATGCTGAACGGCGTCGCCCTCTGCCGCATGCTGTTCGAGGACGGCTCGCCGGTCGACTTCGTCTACCTCGAGGTCAATGAGGCCTTCGAACGGCTGACGGGGCTCGCCGGCGTGACGGGACGTCGGGTGACCGAGGTCATCCCAGGCATCCGGGAAACGAATCCCGAGCTCTTCGCGGCCTACGCGAGAGTCATCGCGACGGGCGAGCCCGAACACCTGGAAACGTGGGTGCCCGCCCTCGGCATCTGGTTCTCGATCTCCGCCTACCGGCCGGAGCCCGGGCACTTCGTCGCCGTGTTCGACAACATCACGGAGCGCAAGCGCCGCGACGAGGAGATCCGACGGCTCAACGCGGACCTCGAGCGGCGGGTGGCCGAGCGGACGGCGGCCCTCGAGGCGGCCAACCTGGAGCTGGAGGCCTTCAGCTACTCGGTCTCGCACGACCTGCGCGCGCCCCTGCGGGCGATCGCCGGGTTCTCGCAGCTCCTCGCGAAGGACTACGAGACCCTCCTGGACGCGGAGGGTCGGCGT
>DATJYX010000024.1:0-50483 GCA_035577965.1 Vicinamibacteria bacterium | reverse complement strand
CTGCTACGCGCCGGGGTCCACGTCGAACGTGGGCCCGGGCTTCGATTGCCTGGGCATCGCGATCACCGGGATCGGCGACCGCGTCGAGGCGGTGCTCTCTCCCGCCCCCGGCGTCCGGGTCCTCTCGGTGTCGGACCCCCGGATCCCCTGCGATGCTCGCCGGAACACGGCCGCGCTCGCCGCGGCCGAGGTCCTCCGACGCGCCGGGGCCACGGCCGCCATCGGCCTCGAGCTCCGGGTCTCGAAGGGCCTCCCGCTCTCGGGGGGGCTCGGCGGCAGCGCGGCGTCCGCCGTGGCGGGCGCGATGGCCGTCAACGCTGTCCTCGACTGCCCGCTCGACCCCGAGGCGCTCCTGTGCGCCGCGCTGGAGGCGGAGGCCGTGGTCGCGGGCCGCCATCCCGACAACGTGGCCCCTTCCCTTCTCGGGGGCGCGGTGGTGGTCCTGGGCACGGCCCCCCTGCGCTACGCCCGTCTCACCGTCCACCCTTCGTTGCGGCTCGTCTTCGCGATCCCGGCCTACGGCGTCGAGACCGCCCGGGCCCGGGCCGTCCTGCCCGCGAGCGTCCCGCGGGCCGACGCGGTGGGGCAGGCCTCGGCCCTCGCCGGCCTCGTGCTGGCCCTGGAACGGGGCGACGGGAGCCTCCTCCGCGCGGCGATGGTCGATCGCGTGGCCGAGCCCTCCCGGATCCCGCTCTACGCCGGGTACGCCCGTGCGCGCGAGGGAGCGCTCGCTGCCGGCGCCTTCGGGGTCGCGGTGAGCGGTGCGGGGCCGACCCTCCTCGCGGTCGCGCCCGAGGGGAGAGAGGACGAGGTCGGGCGCGCGGTCCTGTCGGCCTACGAGCGGGAGCGCGTCACCGCCCGCCTCCACGTCGCCGGCGTCGACACCCAGGGGGCGCGGCTCGAGTGAAGACGAGAGCGCCCATCCTGCGCTGCACGGCCTGCGGCCGCGAGCTGCCGGCTCTCGTCCCCCGGTCCGACTGCCCATGCGGTGGTCTCCTTGACGTGGTCCATCGCGCCCGCGAGTCTGGTGCCTCGCTCCGGGCGCGCTTCGACCGCCGCCGCCGCGACGGCGACCCAGCGGTGCAGGGGAGCGGGGTCTGGCGCTTCCGGGAGCTCCTCCTCCCGGGCCCGGGGCCGACCCTGACCCACCCCGAGGGCAACACGCCGCTCTACCGCCGCGAAACGATCGCGCGTTTCGTCGGCCACGCGGACCTCGCCCTCAAGCACGAGGGGCTGAACCCCAGCGGCTCCTTCAAGGACCGCGGCATGACGGTGGCGGTGACCCAGGCCGTTCGCGCACGGGCGACCGCCGTCGCGTGCGCATCGACCGGCAACACATCGGCCTCGATGGCGGCGTACGCGGCGCAGGCCGGGCTCCCGGCCCTCGTCTTCGTCCCCGCGGGGAAGGTGGCGGCGGGCAAGCTCGCCCAGGCCCTCGCCTACGGGGCCCGGACGCTCCTCGTGCGGGGCGACTTCGACGCCTGCCTGCGGCTCGCGCGCGAGGCCTCGGAGGCTCTCGGCATCGCCCTCCTCAACTCGATCAACCCCTGGCGCATCGAGGGGCAGAAGACGATCGTCTGGGAGATGCTCCAGCAGCGGGCCTGGGAGCCGCCCGACTGGATCGTCGTCCCGGCCGGCAACCTCGGCAACACCTCGGCCTTCGGCAAGGCCCTGCGCGAGGCACGCGAGCGGGGCCTCGTCCGCCGTGTCCCGCGCCTCGTCTCGGTGCAGGCGGCGGGGGCGAACCCCTTCTACCGCAGCTTCCGGGGGGGCTTTCGCCGGCGCTACCGCGTGCGCGCGGAGACGGTCGCCACCGCGATCCGCATCGGCGACCCGGCCAGCCACGACCGCGCCGTGCGGGCGATCCGCGAGACGCGAGGCCTCGTCGCCTCGGTCACCGACCGCGAGATCCTGGAGGCGAAGGCCGTGGTCGACGCGGCCGGGATCGGCTGCGAGCCGGCCTCGGCGGCGGCCGTGGCCGGGGCGCGGCGGCTCGCGCGGCTCGGTGTGATCCGCGCCCGCGACTCCGTCGTCGCCGTCCTGACCGGACACGTCCTCAAGGACCCCGGAGTGGTGATGGACTTCCACGCGAGGGCCGGCCGCCACCGCAACCCGCCGGTCACGATCGACGCCAGGTTGTCGGAGGTCGAGCGGCTCCTGAAGCGGCGCTAGAGGGAGGCTCGCGGGCGCGGGGACGCGGCTCGTCGGCCTCGCCTCGGGGTCAGGGGAGTGGCTTCGGATCCTCGGCGGGGGAGTCGGCCCGCCCCCTCTCCGCCGGGAGGAGCGGCCGCTGGGCGAGCCGCGCGTCCACGGGGAGCGACATCCCGAACGTGCTCCCCTTGCCGAGCTCCGACTCGACCCAGATCTGCCCGCCGTGGCCCTCGACGATGAGCCGGCAGATGTAGAGGCCGAGGCCGGTGCCCGAGACCTTCAGGTGGCCCTCGGTGCGCACGCGGGCGAACTTCTGGAAGAGCTTCCCGACCTGCTCCGAGGGGATGCCCAGGCCGTGGTCGATCACCTCGATCACCACGTGCATGGTTCCGCGCTCGCGCACCCTCACGACGATCGAGCCGCCGGAGGGGGAGTACTTGACCGCGTTGGAGACCAGGTTCGTGAGCACCTGGCGCAGGCGGTCGGGGTCGGCCCAGATCTTCGGGAACGACGGCGGCACGTCCATGAGGACCGAGTGGTCGGAGAGGCCGAGCGGCACCGCCTCGAGGAGGAAGGGGCCCACGTCCACCTCGCGGAAGTTGAAGCTCAGCTGGCCGGTCTCGATCTGGGTGATGAGGAGCGTGTCGTTCGCGAGGAGGGCGAGGTGGTCCGTCTCGCTGATCACCGTCCGCATGAACTCCTGGCGCGTTTCCGGGGGCAGGTCCTGCTCCTCGAGCACGAGCTCGGCGAAGCCGCGGATCGCCATGAGCGGCCGGCGGAAGTCGTGGGCCACGATGCCCACGAACTCGCTCTTGAGCCGGTCGTACTCCTGGAGGAGGGTGTTCGCCTTCTTGATCTCGTCGTGCAGGCGCAGGTTCTCGACCGCGATCGTGGCCTGGCCGGCGAGGGCGAGGAGGAGGTTCAGGTCGTCGTCCGTGAACGGCGCCCGCCCCGTCCGGTCCGCCACCCCGAGGAGGCCGAGGATCTTCGGCCCCCGGGTGATCGGAGCGACCATCAGCGATTGGAGCTGCAGGTCGGCCACGAGGTCGGGGAGGAGCCGCGTGTCCGCCTGGGCCTTGTTCGAGAGGAGCGGACCGTTCTTCCGGAAGTTCCAGCGCCCGTCCGCCTCGCCGTCGACCTTGTAGCGGACGCGCAGCACCTCCTCGGGCCGGAGGCCGAAGCCGGGGGGCTGGCCGACGAGCTGCCGCCGCTCCGAGTCGTAGAGGAGGACGAGGCCTCGCTCCGCCTTCAGCATCTCCGCGCTGTGGCGGGCGAGGTGGCCGTAGAGGGCCTCCGCGCCCCCGGCCAGCGAGAACGCCCACGACATCTTGTAGAGGCCGAGGAGCTCGCTCGTCTTCTTCTGGAGGACCCGGCGCTCGGCCAGCTCGCGCAGGAGGCGCGAGACGCGGATCTGCAGCTCGGTGGGCTGGAGGGGCTCGGCCCGCTGCACGTCGTCGACGTCGGGCGGGACGCCCTGGGGGTCGAAGCCGTAGAGGACGAGGATGCGCACGTCGCCCCCGAGCGCCTGCCGCACGCCCTTCACCACGGAGGCCATCGACGGGTCGCCGAGCGAGTGAGAGGCGAGGAGCAGGTCGGGCGAGCAGTCCACGACGCTCTGGACGATGCGGCGGCCGGGCACGACGACGGTCACCCGGTGGCCGGCCGTGCGGAGGAGGCGGGCCAGCTCCTCGGACTGCTCCTGGTTCTCGTGGACGAGGGCGATGTGGCCGAGAGGCCCGGCGGCGGCCGGGGTGATCATCGGCCTACGAGCCGAGCCCGTTACGCGTCGACCGCTCGATCGAGGTGAAGAGGTTGACGATCGAGCGGAGAGCGGCACGGGCGATCGGCTTCACCAGGTAGGAGTCGCCGCCCGCCTCGCGGCCGGCCGTGTAGTCCTTGAGGTCGCCCTTCGCGGTCACGAAGACGATGGGCACCTTCTTGTCCACGTGGCGCAGGGCGCGGCACACGGAGTAGCCGTCCATGTCGGGAAGGTTCACGTCCAGGAGCACGAGGTCGAACGGGCCCTGCTTGTCCGCAGACTTCAGGCACTCGGTCCCGGTGCCCGCCTCGAAGACCTCGAACTGGTCGGTCTTCTCGGCCTCGAGGATCGTCCGGATCAGGGCACGCGTGGGAACGTGGTCGTCGACGACGAGCACTCGCTTGGCCATGGTCTTTGCCCTCGCTGACCGCCTCTCCGCGCGCCCATTCTAGCGCAGGGAGAGAGCCGCGCGGTTTCGGAGGACTGGGAAGGGCGGTTGGAAGGTCGCCAAAGGGGCCGAACTAACTTCCGATAATGCATATTATAGTGGTTGTCAAATAGGTTGACAAAATGGACGCGCCGCGCGAGACTGCGCCGTGGGCCGTCCGCCTCTCACCGAAGACCAGGTTCGCTCCCGGGTGCTCGCCTACTGCAGGCGCTACGGCGTCTCCCCGGGCGCCGAAGGCCTCCCGCCGTTTCCGACCGGCAAACGGGAGACCCGCCAGCACCGCGAATGGCTCACCGTCTACCGCGCTCACCGCCGCTCGCTGCTGCGGGCGGCCCAGGGCGACGAGGGCGACGACGGGCCGCCCCCCTCCGAGTGCCCTCTCTGCCGTCGCCCCCTCACGGCCGATCCTGGGGTGCCGTACGCGCGTGCCGCCCCGGGCGCGCGCCCGCAGCGGCGGACGAGCCTCCTGCACGCCGGCTGCGCCGATCTCGCGAGGCAGGCGGAGGCGCTCGGGCCGGAAGCCGTGGCCCGGCTCCCGGCCTTCCTCTGGCCCGGTCGCCCGAGCGGCTCCTCGCGCGGCTGACGCCCGTCGAACACCCTCCTCAAACGGCCCGGCCCTTCCATGCCCCCCGCCGGAAGGCGGCGAGGCCGACGACCGCCAGCAGCGACTCGGCGAGCGTGATCGCGAGGAAGACGCCGAGCGGCCCCCAGCCGAGCCCTCGCGCGAGGACGAGGGCGAGCGGGATCTGGAAGAGCCAGTAGCAGACGAGGTTGATGCAGGTCGGCGTCACCGTGTCCCCCGCGCCGTTGAACGCCTGGACGAGCACCATGCCCCAGGCGTAGAAGGCGTAGCCGTAGCTCACGACCCGCAGGCAGAGCGCGCCCCGCTCGCGGACCTCGGGGTCGGCGCTGAAGAGGGCGATGAGCCGCGGCGCCGCGGCGAGGAAGGCCGCCATCACGACGAGCAGGACCACCATGTTGTAGAGGCCGACCAGCCACACCGCGCGCTCCGCGCGCTCCGGCCGCCGCGCGCCGAGGTTCTGGCCGACGAGCGTCGCCACCGCGTTGCTCATCCCCCACGACGGCAGGAGGGCCACGACGATGATGCGCAGGGCGATCGTGTAGCCCGCGAGCGCCGCCGCCCCGAAGAGGGAGAGGATGCGCACGAGGCCGAGCCAGCTCGCGGTGCCGATCAGGAACTGGCCCACCCCTCCGACCGAGAGCCGGACGAGGCCGAGCATCCGCTCCCGATCGAGCCGGAGGTGGCGCCTTTCGACCCGCACCCGCCGCCGGCCCGAGGCCAGGGCGCGGAGCTGGTAGGCCACGCCCACGGAGCGGCCGAGCGTCGTCGCGACCGCCGCCCCCGTCACACCGAGTCGCGGGAAGGGCCCGAGGCCGAAGATGAGGCAGGGGTCGAGGACGACGTTGACGCCGTTCGCGATCCACAGCGCGCGCATCGCGACGGTGGCGTCCCCGGCCCCGCGGAAGACCGCGTTCAGGACGAAGAGGAGCACGATCGAGGCGTCGCCGGCGAACATGCAGACGGCGAAGCCACGGCCCGTCTCGACGACGGACCGCGGCGCGCCCATGAGCTTCAGGAGCTCTCCTGCTCCCGCGCCTCCCGCGACGGCGAAGAAGGCGGACACCGCGAGGCCGACCGCCGCCGCCTGCACGGCGGTGCGGGCGGCGTCCTCGGGCCGCTTCTCCCCGATGCGGCGCGCGACGAGGGCGGTCGTCGACATGCAGAGGCCCATCGCGACCGCGTAGACGACGGTCAGGAGGGACTCGGTCAGGCCGACCGCGGCGACCGCGTCCGGCCCCAGCCGACCGACGAAGAAGACGTCCGTCAGGCCGAACACCGACTCCATCACCATCTCGAGGATCATCGGGACGGAGAGGAGGAAGACCGCGCGATTCAGGCTGCCCTCGGTGTAGTCCTCGGTGGTGCCGCGCACGGCCTTTCCGAAGAGCGACCAGGCAGACTCCCGCCGCTCGGTCGGACGGCCCGTGGGTGCCTTCGCGTCCTCCGGCCCGCTCTCGCTCGTCCGTCGGGCGTCGTGCATCTCGTCCACTTCCTCTTCCCGTTCCTGCCGCCTCTGCCCGAAAAGAAAAGGCCTTCCGGGGCTCGCACCCTGGAAGGCCTGACGGGCGGCGTTCGGTCTGGCCCGGGCTCTAGGGTGCTCTGCCCTCCGCGCGGATGGCCGCGCCGACGAGGCACGCGATGGCGGTCGCGGCGCCCCTCGGTGCGGCCGGGTTGAAGACCTGTGTTCTCACGAGGCGACCTGCTCCACTAGAGACCGGCATTCTGCGGCATTGCGGAGGTCCTTGTCCAGCACGTTCCGGCGGCGCCGCTCCGCCTCCGCACGAGACCTACTGCGTGAAGGCGTAAACCCTGCCGTCGAGGCCGGTCGCGAAGACCAGCCCCTCCCCCACCGCGGGCGAGCCGGGGAAGCCGTACGAGCCGCTCGAGGCGGGCTCGGCGGCGTAGTACCAGACGGTGCGACCGGTCGCCCGGTCCATCGCCACCACCAGGCCCCGGTGGCCGGCGAGGTAGCCCTTCTGGCTGGCCGTCCCGGCGTAGACGCGCGATCCGGTGACGGCCGGCTGACCCCACGCCCAGCCGTAGACGTCCGTCTTCCAGCGTCGCTCGCCGGTTCGGGCGTCGAAGGCCTGAACGACTGCGGCGTCGGACGAGCCGACGTAGACGACGCCGTCCTTCGCCGCGGCCGAGGACTCGACCCACGAGAACCAGACGTAGCGGGTCCACGCCGGCTCGCCGGTGCGGGCGTCGAGTCCCAGGAGGTCGTAGCTGCGGTTGCCGACGATCAGCCGGTCGCCGACGACGGCCGGAGTCGAGACGACCGCCCCCCGCGTGTCACGCTTCCACTGGAGCTTCCCGGTGGCGGCGTCCAGCGCGTAGACCCATCCGTCGAACGAGCCGAAGAAGACGCGGCCGGCCTCGACGGCCGGCGCGGCGAGGACGCTGTCGCCGGTCCCGTACTCCCAGATCCGGTCGCCGCGCGCGGGGTCGACGGCCAGCAGCCGCCCGTCGTGCGTGCCGAGGTAGAGTCGACCTCCGGCCACGGTCACGTCCGACCCGAAGCGGTCGAAGCGCGACTTCGGGTCGTCGAACGGCAGGCGCTCGATCGGCTTCTCGACGACGCGCACCCGCCAGCGCTCCGCGCCGGTCGCCGCGGCGAGCCGGTAGAGGTACCCGTCGTCGGCCTGGAAGTACACCTCCGATTCCGACACTGCGGCCCGCGTCCGGATCGGGCCTCCGGCCCGGAACGACCACCGCTCCTTCCCCGTGCGCGCGTCGAGCGCGTGCAGGCGCCCGTCCTGCCCGCCTCCGTACACGGTCGCGTCGGCGTACGTGGCCCCCGCCCAGAGGGGCGAGCCGGCGTCGAAGGTCCAGACCGGCGTCGCGGGCGGGGCCTCGATCGAAGGACGGGCGGGAACGTCGAAGCGCTCGACGCGGTGGAGGGTGAGCGGGATCTCGTAGAGCGGCACGATGTCCCGGGGCGCGGTTCCGTCGAGAGCCTTTGCCTCGCGGTCGTAACGGAAGGCGAAGGGTCCCAGGCGCACCTCGCGGCCGTCGATCTGGGCGGCGACGCGGCCGATCGGGGCCCGGTCGACGTGGGCAAGAGGCACCGACAACCTGATGAGGACCTGGCCGTCCGCGCCGGGCTCGAGCTCCAGCGCGATCGACTCGGTCTCGCCGGCGTGGGTCAGCGTCCCCGCCCACAGGCCCGCGATCTCGGCGACCGTCACCGGCGCGGGAGCCGGCTCTGGAGATGTGGCGACGAACGCGGCCAGAACGGCGGCACTGGCGACGAGTGTGGTCATTCCGTTGGATCTCCGATGCGCGAACCGTTCGCGGCTGAGCGACGGCCCTTCGACTGTTACGGAAACGCGAGCGGCCCGGTTCCGGGGTCGTGGGTCCGTTTCTGGATCCCACGGCTCATTGACCCCACTCGCGCCGGCCCGATACCGTGCCCGGCACCATGAAGCGAACCCTCCCGCTCGTCACGTGCATCCTGCCGGTCGCTCTCGCCGCGTCCCTGGCCGCGGCGCAGGACAAGCCGTCCTCCCCCGCGGGCGATCGCGCCCGGATCCTCGCCGCGGCCCGCGAGATCATGGGCGCGCAGACCTACTGCGCGCTCGTCACGATCGACGAGGCGGGGCGTCCCCAGGTGCGGACGATGAACCCCTTCCCGCCGGAAGAGGACATGACGGTTTGGTTCGCCACCAACACGCGGAGCCGGAAGGTCCAGGAGATGCGCCGGGACCCGAGGGTCGCCCTCTACTACTCCGATCACGCCAAGGCGATCGGGTACGTCCAGCTCACCGGCCACGCCGTCCTGATCGACGACATGCAGGAGATCCTGAAGCGCAAGAGGGCCTACTGGGACCAGGCCTTCCCCGGCCTCAAGAACCTCGTCCTGATCAAGGTCGTGCCCGAGCGCGTGGACGTCCTGAACTACAAGGCCGGCGTGCAGGCCGACCCGGAGACCTGGCGCACGCCTTCGATCGATCTCGCCCCTCCCGCCCCGCCCCGGCCGTAGTCGGCGGCGCGCGCGTCCCACCGTCGGGCTGCCTCGGCCGCCGTCGCCGCAGACCGGGCTCTTTTGGGGTCATAATCGGAGGAACCGTCTCCCGGAGGTGACCGAGCCCATGCATCAGGTGCCTGAGGTGCGCCGCGGCGACCCCGTCCGCCGCACGCGCGCGGCGGACCAGGCTCTGGCCACCATGATCGCCGAGGTTCGGGCCGGCCTCGCGAGGCGGCTGCCCGAGCTGCCCTGCAAGTACCTCTACGACGAGCGTGGCAGCGCCCTCTTCGACGAGATCACGCGCCAGCCCGAGTACTACCAGAGCCGCACCGAGAGCGCGATACTCTCGGAGCACGCCGAGGCCGTCGTGGAGGCGGTGGCGCCCTACGAGCTCGCCGAGCTCGGCTCGGGCGCGGGCCGGAAGGTCCGCCACTTCCTCGACGCGATGCGCTCCCGGGGCTGGCTGGAGAGCGTCGTCCTCCTCGAGATCAACGAGACCTACCTGCGCGAGTCGGTCGAGAGGCTGCAGGGTGACTACCCGGAGGCTCGCGTGCGCGGGATCACCGGCGACTTCGTGAGCGATCTCGCCTCGCTCGGGCCCGGCGGGGGCCGGCTGCTCCTCTTCCTGGCCGGAACGGTCGGGAACCTGCATCCGGCCGACCTGCCCTGGTTCTTCGGCGCCGCGGCGGCCGTGCTCGAGGCCGGCGACGGCTTCCTGGTCGGGGTCGACCTCGTCAAGGACGAGGCCCGCCTCCACGCCGCCTACAACGACTCGGCCGGGGTGACCGCGGAGTTCAACCGCAACATCCTCCGCGTCCTCAACGACCGCCTCGGCGCCGACTTCGATCCGTGGGACTTCGACCACGTGGCCTTCTACGATGGCGGGCGGCAGTGGATCGAGATGCGCCTGCGCGCGCGACGGAAGGTCCGGGCGCGCATTCCCGCGGCCGGGCTAACCCTCGACCTCCAGGCGGGAGGCGAGATTCGCACCGAGCTGTCCTGCAAGTACACGCGGGAGTCCTTCACGGGCCGCCTCGCCGGCTGTGGCCTCGCCCTCGAGCGCTGGATCACCGACCCCCAGCACCTCTTCGCGTCGGCGCTCCTGAGGCGCCGTTGACCCTCGACCGCCTGAAGGCGGCCTGGGAGCGCTCCGACCGGCTGTTCGGCCTGCTGGCCGACGGTGCGTGGCTCGAGCAGCCGATCGCCCTCCGCCAGCCTTTCCTCTTCTACCTCGGCCACCTTCCCGCCTTCGCGTGGAACCACGTCGGCCGCGGCTTTCTCGGATGGCCCCCCTTCCGGCCGGATCTCGACGGGATCTTCGCGCGCGGAATCGACCCCGTCGGCGTCGACGCCTGCGCGCCGCAGGCCGAGTGGCCGGAACGAGCGGCGGTGATCGAGTACCGCGACCGCGTCCGCCGGGACCTGGCCGGGGCTCTCTCCGACCCCGGCTTCCCGCGCGAGGGCCGCCCCGTCGTCGCGATGGTCGTCGAGCACGAGCTCATGCACCACGAGACCCTCCTCTACATGGTCCAGGAGCTCGGCCACGCGCTGAAGACGCGGCCGGCGGGCTGGCCGGAGCTCGCGGAGGACGACGAGCCGCCGAGGTCGAAGCCGATCGAGGTGCCCGGGGGAGAAGCGGTCCTCGGCGCGGCGCCCGGTTCCCTGCGATTCGGGTGGGACAACGAGTTCCCCGAGCGGCGAGCGCCGGTTCCGCCGTTCGCGATCGACGACCGCCCGGTGACGAACGCCGACCTGCTGGACTTCGTGCGCGACGGGGGCTATGCCGAGCCGCGCCTGTGGCGGGAGGAGGACTGGGGGTGGCGGATGCGCCGCTGCGTCCACCGGCCGCACTCGTGGGTGCAGGCGGGCGACGGCTTCCGCGTGCGGAGCCTCCTCGAGGACGTGCCCTTCGGGCAGGCCGCCCACTGGCCGGCCCAGGTTAGCTGGGCCGAGGCTTCTGCCTACGCGCGATGGAGGGAGGCGCGCCTGCCGACCGAGGCGGAGTGGCATCGCGCGGCGCGGGGGACCCCTTCGGGCGACGAGCGTCGATGGCCGTGGGGCGAGGAGCCTCCGGACGAGCGGCGCGGCAGCTTCCACTTCCGGCGCGCGTCGCCCGTGCCCGTCGCCTCCCACCCCGAAGGCGCGAGCGCGTGGGGGGTCCACGAGCTGGTCGGCAACGGCTGGGAGTGGACGAGCTCGACCTTCGCGCCCTTCCCGGGCTTCGAGGCGATGCCGCGCTATCCGGGCTACTCTGCCGACTTCTTCGACGGCCGTCACTTCGTCCTGCTCGGCGGCTCGTGGGCGACCGACTGGGCCCTCCTTCGACCGACCTTCCGGAACTGGTTCCAGCCCCACTACCCCTACGTCTTCTCCAAGTTCCGCTGCACCCGCTCGCTATAGGCGAAGGGCGCGCAGCACCTCGACGGCGCCGGTCAGGAACGCGCCCGCCGACGCGGCCTGGACCCCGCCCCCGCCCGACTCCACGATCTCGCTGCCCGTGAGAAGAGCGCCAACCCATCCCTCGCGGTGCCAGCGTCCTCCACCCGGGAGCGCGGGCAGCGAGTCGGCCGGCGGGACGGGCCACCGCGTCACGTAGAGGTACGGCTCGGGGATCCCTTCGTCTCCCGGCGAAAGGCCGACACCGATGGACGGAGCCTCCGCGCCAGGCTTGCCGGCGAGCGGGAGCACGGAGCCGACGTCGAAGTGGTGCGGCCAGATCCGCACCGGCTGCGCGCCGGGCCAGGTGGCGACGACGGCCCGGACGAGGGCGTTCCCGTCGGCGAACCAGCGGGCGATCTCGGCCAGGGAGTCGTCGGCCAGCCGCCGGAACGGCGCGCCGCCGCCGACCGGATGGGCCGGTATCGTGTAGGGCGCCTGGAGGCGCAGACGATCGGCGGCCGCGCCCAGGCTCGCCGCGCGTTCGGCGAGCCAGCCGAACGCCTCCGCCTTCGTCCGGCCGGAGAGCTCGAGCCGGGCCACCTCCGCGTCGCGGGCCAGCACCGCCAGCGACGGCCCCTCGGTGAGGAGCGCGGCGCGCCAGGGACGCGGGCCCGGCACCTCCTGTCCCGCGAGGGTCCGTGCACGCCACTCGAGGCTCGTGTGCCCGTCGTCGGGGCGGGGCGCCACGAGGCTCCGCCCGACGGCGGCCACGAGCTGCACGGCGTGGTGCAGGAGGAGGCGCGCTTCCACGAGCCCGCGCGGCGACACTCTCCCCAGGGCCTCCCAGACGACGGTTTCCATGTTCGTGAACGTACGGGCGACGCGGGTTCGCGTCAAGCGAATCCCACTCCGCCTCGGAGTCCGCCCTTGCGCCACCGGGGAACCGAAAGTAAGGTGCGGGGCGCGTCTCACGAGGAGGACCGATGGCCGAGGAAAGATGGCAGGACGTCGGTCCGGCCGACGAGCTCCGAACGAGAGCGGTCAGCCGCGTCCGGGCGGGGACGACGCCGATCGCGCTCGTGTACAAGGACGGCACCTGGAGCGCGATCTCCGGGGTCTGCAACCACGCGGGCGGCCCGCTCGGCGAGGGTCGGCTCGACGGCGACTACGTCGTCTGCCCGTGGCACAACTGGAGGTTCCACCGCCGCACGGGAGAGGGAGAGCCGGGCTTCGAGGACGACCGCGTGCCGTCCTACGCGACGAAGGTCGAGAACGGGCGCGTCCTCGTCGACGCCAACGCCCGCACGCCCCGACACAAGAACCCGCACGAGCCTCACCCGCTGGCTCGTCCAGTCCGGCGCGAGCCCGGCCCGGTCCGGGTGGCCGGACTCTCCACGACGGTGATGGACCGGGCGAACCCCCGCTACTCCGGCTCGGAGGAGCTTCTCGCCCACGCGGTCGGCCACGCGCGGGAAGCGCTCGGGGCCGAGACGCGCCTCATCCGGCTCGGCGAGCTGTCGTTCCGGGCCTGCGAGGGCTACTACTCCAAGAGCGCCCAGGCCTGCACCTGGCCCTGCTCGATCACCCAGATGGACCCCGGCGACCAGCTCGACCGCGTCTACGAGGCGCTCGTCCACTGGGCCGACGTCATCCTGGTGGCGACGCCCATCCGGTGGGGCGCCGCGAGCTCGCTCTACTACCGGATGGCCGAGCGCATGAACTGCATCCAGAACCAGGTCACCACCCGGGACCGCGTGCTCATCCGCGACAAGGTAGCGGGCTTCATCGTCATCGGCGGCCAGGACAACGTCCAGGCGGTGGCCGGGCAGATGCTGGGCTTCTTCGCCGAGCTCGGCTTCCTCTTCCCGCAGTTCCCCTACGTCGCACACTCGCGCGGCTGGACGGCGGAGGACATGGAGGCGAACGTGGACGTCCTCCGCACGAGCCACGAGCTCCGGGAAGGCGTCGCCGCCCTCGTGGAGCGCTGCACCGTCCTCGCCTCGCGCCTCATGGCCTCCGAGCACACCCTGGAGCGGGTCGCCCGGGGCGGGCGGAAGGCCCACGCCCTGGCCGAGGACGAGTGAGCGCCCGTCCGCGATGATCCGGGTCGAAGGCCTCACCCGGCGCTACGGATCGACGCTCGCCGTCGTCGACGTCAGCTTCCACGTGGAGGCCGGTCAGGTGCTCGCCCTCGTCGGAGGGTCGGGCGCCGGCAAGACGACCACCCTCAAGATGATCAACCGCCTCGTGGAGCCCGACGCAGGGCGGGTCGTCGTGGAGGGAAAGGACGCCGCCTCCGTCGAGCCCCACGCGTTGCGGCGGTCGATCGGGTACGTCTTCCAGGGCATCGGCCTCTTCCCCCACATGACCGTGGCCGAGAACGTGGCCATGCCCCTGCGCCTGGCCGCATGGGAGCGCGACAAGATCGGCGCCCGGGTCGGCGAGCTCCTGGCCCTCGTCGAGATCGATCCCCCCCTCGCCGGCCGCTTCCCGGCCAGTCTCTCCGGCGGCGAGCAGCAGCGGGTCGGCGTCGCGCGGGCCCTCGCCGCCTCGCCCCGCGTGATGCTCCTCGACGAGCCGTTCGGCGCTCTCGACCCGCTGACCCGCGACCGGCTCCAGCGCTCGTTCGACGGCCTGCGGCGGAGGCTCGGCCTCACCGCCGTCTTCGTCACCCACGACATGGCCGAGGCCCTCGTCCTCGCCGACCTCATCGGCGTCATGCGGGCGGGGCGGCTGGTGCAGGTCGGCACTCCGGCCGAGCTCGCGCGCTGCCCCGCCGACGAGGGCGTGGCGAGCCTCGTCGACGCGCCGCGCCGGCAGGCGCGCCTCGTCGCCTCCCGCCTCGAGGGCCGCTCGTGACCGAGCAGCTCGCCCTCCTCCCCGAGTACCTCTCGGCCCACGTCCGCCTCACCCTCGCCGCTCTCGCCGCCGGGATCCTCCTCGCGGTTCCCGCCGGTGTCGTCGTCGCCCGCGTGCGCGCCCTCGAGGCGCCGGTCCTCGCTCTCGCCGGCGTCATCCAGACCGTGCCCGCCCTGGCCCTCCTCGCGATGATGGTGCCCCTCCTCTCCGGGCTCGGCTTGCCCGGCATCGGCACGCTTCCCGCCTTCCTCGCCCTCGTGCTGTACAGCCTGCTCCCCATCCTGCGAAACGCGGTGACCGGCCTCCATGGCGTCGATGCGGCCGTCCTCGAGGCGGCCCGCGGGCTCGGCATGACCCGCAACGAGAGGCTTCTCCACGTCGAGCTCCCTCTCGCGCTTCCGGTGATCGTCGCCGGCGTCCGGACCGCCACCGTGTGGACCGTCGGAATGGCCACGCTCTCGACGCCGATCGGGGCGCCCAGCCTGGGCAACTACATCTTCGGCGGCCTGCAGACCCGCAACACCGCGGCCATCCTCACGGGCTGCGTCGCGGCAGCGGTCCTCGCTCTCGGCCTCGACGCGATCGTCCGCGGCGTGGCCGTCGGCTTGTCCGCCCGTCGCCGCCGCCCGCTGGCCGTCGCCGCCCTCCTCCTGCTGGCCCTCGCATCGTGGGCCTGGACGCCGCCCGCGCGGACGGGCTCCGCATCGGCCTCCCGCCCGATCGTCGTCGGCGCCAAGACGTTCACGGAGCAGTACGTCCTCGCCGAGATCCTCGCCGGCACCGTGCACGCGAGGACCGGACGAGCCACGCGGACGCTCCCCTCGCTCGGCTCGGCCGTGGCCTTCGACGCCCTCTGCCGCGACGAGATCGACCTCTACGTCGACTACACGGGGACGCTCTGGGCGACGGTCATGGGCCGGAAGGGCGCGGGCGGCTCGCGCCGCGAGATGGAAGCCGAGGTCCGGCGCTGGCTCCTCGAGCGGAACGGCGTCACCCTCGCCGCGTCGCTGGGGTTCGAGAACGCCTACTGCTTCGCGGTGCGCCGCGACACCGCCGAGCGCCTCGGCCTCGTCACCCTCTCCGACCTCGCCCGCCACGCCCGGGACCTCTCGCTCGCGAGCGACTACGAGTTCTTCGCGCGCGAGGAGTGGCGGGCCGTCGAGAGCGCCTACGGCCTCGCGTTCCGCGCGCGGCGGACGATGGATCCGTCGCTCCTCTACCGCGCGATCGAGGCGGCCCAGGTCGACGCGATCACCGCCTATTCCTCGGACGGCCGGATCGAAGCCCTCGGGCTCGTCGTCCTGGAGGACGAGCGTCGGGCGATCCCGCCTTACGACGCCGTCGTCCTGGCCGGTCGGCGGCTCGCCCGCGAGGCTCCGGACGCCCTCGCCGCGCTCCGGGAGCTGGACGGCGCGATCGACGTCGCCCGGATGCGATCGCTCAACCGCCTCGTGGACGAGCAGGGCCGGAGCCCCGCGGCCGCGGCCTCGAGCTTCCTCCGCGACCGCCGTCTCCACGTGCCGGAGCGAACTCCCCTGGCCCGGTGAACGCGCGACGGCCCTGGAGGCGCGCCGCCTTCCGGAATCCGCCTTATCCTTCGCCCGTATCCGGTTGGGGGCCGGGCATCCGGCCCGGGAGGTGCCCGTGCGACGCCGCATCGAGCCGCGCGCAGTCCGAGCCTTGACCGTGGTCGCCGCGCTCGCCGCTGGCCTGTCGACTGCGAGCGCCCAGCCCATCGCGCGCGAGGACCTGCCGCCCGGCCTGCGGCCGTGGGTGCCCTGGGTGCTGGACCAGGTGCCGACCCTCGGCTGCTGGTCGGCGCCGGGCCAGGCCGTCTGCGTCTGGCCGGGCCGGCTGTCGCTCGACCTCGGGGCGAGCGGCGGCACCTTCGCCGTCGACGTCCAGGCCGACCGGCCGGCCGACGCCCTTCTCCCCGGCAGCGCCGATCTCTGGCCGCAGGACGTCCGACTCGACGGCTCCCCCGCCCCCGTTTACGGCCGTGACGGCGCGCCGGGGCTGCGCGTCCCCGCCGGTCGCCACCGCGTCGCCGGGCGCTTCGCCTGGTCACGGCCGCCCGAGTCGCTGAGCGTGCCCGCCGACGTCGGCCTCGTCGACCTGCGGCTCGACGGTCAGCCCGTTCCGCGGCCGCGGCGCGACGAGGCGGGCCTCCTCTGGCTCCGCGCTGGAGCCGAGGCCGCCGGCGAAGGCGAGCGGCTGCGGATCCAGGTCTTCCGGAAGCTCCGCGACGGGATCCCGCTCTTCGTCGAGACCCGCCTCGCGCTCGAGGTGGCGGGCCGCGCGCGAGAGATCACGCTCCCAGCCGCCCTCCTCCCGGGAACCGCTCCCGTGTCCGTGTCCGGCGGTCTGCCCGCTCGCGTGGAGAGGGACGGGCTGCGCGTCCAGGTGCGCGCGGGCCGGTACTCGGTGAGCGTCGACGCGCGCGTGGACGGGCGGCCGAAGGCGCTGGGGCTTCCGAAGATCCCGCCGGCCGAGCCCTGGCCCTCGCGCGAGGTCTGGGTGTTCCTCTCCGACGAGAGGCTGCGCCAGGTCGAGCTGGCCGGCCCCACTCCCGTCGACCCCTCGCGGACGGACCTTCCCGCGGAGTGGCGCGCCCTGCCGGCGTTCGTCCTCGAGCCGGGGACGAGCCTCGCCCTGGGCGAGGTGCGGCGGGGCGAGGCCGAGCCACGTCCCGACTCGATCACGCTCGCCCGCGAGATGTGGCTCGATCCAGACGGGAGCGGGGCGAGCGTCCGCGACCGTTTCGGCGGCACCCTCCGCGCCACCACGCGCCTCGACCTCCTCCCCCCGGGCGCGCTCGGCCGGATCGCCGTCGACGGCCAGGACCAGCTGGTCACCGCCAACCCCGAAACGATGGCGGCCGGCGTCGAGTTGCGCCGCTCCGCGCTTCAGCTCGAAGCGGAGTCGCGCCTCCCCTTCGGCGGCCGCGCTCCCGCCGTGGGGTGGACGACCGGCGTCGAGCAGCTCCAGACGACCCTCCACGTCCCGCCCGGCTGGAGCCTCCTCGCGGCGAGCGGCGTGGACCACGTGCCCGGCACGTGGACGTCGCGCTGGACTCTCCTCGGCTTCTTCTTCGTCCTGATCGTGAGCCTCGCTGTCCGCCGCCTCCTCGGCCTTCGGCCCGCCGGCCTCGCGCTCGCCGCCCTCGTGCTGACCCACGGCGAGCCCGGCGCGCCGTTCGCCGTCTGGCTGAGCCTCGTCGCCGCGATCGCCCTCCGGCGGGCGCCCCTCGCGGGCTGGATCCCGCGCGTCGCCCGCCTCTGGTTCCTCGCGAGCGCCGCCTTCCTCGTGGCGGTGGCCGTGCCCTTCGTCCGCGACCAGGTGAAGGACGCGCTCTTCCCGCAGGTGGCGCAGGTGAGCGGGGAGGGATGGGCGGGCCCGCCCGCGAAGGGCCGCATGCAGGCGGGAGTGACGCGCGGTGGCTCAGGGGGGAGCGAAGGCGAGGCGCCGGGTGGTGCCACGGGTGGCGTGCCGGGCGGCGTCGTCGGAGGACTCGTCGGCGGCCTTCCCGCGGCGCCCCCGCCCGCTCAGGAGGAGGAGGCCAGTGCGAAGGCCGGCCGCTTGCGCAACGCCCCCGTCGCGGCGGCGCGGGGCGAGATGCCGGCCCCCGACGAGTCGCGCGTCCAGAAGTTGCAGGGCCGTGCCTACGACACGGCCCTCGAGCAGGATCCGCGGGCCGTCCTCCAGACGGGTCCCGGCGTGCCGAGCTGGACCTGGCGCCGTTACTCCCTCGCCTGGAGCGGGCCCGTCGGCCGCGACCACACGATGCGGCTCTTCCTCGCCTCGCCCGGCCTCAATCGCCTCCTGACCTTGATGCGCCTCGTCCTCCTGGCCGCGTTCGGCTTCGTGATGCTCACGGGCCGGTGGCCGTCCTTCCCGCGCCGGGCGACCGTCCATGCGACGACGGCTCTCCTCTTCGTTTCGTCGGTCCCCGTCGCGTTCCTCGCCTCCGGCCTCGCCCTGCTGCCCGCCCCGGCCAGCGCGCAGACCGACACCCCGCGGCCGGAGATGCTCGAGGACCTGAAGGCCCGGCTCACCCGCCCCGCGCCTTGCGAGCCACGCTGCGTCACGGCACCGGCCCTCGTCCTGCGGCTCACCGACAGCCGTCTCGCCGTTGAGGCCGAGGTCCACGCCGCGGCGGACGGCGCGTGGCCACTTCCCGGGCCCGTCGCGAGCTGGGCCCCCTCCGTCGTCCGCGTCGACGGCGCCCCCGCGGTCGCGATCGCGCGGCTCGCCTCGGGCTTCCTGCATCTCCGCCTCCCGCGCGGCGTCCACCGCGTCCTGGCCGAAGGCCCCGTTCCTCCCGGCGACAGCTTCACGCTGCAGTTCGCGGACCCTCCCCGACGAGCCCGGGCCGAGGCTCCGGGGTGGGACGTGAGCGGCCTCCGCAAGGACGGCCCCGCCGAGCCGTCGATCCTCCTCACCCGCCGTCTCGCTCCCCGCGGCGGCACCTCGGGATCGGAAGGCCGCTACGCCCCGTGGCTCGAGGTCACCCGCACCCTCGCTCTCGGCGTCACGTGGATCGTCGAGACCCGCGTGCGCCGGGTGACGCCCGTGGGCTCCCCGATCGCGCTGCGGGTGCCCCTTCTCCCGGGCGAAGCGCCGACACGAACGATCGTGGTCGACCGAGGCGAGGTCGCGGTGAGCCTCGGTGGCGACGAGACCGAGGCCACGTGGGAGTCCACGCTCGCGCAGGCGCCGCAGATCGTCTTGCGTGCCCCCGAAGGCCGCCCGTGGTCGGAGGCCTGGGTCCTCCGTTGCGGCCCGATCTGGTCCTGCTCTTCCGCCGGCCTCGCGCCCGTCTCGCGTGTCGAGGAGGGACTGTTCGCCCCGGAATACCGCCCCTGGCCGGGCGAAGAGGTGACCGTCCGCTTCGGTCGGCCGGCGGGCGTCGAAGGTCAGACCCTGACCCTCGACGGCCTGACCCTCGAGGCGACGCCGGGCCGCCGGCTGGAGAAGGTCCGCCTCGCGGCGACCGCCCGCGCCAGCCGGGAGCAGCCCCTCGCCCTGCACATCCCGAAGGCGGCCGTCGTCGAGCAGGTCACGATCGACGCCCACGAGCGCCCGACGCGGCCCGAGTCCGGCGAGCTCCGGGTGACGGTGCCCGCGGGCACGCACGTCCTGGAGGTGACCTGGCAGGAGCCCCGCGGCATGGGGGCCTTCTACGCGCTGCCGCACGTCTCGCTCTCGACCCCCGCCGTCAACGTCTCCCAGCAGGTCACGATCCCTCCCGACCGTTGGCTCATCGCCACGGGCGGCCCCGCCTGGGGCCCGGCCGTCCTCTTCTGGCCGTACCTCGTCTTCCTCCTCGCGGTGGCTCTCGGCCTCGGCCACGTCCCCTTGAGCCCGTTCACGAGCGCACAGTGGGTCCTGCTCGGCCTCGGCCTCAGCGTCCTCCCCGCGCCCGCGGCCCTGGTCGTCCCCGCCTTCGTCTTCGCCCTGGCCCTCCGGGGCCGACGCGCGCCGCGGCACGCCTGGGCCTTCGACCTTCTCCAGCTGTTGCTCTTCGCCTGGGGCCTCGTGAGCCTCGGCATCCTCTACGTCGCCATTCACCAGGGGCTCCTCTTCCGGCCCGACATGCAGGTGGCCGGCAACGACAGCTCGTCCACCGTCCTCCGGTGGTACGCGGCGCGAGTCGCCGGCGGGGCGCCGCCCGCCTCCGTCTGGAGCCTTCCCCTCTGGGTCTACCGCGTGGCGATGCTGCTGTGGTCCCTCTGGCTCGCGGCCGGCGTCGTCAAGGCGGTAGGCCCTGGCTGGCGAGCCTTCACGGAAGGGGGCCTCTGGCGGCCGATCCTGCGTCCGCGGCCGGCCGATCCCACCGGGCGGGCGGCGGAGTAAGATCCCGCCCGCCATGCGGGGGCTCGTCGGCATCGCGTGCGTGGCGGCCTTCCTCCCGGTGCCGGGAGCGAGGGGCGACGAGCCGTCGAAGAAGGTCGAGGCCGGGATCACCAGCGCCCGGGCCGAGGCCCTCGTCCGGGAGGTGAGCGCCACCGTCGAGCAGCTCCGGCGGCTCCGCTTCGAGACGGCGGTGGCGGTCGAGGTCGTCGACGGCGCCACCGCCCGCAAGGACTTCGAGTCGGGCCTCGACGACGCCGCGCGAGAGAGCGCGGGCCGTACCCGCGACGCCTGGGTCCAGCTGGGCCTCGTCCCGCCGAAGACCGACCTCGTCTCGGCTCAGCTCGACCTCGCGGAGAAGGATCTCCTCGGCATCGGGAAGGCCAAGGAGGAAGCGGCCAGGACCAGCCAGGCGCGCGCGAAGGCGGTCGAGGGCGCGCCGACGTTCCTCCAGATGCGGCTCCTGCTGCCCTACACGCTCGGATTCTCCTTCCTGCTGCGGGGCAAGCCCTGGGAGTGGCTCTACGACGGCGTCCGCATCGAGGACATCGAGCTGGCCTACGCCCGGCCACCGCATTCGACGCGGGAGATCCTCCACCCCGAGCAGTACTGGGGGAGCTCGGGCGAGTGACGTCCTCTGCGACCGGGCCGGGGCTCGCCGCTCTGGCACGCTTTCACCTGCACGTCGGCGCGCAGCTGGCCATGCGAGCCGCGGCGCCCCTCGCCGGGGTCCCCATCGTCGTCCTCCTCTTGCAGCAGGATCCGAGCGCCGCCCTCCGCGCCCTCGCCGCGTGGCTCCTCGGCCCGTTCAGCGGCCCGGGGGCGGGCCTCGCGACGGCCGCCGTCGCCCTGACCCTCGCGACCTGGGCCGCCCCGCGTGTCGCCGCCGGCCTCGGCGGGTGGGCGCGCCACCTGCCCGCTTCCGAATCGACCCAGAGGCGAGCGGCGCTCTGCGCTCTCGTGATTGCCCAGGTCCCGCTGCTCACCGCCCTTTTGCTCCTGGCCCCGATCGCGGCCCGCCCGGGCGTGGCTCCGGCACGAATCGTCGGCCTTCCCTTGCTCATGGCCGCCGCTGCCCTCGCCGCCTGGCCCGGCCGGCCCGCGTGGCCGAGTCGCGGCGCGGCCCTCCTCGCCCTCGTGCTCGTGGCTCAGCCCGGCCCGGCCAGCCTGGTCTCGGCCGCTCTACTTCTGCCCGTGGCCGACCGCTTGGCCGGCACACTCCGTCCGAATGCTCGGACGAGGCGCAGGCCCGCCTTTCCGGCCGCGCTGACGTCCGCCGTGATCGCCCTCCGCGCCCTCGGCGTCGCCACCGAGGCCTCGCCGCTCCTGGCGCTCATGCCGGTAGGCGCGATGACGCTCCTCCGCCTCAACAACGACCTCTCGCCCTCCGTGGCCTCGGCCGCCGCGCGCCTAGGCGGCGGCCTCGGCGTCGTGATCCTGCTCGCGGCCCTTTCCGGCCGTCTCGCCTCGTGCCGGCCCGTGTGGCCGTGGGCGCGCTCGCTCCCGGTCGGCTCGCGACGGCGTGTCGCCGAGGACGCGGTCGTCCTGGCCGTCCCGTGTCTCGTCCCGCTCGCCGCCACCGCGGCGCTCGACCCGCCGGCCGCGCTCGCTGTTCTCGCCTGCCTTCCCTTCCTGGCCTTCCGCGCCGCCGGCGCCCTCCGCGGAGCCGCTCCGGGGCGCGCCGAGACGCCGGCTGTCTTCGCCGCCGCGGGCGCCCTGCTCGTGGCCTGGGTGGCGGTCCTCCCGTGGCTCGCCCTGGCGGCCCTCGCCATCGCACCCCTCGCCTTTCGGTCGGCCGCCGAGCGGGACCGCCTTCAGAAGGTCGGCCGATGGGAGGCCCTCCACCACCGTTCGGTCGGCGATCCGCTCTCGTGGAGCGCGCGGTGATCGAGCTCCGCGGCATCCGCTTCGCCTACGAGGCCGGCGCTCCCGTGCTCGACGGGCTCGACTTGCGCCTCGGCCCCGGGCTCACCCTCCTCGTGGGACCGAACGGCTGCGGCAAGTCCACGCTGCTGAGGCTCGCCGCGGGCGTCGAGCGCCCCGACGAGGGCCGGGTCACGATCGAGGGCTTGGATCTCTGGCGCGACGAGGCGGCGGCACGCCGACCTCTCGCCTACGTGCCCGAGCACTCCGACCTGTCGCCCTACGCGTCCCTTTCGGAGGTGCTGCGGCTCGTCTGCCGCCTCCGCGGCGAACCCCTGGGCCGCGCGGTCTCCGCACTCGCCGAGGCCGGCCTCTCCGATCGCGCGCAGGCCACGGTCCGCCAGCTCTCGGCCGGACAGCGCCGCCGAGCCCTCCTCGCCGCGGCCTGGGTGGGCCGGCCCCGCGTCGTCCTGCTCGACGAGCCGCTCGAGGCGCTCGACCGCGGCCTCCAGGACGGCGTCCTCGGGTGGATCGCGAGGCTCGTCGCGGAGGGCGCCGCCGTGGTCGTGGTGAGCCACCAGCTCGAGCCGTTCGCCGCCGCAGCCACGTCGGTCGTCACGCTGCGAAACGGCAGCGCCCGGGGCCCGCTCGAGCTGCCGCGGGAGGCGGGCGCGCGCCTGGCGCTTCTCGATCGCCTCGCCCGCGGCGACGACGAGGTTGCCTGCGGCCCGACGCCGGCATAGGCTCGACTCGTCGGAGGTCTTCTCCATGAGCGCTCCCCTGCGGGCGACCGTCGGCGCGTGCCTCGCCCTGGCCGCCGCTCCCGTCGTGCTCACGGCGCAGAACGTCGCCTTTCCGCTCCGGGTCTCTCCCACCGGCCGCCACCTCGTCGACCAGCGGGGCGTCCCGTTCCTGATCCACGGGGACACGCCCTGGTCGCTGACCCACAACCTCACGTTCGAAGAGGCGGCGCGCTACATGGCGGCTCGCAAGGCGCAGGGCTTCGACACCCTGATGGTCTCCGTGCCCGACGCCTACGACCCCGACGGCGGGAAGACGTACCCCCCCGACCGCTACGGCCGCCAACCCTTCACGGACGACGACCTGACGCAGCCCGACGAGCCCTACTGGGCCCACGTCGACCGCGTGTTCAAGGAAGCCGAGAGGCTCGGCTTCCTGCTCCTCGTGGCGCCCGCCTACCTCGGCGCGGACAGGGACGGCTACGTGGAGCTGCTCCGGAAGGCGGGGCCTCCGCGCTGCCGCCAGTACGGCCTCTGGCTCGGGAAGCGCTACCGCAGCCTCTCGAACATCGTCTGGGTCCACGGCGGGGACCGCAACCCCTGGGACGTGCGCGACGAGGTCCGGGCCCTCGCCCAGGCCATCCGCGAGGTGGACGAGCGCCACCTCCACACGGCCCACTGGGCGAACGGGACGGCCGCCTTCGACTACTTCGGCGACGAGGGCTGGCTCGACGTCAACAGCTCGTACACCTACGGGCCGGTGGCGTGGAGGATCCTCGCCGATCGCGAAGGGTCTCCCCCCCGCCCCACGTTTCTGATCGAGACGCACTACGAGAACGACTTCGGGGGGAAGACGGCCGAGGACGTCCGCGCCTACCCCTACCGCGCGGTGCTCGCCGGCGCGGCCGGACACCTCTTCGGCAACAAGCCGACCTGGTTCTGCGGGCGGGGCTGGGAGGCGGCGCTCGACTCGCCCGGGGCCCGGTACATGACCCACGCGATCGCTCTCTTCCGCTCGCGGCCCTGGTACGAGCTGGAGCCCGACCGCAGGCACCAGCTGGTCGTGGAGGGCCACTGGGAGTCCGGAGCGGACGAGGGCGTGCAGGCGGCGGCGACCCAGGACCGGACGACCCTCATCGCCTACCTGCCCGCAGCTCGGAAGGAAGTGCGGGTCGACCTCGAACGGCTCGTCGGCCGCCGCCTCCGGGCCAGCTGGTTCGACCCGCGAACGGGGACCGCAACTCCCGTCGCCCCGTTCGAACGGGCGGGCTCGCGGACGTTCGCTCCGCCCGGCGAGGGCGACTGGGTGCTGGTGATCGACGACGAAGCCCGGCGCTACGGCCCCCCCGGGGGCCGCCTCCCCTGACCCCGCCGGCTCGGTCCCGCAACTTGCCGAACTCGCGGCGGGCCTCGTGCGTACTGAGGGTCAGAGCGGAGGAGACGATGAAGCGTGCCTGGCCCGTGCTTTGCCTGCTGTCCGGCCTCGCCCTGTCGGGTTGCGTGGACGGCGGCTTCGGCACTCCCTTCCGGGAGTCCCTGGAGGAGAGCCGCCCGCTGGCCGCAAACGGCGAGTTCACCCTCGAGAACACGAACGGCACCGTCCGGCTCGCGGCCTGGGACGAGGCGAAGGTCCGGATCGAGGCCGAGAAGCACGCCGCGAGCGAGCACGCGCTCAGGCAACTGCAGGTCGAGATCGTCGGCGAAGGCGATCGCCTCTCCGTCCGGACCCGCCAGCCCCACCTGCACTTCTTCGGCGGATCGGGGCGCGTGGACTACCGCGTCAGCGTGCCGCGGGGCGCCCGCGTCCGTGTGGTGAACGTGAACGGCCGAGTCGAGGTGGACGGCGTCACGGCGGCGGTGAGGGCGCGGACGGTGAACGGATCGGTGGAGGTGACGGGCGCGGCGGCCGAGGTCGAGGCGAGAGCGGTCAACGGCAGCGTCGAGGTGTCCTTCGCCCGGGTGGATCCCGCGGGTCGAAGCGAGCTGAGCTCGACGAACGGGTCGCTGCGCCTGACCCTGCCGCCCGACGCGGGCGCGGACGTCGAGGCGCGCACGGTGAACGGCGGGGTCGCCTGCGACTTCGACCTCGCCGAGGCGCGGAAGAGCCGTCGCCGGATCGAAGGCCGCATCGGCACGGGCGGCGCCCGCTTCGACCTCGGCACGGTGAACGGCTCGGTCCACGTCGACCGCGGCGTCGCCGCGGCGGCCGCGCGGACCCCCGCTGAGGCCCCCGAGAAGCGCCCCTCGCGGTAGAGACCGAGCGCCCTCTGGCGGCCCGATCCTTCCTGTCTCGGCGTCGAATCGGCCAACGGCCGGCGCCGGCCGGCCGGTGACGGAACGGCCCCTTCCCCCTTCCCGTAAACTGGTGTGGGACAGGGGGAGGAGCATGACGCAGGCGGCCACGGTGCCCGAGCGGCCGAAGGCGAACTGGCCTCGAGCCGCCGAGGGCATCCAGCTCGCCGGGTTCGCGGTCTTCCTGCTCCTCAACACCACGGGCTACCTGCCCTGGTCCTTCTGGATCGACGCGATCGCGCTCTGGCCCCTGCTCGTCATGTCGGCGGGCATCCGGATCGCGTTCGAGAAGAGCGGCGCACCCTGGCTCGTCCTGCTCGGGCCGGCGGTGATCCTCGGTGGGCTCGTCTGGATCGCCACGGGCGCGCATCCCATGGAGAGCGAGCCGGGACCGTGGACGCCGCAGTCGGCCGCCCGCGTGGAGGCCGCACGCAGCCTCCGCCTCGACGCCCACGTGGCCGCCAGCCAACTCGACGTGGAGTCGCGGGCGCTCGCCGGGGGCGTCCTGGCCGACGGCCGGGCCACGGGCCGGTCCGATCGGTCGCGCCTCGAGACGGAGACGAACGGCGACGAGGCCCGCCTCCGTCTCGTCGGGGGATCGAAGACCGGGGTCGTCTTCGTGCCTGGTCGGAAGGAACGCTGGGAGCTCGCGGTCCCGAGCGACCTGCCCGTCCGTCTCGACGTCGAGGGGGCCGGCGTCCGCGGCCGCCTCGACTTCTCCGCCGGGCACGTCGCCGGCGGCGAGATCCGGGGCGTGTTCCTGGCCTTCGACCTGCGGCTGCCCCGCCCCGAGGCTCCCGTCACCTTGCGCCTGAACGGCGTCTTCAATGCCCTGAAGTTGACGGTGCCCGCCGGGACGCCGGTCCGCGTCCACGGCCCGGGCCTGCCGCTGAACGCCGTCGACCGGGAGACGGCCGGCAAGGCCGACGCCCCCGGATACGACGTCAAGCTCGAGGGCGTCTTCAGCGCGGTCACGGTCCACACGGCTCCTCTCCCCGCGGCGGCGGAATCGCCTCGCTTGCCGCCGTCCGGACGGCCGCTGCCCGAGGCCACGCCTCAAGGAGCCTCGCCGCCCCTCTCGTCCCGGACGAACTGAACCCGCACCTTCCGCACGCTCGCCGCCGGGCGTGACGGAGGCTCGGTTAAGATGGCGAGCGGCGCCACGCACGCGCCTTCCCACGGGAGGCCCCATGGAGAGAAGACGGCTCGGCAACGAGGGGCTCGAGGTCGGCGCGGTCGGTCTCGGATGCATGGGGATGTCGGACTTCTACGGCCCGCGCGACGAGGCGGAGTCGATCGCCACGATTCATCGTGCCCTCGACCTCGGCGTGACGATGCTCGACACCGCCGACGTCTACGGTC
This sequence comes from Vicinamibacteria bacterium, assembly GCA_035577965.1. GTDB lineage: Bacteria > Acidobacteriota > Vicinamibacteria > Fen-336 > Fen-336 > DATBSL01. The sequence continues at coordinate 24,227 of DATJYX010000024.1, read as the reverse complement.
CCCACGCCAACGAGGAGCTGGTCGGCCGGGCGCTCCGCGAAAGGCGGCGCGAGGCGGTGGCCGTGGCCACGAAGTTCGGCATCGTGCGCGGGAAGGACCCTCTGGCTCGCGGCGTGAACGGCCGGCCCGACTACGTGCGCGCCTGCTGTGACGCCAGCCTGAAGAGGCTCGGCGTCGAGACGATCGATCTCTACTACCAGCACCGGGTGGACCCGAAGACGCCGATCGAGGAGACGGTCGGCGCGATGGCCGATCTGGTCCGGGCGGGCAAGGTGCGCTTCCTCGGCCTCTCCGAGGCCTCGCCCCCGACGCTCCGCCGGGCCCACGCCGTCCACCGGATCAGCGTTCTCCAGAGCGAGTACTCGCTCTTCACCCGCGAGCACGAGGCGGGGCCGCTCCCCGCCTGCCGGGAGCTGGGCGTCGGATTCGTGGCCTACAGCCCGCTCGGCCGCGGCCTCCTGACCGGCCGCTTCCGGTCGCCGGACGACCTGGCGAGCGACGACTGGCGCCACTCCTCTCCCCGCTTCCAGGCCGGGCCGATGGAGAGAAACGCCGAGCGCGCGCGGCCGGTCCTCCAGATGGCGCGCGAGAAGGGCTGCACCGCTCCGCAGCTCGCCCTCGCCTGGGTCCTCGCGAAGGGCGACTTCATCGTGCCCATTCCCGGCACGAAGCGGAAGGCATACCTCGAGGAGAACCTGGCCGCCCTCGACGTCCGCCTGTCCGAGGCCGACCTCCGCCACCTCGACGCCCTCTTCCCGAGCGGCGCCGCGGAGGGCGACCGCTACGGCGCCGCCGCCGCCGCGCTCCTGGACCGTTAGGAGAAGCCATGAGCCCACGTGTCTCCGCCCTCGTCCGCCTCGGCCGCGGGATCGACGTCCTGCGCCGGCTCCTGGTCGACGTCCTCTTCTTCGGCCTCCTGATCGGCCTCGCCGCGGCCGCGTGGACGGCCCGGGCGAAGGTCCCCGCCGGAGCGGCCCTCGTCGTGAAGCCGCGCGGGGTCATCGTCGAGCAGCTCTCGACGGCCGACCCGGTCGAGCGGTTGGTGGGCCAGGCGACGGGGATGGGAGGGCAGGCGAGCGAGACGCTGCTCAAGGACCTCCTCGACGCGATCCGCGCCGCGAAGGACGACGGCCGGATCAAGGCGCTCTACCTCGACCTCGACGACCTCTCCGATGCCGGCCTCACCAAGCTCAGGGACCTCCGCCGCGCGATCGCCGACTTCCGCAAGAGCGGCAAGAAGGTGATCGCCTACGCCGACGGGTATCTGCAGCCGCAGTACTACCTCGCCGCCCAGGCCGACGAGGTCTACGTCCACCCGCAGGGGTTGGTCATCCTGGAGGGCTACGGAAGGTGGCGGAACTTCTACCGGGAAGGCCTCGACCGGCTCGGCGTCGAGGTGCACGTCTTCCGCGTCGGCGAGTACAAGTCGGCCGTCGAGCCCTACCTGCGCAACGACATGTCGCCCGAGGCGAAGGAGATGAGCCGGAAGCTGTACGGCGACCTCTGGCGCGACTGGCTGGCCGACGTCGCCGCGGCCCGGAAGCTCCAGCCGGCCGACATCACCGCCTTCGTCGAGAGCTTTCCCGAGCGGCTGCGCGCGGCGGACGGCGACCTCGCCAAGCTGGCCCTGAGGTCGAAGCTGGTCGACAAGCTGGCCCCCCGGGACGAGGTCAGGAAGCGCCTCATCGACCTCGTCGGCGAGGACAAGGCCACGAAGTCGTTCCGCCAGGTCGACGTCGAGACGTACCTGCGGGCGAAGGGCGGGGACCGCCAGGGCGCGACCGGCAAGGGGAAGGCCGTCGCCGTCGTCGTGGCGAAGGGAACGATCCTCGACGGCACCCAGCCCGCGGGGACCGTGGGCGGCGACTCGACGGCGCGCCTCCTGCGCCAGGCCCGAGAGGACGAGTCGGTGAAGGCCGTGGTCCTCCGCGTGGACAGCCCGGGGGGGAGCGTCCTCGCCTCGGAGATCATCCGGCGGGAATGCGAGCTCGTGCGCCTCGCCGGCAAGCCGCTCGTCGTCTCGATGGGCAGCGTGGCCGCCTCGGGGGGCTACTGGATCTCCACCGCCTCCGACGAGATCTGGGCGGCCCCGGAGACGATCACCGGCTCCATCGGGATCTTCGGCCTCTTCCCCACCGTGGACAAGCCGCTCGCGAGGTACCTCGGCGTCCACACGGACGGCGTGGGCACGACGCGCTTCTCGGACGCCCTGCGCCCGGACCGGCCGCTCGACCCCGCGGTGGCCGACGTGTTCCAGCAGAGCATCGACCACGGCTACGAGGAGTTCCTGGCCCGCGTCGGCGAGGCGCGCAAGATGACGCGCGACCAGGTGGACCGGATCGCCCGGGGCCGCGTGTGGAGCGGCGAGGACGCGAAGGGCCTCGGGCTCGTGGACCAGCTGGGGGGCCTCGACCAGGCCGTCGAATCGGCGGCGCGGCGGGCGAGGCTCGAGAAGGGCTACCGCGTGCTCTACGTCGAGAGGGAGAAGAGCCTCCGCGAGAGGCTCGTCTCGATGCTGGCCGCGGGAGCCCTCGACGCCCTGGCGGCGGCGGGCGCCAGGAGCGAGCCGTCGGCGCCGGCGTCCGCCCTGTCGGTGGCGGGACGGCTGCGGGCGCTACAGGCCGAAGTCGAGCAGCTCGCCCGGTGGAACGACCCCCACGGCGTCTACGCCCACTGCCTCTGCGCGGACGAGTGACGCCACCGAACGCTTCGGGACGATACCGGCCAGACCGGCGCGCGGGCCTCTCTAGACGGTCGCCGCGCGGATCTTGCGGTTGAGGTGGTGGTACTCGCGGCGGACGGCCTTGAGACGCGCGTGGTCGCCCTTCTCGATGGCCTTGGCCTTCTCGGCCCGCAGCTCGTGCATCCGGACCTTCAGCTTCGACTTGTCGATCCCCGCCGCGGCGTGGTGCGGGTGCTTGTGCACGTCGATCCCGAGGGCCGCGCAGATCGCCGGGAGCAGATGATCCTTGTTCATCTGCGTGAAGCCTTTGACCGACTCGTGGTCCAGCCCCTTCGCGATCTCGCGCAATTCCTCGATCGTCTTCTTCTTCAGGTCTTCGTAGGTGTGGGCCATCCGTATGTCCTCCGGGTCCCCGGGGTCGCCGGGCGTCTCGTTCTCCGGATTCTAGCTCGCCCGCCGCCTGTCCTTGCGGGGTGCCCGGAGGCGCTCGTAGAGGGCCTCGAACTCGCCCGAGACCTTGTGAGAGGGGTCGAAAAAGACCATGGGCTTCGCCGCGTGGTGCGACTCCCGGACGCGCACGGAGGCCGAGATGTAAGGCTCGAGGACGGGCAGCCCCGCCGCGACGAGCTCGTCGACGGCCTGCTGCGGGAAGTTCGCCCGGCCCTGGAAGTGGTTGACCACGATTCCCTCGACGCGGAGGCGCGGGTTGTGGTCGCCCCGGACCTCCTCGACCCTCTCGAGGAGGGGCCCGATCGCCCGGCGGGCGAAGTCGTCGCAGTCGAACGGGATGAGGACGCGATCGGCGGCCACGAGGGCAGAAAGGGTGAGGACGTTGAAGGCCGGCGGGGTGTCAAAGAAGACGGTCGGATAGCCGAGCGCGTCGACGACCTCGAGGACGCGGAAGATCTTGTGGCGCGACTCGAGTTTCGGCAGGAGCCCCTCGACGCCGGGGTGGGCGGGCAGGAGGTCGAGCTTCGGATGGGGCGAAGGGTGGACGAAGAGCTTCGGGTCCGTCTTGAAGAGCCGGAACGACAGGCTCTCCTCGAAGACGTCCACGAGGTTGGGCTTCGCCTCCGCTGCGACGGCTCCCAGCACGTACTGCGAGGCGTTCGCCTGGGGATCGAGGTCCACGAGCAGCGTCCGCTCGTCTCGTGCGGCCGCGGCCGCGGCGAGGTTCGCCGCGACCGTGGACTTGCCCACTCCGCCCTTCTGGTTGAAGACCACGAAGCGCATCGAAGTGCTCCCGCGCGCAGGCCGACCGCGCCGTGCCGATGGTACTCCCGCCATCGCGGCGCGCGACCACCAAACTGACCTGGAGAGGGTCGCTCGTCCCGCGGTCGCGGTAACCTTGAGGAGGAGGGTGAAATGCCCGACGACCTCGACGACTTCGAGATCGAGCCCACGCGCCGGCCCGAGCCCACGGTCGGACCTTCATCCTCGCGGGACGCCGGGAAGAAGGGGGAAGGCTTCCTCTTCCCGGTGACGCTCGCCGCCGTCGCCGTGGTGGCGGTCGGCCTCCTGGCCGTACTCTTCCTGGTGTTCCGACACCCGGAGAAGCCGAAGGCCGCGGCGGTCCCCGCCCCCGCCGCCGCGGCCGCCGCCGCGCCGGCACCGACACCGAAGATCCTGCTTCCCTCCCTCGACGAGAGCGACCCCGTCGTCCGGCAGATGGCGGCCGGTCTCTCCTCCCACCCCGAGATCGCGCGCTGGCTCGCACGGACGGCGCTCGTCCGGACGCTCACGGTGGTGGTCGTGAACGTCGCCGACGGCGAGACGCCGCGACCCCACCTGGACTTCCTCGCGCCGAAGGAGCGCTTCCGGCCGGCGCGGCGGCCGGGGCGTCTCCTCGTGCCCGATCCGGCGGGCTTCTCCGGCTACGACCGCTTCGGCGACGCCGTCGCCTCCGTGAACGCGGAGGCCGCGGCCTCCGCGTTCCGCACGCTCGCCCCCCTCTTCGAGGCCGCCTACGTCGAGCTCGGCCACCCCGAGGGTGGCTTCCCGAAGGCCCTCGACAAGGCGAAGGAGGCCCTCCTCGCCGTGCCCGTGCTGCGCGACGAGGTCGAGCTCGTCCCGCACGCGATCGGCTTCCGCTACGCCGACGCGAAGCTCGAGGCCCTCACGCCGGCCCAGAAGCAGTTCCTGCGCATCGGCCCGCGCAACGTGGCGCTCGTCCAGGCCAAGCTCCGTGAGCTGGCCGCCGCCCTGGCCCCGGCCGCGCCTGCCCCCTCCCCCGGCGCCCGTTGAGGACGCCGAGGAGCTGGCTCACCACGGCTCCTTCGGGAACGGCCGGAAGCGGATGGCCAGCGTCTCGCGCAGACGGGCCTCGAGAGCCAGGAGATCGGGCCGGCCCGGGGGCACGCCCCGGTCCGCCTGGCCGTCCGGGCCGACGGTCACCGTCTCGGTGCGGTTCAGGCCCCACTTGGTGGCGCGGCCGCGGACGACCTGGAATCCGTCCGCGGCGAAGGCGCTTCGGCTCTCCTCGACCCGCGCCTCGCCGATGATGTCGAAGAGGACGCCCAGGGCCCCGCTCGTCGGACGGCCGTAGAGGCCGGAGACCTCGGTGTACCAGAGGCGATCCTCGTAGTCGACCAGCCGGTAGCGGACGAGCCGCTTCGACGTCACCCGCAGGGCGGGCCTGGCGTGCGTGTCGTCGTAGGAGTACGCGTCGGGCTTGCCCGGCGTCCGGGCCCAGAAGTTCCAGACGTCGGCGACCGTCCGCGGCGGCGGCCCCTTCAGCACCGCCTCGACGATCCGGTCCTTCCGATAGTCGACCGCCAGCTCCTGGCCCATCTCGTACGGGCGACGCACGTAGACGGGAGCCTGCGAGGGCGTCAGGCCGGTGCGGGCCAGGAACGCTTCGTACCACTCGCGGTGGCCGATGAGGAGGGGCCGGCGCTCCGGGTCCACGCTCTGCGCCTCGCGAACCAGGTCGAGGATCACGTCGGCCTGGAACCGCGGCCCGTTGGCGGTCGCCGCGAGCTCGTAGCCCTGGACGCTCGTCATGGCCTGGAGCAGCCGTGCGGTCGTGATGGCTCGCCACGGCGGCCTCTCCGCGCGCGCGGGCTCCCCGGGAGACGAGGACGGGGGACCGAACGCCGCGAAGACGAGGACGCCGAGGCCCGCGATCCGCACGACGCCGATCCTGCCTCTCATCGACCCAGACCGATCATCTTACGACGAGGGACGGCGAGCGGCCGTGGCGGGGCCGATCGACGCGCCGGCGGCCGGTCCGAGAACCGCCTCGACAGGCGCGGGTGCCGCGTCTTATAGTCGGGGCGCCTCGGGTCGAGGCGCTCTCGATGGGCCCTTCCGTTTTCGTGCTCGAGAACCCGATCCAGGATTACGCCTGGGGATCCCACACCGCCATCGCCGAGCTGCTCGGCCGGCCGGCGTGCGGCCCCGAGGCGGAGCTCTGGATCGGCGCCCACCCGAAGGCTCCGTCCCGCATCGTCTCCCCGCCCGACCTCGGGACGCTCGACAGCGCGATCCAGGCCGATCCGATCGGCCTCCTCGGGCACGACGTCTGCGATCGCTTCGGCAACGAGCTGCCCTTCCTCCTCAAGGTCCTCGCCGCCGCCGAGCCTCTCTCCATCCAGGCCCACCCCAACCACGACCAGGCGCGGCGCGGCTGGGACCGGGAGAACGCGGAGGGGATACCGATCGACGCTCCGCGCCGGAACTACCGGGACCCGAACCACAAGCCGGAGCTCGTCTGCGCGATCTCGCCGTTCGTCGCGCTCGAGGGCTTTCGGCCCGCCGACGAGATCGCCCGCAACCTCGAGCCGCTGGCTCGGCCGGAGATCGCGGCCGAGCTGGCGCGCTTCGCGCGCGAGCGCACTCCGCTCGGCCTGCGGGCGCTCTTCGCCCGCCTCATGACCCTCGACGCCGAGGAGAAGGCCTCGGTCCTGAAGAGAACGGCCGCGGAGGCGGAGCGGCGCCGGGCCGATCCCGCCTGGGACTGGGTGGGACGCCTCCTCACCCGGTACCCCGCCGACGTCTCCGCCCTGAGCCCGCTCTATCTGAACCTCCTGACCCTGGCTCCGGGAGAAGCCCTCTTCCTCCCCGCCGGGGAGCTCCACGCCTACCTCGGGGGCACGGCGCTCGAGGTCATGGCGAACTCCGACAACGTCCTCCGCGGCGGCCTCACCGCGAAGCACGTGGACGTGCCCGAGCTGCTCTCGATGCTCGTGTTCGAAGGGCGCTCGCCCGAGGTCCTCCGGCCGCACCAGGCCCGCCCGGGCGAGCGGGTTTACCGCAGCCCGGCCCGGGAGTTCGAGCTCGCCCTCCTCGACGTCGCCGCCGGCAGGCCGTTCGTGCCCGGCCCCGGCAGGGGTGTCGAGATCCTCCTCGGCCTGAGCGGCGGAGCGGCCTTGCGGGCCGGGGACGCGGTGACGCCGCTCGGCCGCGGGGGGGCCGTCTTCGTGCCCGCGTCCGTCCCGTCCTACACGATCGAGGGCGAGGGGCGGGTCTGCCGGGCGAGCGTCCCGTAGCCCGTCCCCGCCTCGAGGCGCGGACGGCCCGGCGCCCTCCGCTCTAGGGCTTCGCTCGCCGCGCAGCCAGCCAGGCCTGGAACTCGGCCTCCATCGCGTCCGTCCACTTGGCGTCGATCTGCCCCGGCGTGTATTTCCCCTGGCGGAGCATCTCGTGGCCCCAGTCGTCCCGCAGGCGGACCTCCTCGGAGCTCTGGACCACCTTCTCGGCGAGGTGGGGCGGGATGAAGGTGAGGCCCTCGGGGTCGCTCAGGACGACGTCTCCGGGCAGGACGGTCACGCCCCCGATGCGGATCGGCACGTTGATCCCGACGAGGGTCGTATCGGCGAGCGCCGTCGGGTGGAAGTCGCGCACGAACCCCTGGAAGCCCTCGATCTCCAGGATCCCCGACACGTCGCGGACCGAGCCGTTCACCACCACGCCCTTCTTCGTCTTGGCGTAGATCGACGTGCCGAGGTTGTCGCCGATGAACGTTCCCTTGTCGATCTTGCCGAAGAGGTCGACCACGAGGACGTCGTCGGGCTGGAGGGTGTCGATCACCCAGGAGTTCTGTCCCTTGCCCACGCGCCCTTCGGCCGCGCCCGCCCGGTTGATCGCGTCGTCGAGGTCGGGCCGCTTCGGCATGAAGACGGCGGTCACCACCCGCCCGACCAGCCTCCGCCCGGACGGGCCGGCGTTGATCTCCTTCCAGCCGCCCTCGAACTGGAGCCGGTAGCCGTTGGCGGTGAGGACGCCCCAGGCCTCCTCGGCCGTCACCTTCTTCATGCGCTCGAGCAGCTCCCCCGGCACCTTCGGCCGCCCGTCCGCGAAGCGCTCGCCCTTCCAGTCCGCGGTGAAGGCGAGGCGCTCCTCCTTCGTCGCCATCCCGAGCTGCGCCTCCGCGGCGCCAGCCAGTGCGGTGAGGGCGACCACGAGGACCGCCCGCTTCAGCTCCTCCATCTGCCGCCTCCTGCCTCAAAAGACCGGCAAGGGTAGCACGGGCGTGTGTCCGCGGGCCGTGCGCCGCGGCCTCCGCTTTCTGGTAGCCTCGGGCCATGGCCGCGCCGACTCCCCGCCGGGTCTGGATCGCCCGGGGGCTCGCCATCGCCGTCGACCTCGTCCAGATCGCACTGCCCCCGACCTCCGTCGTGCCGTTCGTCGACGTCGCGATCGACGTGGCGACCGCGGCGGCGATGGTCGCGCTCGTCGGCTGGCACTGGGCCTTCCTGCCCACGTTCCTCGCCGAGGCCATCCCCTTCGTGGACCTCGTCCCCACGTGGACGCTGGCGGTGATGATCGCGACCCGCGGGCGCGCCGAGGTCGCGCCCTCGGCCGTCGTCGTGCGCCCCTCTCCCGCTCCGCCTCCCCTTCCTCCTCCGGGTCAGGCGCCGCGCGACGGGTCGGGCTCGTAAAGAAGCCCGATCTCGTAGAGGCCGGGAGGCAGGTCGAAGGGCACGCTCCCCAGGCCGTCGAGACGGAGCCGGCGCTCGCCGCTCCCGTCTCCCGCCGAGAGGTGGACGACGACGTCGCTCAGGACCGGGATGTCGGGCAGCTGCACCTGCAGGTACTTGCGGTGGCTCCCGTCGGGCCCCTCCTCGTCGAACACCCGGAGCGGGCCGAACTCCGCGAGCGCCTCCAGGTCCTCGGGGATCTGGATGCGCGGGGTGGCGTGGCCGAGCTTCTCCTTCAGGTATCTCTGGAGCGCCACCTCGACCTCCATGATCCGGAAGAGGGAGCGGGCCACGCGGTTCTTGCGCAGGATCTCGAGGAGCGGGGCCGCGACCACGTCGCGGGCCAGCGCGTGCTCGCCGGCCGCCATCAGGGTCGCGAGCTGGTCCAGGCTCTTGAAGAGCAACTCGCTCTCGGCGGGGGCGAGCCGGACGCTCGAGACCTCGAGCAGGATCGTCTCCAGGAGGCGCAGCGCCTCTCCGCCGTCCTGGCGCCGCACGCCCCCGTCGCCGACGTCCAGCCACGCCATCTGGAGGAGGGTCGGCACCAGCCGGAAGAACGTCGCCTTCACCCCCCGCGCCGGCTCCGCCCCGAGGGTCGGGACGAGGGCCTGGAAGAACACGATGAAACTCTCGACCGCCTGTGCGGCGTCGCGACGCGGGCTCCGCCGCCCGGCCTCGATGAGAACGTCGCAGCGCTCGGAGAGGGTGCCCGCAGGCAGGCCGAGGAAGGCCTCGTCCCCGAGTGGCGGCCCCCCGGGGGAGAGCGGGGCGAGGAAGGCGGCGAAGGTCTCGCGGTAGCCGCGGGCGCCGGCCGCTCCGGGTGCGGCGCTCGAGACGGCCACGCCGGAGTCGGCGACCAGCCCCTCGAGCTCCGAGAGGAAGGCCGAGTCGAACGTGTCGTCGGCGGGCGGATCCGGGATCGCGAGCCTCCTGGTCCCGCAGTGTAAGCGCGGCCGGGGCCGGCCGGCAACGACGCTGGCCGAGGGTAGAGAATGCGCATACACTGCGCCGGTCCGACATGAAGAGGCTCCTCCGCCACGCCTCGCGCCTCCTGCCGGCCCTCCTCGCCCTGGGGCTCCTCGGGTGGGTCCTGCGCTCGGCCGACGTGGGCCGAGCCCTCGGCCTCGTGACTTCGTTGAGCTTCCGCCTCCCGCTCCTCGTCCTGCCCCACCTGGCTGCGATCCTCGCCGAGACGGTCGGCTGGCGCGTCTCCTTCGCCCGCCTCGGCGGCCGCCCCCGGTTCCGCGGCCTGCTCGCGATCCGGGTCATGGTCGACGCCCTCATGCTGGGCCTGCCCTCCGGCTCCGTGATGTCCGAGACCCTCCAGCCCTATCTCCTCAAGCACCGCTGCGGCGTGACGATGGAAGCCGGCATCGTGGCGACCGTGGCCCGGAAGTTCTTCGTGGTCGTCTCCCACGGCCTCTTCCTGGCCTTCGCCACCCTCCTCGCGTGGCCGATCCTCACGGTCGCCTCCCGCACGGCCATCGGCCGGAACGGCCTGCCGTGGCTCCTCGTCGCCACCTCCGCGGTGCTCGTGGCCACGGCCCTCGCCGGCGTGGTCGCCACGGCCCACGGGCGGGTGGCCGACCGGGTCCACCGCGGCCTCGACCATGTCGGGGGGCGATGGATCGGCTCCTGGCTGGAGCACAACGCGCTCCGGTTCCGCCGCACCGACGATGCCCTCGCGACGTTCTTCCGCGTCCGGCCCTTCTCGCTCGCCCTGCCGGTCGGGCTCTACGAGCTCGGCTGGCTCGTGCGCTCGATCGAGACCTGGCTCTTCCTCCGACTGGTCGGCGTCACGATCCCGCTGCCCGCGGCGATGGTGCTCGAGACCGCGCTCATCCTCGTGCGCGCTCTGGCCGTTCCCGTGCCGGCCGGCATCGGAGTCCAGGACGCGGGGTACGTCCTCTGCCTGAGGGCGCTCGGCGTCCCGGACGCAACGACCGTCGGCGCCGCCTTCGTCCTGCTCAAGCGCGGCAAGGACCTCTTCTGGATCCTGACCGGCTTCCTCCTCCTCGGCTTCGGCCGTCGCGGCGCGACGGCCCTCGCTCCCCTGCGGGAGGGCGCGGCCTAGTCCTCGCGGCGGCGGAAGGCCCGGATGTCGACGACGTTGCCCGCCGAGGCCTCGGCGGGCGCTTCCGACACCGCCGCCGGCTCGGGCTCCGCCGCCTCCGGCCGGGCCCCCGCTCCTCGTCCCTCGTTCTCCTCGACCGGCTCGTAGTGGAGCCCGAACTGCGCCGACGGGTCCGCGAAGGCCAGGAGGGCGTCGAAAGGCACGTGGAGGCGCTCCGCCGCTCCGCCGAAACGGAGCGTCACCGAGAAGGCCTCCTCGCCGACCGCGAGATCCCAGAACTGGTGCTGGAGGACGATCGTCATGTCCCGCGGGTGCCGCGCGAGGAGGGCGGGCGAGATCGCGACGCCGGGATGCGAGGTCCGGAACGTGAGGTAGAAGTGGTGCTCCCCGGGCAGCCCCTCGCTGGCGGCGAGCCGGAGGGCTTGACGCGGCACGTCGCGCAGGGCCTCCCGGACGAGGCGGGCGTAGTCGAGCTTGTCCTCCCCGGCCATGCCCCATTCTAGCCGCGCCTTGTCTCGCCGGAGCCTTCGTGCTTCACTGCCCGCATGCGCGTCATGACCCGGCCGGACCTCGACGGGCTGACCTGTGCGGTGATCCTCTCCCAGGTCGAGACGATCGACTCGGTGGAGCTCGTCCACCCGCAGGACGTGACCGACCGGCGGGTGACGATCGGCGCCACCGACATCATCGCGAACCTGCCCTACCACCCCGCCTGCGGCATGTGGTTCGACAACCACCTCCTGACCGACCCCAAGGCCATGCCACCGACCGGCTTCAAGGGTCGCTACGGGAAGGCGCCGAGCGCGGCCCGGCTCGTCTACGAGCACTACCTCTCCGCGAAGCCGGACCTCGCGCGCCACGAGAGGCTCGTCTCCGAGACCGACCGGCTCGACTCGGCCCAGCTCGGGATCAGCGACGTGACGGCCCCCGCGGGCTACATCCTGATCGGCCTCACTCTGGACCCCCGGACGGGCCTCGGCAGCGCCCGCGAGTACTTCGACCTGCTCCTCCCCGCGGTCCGCGACCGCGCGATCGAGGACGTCCTCGCCCTCCCCGAGGTGCAGAAGCGGGCCGCTCTGATGCGCGAGCAGGACCAGGCCTTCCGGGAGGCCGCCCTCGCCCACTCGCGGGTCGCGGCGAACGTGGTCGTGACGGACTTCCGGCCTCTCGACCCGATCCCGGTCGGCAACCGCTTCCTGATCTTCACGCTGTTCCCGCAGGCCAACGTGGCCGTCCGCGTCCAGTGGGGACCGGGACGCGAGAAGGTCGCGGTGTCGGCCGGCCGCTCGATCTTCAACCGGACCTCGCGCGCGAACGTCGGCGTCCTCATGTCCCTCTACGGGGGCGGAGGCCACGCCGGGGCCGGGGCGTGCCTGCTGGCTGCCGCGAGCGCCGACCCGCAGATCGCCGAGATCGTCTCGACGCTCCAGCGCAATGCCTGAGCGCGCTCGCCGGGGGCCGTCCCGGAAGCGCCACCCACGCGCTGTCTCGGCGGCCCCGCCGTCACGGTGCGATGCCCGGCCCCGGGCGCTCCCTGAGGCCTGAGACCGCTTGCCCGTCTACCGCCTGGACGATCGCCTCGTCTTCCCGCCGCCGGAGCACGGCCCGCGGCGCGGGCCCATTGCAGTGGGCGGCGACCTGCGGCCGGAGCGCCTGCTCCTCGCCTACTCGATGGGGGTCTTCCCGTGGCAGGGCGAACCCCTCCACTGGCACTCCCCCGATCCCCGCATGGTGCTCCTCGCCGACGAGCTGCGGGTCTCGCGCAGCCTGCGGCGCACGATCCGTCGGGGGATCTTCGAGATCACGCTCGATCGCGCGTTCACCGAGGTCATGAGCGCGTGCGCCACCGTGCCCCGTCCCGGCCAGGACGGCACCTGGATCACCCCCGCCATGATCGAGGCCTACGGCGAGATCCACCGGCGCGGCGTCGCGCACTCCGTCGAGGCCAGGCGGGACGGCGCCCTCGTCGGCGGCCTCTACGGGCTCTCGATCGGCGCCGCGTTCTTCGGCGAGTCGATGTTCGCCCACGACACCGACGCTTCGAAGGTCGCCTTCGTCGTCCTCGTGGAGCAGCTCCGGAGATGGGGCATCCCCCTCGTCGACTGTCAGGTCTACACCGAGCACCTGGCCCGCTTCGGGGCCCGCGAGTGGCCGCGGCGCGACTTCCTCGCCGCCCTCCACGCCGCACTGGAGCGGCCGACGCGCCTCGGACCCTGGCGCTTCGACGACGCGGCCTAGGATCGGAGGCGTGACAGGACCCGCCGGAAGTCCGCCGGAAGGGGGCTCTCGATGACCACGGGCCGGCCGGTCAGGGGGTGCGGCAGCCGGAGCCGCCGGGCGTGGAGCATCAGGCGCGGGACGGCCCCTCCGCCTCCGTAGACGCGGTCGCCGAGGATCGGCATCCCGGCTGCCGCCAGGTGGGCCCGGACCTGGTGCTTGCGTCCCGTGCGGGGCCGGGCCTCGACGACGAGCGCCCGGGGGAGAACCTCGCGGACGAGGACCGCCGTCTCGGCGGGCTTCGCGCCCGGACCACCCACCCTCACCCGCCGCGCGCCTCCCGGTCCCGGCTCCGCCAGGGGCGCAGCCACGAGGAACCGCCGTCGAGGGAGTGAGGAGGGCCGTGCCGTCAGCGCGACGTACTCCTTCTCCACCTCCCGTCCCTCGAACGCGCGCGCGAGGCCCTCGTTCGCCCGAGGGTCGGTGACGAAGAGGACGACTCCGGAGGTGTCGCGGTCGAGCCGCTGGTGCACGGCCAGGTACACGCCTCCCGCGGCCTCGCGCAGGTAGCCGAGGACGCTGGCGACGAGGCTCGGGCGCGAGGGGTCCGCCGCGGCATGGGTGGGGAGAAAGGGGGGCTTGTCGACGGCGAGCAGGGCTTCGTCGCGGTAGAGGATCGTTTCCGGCCCGAGACGGAAGGGGCGGTCGGTCGCCTCGGCCTTGGCGCGCAGGAGGTGCGGACGGACGACTGCCTCCACCTGCTCGCCGGCCCGAGTCGGCCGCCCGGCTTCCCGCCGCACCACGCCGTCGACCCGCGCCCCGCCCGCGGCGACGAGGGCGCGGACCCTCGCCATCGGCACGGTGCGGCCGAGCGCCTCGACGAGCCACGGCCGGAGAACGTCGGCGAGGCGCAGCCCCGCCTCCTCCGACGAGACCCGCCGGCGGAGAACGGTCGGCCCGCGTCGCGCCCCCACGCCGGGCAGGCTAGCACCGGTTCCGCGTTGTCGGGAGCCGCGCCCCTCGTTTCGCACTATGATCGGGATCGGATGCCGAACCAGAAGCCGCTCTACAGGATCACGTTCCTCAGCCAGGGCCAGGTCTACGAGGTCTACGCGAGGCGCGTGAGCCAGGGCGGCCTCCTCGGCTTCGTCGAGGTCGAAGGCCTCGTCTTCGGGCAGAAGACGCGCGTCGTGGTGGACCCGACCGAGGAGCGCCTGCAGCGCGAGTTCGAGGGCGTCAAGCGCTGCTACCTGCCGATGCACTCCGTCGTCCGCGTCGACGAGGTCGAGAAGCAGGGGCCGAGCCGCATCACGGACGCCGCGCAGGGCGGCAACGTCGCCGCCTTCCCGGTCCCCTACTTCAAGTCCGGGCGTGGCTCCGAGCCCTGACCCCGCGGGTCGCCGGGCGCGGGGACGAGCTGGCGGAAGAGGCTCGACTCGCGCTTGAAGAAGCCCTCGGTGTGGAGCGAGTCGGGCAGCCTCAGCAGCTCGTAGTCGAGGTGGTGGCCGACCTCGTGCAGGAGCGTGCGGAGGAACGTGCGGAAGGCCACCACTCGCCGGTGTCGCACGGTCCTCATCCACAACTGGATCCTGGCCGGGCGGCGCTCGCCGCGGGTGTAGAGCCCGTGCAACTCGCCCCAGGCCGCGGACGGGCGCACGGGAAGGACCTCCACCTCGGGCGCGCTCACGCCGAGCCTCCGAGCGAGACCGAGCGTCACGGCGCGCGCCGCCGCCCCGATCGTCCGGCGATCCTCCCCCTCGAGGGCTCGCCTCAGCGCCTCGATGTCGGGCCGGAGCCCCTCGGCCTCGGGCAGCTCCAGGGTCGTGACAGCGTCGCTACGCCGGTAGATGGCGCGGTCGCGGGCCGACAACCGGTTGTAGTAGGCGAAGGGCATGCCCCAATCCATTCTACTTGGAGCCGTCCTCGGCCGCGCCGCGCGGCCCGGACGGAGGGAAGCGCGCGGCTCGGTCCCTGCGACTCCGGAACGCAGAGGGAGAGCGATCCTCTCGTGGAAACGGATTGACGGCGAGAGCGCGAGGCGCGTACCTTAGGCTCGGGGGCGATTCGCAACACGCCGGCCGACCGTGGCCGGCCGATGCGGAGGCGCCTTGCGGGCGTCGACCTTCGGGAGGCTCCCATGGCCCACGTGCCTGTGGTCCCTCGCGTCGCTCGGAACGTCGTCGACGAGCACCGCCGGCTCCGCGCCCTCCTCGCGCAGGTCGAGGAGGCTTTCGCGCGGGCGGTGCCCCACGCCGCGAGCGGTCCCGACGTGGTGGCGGCCCGCCTCGACACCCTCCGCGGCCCCCTGGGCGCCCACTTCGATGAAGAGGAGCGCGCGCAGCTCTTCGAGGAGATCGAGGAGCTCTCGCCCGAGCAGGCCCCCGTGTGCGCTCGCCTCCGCGGCGAGCACTCGGGCCTCATCCGGCGCCTCGACTCTCTTCGCACCGAGAGCCCCGAGGCGCGGCGCGAGCCCCGGTGGGTGCGGGACGTTCGGGTGCTCCTCGAGGACCTCGCCCGCCACGAGGCCCGCGAGACGGACCTCCTGCGCCGGGCCCTCGACGGCGCTACGGGCGCGGGAGACTAAGGCCCGTCCCGCGCGGAGGTCGGGGCGATCGCGCCGGCCCGAGGAGCTCCCGCCGAGCGCGAGCGGCGTGACTAGCGCGACGATCGCGTCGTGCGATGCTCCTGGATCAGCCGGTCCACGACCTCCGGCTCGGCGAGCGTCGTGAGGTCTCCGAGGCCGTCGTACTCCGAGCCCGCGATCCGGCGCAGGATCCGCCGCATGATCTTCCCGCTGCGCGTCTTGGGGAGCCCGGAGGCGATGTGCACGACGTCCGGCGCGGCGAAGGCGCCGATCACGTGGCGCACCTGCTCCTTGAGCGCGCCCTGCAGCTGCTCCCGGTCGCTGCCGGCGTACTCCGCGCTCAGGAGCACGTAGGCGTAGATCCCCTGGCCCTTGATCGGGTGGGGGAAGCCGACCACCGCCGCCTCCGCCACCGCCTCGTGGGCCACGAGCGCGCTCTCGATCTCCGCCGTCCCGAGCCGGTGGCCGGAGACGTTGAGGACGTCGTCGATCCGGCCCGTGATCCAGTAGTACCCGTCCTCGTCCCGCCGCACCCCGTCGCCCGTGAAGTAGTAGCCGGGGTACTGCGTGAAGTAGGTCTCCTTGAAGCGGTGGTGGTCGCCCCACACGGTGCGCGCCTGGCCCGGCCAGGGGGTGCCGAGGCAGAGCGCCCCGCTCACCCCGGTGCCCTCCAGCACCTTGCCGTCGGCGGTGTCGACGACGATCGGCTTCACGCCGAAGAAGGGCAGGGTGGCCGAGCCGGGCTTGGTCGGCGTCACCCCGGGGAGCGGCGTGATGAGGATGCCTCCCGTCTCCGTCTGCCACCACGTGTCCACGACCGCGCAGCGGCCCTCCCCCACCACGTCGTGGTACCACTTCCAGATCTCGGGGTTGATGGGCTCGCCCACGCTGCCGAGGACGCGGAGAGAGTCGCGTCGATAGCGTTTCACCCAGTCGTCGCCGCCCTGGGCCAGGGCGCGGAGCGCGGTCGGAGCCGTGTAGAGGATGTTGACCCCGAGGTCGTCGACGATCCGCCAGTACCGGCCGGGGTCGGGGTAGCCGGGCGTCGACTCGAACATGACCGTCGTCGCGCCGTTCGCCAGGGGGCCGTAGACGATGTAGGTGTGGCCGGTGATCCAGCCCACGTCGGCGGCGCAGAAGTAGACGTCGCCCGGGTGGTAGTCGAACACGATCTTGTGGGTGAAGGCCGCGTACACCAGGTAGCCGCCCGTCGTGTGCATGAGGCCCTTCGGCTTCCCGGTGCTGCCCGAGGTGTAGAGAACGAAGAGCGGGTCCTCGGCCCCCATCCACTCGTTCGTGCACGTGGATCGCTGCCGGCGGCACTCCTCGTCGAGCCAGAGGTCGCGGCCGGGGGTCATGGGGACCTCCGTATCCGTGCGGCGGGCCACGAGCACGGTTTCGACGAGCGACATTCCCTCGATGGCCCGGTCCACCGTCTTCTTCAGCGGGACGCGCTTGCCGCCCCGCAGGCCCTCGTTGGCCGTGACCACCATGCGGCAGCGGGCGTCCACGATCCGGTCGCGGAGCGCCTCCGAGCTGAACCCCCCGAAGACGACCGAGTGCACGGCGCCGATCCGCGCGCAGGCGAGCATGGTGTAGACGAGCTCCGGCATCATGCCCATGTAGACGCAAACCCGGTCCCCCCGCCGGATGCCGTGGGCGAGGAGCACGTTCGCCACGCGGCAGACGTTGTGCTTGAGCTCGCGGTACGAGATATGGCGGTAGGCCCCCACCTCGTCCTGAGCCCAGATGATCGCGGTGCGGTCGCCGAGGGTCTCGAGGTGGCGGTCCACGCAGTTGAAGGAGGCGTTGAGGCGGCCGGCCGAGAACCAGGCGAAGTCGACCTCGTCGTAGTCCGCGTCGAACACGGTCTGCCAGGGGTGGAACCAGCTGACCGCCTTCGCCTGCTCGGACCAGAACCACTCGGGGTTGTCGAGGGAGAGGCGGTACAGCCGCTCGTACTCGGCCCGGCTGTTGAGGTGGGACCGCGCGGCGACGTGGGGCTTGACGGGATAAAGGTCGGACAACGTTCGCCTCCTTCGTGTCCCGCCGGTCCTCCCGGCGAGAGACGCTCCTCGGGGGGTGAGGCGAGATTCTGCCTTCGCTCCCGCCCCCGCGCAAGGCCGGCCGATCGGGCTCAGCCCCGCAGGCGGCGGGCGATCCAGAGTGTCCGATGGACGGCGGTGCCGAGCGAGCCGATCGCGATCGCCACGAGCACCCAGAAGAGGACGGTCCCCTCGGGGAACCCGAGCCAGCGGCAGAGCCCGGGGTCGTAGAGGCAGCCGAGGGTCTCGAGGAGCAGGCGCTCCCCGCGCTGCATGAGCCCCCCGGAGCCGAGGATGCCCACCGTCTCGCCTCGGGCCTGCGCGTAGCTCACGAGGAGCGACCCGCCGAGGCCGGCCGCCACCACCAGGGGCCCCCCGGCGCGACCCGCGAAGTAGACCGCGAAGCCGAGGAAGGCCGCGGTCTCGACGAAGCGGTCGAGCGTGCTGTCGATGAACTTCCCGTAGGCGCTCACCTCGTTGCGGGCCCGAGCCAGACGACCGTCGAGGGCGTCGCACGCGCCGGCGAGGGCGATCGCCCCTCCGCCGGCCTCCAGACGCCCGAGGGCGACGAGCACCGTGCTGGCGAGCCCGAAGGCGAGGCCGGCCACGTTCATGTGGTCGGGACGCGCCCCCATCCGCAGCAGGCCTCTCTCGACGGGGCCGAGCGTCCACAGGAACCAGTGCAGCAGGAAGTCGCCGACACCGAGCAGGAAGGTCGAGCCCTTGCGCTCGGCATCCGCGTCGCGTCGTCCCCGCCGCACGAGGGCGAAGGCGGGCAGGCTGAGGAGCGCGGCGGCGAGGACGAGGACGAGCGCGAGGAAGGTGCCGCTCACGCGGGCCCCCGGCGGTCCCGGGTCCGGAGATAGCGGAAGAGGCGAGCCCAGAGGAAGATCCACGGCCAGCGGCGCTCACGCTCGGTGAGGGCGATCGGCTCGCCGGCGTGGCGGTTGGCCTTGGCGAGGATGTACTCGAGCCAGCCCTCGAAGGTCAGCGTGTGCTTCAGCCAGCGGGCGGTGGCCCGCACGAGGGAGCGCCGGAAGTACAGCTCGAGCCCCAGGCGCTCGACGGCGACGACCGGGCGGCTCGGTCGCATCCAGCCCGGCGAGTCCCCGGCCGGGGCGACCTCGCCGGCCGCGGCCAGCTCGCCGAGCAGGGCCTCGAGGACGGGGACCTGCTCCGGCCGCTGTGCTTCCCACAGCGCGTCGGCCCGTCCCGCCGGCTCCGGCCGCACCTCCCACCGCATCGAGGTCCGCAGGGCCGACCGTCCGTAGGCCTCGCCGTCGAAGGTCTCCGGGAGCCACGGACGGGCCCAGCGCCAGGTCTCCCGGTGGGCCGACACGAGGTCGGCCAGGAGGCGGCGTCGCACGTCCTCGTCCCGCGCATGGAGGATGCGCGACGGCTGACAGAGCCGGCCGATGCAGAAGTGGTCGCGGCGCCGCGCCGACGTCTCGCGGCGGAACGTGTCGAATCGGATGACGGCGGCCTTGATGTGGACGCCTTCGGGTCCGAAGCGCAGCGAGTACTGGGTGGGCGGAAGCCACCGGCTCACGAGCGAAACGATCGCCGGCCGCTTGCCGGTGAGGCCGGCGCGGCGGAGGGCCTCGTAGAACGGCCGGTAGGACTCGACGACGACGAAGGCGTCGTGGGCGCCGAATCCTCGTCCCCGAGCCGCGCCCGTCCGGCGGGAGCCGAAGAACAAGAGGCCGACGAGCGCGTCCCCGCTCGCCGACACGAGGCGTCGAACGGCCGAGTCCAGGGCCGCGTCGTCGGAGGGCGAGAGGGCCCGCTCCTCCACCGCGCGGGCCAGCGGAGAGCCCGCCTCGCCGCCCGTCCCGCTCATGACCCCGGAACCAGGACCTCCAGCGCGCGCGGAACGGCCTCGATCACGACCTCCGCCGCGCGGGCCCGGTTCCACTCGCCGTCGGTCTCGTAGGCAGGCGGTGCGGTGAACCGGTAGACGAGCCGCGCGGCCGACACCGCGCTCACCTTCGGATGCTTCAGGTGCGTGCCGCGGAGGAGCCGCGCCAGGACGCTCAGCCGCCCGGCGACGCCCATGTTGCCGAACGCCACGGCCTCGAGCCGGCCGTCCGCGACGTCCGCGTGGGGCGCGATCCGGAAGCCGCCCCCGAAGATCCTCGCGTTCGCCACGATCAGCATCAGGAGGTCGCTCCGGCCGAACGGGCGCCCGTCCACCGTGCCTTCGAGCGGGAAGCCGCGGTACGAGCCCAGCTGCCGCAGGGCGCAGTAGAGGTAGAGCGCGCCCCCCTCGAGGTAGGCCACGTTCCAGGAGTCCTCGAGCACGGCCACGTCGTACCCGAAGCCGGCGATGTTCAAGAAGTGCCGGTCCTCGATCCGACCCACGTCGATCCGCCGGGACGCGCCCTCGAGGACGATGCGGCAACAGGCGGCGACGTCGCGGGGGGGGATGCCGAGGGTCTTGGCGAGGTCGCACCCGGTGCCGCCGGGCACGAGGCCCAGCTTGGCCGGGAGCCCAGTCCGCAGGATGGCGTTGCCCACGTTGCTCCAGGTTCCGTCGCCGCCCACGGCCACGATGCGCCGGAAGCCGCGCCGGACCGCCTCCTCGGCGAGGCGCGCCTCGTCCCCCGGGCCCTGCGTGAGCCCGTGCTCCAGACGGTGGGCCCCGGCGAGCCCTCGGAGCACGGGGCCGACGAACTGCGCCCCTCGGCCCTTGCCGGAGTGGGGGTTGAAGACGACGTAGACGGGCTCGTCCACGCGGTCGGGGCGCGAGGGCCTCTCGCCCCCGCTACAACTTCACCAGCGGGTCGAAGAGCTGGCAGCCGCTGCGCATCCAGAGCTCCCGGAAGGGTGTCTCGAAGACCTCGGAGAGGACGATGTCCCGATTGAACGGGCTGTCGTGGAGGACGATGCCTCCCGTCTCCTCCTCGTGCTCGCTCTTCTCGCCCTCGAAGAGGATGTTCGCCATGTAGCTCCCGGAGTCGTCCCGCTGGAAGGACTGGTAGAGGTGGGAGACCGGCTGCCACGAGTGGTCGGTGATCCTGAGCTCCAGGGCAGGGGCGCCCTCCGCGGCGACCCTCGCCGTGAGGCGGCCCTTCTCGCGCACGAACTCCATCTCGACGTCGTCCATCCAGTGGGGCAGGTGCCAGCGCTCGATCGCGTGCTCGCGGGCCGCCTTCGTGGTCGTCGCGACCTGCCACGGGTAGAAGGCCGACTTCGGCAGGCGCCCGTCCCGTACGAGGGGCGGAACGATGACCGCGTACACGAGCTCGCCGTACTCCCCCACCTCGCTCTCGTGGAAGTCGAACGCCGTCACGGCCAGGATGCTCGTCCCGTGGTGGGGCTCGACCGGCTCGATCCCCCGCGGCAGGATGCGGCGCGCGTTGTCGGTCGGGAACTCGAAGAAGCCGCTGATCGCGTCGCGGTAGCCGTAGCGGGTTATCGACAAATCCCTTCCTCGCGCAGCACGCTGCCGATCACCTGCACCGCCTGCTCGAGGTCCTCCTCGGTGTGGGCGGCGGAGACGGAGATGCGGAGGCGCGACTTGTGCTTGGGCACCGCCGGGTACGTGACCGGGTTCAGGAAGAGACCCCGGTCCTGGATCTTCTCCGCCACCGCGAACACCTTCGCGTCGTTGTTCACCATCACCGGCATGACCTGGGAGTTGGACTTGCCGATGTCGATCCCCTCCTCGGCGAACCGCCGGCGCAGGTAGGCCACGTTGCGCCAGAGCGCGGCCCGGAGCTGGGGCTCGGAGGCGGCGATCCGGAGCGCGGCGAGGAGGCCGGCGGTCAGCACCGGGGAGAGGTTGCAGGAGAAGAAGCGCGAGCGGCCGAAAGCCATCACGTAGTCGACGAGGTCCTGCGTGCCGGCCACGAAGCCGCCCTGGCCGCCCAGGCTCTTCGAGAACGTCCCGAGGTGGAAGTCCACCTCCTTGTCGAGGCCGAAGTGCTCGGCAACGCCCCGGCCCGTGTGGCCGAACAGGAAGGTGGAGTGCGCCTCGTCGATCAGCATGCGCGCCCCGTGGCGCTTCGTGACCTCGAGGATCTCGGGCAGCGCGCACATGTCGCCGTCCATCGAGTAGACGCCCTCGACCACGACCAGCTTCTTGCCCTTCTCCCGTGCGATCTTGCGCTCGAGGTCGAGGGGGTTGTTGTGGCGGAAGAAGATCGTCTTGGACTTGGCCAGGATCGCCCCGTCCACGATCGAGGCGTGGGAGTACTGGTCGAGGAAGATCGTGTCGCCCGAGCGCATGAGGCCGGAGATGAAGCCGACGTTCGCGCTGTAGCCCGTCGGGAAGACGAGGCAGGCCTCCTTGCCCTTGAAGCGGGCGAGCTCGGAGGCGAACTCCACGTGGACGTCGAACGTGCCGGAGAGGATCGGCGAGCCCGAGGCGCCGAGGCCGTACTTCTCGATCGCCTCCGTCGCCGCCTTCTTCACCTCGGGCCGGTACGAGATGCCGAGGTAGTTGTAGGAGGCCAGGTTCAGGAGCTCCTGCCAGCGGCCGGTCTTCCCGTTCTTCACGAGGACGCGGGTGGTCGGGGCCGAGCCGAGGGCCTCCTGGTACAGGTAGTAGCCGTTGGGCCGCGCGTCGCGATACCACTCGGCGTAAGGCCTCAGCAGGTTCAGCGGGTCGTCGCCGGCTCCGTAGTAGAAATTGCTGTAGTCGTACTCCGAAAAAGCCGCCTTCTCGGCTGCCTGCCTGTCGGCCGCCTCCATCGTTTCCCTTCCTCTCTTGTCGCTCTTTCCACTGGCCCGGCTTCGCGATGCGAAGCCGACGCGAAGCCGTGGGCCGACGAAGGACGCGGAATCATATCAGGCCGGGCGGCCGTTGCGAAGAGCCCGCCGACCGCCACCGGTCGTGGTCTCAGGCCCGCGCTCCCCCACGGGGCCGGTACAGCTCGCCCGCCACGCGCCGGGCGAGGCCGCGCGGGGCGAGCCTCAGCACGACGAAGGCGAGGAGCCGATTGGACCAGCCGGCCACGACCCGCGTCCGCCCGCGGTCCAGACCACGCAGGGAAGCCTCGACCACGTCGTCGGCGGTCATCATCGGCATGCGGGTCACGAGCAGTCCGCGGTGCGTCTCCGCCACCTCGAGGAACTCCGTGGCCGTGATGCCGGGGCAAAGGGCCTGCACCCGGATGCCTGTCCCCCGCAGCTCCTCGGCGAGGCCCTCGGTGAACGAGAGGACGAAGGACTTCGTCGCGGCGTACACGGTCAGGTAGGGCACGGGCTGGAAGGCCGCGTTCGAGGCGACGTTGACGATCCGACCGCGCCCGCGCGAGCGCATGCCGGGGAGGAAGGCCCGCGTCAGCTCCACCACGGCGCGCACGTTCACGTCGAGCATCGCGCGGATCGCCTCCGGCCGCTGGCTCGCGAAGGGCGCAGTGTGACCGAGGCCGGCGTTGTTCACCAGGCAGTCGACGCTGAGCCCCCTCGCATCGAGCGCGGTGCGGAGCTCGTCGGTCGACACGGGCGAGGAGAGGTCGAGGGGAACGGCGACGGTCTCGCCGCCCAGCTCACTCGCGAGCGCCGAGAGCCGCTCGGCCCGGCGGGCGACGAGGACCACCCTCTCGCCCCGCCGCCGGAGCGTGCGGGCGAAAGCGGCGCCGATTCCGCTGGAGGCGCCCGTGACGACAGAGCAGAGCTTTTCTGACGTGTTCATCTGTCTGGGAGTGCAGACTATCCCTTTATTAGAAGCTAGTTAGACACAGAATGCTCGGATTCAACCTGAGGGCTCAGGCGCTTCATCCCTGTCCTCGAAGGGAGTCGAGGATCGCCTCCAGCGTTCGAATGATCTCCGTCTTCTCCACATGAGACCGTTTGAACTGGAGGCTCAGGGCGAACTCGCTGTTGCGCGGATGGAATCGAAAGACGTAGTGACGCGGACGGCCCTTGGGCCGGCGCTGCTCGTCCTTCCGAACCATCCGGCGGGCCTCGGCGCGCGTGGCGCCGTCCGGCCCGAGACGCTCCACGAGCGCGAGCATTTTGTCGCGATCACCTTGTCTAACTATCTGAATTAAAACAGACTTGGACTGAATGTCGGCCAGCCGACATCGCTGTCGCACGTCCTCCGGCATGGCTCCGAGGGAGAGCGACTCCGTGATCGACGAACGGCTCTTTCCGAGCTTCTCCGCCATCGTCTCGTGCGTGTAGCCGTACTTCTCCGCGAGCACCTTCAGGCCGTCGGCCTCTTCGAACGGTGTCAGGTCTTTCCGCTGGAGGTTTTCGACGAGGGCCAGCTCCATCATCTCCGCGTCCGACGCCTCCCGGATGATGCACGGGACTTCGCTCAGGCCGGCCTCGACTGCCGCCCGATAGCGCCTCTCGCCGGCGATGATCTCGAAGCGCCCCCCCACCCTTCGGACGATCAGCGGCTCGAGGATGCCCTTCTCGCGGATCGAGGCCGTCAGTTCGGTCAGGTCGCCCAGGGCCTGTCGCGGCTGGCTGGGGCTGGGCTCGACGTCCTCGATCGCGACCAGGCGGCCGATCGTCTCGTCCCCCGGCCGCATCAGCTGGTCGACGAAGTGCGTGTCGTGCCGCATGCGAATGGTGTCGGGGAGACCGATGCGCCGGGGGCTAGACACGTTCGATGACCTCCTCGCAGAGACGATAGTATTCGTAGGCACCGCTGGACTGAGGTGCAAAAGTGAAGATGGACTCCCGGTGGGCCGGGCTCTCCTCCAGCCGGATGCTCTTGCTGATCGTGGTCTGGAAGACTCGGTCT
>DATJYX010000023.1:0-25691 GCA_035577965.1 Vicinamibacteria bacterium | reverse complement strand
CCCCCGTGTCGCTGGCCGCGGGTAGTCGTCTCGGCCCCTACGAGATCGTCTCGCCCCTCGGCGCGGGCGGCATGGGCGAGGTCTACCGGGCTCGCGACACCCGCCTCGGCCGAGAGGTTGCGATCAAGGTCCTCCCCGCCGACCGGCTGGCGGACGAGGCCCGACGCGCCCGCTTCGTCCAGGAGGCCCGGGCTGCCTCTGCCCTCAACCATCCCCACATCGTCACGATCCACGAGATCGAGTCGGCCGAGGGCGTCGACTTCATCGTGATGGAGCTCGTAGCCGGGAAGACCCTGGATGCCCTCATCCCCCGCCACGGGATGCGGCTGGGCGAGGTGCTGCGCATCGCGATCCCGCTGGCGGATGCGCTGGCTGCGGCTCACGGCGCGGGCATCGTCCACCGCGACCTCAAGCCGGCGAACGTGATGGTGACGCCAGAGGGTATCGTGAAGGTCCTGGACTTCGGCCTCGCCAAGCTGACGCAGGCCGAGGAAGGCGGCGGCGAGGACGCCACGACGCTCGATGCCCAGGCGCGGCTCAGCCGCCCGGGCACCGTGGCCGGCACACCTGCGTACATGTCTCCGGAGCAGGCCGCGGGCGGCGCGGTCGACGCGCGAAGCGACGTCTTCTCCTTCGGGGCGGTGCTCTACGAGATGGTGACGGGCCGGCGGCCGTTCGGGGGCGGCTCGACGGCAGAGATTCTCGCCTCGCTTCTGAAGGAGCAGCCGAAGCCGCCGAGTGAGGTCGCGCCCGAGGTACCGAAGGAGCTGGAGCGGATCATCCTGCACTGTCTCCGCAAGGACCCGGCCCGGCGCTTCCAGCACATGGTGGACGTGAAGGTCGAGCTCGAGGAGCTCAAGGAGGAGTCGGACTCAGGATTGACAGCCCCGACAGTGCGAGCGCCTCTCCGACGCGGCCTCTGGGTTGCGGCGGGGCTGGTAGGCGCGCTCGCGGTGGCGACGGGTGGCTTCCTCCTTTGGCGCTCGCGGCGCCCGGAGCCGCCCGCGCCCTATCTCGTCCCCCTGACCACGACCGCCGGCGACGAGAACTACCCCACGTTCTCCCCGGACGGCGATCAGGTCGCCTTCGCGTGGAACGGGGAGAAGGGTGACAACTGGGACATCTACGTCAAGATGGTCGGGTCTAGCGAGGCCCGTCGCCTCACGACGGACCCGGCGGCGGACACGTTGCCCAGCTGGTCCCCAGACGGGCGCCAGATCGCTTTCGTGCGCTCCTCCGCCGGAAGCTACACCGGCACAATCCACGTCATCTCGCCCCTCGGGGGAGCCGACCGGAAGGTGAGCGACCAGCCGGTCGCCGTGGGGCAGCTGTCGTGGTCGCCGGACAGCCGGTGGCTGGCGACGGGGGCGCCATTCCTCTACGCGCTGATACGGAGCGACCTGCCCCGAGGCATCCGACTCGTCGACGTCTCGAGCGGCGAGACCCGGTCGGTCACAGCTCCGCCCGAACCGACGTACCACACCTACCCTGCTCTCTCACCTAACGGACGCCGTCTCGCCTACGCGTCCTGCTCCAGCGGCTGGGCGAGCTGCCATCTCGAGGTCTCCGAGTTCAGATCGGACGGCGTAGCGAAGGGGGCCGCTCGACCCGTGACGCGCGGAGGCATCGCTCCGGCGGGCCTGGCCTGGACGCGTGACGGCACGTCCCTGGTGTACGGCGACGCAGTCAGCGGAAACCGGCTGTGGCGTGTCAGCCTCCAGGGGGACGAGCCGCCCCGGCAGATCGAAAGCGCCGGCTTCAACGCCGCTTGGCCGGCGATTGCGGCGTCCCGAGACCGGCTGGCGTTCGTCCGGTTTCAGGCCCGTTGGGGCATCTACCGATTCGAGGCCGGCCGTCCGGCCGTGGCGGTCGTCGTCTACTCCTTCAACGACTGGAATCCACACCTATCGCCCGACGGGAGCCGTATCGCCTTCGAGTCGAACCGCGGAGGCGCGGGGCACGAGATCTGGCTGGCCGCGGCCGACGGCTCGAACTCGACCCAGCTCACGCACGGGCCGGGGCTGTGGCAGGGATCGGCCCGCTGGTCGCCGGACGGCCGCCGGGTCGCCTTCGATTCCTACGGCGAGGACGGAAAGTCGGACATCTGGACGATCGACCCCGATGGAGGGTCGCTGCGTCGTCTCACGTCCAGCCCCGCGGCTCACACCATGCCGACGTGGTCCCACGACGGCCGCTTCGTGTACTTCACCTCCCAACGCGCCGGCACTGAGACGATCTGGCGCGTCCCCGTTGCCGGCGGGCCTGAAGAGGAGGTGACTCACACCGGAGGTGGACGCTGTGAGGAGGCGGCCGACGGCCAGACGCTCTTCTTCCAGCGCGCCTCCTTCGGGGATTCGCCGCTCCTGGGGGTGTCCCTCGCTGGCGGCCAGGAGCGAACGGTCATCGATTGCGTGCCCCGCTTCGGCTATGCGCTCAGCCGGGCAGGCATCTACCACGAGGGCTGCGGCGGCGACCCGCGCGTCGTGCCGCTCTTGCTGCGGGACACGGCGACCGGCGGGGACCGGCTCCTGGGCACGCTGGAACGTGCGGCGGGAGGGGGAGGGCTGACGGTCTCCGCCGACGGCAGCGTGATTCTCTACTCGAAGGGGATCGGCGAAGGCAGCGACCTGGTGCTGATCGAGAACTTCCGCTGAGCCCCATGACCCTCGCTGCCGGGGACGAGACTCGGGCCTTACGAAGTCCTGGACCCGTCGGGACGGGGGGCATGGGCGAGGTCTACCGCTCGCGCGACCTGCGTCTAGGGGGACACAGGAGTTGTGCCAGTTCTGTGTCAGGCCGAGTCGTGTGAACGGGTTGGAATCGGTCGCAACGCCAGTCCGGCAGGTTGGGAGCACCTCTGATTCGAGCACGTTACGACGGATGGCCCACCTTGCGCCGGCTGGCCCAGAACCCTGGAAATCACGTGTAGTGGTAACCCCACTACCGAGGGTTCGAATCCCTCTCTCTCCGCCGGATCCGTAAGCTGGGGACCTCCGTCGACCTCGCTGGTTCGACCGGCTGCTCGCGTCTTCGGGGTTTCTGCTGCGTCCCCAAAGGCTGAGGCCCGATCGAAGGGAGGTCCGCGAGTTGCGGCAGGGCGTCACCCGTCAGGGCGTCATCGCCCGGAGCGCCCGGAGGGCGACCTCGAGGTCCTGGGGGGAGTTCATGAAGCCGGCGGACACGCGCGGGTAGGACACCCTGTAGGGCGAGCTCGAGGTGCTGATCCTCCGCGCGCGGAAGCGCTGCGTGACCTCCTCGGCGGAGAGGCCGTGGACCTCGAAGCAGGTGAGGCCGCCCGACACCGAGGGGTCCCGAGGCGTGACCAGGGTCACGTTCGGCAGCTTTGCCGCGGCGTCGCGGAAGGCACCGTTGAGCTCGGCAACCCGAGCCGCCACGCGAGCCCGGCCGATCTCGGCGTGGAGGGCGATCGCCGCCGGCACGGCGAGGAAATGCTCGTAGGCCACAAAGCCGCCGGGGGAGACGAACGAGGCCCGGGTCGGGGCCACGGGTCGCCGGTCCATCCAAGCCTGCCAGGTTTCCTGCTGGTCCGGATCGAAGCTCGGAACCGTCGGGCGCAGGTGCGGCCACGCGTCCGCCCGCCCCCACAGGAAGCCGGTGCCGCGCGGCGCACAGAGCCACTTGTGCATGCCCGCCGCGAAGAAGTCGGCGCCCAGTTTCGCGACCTCGACGTCCTGGTTGGCGAATCCGTGGACGCCGTCGACGATCAACAGGCAGCGATCGGCTTCCGCACGCCCTCGATTGGCGCGGGCCACCGCGTCGGCGATCTCCGGAACGGGCGCCTTGACGCCCGTCGAGGAGTGCACCCAGGTCATGCCCACGGCACGGGTCTTCGGGCCGATCGCGTGCGCCAGGCGGGCCGTCATCTCGTCGGCTGAGGCCTCGGCCGCCCGGTCGTAGAGGGCCACCCGCCGAACGGCCGCCCCTGAGCGGTCGCACGCGTATCGGATCGACTCGTGGTGCACGTAGTGATCGTGCTCGGTGGTGAGGACCTCCTGGTCGGCCCGGATGCGCAGGCCGTGGTAGGCCACGGCGAGAGCCGTGGTCGTATTCGACGTGAGGGCGAGCTCGTCCGGAGCGCCCCCGACGTAATCCGCGATCGCCGCCTTCATCTTGTGGAAGGGGCGCCCCTCCGCGTCCGTGAAGGCGGCCGCCTCGATCCACATGGGATCCGAGTCGATCCGGCGGCGGAACTCCTCGATCGCCGCCGCGACCGGGCGCGGGTGCGAGACGAAGAGGAAGGCAGCGAGGTGCGTCCAGTCGGGGGCGAGCGGGAACAGCTCGCGGACGGCGTCCCAATCGACCGCGCCCGCTCCCGACACGAGCGGGCGGCCCAGCCTGGGCGCCGCGGCCCCGGCGAGTGGATAGGCCGGCCGGCTGGCCACCGCTGCCGCGCCAAGAGTTGTCAGGAGCTGGCGCCGGTTGAGCGTCATGACTTCCCTCCGAATGGGCTGGTCTTGGCCCGAGCATACCGTCGAGGTGACGGCCAGGACAACAAGCATGCGAGTGGGCAGCCGCCCACCCACCATCAACAGGGCGAGGCGCTCTCTCTCAACGTCCGTCCAACACCGCGTCAACGGCGGGCGCCCTCCGATCATTCCCGGACACGCTCGGCAGCTTCACGCGGTCGTGGTGATGAAGCGCCGGGGACCGTTTGCGTCGACAATGGGGGAGCGAGCTCGCCTGCCTCTTCTCGGGCGGAGGTGGAGGGGAATGATGAGGTCCTGGGCAACCGTCGCGCTGATCGTGGCCGCGTCTGCGTGGGCGCAGGACGACGTGCCATCGCCCTCCAAGCCCGTGTGCGGCCATCACGCGGACGCTCGGGGGTTCTCGCTCGACCTGCCGCAGGGAATCTGCGGCCACCTCTACCTCCATGGCCTGAGCGTCGTCCTGTCGAAGGACACCGACCCGGCCGAGCGGTCGATCACCGTGTGGGCGGCGCGGAACGCGAACTTCGACGCGAAGTCCAGCGACATCGCGGCGGCCGAGATGGGCGCGGCGGTCCGGGACTCCGTCGACGGGGTGAGTGTCACGCGCCGAGCGAGCACGAAGGTGGCCGGCGTGCCCGGAGTGCGGTGGCAGTACGGCTTTCGCAGCAAGACGGACGGTGCGGACCACGTGGTCGACGTCGTTGCGGTCCTGCGGCCCCTGCGGCCGAAGCCCGAATGGCACGACTACTACGAGTACTCGATCGTCCTGCGTTCGACGCCCCAGGAGCACGAGTCGGACCTCAGGCCGTTCGAGGAGATCCTGAGGAGCTTCACCTTCGGCGAGCCGGAAGTCTAGGCAAGGCGCTCTAGAACATCTTCGAGACCCCCGTGAGGACCGCGGCGCGGGGCCCGAGCTGGGCCTCGTTCACGTACCGATACGGGACGAGCAGCAGGTAGGCGTACATGGTGAAGCCTCGGGCGGCGCGCACGTTCAGGCCCGGCGTGATGTAGACGAAGGTGCCTCCCGTCGATGGCACTCCCTGGCCGAGGTAGAGGCTGCGGTCCTGGTGGTAGAGCTTTGCCTGTAGCGACGCGGTGATCGCAGACGTCAGAGGACGAGCGGCAGTCGCGGTGGCGATCGCCTGATTGCCGAAGCGGTACGCCAGGGGGTTGGTCGTGGTCGCCTGGTAGGAGCCGGCGAACGTGCAGTCGAGGCCCAGGCCCTGGGCACGCCAGGAGTACCGCAGGAGCCCCACGAAGTCGAACGCACCCGTGCCAGGCTGCAGAATCGGATCCTGGATTCCTCCTCCGAACTCCCCCCCGATGTCGTACCGCCCGGTGGGCAGCTTCACGGAGAAGCCGGCCACGAGACGGCGGGGACGCATCGACCACCGTGCCCCGAGCAGGACGTCGCCGAAGCCGACCGTTCCGTACTCCTGTGCGTAGCTGCCGTGCGCGACCTCGTGGGTGTGCCAGACCACGAGCGGCACGGAGGCCTGGAGGTTGAGGCGCGGGCTCAGCCCGTAGGTCAGGTCGCCCTGCAGCACGCGATCGTAGCCGTCGATGTCGCGGTGGAATCCGGGAACGATCGCCTGGTGCTCGAAGAAGATCCGGGGCCGGTACACCGAGTCGACCGGGTGGCTGCCATCGAGGAGGAGCGCCTTGTCCGTGTAGCCGAAGGAGAGGTCGAACCGGACCTTCTTCTTGGGCAGCAGGCCATTGGCGCCCCGCGTCAGGAGAGAGCAGCTCGCGGAGTCGCACGCCGAGGCCGGGTGCCCCCAGACGCCGGCGAGGGCCAGAACGAACGCCAGGAGCGAGCCCCGGACCCGCATCCCGGTGCGGCGACGAGGTGCGGTCATCCCCTTCCCGGGGTCCGTCTCACGACGCATGGATGGCGATGTACCCCTGGAAGGCCGTCTCAGCCCGCAACGCCACGTCGTGGTAGGCGCAGACGGCGTCCTTCTCGCTGAACGGCACCGCCTTGCTCTGGCCGGGGGTCAGCGAGCCGACGGCGTTCATCTCCGGGCAGTTGTCCCAGTTCAGCTCGGGTGCCGACTCCAGCGTGTGCGCCACCGTGTCGGCGTTCGTGAAGGTGACGGTGACGGGATAGTTGACGTGCAGCACCTGCGGGTCGAAGCCACTCGCCGTGATGCTCACCGCCGGCACCGCGGCCCGGGGCTGGCTCGGATCGAGCAACGACGTGGTCGAGGGCAGGGGAACCGTCCGCGTGATGCTGGACCCGCACGCCGCCCCGCACACCGCGGCTCCGATCAGAGCCACGCGGCTGCATCGCCTCCTCGCGGCGGCACGCACGATCCTACCTCCCGCCCCTGGCACGACTCTCCCTCTTCCTGGCTGTTGACTTGCTGTCATGCTACGCCCGTCCTCCGGCCACCGCAAGAGACGGACCGCGTTCCCACGACCGCGGCTGGGCGCCCCCCGCCGGCCAGGGAGTCGGGTCGGAGCCACCCCGTCCGGCGTCAGGTCGGTAGGACATCCGCGAGAGTTGTACTACCATGCGCGCTGCTCGAGCCGAACGGCGACGGGGGCGGTGCTGCCGGGCGAGCACAGGATCGACGGACTCGCCCCGGGGGATTGGGAGATCTCCTTCCGCTGCCCAACTTCGCCTCCTCCGTCGTCCACGAGGTCGTGGTGAGCCGGGGGCCTCGGACCTCGACGACGCTCAGCGCGCCGACGGGAACTTGGCGAGCTTGCGCTGGAGCGAGCGCCGGTGGATGCCGAGGGCGCGGGCGGCCCGGGAGACGTTGCCGCCGCAGTCCGCGAGCACCCGGTTGATGTACTCCCACTCGACGCGGGCGAGGCTCGGGACGGCGACCGGAGGAGTCGCGGTCCCCGGCCGCTCGTGCGCGAAGGCGGACAGGATCTCGTCGGCGTCGGCGGGCTTCGTGAGATAGTGCCGGGCTCCCAGCCGGACCGCCTCGAGCGCGGTGGCGATGCTCCCGTAGCCCGTGAGCACGACGACGGACGCGGCGGGGTGACGGGCGACGAGGGCCCGCACCACGTCGAGACCCGACGCGTCCTGGAGCCGCAGGTCCACGAGAGCGCAGTCGAGGGGTGCGGAGAGCGATTCCCGCGCCGCCGTGGCGGCGCCATCCGCTTCTCGGACCTCGAACCCCCTGTCGCGGAAGGCCCGGGCGAGCCGACGGCGCAGGACGTCGTCGTCCTCCACGATGAGGAGGCGCCGGGCGGACGAATGATCAGGCGCCACGGGGCTCCGGGCCGGCGACCAGGCCGGCGGGCATCTCGATGCGAGCCGTCGTGCCGAGGCCGCGGCTCGACTCCATCACGAGGCGTCCCCCCATCTGCTCGCACAGGCAGCGAGCGATGAAGACGCCGAGTCCCAGGCCCGCCCCCGGTCCCTTCGTCGAGAAGAACGGCTCTCCCACTCGTTCCAGCACGTCCGGGGGCATCCCCGGTCCGTCGTCGTGCAGCAGGACGACGAAGCCCGGGCCGGCCGCGTGGACGCTCACGGTCACTCCGTCCACGCACGCGTCGAGAGCGTTGCGCAGCAGGTTCTGCACCACCTGCAGGAGGGCGCGGCGCGGGGCGCGGAGGACGGCGTCCTCTCCGGCCACGGCCCTGACCCGGCCCCGCTCCGGTCCGGGCAGGGCGGTCACGGCGTCCGCCAGAAGGTCTCGCGCGGTGAACTCGGCCGGAGCCTCCCCGGGGGTCTGGCCGACCTCGGCCGCCATGCGGTCCAGGATCGCCCGGCACCGGTCGAGCTCCGACCGGATGAGCGCCGCGTCCTCGATCAGCGCCCCCGCCGCCGGCCCCGGCAGCGCCCGGAGGGAATGCTCCAGCTCCCGGGCCGCGACCGCGATCGTCGCGAGCGGCGTCCCGAGCTCGTGGGCCGCTCCGGCGGCGAGCGTGGCCAGGGAGGCGAGCCGCTCGTTGCGGGCGGCCCGGTCCTGCATCGCCGCCATCTCGGCGTCTCGCCGCTCGATCGCGGTCGACATCTGCACGACGAAGTAGGCGGTGAGGCCGGCCGCCACGCAGAAGGCGACCCACATGCCTTGCAGGTGCAGGCGCATCCCGGAATCGAGATGGCCGAGGTGCTCCACGGGCACCCCGGAGGCGAAGAGCAGCCCGTAGCAGCCGACGCAGAGCCCGGCCAGGAACCACGCCCAGCGGGCCCCGAGCACGACGGCGGCGAGCGTGATGGAGACCAGGTAGAGGATGCTGAACGGGTTCGCAGGTCCGCCGGCCCAATGGAGCAGGCCGGTGAGCTGCAGGGCGTCGAACGTCAGGGCGGCGCCGCACAGGGCGCGGGGAGCTCCGGCGACCCGGCGCGCCATCGCCAGGACCAGGTTGCTCGCCGGCATCGCCAGCACCAGGGCGACGATCGGCTCGACCGGGAGCGAGGCGTGGAGAACGCGCAGCGCCACCAGGAGGGTCACCGCCTGTCCGGCGGCGGAGCCCCACCGCAGCCGGATCAGCCAGCCGAGGCTGCTCTCGGCCCTGCGCTCGGCCTGCTCCGCTCGCGCCACATGGGTATTGTGCCCCGGCGTCCCGTCGTCCTCTGAGCGGCCGAACAGGTCGGTCAGGCCCACGTTCGCGACCGCGCGCTCCACGACGGCACCGAGAACGCCGCCCCCCGCGAACGGCCGCGCCCGGTCTCGCAATCCATGCCTCCCTGCCGAGCCGAGGATCGGCGCAGCGCCTCGGTCACGGACGCCCGGGACATCGAACCAGGAAACCTCCGGGCTCTCGGGCGCCCGCCTCCGTGAAGGCCTCGGTGAGGCACGGCTGTCTCCGGGTGGGCTGTGGTCGTGCTCCGCACTACCTCCCTTTGCCGCCGAGCTGGGCGGTGAGGCCGATGCGCAACTGGATCGGCTCCACCGGGTGGAAGACGTCTTCGAAGGCAGGGGTCGCGGCCGGTGTCACGCGGGACAGGTAGGCGTAGTCGATGTCGTGGTCCCGACGATTGAGCAGGTTCAGGACCTCGACTGACAGGGACCACCGCTCGTGGAGGCGGTAGGCGGCTTGGGCGTTCAGCAGCAGCGTGGAACGCGAGCGATAGAGGCCGTCGGAGGTGAGGTCTCGTGGGCCGAAGTACCGCAGGCGCAGGCTCGACGAGAAGCCGCCGACATCGTGAATCGTCCCGCCTGCAGCGACGACCCACCCCACCGCTTCGGGAACGCGCGTCCCCCCCGGGCTCGAGGGCGCTGCATCGTCGGCGTCGATCGAGGTGAAGCGAGCGCGAGAGTCCGCCACGTCGACATCGAGCGCGACGTGCCGCGACGGGGTGAAGAAGTTCGCGAACTCCACGCCCCAGCGGTTGCTCGGCTGCTTGGAGGCCACGGTCCCGCCCGTGTCGCCGGACTGCTGGAGCTCGGAGTCGCTGTGGAGGTACCAGATCGAGACGGTGCTCTGCACGTGAGGCACGGCGAGCGTGCGGACACCGACCTCCGCGCCCTTCGTCTGGATCAGCCCGGGGACCTTCTCGGCTGGAGTGTCGGGGTAGGGGTTCTCTCCCGAGATCGGCTGAACCGTCTGGGTGGTCCCCCGTCCGTCGTTGCTGTGGAACCCGAATCCACCCTGCAGGTACACCTCCGTGTTCGCCCAGGGACCGGCGATCAGGCTCAGCTTGGGGCTGGGCAACACCGTGAGCGAAGTCCCGGAGTTCGCGGGATTGCTGAGGGACGTGACGTCGAAGTAGTCGAGGTCGGCGCGGAACGCCGCGACCGAGCGGAGCGTCGGGGTCCACTGGACCTTGGCCTGGACGTAGGCCCCCGCCGCCGTGTCGGTGAAACGGTGCGCCTGGGTCGTGGCCGGGAGCGTCATGCCCGAGGCCGAATCGACCTTGTCGACGCGGACTCGGTCCGCCGTTTGATAGAGCCCGTTGTCGATCCAGTCGTTGCGGACCTGCGATCCGAAGGTCAGCTCCAGGGAGCGGTCCCCCCATTCGCCGAAACGCGAGTGTCGAAGGTCCACCCCGGCCACCCAGCGCCTGTCCTGCTGCTCGAACTGGTCGCCCAGGGTCGGGTCCGAAAGGAAGTAAGTGAAGTCGGAGAACAGGTCCAGATCGTAGAGGAAGCCATAGAGCGAGATCCGGGTCGCGGAGGCGGAGCCCAGACGATGCCATTCGGCGCGCATGCCGTACCGCTCGGACTCGCCGCCATCGGTCGGGTTGAGGGTCCCGAAGAAGCTCGTTGCACCAAAGCTGGCCGGGATCTGGTCGCTCGAGTTCCAGCGACCGTGATAGCCAAGCGCCGTGACGCCGAGGCCGGACGTGGCGTCGCCCTGGCTGTACGTAGCCAGTCCGTTGAGCTTCCAGTAGTTGTCGGGGTGAGTCCAGGGGCCGTCGTGGTGGTAAGCCTCGCCGCCGAGCATCAGTTCGCCGGGCCCCAAGCGGGTCGAGGCCCCGAGAACGAGCCTCGCGAAGCCGTACTGCCCGCCCTGCAAGGTCACGAAGTCCTGCGGGAGAGACCTGGAGAACTGGACGTGCGCAGCACCCGCAGAGCCGAAGTTGCCCACGTCGGCGTAGTAGGGGCCTTTCTCGAAGTTGACGGTCTGGATGAACTCGGGGATCACCACGTTCATGTCGGAGTAGCCCTCCCCGTGGGCGTGGGAGGGGAGGTTCAAAGGCATGTCGTCCAGGAAGACCGCGAAGTCGGTGCCGTGGTCGAGGTTGAACCCGCGCAAGAAGTACTGATTGGCCTTCCCCCCTCCGGCGTGCTGGGTGATGATCACTCCCGGGACCGTTTCCAGGACTTCGCCGCTCCGCAGGAGCGGCCGGTCGGCGAGCTCGGACGCGCCCGTCGTGCCTTGGCCCGCCGAGTCAGCGGCGCCGAGAAGGCTGTCCTGACGCCCCGTCACGATCAGGTTCTCGACGAGCTGCGCCACCTTGAGGTCGAAGTCCACGTCCAGGGTCGCCATCCCCCCGACGGCCACGGGCCGCTCAAGAGGCTCGAATCCCCTCGGCGCCACCCTCAGGCTGTACTTCCCGGGCCGTAGAGGGGGAAGGGCATAACGGCCCTCCTCCCCACTGACGGCCTGCGCGACCAGCCGCCCCTCCTCGTCGAACACGCTGACGGCAACTCCAGGGGCGCCAACACCAGTCTGGTCCTTGACACGCCCCCTGACGGCAGTCCCCTGGGCCCACGAGGAGGTCAGGCCGGCAACGAGCACGAGGAAGGCCAGTAGGGCGGCCCGGACCTGGAGTTGGAACCGGTGAGCGCTCGGGAGCAGCATCCACGACCTCCGCGAGCCGGGCGATATCACTTCCATGATGGGAATAATAACGGAGGCCCGGTGCGCGCGAAAGCCTCGCCCTCGTGAGCGCCGACGTCCACACCCATCCTTCGGCGCCGCGCACGTTCCGGATCGGCCTCGTCGCCTCGTTCCGAACGCTAGAGCCTGGCCGAGCTCATCACCAGCTGCCCGTGCTTGACGCCCTTGAGGCCGATGAGGTGGTCTGCGAAGTGGCGCAGCTCGGCGGGCGTCCCGCGCAGGGCCATCACCTCGAGGCACATCCGCTCGTCCAGGTGGACGTGCATGGCGGAGAGGACCCGGGCGTGATGGTGGTGGCCGCTGGCGACCAGGCGGTCGCTCAGCTCGCGTTGGGCATGGTCGTAGACGAGGGTCAGGCTGGCCACCACCTCGCCCCTTCCCCCGAGCGAATCCTCTTCGACGAGCCGTCGGCGGATCAGGTCGCGGACGGCCTCGGAGCGATTGCCGAGGCCCCGTCGCTCCAACAGCCGGTCGAAGCGGCGCAGCAGGCTCTTCTCGATGGCGAGGCTGACGCGCTCCAGGTCCATGGGCTCTCCGTTGTCGGCCCGACTGTAGCGCTTCCCGCGCGGCCCGTCGATCGGCGGTCGCCGGTCAGGGCTCGGGCTGCCAGGAGCCGGGACGAGCCTCCGCGGGGACCGCCGCCTCGGTACAATCCACACCCGCCGACGACGTCGAGGCGAACCCTGGCCCGAGGAGGTTCCGAGATGACCCGCGTCCCGCTGTCGCTGCTCCTCGCCGCCGTCCCGGCCGTCGCTTCCGCGCCGCCGCCGTCGCTCGACGGCGTGTGGCTCACCGAAGGGTACGGCTACGCCCTCGAGATCGCGGGACCGAAGCTGAAGACCTTCGAGGTGACCGCCACGACCTGCCTGCCCGGCCTCACGGCCGAGCGTGATCCCGCCGTCCTCCCCGGCCGGGAGGCGACGTTCAAGATGGGGGAAGGACAGGTCCTCTTCGTCCGCGAAGGGGGCACGAGGGACCACAAGCGGCTGCACAACGAAGGCTCGGCGTCGGACGTCCGGATCGACCGCGTGTCGCGGCTGCCCGCGGTCTGCGACCGTCCGACGGGGAACACCCCGACGGACAACTTCGAGGTCCTCGCCCGCACCTGGGCCGAGCACTACATCTCGTTCGACCTCAAGAAGATCGACTGGGACTCCGTCGTCCGGGCCAACCGGCCGAAGGTCACCGCCCGAACGACGCCGACCGAGCTCTTCGACGTCTTCGAGGGGATGATCGCGCCGTTCGAGGACACCCACACCTTCCTCGACGCCCCCGACCTGAAGCGGCAGGTCCGGAGGCTGCGCGCAGGGACGGACCGGGTCGTCAAGAGCGGCTTCGCAGAGTTCCGGAGCAAGGGGCTGCCGGCCCTCCTGGCCGTCACCGAGCGCGCCCACCTCCAGGGCCCGCTCCGGAAGTGGTGCAAGGAGAACGTCCAGTACGGCCATCTCGACGGGGCGACCGGATACCTCCGGATCCTCTCGTTCAGCGGCTACAGCGACGAGCCCGGTTTCGCCGCGGGCCTCCTGGCTCTCGAGGAGGCGTTGGACGCAGTCTTCTCGGACCCCGCGCTCCAGCGGCTCGTGATCGACGTGCGGATCAACTTCGGCGGCGACGATCCGTACGGTCTCGCGATCGCGTCGCGCCTCGCGACTCTGGAGTACCTGGCCTACACCAAGGAGGCCCGGGCCGATCCGGTCGATCGCAGCCGGTGGACCCCGGGCGACCCGAGCTGGGTCCGGCCGAGCTCACGGCCGGGCTTCCCCGGCCCGATCGTCGAGCTCATCGGCCCGCTCACCATCAGCGCCGGCGAGACGTTCACGCAGGCGCTCATGGGCCGAACCCCCCACGTCACACGCATCGGCGAGAGCACGCAGGGGGTGTTCTCGGACGTCCTCGTCCGTCGGCTTCCCAACGGGTGGCGGTTCGGCCTGCCCAACGAGGTGTTCCGGACCCCGGAAGGGACCACGTTCGACGGCGGCGGCATCCCGCCCGACGTCGCGGTGCCCGTCTTTGCCGACGAAGACGTCGCTGCCGGAAGGGACCCCGGGATCGCCGAGGCGCTGCGCGTGCTCGGGAAGGAGTAGCGCGAGTCCGGCCGCGGCCGAGACGGAGACCGCCGCGGCTCGTCAGGCCGGCCGGTCCTGTCCGTAGAGGAGCCGCCGGTCCGGAGCGGGGATGCGCGTGCCGAGGACCACGTCCCAGAGGCCGTTCGAGAGGCCGAAGGCGTGCTCGCTGCCCCGAGGGCAGTGGTGGTAGAGGTGGTGGCGCCGGATGTAGACGAAGTAGCGCGACTGGAAACGGTGGAAGTGCACGGAGTAGTGGACCCACTCCTCGACGATGTAGCACTGGAGGAGGCCGGCCACCATCACCGGCGCGGTGGGAAGAGGGGCGAGGAAGCTCAGGAGGGCGAAGGCGACCGCGAAGGGGAGGCTGTCGAGGAACCCGTTGATGTACATGCCGTCCCAGGGGCGCTGGTGGTGGTCGCCGTGCATCGTGTCGAAGAAGCGGTGCACGCGGTGCCGCAGCCAGCCCGCGCCGTCCGGGAAGCGGCCGTGGAGCACGTGGCGGTGGACGGTGTACTCGAGCCAGGTCCAGACCGCGACGCCCAGGCCGAAGTAGCCCGCCGTGACCCACGGGCGGGCGCGGAGGCCGAGGCCGACGATCACCAGGGCGTAGACCGTGTAGAGGATCGTGACCGGATAGAACCGCCGCCGCGCCGTCCGCGCCTCGCGGGCGAGGTCGATGCCGCGGGGGAACAGCGGCGGGGGTATCCCGTCGATCGACTTGAGAACGACGCCTCGGGGTGCTTCCACGGCCCTTTCCAGCACGCTAGCCGCTCCGGCCCGATGTCGTCAAGCCGTGCCGGGCGAGGCGTTTGAGGCCGGGCGCGAGCGCCTGGCACACGCTTTGACAGGGGAGGGCCGGCCCGGCATGGCTTCGGGCCGGCGAGGGGCCTTAGAATAAGGCCGACGTCGATGCTGTACCTACGCCATTCATATTCCGCAGGGCCATTCCCTGCTCCTTGCCCGCCAGGAAAGAAGGCTTCGTCGTGGAACTCCAGACCGTGACCGCACAAACCCCCCGCCTCGTCACCGAAGTACCCGGGCCCAAGAGCCGAGCACTCGTCGCCGCCGAGGCTCCCTACCTCGCCCCCGGCATCCAGTCGATCTCGACCCTCTCCGGCCTCGCCATCGCCAAGGGCGAAGGCTCCGTCATGGAGGACGTCGACGGCAACCGCTTCCTCGACATCGCGGCCGGGATCTGCGTGAACGCCCTCGGCCACGGCCACCCTCGCTACCGCGAGATCCTGAAGTCGCAGATCGACGAGGTCACGGTGGGCTCGCTGACGACGGCCCGCCGCGCGGAGGCCCTGAAGAGGGTCGCCTCGCACACGCCGCCGGGGCTCACGAAGATCCAGCTCTACTCGGGCGGCACCGAGGCCGTCGAGGCGGCGCTGCGCCTCGCCAAGTCGAGGACGAAGAAGTTCGAGTTCCTCTCCTTCTGGGGCGGCTTCCACGGCAAGACCGCCGGCACGCTGTCGCTCATCGGCGACGGGACGAAGAACCACCTCGGGCCGTCCATGCCTGGCAGCTACCACGCGCCGTACGCGTACTGCTACCGCTGCCCCCTCGCGCTCAAGTACCCGTCCTGCGGCCTCGAGTGCGCGGAGTTCGCCCGCAAGGTCATCAAGCACTCGACCACGAACGCCCTCGCCGCCATCCTGATGGAGCCCATCCAGGGCACGGCGGGCAACGTCGTCCCGCCCCCGGAGTTCATGCCCGCCGTGCAGTCGATCGCCAAGGAGAACGACGCCCTCCTCGTGAGCGACGAGATGATCTGCGGCTTCGGCCGGACCGGGAAGTGGTTCGGGTGCGAGCACTGGGGAGTGGTGCCCGACGTCGTGACCATGGGCAAGGGCCTCGGCAACGGCTTCCCGGTCTCCGGGCTCGCCTCGACGGAGGAGATCACGCAGGCGAAGCCGTGGGGCGCGCCCTCGGGCTCGAGCTCGAGCTACGGCGGCAACCCGATGGCCGGCGCGGCCATCCTCGCCTCCGTGACCGTGATCGAGGAGGAGAAGCTCGTCCAGAACGCGGAGAAGGTGGGGGCGTTCATGCTGAAGCGCTTCCGCGAGATGCAGGAGCGCTACGAGTTCATCGGCGACGTGCGCGGCAAGGGCCTGCTCATCGGCGTCGAGCTCGTCAAGGACCGCGCGACCAAGGAGCCGCTGGCCAAGGACGTGTGCGTGCGCCTCTTCAAGGAGTGCCTGAAGCGCGGCCTCGTCTCCATGGTCTACAGTCCCTCCTTCCGCGTGAACCCGCCCCTCACGATCGACGAGGGCACCGCCGGGAACGCGCTCGCCATCCTCGACGAGGCCTTCTCTCTCCTCGCCCGGGAGGGAGGCTGGCGATGAAGCTGCGGGGGGCCCTCCTGGGCGCGGGCAACATCGCGCTCAACGGGCACGCCCCGCAGTGGACGGGAGAGCCGACCCTCGCCGCGGACGTGGAGATCGTGGCCGTGGCCGACCTCTCCGCGGCCAACCTCGCCGCCGCGGTGCGGGTATTCCCGCAGGCGCGGTCGTACGCGCACGCCGACGAGCTGCTGGCCAACGAGGCGCTCGACTTCTGTGACGTGTGCACCCCGCCCTTCACCCACCGCACGATCGTCGAGGCGGCGGCGGCCCGCGGCGTCCACGTGCTCTGCGAGAAGCCGATCGCCCTCACCCTGGCCGACGCCCAGGCCATCGCGAGGGCGGTGCGCGCGGAGGGGGTGGTGTTCGTGCCCTGCCACCAGTACCACTACTCGCCGCAGTGGCAGGCGGTGACGCGGCTCCTGCCCCGGATCGGGCGGGTCCACCTCGTGGAGTACGAGGTGCACCGGACCGGGGCCAACCCCGGGAACCCGAACTGGTCTCCCGCCTGGCGCACGAACCGCGCCCTCGCCGGGGGCGGCATCCTCTTCGACCACGGGGCGCACATCTTCTACCAGCTGCGCTCGGTGCTCGGCGAGCCGGCGGCCGTGCAGGGGACGGTGCGCACGCTCCGCCACGCCGAGTACGGCGTCGAGGACTCCGCCTTCGTCGTCCTCGACTACGGCGACCGCCTGGCCGAGGTGCGCCTCACCTGGGCGGCCCAGAGCCGCGCCATCCGCTTCCACTTCGTGGGCGCGGACGGCGAGCTCACCGGCGACGACGAGCGCGTGCTCGTCCGCGCGGCCACGACCGAGGAGGTCAGCTTCGCCGACGGCATGAGCAAGAACTCCTCGCACTCGGAGTGGTACGCCCCCCTGATGCGCGGCTTCGTCGACCGCGTGCGGCGGGGCGACCCGGGCACGGAGCCGCTCGAGGAGGCGCTCTACGTGGCGCGCGTCATCTCCCGCGCCTACGAGTCCTCGGAGCAGGGGCGCGCCCTGCCCCTCGCCGAGGCCCCGCCGGCGCCGCCCGTGGACCGGGCCCTCTCCGCGATGAGCGCCGTGATGTCCAACGTGGTCGAGCAGCCGGGGAACGGCGCCGAGCCGCCCCCGGTCAAGACGGCGCGCCGCACGCCCTGGGTGATCCGCGCCGCCGGGCTCGGCGTCCTCGCCGTCGCCGCCGGCTGGGTGCTGCACAACGTCGCCTGGCAGGCGGTCGTCGAGGACATGAGCGGGGCGAACCCGTTCTGGATCGCCCTCGCCTGCGCCGTGTACCTGGCGTCGGTCTACGCCATGGCCGGCCGCTGGCGCGCCGTCTTGCGGCCTCTCGCCCCGCTGGTGCGCCAGACCTCGGCCTGCCAGGCGATGGTCGTGGGCTTCGCGACGTCGATCGTGGTCCCCGCCCGCGCCGGCGAGCTGGCCCGCGCGGAGTGGCTCGGGCGGCGCACGGGCCTGCCCAGCGCCACCATCCTGGGATCGATCGTCCTCGACCACCTCGTGAACGCGAGCGGCCTCTTCACGGCGATCGCCCTCCTGCCCATCTTCCTGAGCTTCCCGAGGTGGCTGAACTCGGGGATCGCCGTCGCCCTCGGCATCTTCGTGGCCGCCCTCGGGGCCGTGTTCGTGGTCCGGCCGAAGCCCGGCAAGCCGTCTCTCGGCGGCACGTTCGTCCCCCGGGGGCGCGTGGTGGCCGCCGTCGGAGGCTTCCTGGCCCGGGCGAGACTCGGCCTCACCGCGGTGAGCGACCGCGGCGCCCTCGCGCGGTCCTACGCCACGGCCCTCGTGGCCTGGGCCCTGGAGATCCTCGTCGTGTTCGCCACCCTGCGGGCGTTCGACATCCAGGTCCCCTTCGGGGTGAGCGTCCTCGTCCTGGTGGCGGTCAACGTCGCCATGGCGCTGCCGTTCGTCCCGCCGGCCAACCTGGGTATGGTCGAGGTGGGCGCGATGCTGGCCCTGCTGGAGTACGGCGTCTCCAAGGAGCGTGCGCTCGCCTTCGCGGTCGTCTACCACCTGCTGCAGATCCTGCCCATCGGCATCGGCGGCCTCGTCCTCGCCAGCCGGTCGCTGCTGCGCCCCGTCCCCGTCCCCCAGGCCACCCGGCCGTAGGTCATCGTCGAGGAGATCCCCGGTGTCGTGGTCCCTGACGTCGCTGCTCGTGGTCGTCGGCCTCTCCCTCTTGTCGATGGCCGTCTTCGGTGTCCTCGGAGGGCGCCGTGACGCCGACGCCGAGAGCAAGAGTGCCCAGTTCCTGGGCGGGACGGGCGACTTCGTCCTCCACTGGTTCCTGTGGGTGGTCGACCCGGCCGCCCGACTCTCGATCCGGCTCGGGCTGAGCGCCGACTTCTACAACTTCGCCGGCCTCGCCTTCGGCGCCGCCTCCGGCCTCGCGGTGGCCGCCGGCCGGATGGAGCTCGGCGGCTGGGCCCTCGTCCTCTCCGGCGTCTGCGACATCCTGGACGGCCGGATCGCCCGCGCCCTGAGGGTCGCCTCGCGCTACGGCGCCTTCATCGACTCGCTCCTCGACCGCTTCATCGAGCTCTTCTTCTTCGTCGGCTTCGCCTTCTTCGCCCGCCACACCGGCCACGGCGCGGTGGCGGCGACGCTCGCCCTCGGCGCGTCCGTCCTCGTGAGCTACGCCCGGGCGATGGGCGAGTCGCTCGGCGTCGAGTGCACCGGCGGCCTGATGCAGCGCGGCGAGCGCCTGGCCCTCCTGAGCCTGGGCTGCCTCGCCGACCCCTCGCTCTCCGCCGCCCTCGGCCAGCCGACGGGCGCCGTCCTCACCGGGGTCGCCTACTTCATCGGCGTGACCAGCCTCCTGACCGCCGTGCACCGCACGGTCTGGATCTCGCGCCGGCTGCGGGCCGAGCCGCCCCCGGCCGGGAAATGAGGTAACCTAGCCTCGGGTCGGCCGCACGTGGGCCCCGGCCCTGCGCAACGCGAGTCGTCGAACCCCGCCAGGCCCGGAAGGGAGCAACGGTCAGGCGAGCCTCGCGTGTGCCGCAGGTTCGCCGGGGTTCACGTGGGGCCGGCTCCTCCGATCCCCAAGACCCGCCCTTGAGCTACAAGGTCCTCGCTCTCAAGTACCGGCCCACCTCGTTCGACGAGGTGGTCGGCCAGACGAGCGTCACCCGCACGCTCCGGAACGCCCTCGATCGGGGCAAGGTCGGCCACGCCTTCCTCCTCTCGGGGGCCCGCGGGGTCGGCAAGACGACGACCGCCCGCATCCTGGCCAAGGCCCTGAACTGCGCGAGGACGGAGGGACCGACGGCGAGCCCCTGCTCGACCCGCACCGACGAGGACAAGGCGAAGGCCTGCGACTCCTGCCGCGAGATCGCCGACGGCAAGAGCCTCGACGTGCAGGAGATCGACGGCGCCTCGAACAACTCCGTCGACCAGGTGCGCGAGCTGCGGGAGAGCGCCCGCTACAGCCCGGCCCGGGACCGCTTCAAGATCTGGATCATCGACGAGGTCCACATGCTCTCGACGGGGGCGTTCAACGCCCTCCTGAAGACGCTCGAGGAGCCGCCCCCGCGGGTGAAGTTCGTCTTCG
Source organism: Vicinamibacteria bacterium (assembly GCA_035577965.1). GTDB lineage: Bacteria > Acidobacteriota > Vicinamibacteria > Fen-336 > Fen-336 > DATBSL01. The sequence continues at coordinate 6,032 of DATJYX010000023.1, read as the reverse complement.
CCACCACCGAGTACCACAAGATCCCGGAGACGATCCTCTCCCGCTGCCAGCAGTACGACTTCCGGATGATCCCGGCCCGCGAGCTGCAGACCCACCTGCGGAAGGTGGCCGACGCGGAGAAGATCCGCGTCTCGGACGCCGCCCTCGGCCTGATCGCCCGCGCGGCCGAGGGGAGCGTGCGCGACTCGCTCTCCCTCTTCGACCAGGTGCTCGCCTTCACCGGCGACGAGGTCCCCGACGCCGACGTGGCCGGCCTCCTCGGCCTCGTGGACCGCGAGCTCCTCCACCGCGCCTCGAAGGCGATCGTCGAGGGCGACTCCCTGGCCGTGCTCGAGCTCGTGGAGAGCCTGGCCGACTACGGGGCCGACTACCGCCACTTCGCGCGCGAGCTGCTCCTGCACCTGCGCGAGATCCTGCTCGTGAAGCTCGCCCCCGCGGAGAGCCCGCTCCTCCACTCCGTCCTGCCCGAGGAGGTCGAGCGGCTGCGGGCCACCGCCCAGGCGCTCTCCGAGGAGGACCTCCTGCGCGCCCTCGACGTGCTCACCCGGGGCGAGGCCGAGCTGCGGACGGCCTCCGACCCGCGCGTGGCCCTCGACCTCGTCCTCCTCAAGCTCGTGCACCTGCGGCGGCTCGTGCCCTTCGCGGAGATCGTGGCCCGCGTCGAGCGGATGCTCGGCGGCGCCGCGGCCCCGGCCCTCGCCCCGCCTCGGCCGGCGCGGCCCGCGACCCTCTTCGACGCCCCGCCCGCACCCCACCTCGCGGAGCCGGCGCCCCGGACCGCTGCCCCGGCCTCCGCGGAGCCGCCGGCGGCGCGCCCCGCGCCCGCCGCTCCGCCTCCGGCCGGCTCGGCCGAGGCCGTCCTCGCCTCGATGATCGGCCTCTGCCAGGGCCGTCCCTCGCTCGCCGCGCCGTTGCGCGCCGCCACCGCGCGCCTCGACGGACAGACGCTCGTCATCGAGGTCCCCCCGGACTTCCTCGCCTTCGGCACCATGCACGAGGACGAGTACCGCGACCTCGCGAAGAAGGCGGCCGGGAAGAGCCTCACGGTGCGGATCGCGGGGGACGCCGCCCGCGTCGGCGAGCCGCTCGCTCCGGCGCCGGCGGAGGAGCGCCGGCAGCGGCTGCGCGAGACGGCCGAGAAGGAGAAGGCGGTGCAGGACGCGCTCGATCTCTTCGACGGGCGGGTGGTGGACGTGCGGGAGGCGAAGGCCTCCAGGGAGGACGAGTGAACCCCTTCGGTGATCCCCGGAAGCTGATGAAGCAGCTCCAGCAGGCCCAGGAGCGCATCCAGGCCGAGATCGCGGCCCTCCAGGTCGAGGCGAGCTCCGGCGGCGGGATGGTGAAGGTCGAGATGGACGGGCAGAAGCAGGTCCGGAGGCTCCGCATCGACCCCGAGGTCGTGAGCAAGGACGACGTCGAGATGCTCCAGGACCTCGTGCTCGCCGCCGTCAACGAGGCCGGCCGCAAGGTGGACGAGGCGATCCAGGAGAAGATGGGCGGCCTCACGGGAGGGATGAAGCTGCCCGGGCTCTGAGCGCTTCCGGGCCGCGCCCATCGCCGTGGACTACCCCGCCCCCGTCTCCCGCCTGATCGACGAGCTGCGCAAGCTGCCTGGAGTCGGCCCGAAGTCCGCCCAGCGGATCGCCTTCCACCTGCTGCGGGGGACGCGGGAGGACTCTTCCCGCCTCTCGGAGGCGATCGCCACCCTCCTCGACGGAGTCCGCAACTGCTCGGTCTGCCACGCGGTGACCGACCGGGAGGTCTGCGTCCACTGTTCCGACCCCGCCCGGAGCGAGAAGACGATCTGCGTCGTCGAGGAGCCGCACGACGTCCTCGCGGTCGAGAAGACCCGCGACTTCCGGGGGCGGTACCACGTCCTCCACGGGGCGCTCTCGCCCCTCCAGGGCATCGGCCCCGACGAGCTGCGCGTCCAGACCCTCCTCGACCGGGTGAGGGCGGGCGGGGTCGAGGAGATCATCCTCGCCACGAGCCCGACCGTGGAGGGAGAGGCGACCGCGGTCTACCTCGCCCGCCTCCTCAAGCCCCTCGGCGTCCGGGTCACCAGGATCGCCATGGGGGTGCCGGTCGGCTCCGACCTCGAGTGGGCCGACGAGGTGACGATGGCGAAGGCCCTCGAGGGCCGGCGGGAGTACTGACGCCTGGCGGGGGCGCCGAGGGGGCGACCCGGCCGGCGCCCCGTCCCCGTAACCTCCCGCCGTCGTTTGTATTCCCCCGGGCTTGGGGTACGCTATTGCGTTCTTCCGGGGTTCCGTCCGCCCTGAGGGCGAGTCCGGGGCGGCGGTTCCACGCGAGAGGAGGATCACCGCATGGCGGCGCCCGACATCGTGATGTACGAGGAGGAGTTCAACCAGATCAAGCAAGTGATCTCGAAGCTCCGCGTCGACGCCAACGCCAAGGTCGTGTTCCTCGTCGACAAGAACGGCCAGCAGATCGCCGCCCAGGGCGAGATCGAGAACCTCGACACGACCTCCCTCGCCTCCCTCACCGCGGGCAACGTGGCCGCGACCGACGGGCTCGCCCGCCTCATCGGCGAGAAGGAGTTCTCGATCCTCTTCCACGAGGGGGAACGGGACAACATCCACATCTCGATCGTGGCCGGCCGGGTCATCCTCGTCGTGATCTTCGACGAGCGGAGCTCGCTCGGCCTCGTGCGCCTGCGGGTGAAGAAGGCCTCCGGCGAGCTCAACGACGTTTTCGCCCGGATCATGAGCAAGGTCGAGAAGGAAAGGGCCGCGGCGGGGGCGGCGTTCGAGAGCCCCTTCGCCGAGATCACGGACGACGACATCGACTCCCTGTTCAGCGAGTAGAGCCCCGGCCGAGAGATGACGTTCATCAATTACGCGTCCCGCGAGATCAACTGCAAGATCGTCTATTACGGCCCCGGCCTCTGCGGGAAGACGACCAACCTCCAGTGGATCTACGACAAGACGAACCCGAACGCCAAGGGGAAGCTCATCTCCCTGGCCACGGAGACCGACCGCACGCTCTTCTTCGACTTCCTGCCCCTCGAGCTCGGCACGGTGCGGGGCTTCAAGACCCGCTTCCACCTCTACACCGTGCCCGGCCAGGTCTTCTACGACGCGAGCCGGAAGCTCATCCTCAAGGGCGTGGACGGGGTCATCTTCGTCGGCGACAGCCAGGTCGAGAGGATGGACGCGAACGTGGAGTCGATCGAGAACCTCCAGGTGAACCTGAAGGCCCAGGGCTACGACCTGATGACGATCCCCTACGTCCTCCAGCTCAACAAGCGGGACCTGCCGAACGTGAGCCCGGTGGACGAGATGGTGCGGCAGCTCCGGAAGAAGAGCGAGCCGGTCTTCGAGGCCGTGGCCTCCAAGGGGAACGGGGTCTTCGAGACGCTGAAGGGCGTGGCGAAGCTCGTCCTGCAGGAGCTGACGAAGACCGGCTGAGGCGCTACTCCGCCGCTCCCGCCTTCGGCGCGTCGGCGGGGGCGCTCATCGCCTGGAGGGCCAGGTAGCTCGGGCCGAAGCGGCGGATGTTCTCCATCTGCTTCTCGTACTGGTCCTGGTGGCGCTCCTCGTCGGCGATCAGCGACTCGAAGAGCTGCTTCGACTGCGCGTCGGAGTGGGCGGCGCAGAGCTTGGCCGCCTCGTTGTAGTCGCCGATGCTCTGGCCCTCCATGGCCACCGCCTTCGCGAGCACCTTCTCGGGGTCGGTGATCTTCGCGACCGGCACGCTCGGCGCCAGCTCGGCCTCGCCCTTCAGGAAGAGGATGCGCTCGGCCAGCCGCTCGATGTGCCCCATCTCCTCGATCGCCGTGCGCTTGAACAGGAGGGCGAGCGGCCCGAAGCCCTGGTCGTCGAGGTGGAAGTGGAAGTACATGTACTGGTGCACGGCGGCGAGCTCGTCGCCGACCGCGCGGTTCAGGAGCTCGATGCTCTTCGTCCGGTCCATGGCGTCCTCCTGTCGCCCGAGCCGCGGGGCTCAGGCCATCGTGACCTTGAACGTCTCGGGGTCCCAGCCCACCGGCCGGCCCTCGTCGTAGCTGCGGTTGCACAAGTGGCACGGGGCGGCCGCGCGCAGGCCGAAGAGCGCGTCCTCGACCACCGGCGTCCGGCTCCGCATGGCGGCGAAGAACCTCTGGAAGTGGTCGAGCCGCTCGTCGTAGCCGTCGGGGGCGACGAAGCGCTGCCGCGTCGCCTCGGCGAGCGCTGCCTCCTTCGGCGGCTCCGCGTCCCATTCCCGCGGGAGGGGCGGCCGCCGCGAGAGAGTGACTCCGCCCCCACCCAGCTCCAGGAGGCCCTCGCTCCCGACGAAGCGGAAGCCCGACTCGCCCCACTCGTTCGTCACCCCGCCGTCGACGAAGTTGACCTTGAGGGTCAGGTTGAAGGCCGGCGTCGCGTCGCGGGCGGGGTAGTCGAAGACCGCGGTCAACACGTCCGGGATCTCGCGGCCGTCCTTCCAGAAGCGCAGGCCGCCCGAGCAGAAGACGCGGGACGGCCCGAGGGCGCCGGTGACGAAGTGCATCCCCGAGAAGAGGTGGACGAAGAGGTCGCCGGTGATGCTCGTCCCGTAGTCGTGGTAGAGCCGCCACCGGAAGAGCCGCGCCGGCTCGAACGGCCGCTTCGGGGCGCTGCCCAGGAAGCGGTCCCAGTCGATCGTCTGCGGCGAGGCGTCCTTCGGGATCGGCCAGTGCAGGGCGCCCATGACGGAGTTGCGGTTCGTCCAGCCCTCGACGAGGTTCACCTGGCCGAGGGCGCCCGCGGCCACGAGCTGCCGGGCCTTCTCGTAGGCGATCGAGCTCACGCACTGGCTGCCCACCTGGAGGATCCGCCCCGTCCTCCTCTCCGCCTCCAGCATCCGGATGCCCTCGTCGATCGAGTGCATCATCGGCTTCTCGCAGTAGACGTCCTTGCCCGCCTGGAGAGCGTCGACCGTCATCTGCATGTGCCAGTGGTCGGGGGGAGCCACGATCACCGCGTCCACGTCCTTGCGGGCCAGGATCTCGCGGTAGTCGCGGGTCGTCTGGAGGTCCTTGCCGAACCTCTTCCGGCACTCCTCGAAGCGGCCGTCGTAGATGTCGGCCGCGGCCACGAGCTCGACGCCGCGGACCTTGAGCGCGGTCTCGGTGTCGCCCTGGCCCATCCCGCCCGCGCCCAGGAGCGCGATGCGGATCCGGTCGTTCGGCGACACGGGCTTCGCCGGCTCCTCGGCCGGAGCGGGCTCCGCGGCGCGGGCGAGCACGGTCGCGGCCCCGGCGGTCGCGCCGGCCATCTGCAGGAACTGCCGGCGCGTGGGCTGGCGGAAGGTGGGCATGACGCCTCCTGGACGGGATCAGCCTAGGCCGGCGCCGGCGACGCCGTCAATGAACCTCGCGGATACCTCGCGGCGGCCACGAGAGGCGAGCGGAGCGACGGCGCGCCGGTGCCGGACGCGCCTCCCCGCGTGGTTTGACACCCTCGGTGCCGCTCCCTAGAATGCGGGTTTGCCGTCGCCGCCGGCCCGTTCCTCAGTAGCTCAGCGGTAGAGCATCCGGCTGTTAACCGGAGGGTCGTAGGTTCGAATCCTACCTGAGGAGCCATCCCGGCCCAGAGCGGTCAACGACTTCCCGCCGCCGCTCTCCCGAATGTCCCTCAATTGTCCCTTTTCGTTTTCGGCTCTCGTCGGCTGCGTCGAGAGATAGGCGTCCGCGCGCAGCAGCGCGTCCGCCGTCTCGCGCTCGGTGACGATGTTGTAGCGGAGCAGCATCGAGCGCGTCTTGTGGCCCGAGACCTTCATGGCGGTCGTCTCGTCCACGCCCGCACGGATCAACGTCCGGACGGCTGATCTTCGAAGATCGTGGAAGAGCCGTCCTGGGGGCAGCCCGGCCGCCTGGAGGGCGTTCCTCCAGATCTCCCAGAAGTCCGTGATGGGCTGCCCGGGCTTGCCCTTGCACACGCGGTGGAAGATCACCGGGCAGTCGAAGCGGCGCGCCCGGAGTCGGCGCTCGACGATCGTTCGCACCTCGCCCTCCAGGCCGAGCGTGCGGCCCGTCCGGTTCTTGGTGATGG
>DATJYX010000022.1:0-88369 GCA_035577965.1 Vicinamibacteria bacterium | reverse complement strand
GCCCAGCTCAAGGAGAACGTGGACAAGCTGGAGAAGGCCATCAAGGAGAATAGGCTGTACACCCAGGACCAGATGGCCGAGGCGCAGCGCCAGCAGCAAGAATACGAGGAGCGCGCCAAGAAGGTCGAGGCGGCAGACAACGCGGCCCGCGCGAAGAACCCCCAGACCCGGGCCCGCGCCGCCGCGGACCTCGCCGCTCTCGCCGGGCCGAGCGCGGTGCCCACGCTCATCTTCCTCATGCAGTCCGACCCCAACTACGACGTCCGCATCGCGGCCGCGAACGCCCTCGGCTCGCTGGGGCCGGCCGCGCGCCAGGCCCTCCCCAACATCGACGGGGTGCTGCGCCAGCCCCCGTACGAGCCTCCGATCAACGCGACCGCGGAGCAGCTCGACGCGCAGATGAAGGACGGCGACTACCGCCGGGCCCTGCGCGACGCGAAGGCCAGGATCGGGAAGTAGGTCGGGCGAGGACTGCAGCGAGGGCTCGGGCCTCAGGCCCAGATCCCGGGCACCACCCGCCGGCAGCGGGGGCAGCGGCCGTCGGCGCCGAGGACGTTCCGGAGGACGCGGAAGCCGATCCTCTCCACGAGGACCTCGTGGCAGCCCGGGCAGCAGGTGTTCTCCCAGCTCCGGACGGCCCCCGGCAGGTTGCCCGCGTACACGAAGCGGAGGCCCTCCGACACCCCGATCTCCGCCGCCCGCAGGAGCGCCCGAACGGAGGTCGGCCCGCGGTCCTCCATCCGGTAATCGGGGTGGAACGCGGTCACGTGCCACGGGACGTCGGGCGAGACCGACACCAGGAACCTCGCGATGTCGCGCAGCTCCTCGTCCGAGTCGTTGAACCCGGGGACGACGAGGGTCACGACCTCGACCCAGATCCCCCTCTCGTGGAGGGCGCGGATCGTCCACAGGACGCGGTCGAGGGTCCCGCCGAGGTCCCGGTAGGGGCGGTCGCGGAAGCCCTTGAGGTCGACCTTGTAGAGCGACAGGAAGGGACGGAGGTACTCGAGCACCTCCTCCGTGGCGTTGCCGTTCGAGACGTACGAGCAGAGGAGCCCCTCGGCCCGGGCCAGGCGGAAGACGGCCGCCGCCCACTCGCTGGTGATGAGGGGCTCGTTGTAGGTGGAGGTCACGATGCGGGCCCCGCCCCGCCGGGCCGCGCGCACGATCTCCTCGGCGCTCACCTCCTCGAAGGGCGCGTCCGCGGCGGCGTCGCGCAGCGCCTGCGAGGTGAGCCAGTTCTGGCAGTACGCGCAGTGGAGGTCGCAGCCGAGCATCCCGAACGAGAGAGCCTTCGCCCCGGGGAGGGCGTGGAAGAAGGGCTTCTTCTCGACGGGGTCCATGTGCAGCCCGGCCACGTAGCCGAAGGGCACGCGCAGCACTCCCCCGTCGTTGAAGCGGACGCGGCAGATCCCCTCCCGGCCGGGCGGGATGAGGCAACGGTGCCCGCAGGCGACGCATCGGACGCGGCCGTTCTCGAGCTTCTGCCCGAGCTCCCCCTCTCGCGTGCGGCGGGCGAGGAGCTGCGCGAGAGCAGGCGCCGAGGCGGCCAAGGGATACCCCTGTCGATTATAGGCAGGACCCCTTGACTCGGTCCCCGCCAGTGGCGGATGCTGAGGCGAATAGAAGGCGAAAGTCGGCATGGTTCGCCCCGGAGTTCCCGCTCCGTCGCTCGCCCCGCTCGTGGGGAAGGACGTGGTGCGCGAGCGCGGCGGGGTCCGCTATCACGTGCTCGAGGCTCGGTCGCTGGTCGGCCGCTGCGCCTCGCCGAACGTCCCCTTCGACTGGACGGCCAACCCCTACCGCGGCTGCGCGATGGGCTGCCGGTACTGCTACGCGGCCTACACCCACGGCTACCTGGGCAAGGACGGGGCCTCCGAGTTCCACTCGGTCGTCTACGTGAAGACGGGCGGCGAGGACGAGACGCGGAGGCGCCTCCGGGCGGCGGCGGGGCGAGGCGAGCTCGTGGCCCTCGGCACCGCCACCGACCCCTACCAGCCTGCTGAGCAGGCCTCGCGCGTGACCCGCCGCTTCCTGGAGTGGGCCGCCCAGGTGCGCGGTCTGCGGCTCACCCTCACGACGAAGGGCTCGCTCGTCCTGCGCGACCTCGACCTGCTGCGCCGGCTCCACGCACGGGGGACGCTGTCCGTCGCCGTCTCGCTCGTCTCGCCGCACGCGGCCCTCCTGCGCCGCGTCGAGCCCTGGGCGCCGCCGCCCGAGGTGCGCGTCGAGGTCCTGCGGCGCCTCGCCGCGGAGGGGATCGACGCGGGCCTGGCGATCGCTCCGGTGCTGCCGGGCCTCACCGACGGCGAGGAGGACATCGACGCGCTCGTGCGGGCGGCCGCCGGTGCCGGCGTGCGCCGCGTGTCGTGGCGGCTCCTCTTCCTGCGCTCTCCCACGCGGGAGAAGTACCTCGAGTGGCTCTCGCGCGAGTTCCCCCGCTACCTTCCGGCCTACGAGCGGGCCTACGGCCGCCGCTCGCACCTCGCGGGCGCCTACGCGGACAGGATGGGGGCCCTCGTCGAGCGGGCACGCGCACGGCACGGCTTGACCGGCGAGACGTTCGGCCGCTGCGGAGACCCGCCCGTCGAGCGCCAGCTCACGCTCTGGGGCTGAAGCCTGCCGCTATACTCGGCTCTCGCGGGGGACACCGGAGGATCGCGATGAGCGGGGTGAAGATCGAGAGGTCGGGGCGTCTCGCCGTCCTCCGTCTCGACAAGGCGCGCGGAAACGCAATCGACGAGCCCCTCGTGGAGGCGCTCGCCCAGGCGGCGGCCGCCGTCGCCTCCGACCCCGGCGTGCGGGGGGTCCTCCTCGCCTCCGCCCACCCGAAGCTCTTCTGCCCGGGGCTCGACCTCGTCGCCCTCGCGCAGTACGACCGGCCGTCGATGGAGCGCTTCATGACCGCCTTCGCGACCGCCGTCTGGGCGCTCTACGGCCTGCCCAAGCCGGTGGTGGCTGCGGTGTCCGGAGCGGCCGTCGCCGGCGGCTGCATCCTGGCCCTGACCGCCGACCACCGCGTGTTGAGGCGCGGGGCGCCGATCGGCCTCAACGAGGTGAAGATCGGGGTGCCCCTCCCGTGGTCGGTGACGTGCCTCCTGCGGGCCACGGTCCACCCGAGCGCGCTCGGGCGCGTCGCGCTCCTCGGGCGCAACTTCGCGGACGAGGAGGCGCTCGCCGCCGGTCTCGCCGACGAGCTGGCCGAGCCGTCGGGATTCGAGTCGGCCTGTCTGGCGCGGCTCGAGGAGTTCGCCGAGAAGGACCAGGCGGCGCTCACGACGACGAAGGCGTGGCTGCGCGGCGGCGTCCTCGCCGAGATGATGGCCCACGAGGCGGATCGGCTCGGCGGGTTCCTCGACGGCTGGTTCTCGCCCGAGACCCGGGAGCGCATCCGCGCGACCGTCGCGTCCCTCGGAGCGAATCGCTGAGCGAACGGCCTCTCGCGCGTCTTAGGCCCGGACGCTCCGACGTCGCGGCCTACTGCGCCCGGCGGCGATGGCGGCGCCAGAGCCAGATGCCGGCGACGACGGCGAGGACCAGCGTCGCGACGCCGAGGGCGCGGTTGGCGCTGGCGACGAGAGCCTTCGCCGCCTCCCAGTTCTCGGCGAGGGTGTAGCCGGCCAGCCCCAGGAACGCGTACCAGATCAAGGACGCGAGGGCGGCCGGCACGAGGGCCCGCCCCGGCGGGAGGCCGGCGACGCCGGCGAACGGCGGCACCGCCGCCCGCAGCCCGGGGAGGAAGCGGCTCGCGAAGATGCCGGCCGTTCCCCACCGGCCGTACGCCTCCTCCAGGGCGGCGAAGACCGAGGGCGGCATGAGCTTCCGTCCCCAGCCGTCGCGGAAGAAGCTGCGTCCATGTCGGTGACCGAGGACGTAGGTGCCCGCCGCCGTGGACAGGTTCGCGAGCCAGCAGAGGACCACGAGGGGCACGACCGACACCTCCCCGCGACGCGCGAGGAACGCGCCGAGGGCCACCGCGGTGTCGGCGGGGACCGGGGGGAAGACGTTCTCGAGGGCGGAGAGCACCATCAGCAGGAGGTACGTGGGGACGATCGGCAGCGACCCGAGCGCGTCGAGGAGGCGGTCAAGCACGCGCCACGGCCTCGTGCACGAGGTGGAGGAGGGAGCGGAAGGGCCGGCCCACAGCCCGGGCCATGCCGATCTCGCAGGTGCGGCAGGTCGAGTAGCAGCCGGCACCGGGCTCGCGCTCCAGGATGCGGCGCACCTCGGCCGCCTCCACCGCGGTGGCGCTCGCGGTCAGCTCCGGGACGAGGAAGCCTCGGTCTCCCGCGAAGCCGCAGCACTCGGCAGAGAGCGGCACGACGACCTCTTCCGCGTGCGCGCGGGCCACCGCCAGGAGATCGGGGACGCCACCCGACTGGATGAGCGTGCAGGTCGGGTGGAGGATCGCCTTCCCCTTCCGGCGGGGCGGCCCCGTCACGCCGGGCAGGACCTCGCGCGCCCAGAAGGCCGGGAAGTCGAGCAGGCGCACCTCGCGCCCCGTCTCCTTCAGGATCCCGGCCACGAGGTCGGCGAGCGTCCCCGCGCACGGCGACGCATCGGTCACGACCGGCAGGCGTCCCCCGCTCGACGCGCGCCACAGTGCTTCGGCCGTCTTCCGGGCCGCGGCCCGCGCGGCGCCGGGGTAGCCCTTGCTCGCGAAAGCCATGCCGCAGCACAGACCTTCGACCCCGTCGGGCAGGCGGACCGCGAGGCCGGCCCAGCGCAGGACGTCGTGCATCGCGCGCGCGACCGGCGGGGCGTCCTCGCCGGGCAGCGCGCCCACGATCCGGGTCAGGCAGCTCGGGAAGTAGACGACGCCGCGGCCGGCGGCCGGCGGAGCGGGGAGCGAAGCCGGGGGAGGCAGACCGGGCGCGGGCCGCGGCAGCGCCCGCCCGGCCGGGACCCTCGGCACGAGCGTCGGCGCCGCCGCGTGCGCGGCCGCGGACGCGAGATCGACGAGGCGAGGACCGAGCGGAAGAGCCCGCACCGCCGCGGCGACTCCGAGACCGGCCCGGGCCGACGCCGCCAGGAGGGAGAAGCGCGCCGCCGCGTCCTCCGCGATCCGGCTCGACCACGGAGGGTGGGCCGCCGCCTTCAGCTCCTTGACGAGAGCGCCGGTGTCGATCTTCACCGGGCATGCGGCCTCGCACATCGAGTCCCCTGCGCAGGTGGTCACGCCTTCGTAGGCGAAGTCGGCCTCGAGCGCCTCCACCCAGCCCCGGTCCTCCGGCTCTCGCGAGGCCCGCAGCCGGGCGAGCTCCCGCGTGACCACGATGCGCTGTCGCGGGGTGAGGCTGAGGTCGCGCGAGGGGCAGCGCGGCTCGCAGAAGCCGCACTCCGTGCAGCGGTCGGCGAGGGGGGAGATGGTCGGACACGGTTTCAGGCCCTCGACGTGGGCCCGGGGGCTCGGGTTCAGGACGACGCCCGGGTTCAGGATTCCGTCGGGGTCGAGGAGGTGCTTGACGCGCTCCATGAGCGCGTAGGCCCTCTCGCCCCACTCGGCCTTCACGAAGGGCGCCATGTTGCGCCCCGATCCGTGCTCGGCCTTGATCGCGCCGTCGAACTTGTTCACGACGAGGTCCACGAGGCCGCGAAGGAAGGCGTCGTAGCGCTCGACGGCCTCCGGGCTGCGCACGTCCTCGGCGAGCACGAAGTGCAGGTTGCCGTCCTTCGCGTGGCCGAAGATCACGGTGTCGGGGACGCCGTGCCGCTCGAAGAGGGCCTGGCAGTCGAGGATGGCCTCGGCGAGCCGCCCCACGGGGAACGCGACGTCCTCGGTCAGGAACGCCGTCCCGGTCGGCCGCATCGCCCCCGTGCGCGCGGCGAGGCCCTTGCGCAGGTGCCACAGCGCGGCCCGCTCCGTCTCGCCGGTCGTGAACCGGGGCGGCTCGAGGAGACGGTAGCGGCCGAGGATGGCCTGGGCCTCGTCGATCGACCGCGCGAGGGCGGAGGCGTCCGCTCGCCGCATCTCGACGAGGAGCGCGGCGTGACGGCGGGCGACCTCGAACGGCAGGGGGTGCTCGCTCGCCACGGATCGGAGGGACGCCGCGTCCAGGATCTCGAGCGCGTCCGCGCCCGCCGCGGTGAGGGGAGAGACGGCCGCTCCCGCCTCCTCGAGCTCGGCGAAGAAGACGAGCGCGGTCGCGCGCGCGGGCGGCTCGGGGACGGTGCGGAAGGTCATCTCGCCCACGAAGCCGAGCGTGCCCTCCGAGCCGACCATGAGATGGGCGAGGATGTCGGCCGGCCGGGTGTGGTCCACGAACGCGTTCAGGCTGTACCCGCTCGTGTTCTTGGTCGAGAACTTCCGGCGGATGCGGGCGGCGAGCTCGGAGTCGCGGCGGATCTCGTCGCGCAGGGCGAGGAGCTCGGCGTGGAGGGCCGGCCTCTCGCGGCGGAGGGACTCGTCGGCTTCGGGCCGCGAGGTGTCGACCTCGGCGCCGTCGGCGAGGAGGACGCGGAGGGAGTCGAGGGTGTGGTAGCTGTTCTGCGCGACGCCGCAGCACATGCCCGAGGAGTTGTTGGCCAGGATCCCGCCGATCATCGCGGCGTCGATCGAGGCGGGGTCGGGCCCGAGCCGCGTCCCGTGGGGGGCGAGGAGGCGGTTGAGGTGGCCCCCGATCACCCCCGGCTGGGCCCAGACGCGCGCGCCGTCGTCGAGGACGCGCGCTCCCCGGAAGAATGGGCCGATCTCCACGAGCACGTCGTCGCTCACCGCCTGGCCGGACAGGGAGGTCCCGGCGGCGCGGAAGGTGAGGTGCCGCCCCCGCCGGCGCGCCCACGCGAGGAGATCGCTCACCTCGGCGGCGGTACGGGGGCGCACGATCGCCTCGGGGACGAGCCGGTAGATCGAGGCGTCGGTCGAGCGGCCCAGGCGGTCGATCGGCCGGGACAGCACCCGGTCCGGGGACAGCAGCCGCTCGAGGTCCTGGACGACGCCCGGGTCGGGGGGTCTCACGGGCTCTCCGGCGGGCCGGTCTCGGCCACCGGGACGCGGAAGCGGTACCGTGTGCCTCCGGCGTTCAGCGTGATGACGGCGGTCTTGTGCGCGGTCACCCGGTCGCGGGTCATCCCTCGTGCGTCGGTGACGAGGACCCGGCCTTCCGAGTAGAGCGCACCGGGCGACGCTCGCAGCCGGACCTCCACGCCGGGGAACGGCTGGCCGCCTTCCTTCTGGATCCGCACGATGATCTGGGCCTGGCCGCCGCCAGCCGGGAGCTGACGGGGCTCGGCCCAGGCCGCGACGACGATCGGCTCCTGCACCACCTGCACCGGCAACGCCTCGTCTTCGCGCGGCGCGGGAGGCTCGGGCGTGAGGGCCTGGCCGGGTGGAGGCGGGGGCGGGGGCGGCGGCGCCCGGCGATGGCCGAGCGTCGCACACGCGGTCGAGGCGAGCGCACCGACGAAGACGAGGACGACGAAGGGGACCTGGCGTAGGGGCATGGTGCAGCCGCGCGTCGCGGGCGCGCTATCGTACAACGGCGGGAGCGGCGCACGCCGCGAGCTCCCGCGGTCCCGGCGCTCACGCCTATGATGGCTCCGATGAGCCTCGCGGCAACGCTCGCGCTCGTGGTGCTCGCGGGGGGCAGTGCGTCGGCGGACGAGAGGCCGACGCCCGGCCCGGCCGCGCTGCGCACGGCCGCCGAGCGAGGGGACGCCGAGGCCCAGTACCAGCTGGGCCTGGCCTACCTCGCCCGAGGGGGGAGGGCGGCCGAACGAGAGGCCGTCCGCTGGCTGAAAGCCGCCGCGAGCCAGCGTCACGCCGCGGCCGAGGCGCGCCTCGCTCGGCTCTACGTCGAAGGGACGGCGGTGCGGGCCGACCCGCGAGCGGCGGCCGAGCTCGTGCCCGAATCGACGCGCCTGCTCGAGGACGCGGTGGCACAGGGCCAGCCCGACGCGCTGCTCGGGATGGCGGAGGCCCGCGAGGCCGGCCGAGGGGTCTCGAAGGACCCCGACGAGGCTCTCCGGCTCCTCCGCGCCGCCGCGGAGAAGGGGCAGGCCGAAGCCGCCTTCCGCCTGGCCCGGATGTACGTGACCGGCACGCGGGTCCCGAAAGACGAGGCCCAGGGAGCACGGTGGCTCCGGCTCGCCGCCGAGAGGGGTCATGGGGAGGCGCAGCTCGCCCTCGGCCTGCAGCTCGCCGGGGCGGGCGGACCCGCGAGCGAGGACGAGGCCGTCCGCTTCTTCCGCCTGGCGGCCGAGCAGGGCCTTCCGGCAGCGCAGTTCGAGCTCGGCCAGGCCCTCGCCCACGGCGCCGGCGTCCCGCGGGACGAGGAGGCGGCCGTCCGGTGGTACCGCGCCGCGGCGGACAAGGGCCACCCGGCGGCGATGTTCAACCTCGGCTGGATGCTGGCCAACGGGGTCGGCGCGCCGCGCGACGAGCCGGGAGCCATCCGCTGGTACCGGGCGGCGGCGCTCCTCGACGACGTGAACGCCCAGTTCAACCTCGGCGTGATGCTCTCGCGCGGGCGGGGCGTCCCGCGCGACGACCCCGAGGCCGCGCGCTGGTTCCGCGCCGCGGCCCGTCGGGGCGACGCGAGCGCGCAGTTCGCGGTCGGGACCCTGTATGCGGAGGGACGGGGCGTCGAGCAGGACGACCGCGAGGCGGTGCGCTGGTATCGGGCGGCGGCCGCGCAGGGGCACCGGGAGGCCCAGAACAACCTCGGCTCGATGTATGAGCACGGTCGCGGCGTTTCGATCGACCTGCGCGAGGCGGCGCGGCTCTACCGGGCCGCGGCTGAGGGAGGCGATGCCGCGGCCCAGCTCAACCTGGCGCTCCTCCTCGAAGGCGGGAGGGGCGTGGCGAAGGACGAGCGCGAGGCGGCGGGATGGCTCCGCGCCGCGGCGGAGCAGGAGGAGCCGGAGGCGCTCGCGCGGCTCGCCGATTATCAGGCGAGGGGCCGGGGCGGGCTCGCGCGCGACCCGAACGCGGCCGCGGAGAACGACTACCGCGCCGGCCTTGCGTACCTCGGCCAGGGCCGCGTCGCGCAGGCGCGGCTCCGCGCCGAGGCCCTGCGCGGGCTCGCCACCGAGGGTGGCCTCGACGCCTCCCACCTCCAGCTCCGCGAGAGGCTGCTCGCGGCCCTCGCCGGGAAGTGAGAGGCTCGGCTAGCCTCCCGGCGGCCGGGAGGGCGCTCGGAGCGTGAAGGTCTCGGTGAAGAGCAGCACCTTGCCGGTCTGCTCGTCCGTAACCTGGCCTTCCAGCCGGTACACGCCCGGTCCCGAGTCCTCGGGCGTGAAGCCGACCAGCCGGTGCAGCGAACCGTCCGCGGTGGGCTCGATCGTCCTCGGCTCGAGCTTGGTCAGCACCTCGCCGTCCGGCCGGATCACCTCGTAGCCCATCGACACGCGGGGCTTCTGGGTGACCGCCCCCCGCTCCGCGCCGAAGACGTCGACGGAGAGGAACACCCGGCTGCCCGCCGTGAACTCGCGACGCGCGATCGCCAGGAGGCGCGGAGGCGCGCCCTTCGGCACCGGCTCCAGCGCGTCCGAGACGAGCGGAGTCGAGATGCGGAAGGAGCCGGCGTCGGGGATGTCGACGCGGTGGCTCACGCTCCCGATGCGGCCGCCCGCGACGTCCCGGACGACCATCCGTGCCTGGTGGACGCCGGGCGGCAGCTCGACCTCGTGAGCGACCCGGTACCAGTCGCGGACGAGCCTCTCGCGGGTCTCGGGAAGGAGCTTCATGTCCACGCGCTGCGCGTGCTCGGTCGTGCCACCGTCCCGCCCGGTCGTGACGAAGGCGAAGTCGAGGCTGGCCAGGGAGCGCCCCTCCTCCTCCCGAAACGCGAGCGGCCGCACGTCGACCTCGCCCACGAGCAGGCACCGGACTCGGCCCGGCGTCTTCTCCTCGAGCGCATAGGCGGCCAGGCGGACCGGCAGGCCGGCCAGATCGAAGGGAGAGGCGAGCGCCTCGCGCACCGGCGCGTCCTTGTCCTTCGGCTTGTCGCCGTCCTTCGGAGCGTAGTAGCCCTGCCGCGCCCGGAGCTCGAGGCCGCTCCGGTCCCCCCCGCCCGCCCCGGGGCGGGCCAGCTTCACCTGGATCTTCCGGTACTTCCCGTCCCGGGCGGCGTTCGTCGGCGTGTAGCCGATCAGGTAGTAGCGGCGGGCCTCGTCCGCGATCCGGCGGAGGCCTTTCGTCAGGTCGTTCCGGTTCCGGATGACAAAGCCTCCGGTGTCGCTCGCGATGACGTCGGAGCCGGCCGCGGCGTCGGTCGCCTCCCGCAGGGCGAGGGACACGTCCCCCGGGTCGATCGGCTGACTGACCTGGGCCGACATCTCGACCGGCAGGTCCGGGAGTCCCGTGGCGTTCAGGAAGTAGACGGGGGCGTTCGCCCGGCGGCTCGCCTCGACGACCCGCCGGAACCCGTCGAGCTCGGTGTCGTGGTAGAAGCCGGGCGAGACGAGGACCGCGGCTTTCCTCCCCCGCACGCCGCCGAGCGCCCCGAGGGCCCGCTCCAGGCAACTCAGGGTGGCCCGCAGGCGGGCGACCGCCTGCGAATGGGCCGTCTGGGCGGCCTCGCACACCAGCTGCGGGGTCGTGTCGATGTCGCCGGTCCCCGGGATCTTCCGCGGCTGGCACTCCGTGCCGTCGAGCATACCCACCTGCCGCGGAGGCGCGATGTTGCTCGGGGCCATCCGCTCGTAGCGCCGCAGGACGTGCTCGAACGTCTCGCCGTCGCGCTGGACCTCGATCCGGAACGCCTCCGCGTCGCTCACGCTCTCCGCGGACACTCCGGCCACGAAGCGCCCCCGGAGTCCCTCGACCAGGGCCTCGACGTCGTCGCGGCCGTCGGCCACCCGCGCGCCCCACCACGTCGAGCCGGAAGTCGTGACCAGCAGCAGATTGTCGGCGTCGTTCACCCTCGTCCGAAGGAAGTCGCGGAGGGCGCGCTTCGCCCCTTCGCCCTGGGCGGGTCCGAGGCGAGCGTCGTCGAAGACGACGAGGAACGTCCGGCCGGCCGTCCGGCCCCCGGCGGCCGGGTTCGCGGAGACGGCTGGGAGCGGCGCGAGCGGGTCGCGGGCGGCCCCGGGCGCGACATCCACCGCCTCGAAGCTCAGGATCGTCTGCGGCGTGCCGTCCTCCGCGATGGCGAAGTCGTCGCGGACGAGGCCGCCGACCGGGTTGCCGTCGCGGTCGGCCACGACCACGTCGACCAGCACCTCCTCGACCGCGGCCGGGAACCTCGCCGCCTGGTCCGGGGCCTTCTGCGCGTCCGCCGGCGAGACGGCGATCACCGCCGCGGAGACGCACACCCCCACGAACACTCTCATCGCTCCCTCCACCACCTGACTCCAGGGCCCGAGATCGAGTGTCCCACCGCCTCCTCGCCGAGTCGAGCCCAGGCGTCGCGTGGCCGTCGGCGGCGAAGGGGGCGGCGAGGCTCGGGCCGCGCTCGCGTCGGGCGGGGCTCGGGCGCGGCTAACATCGGGTCGTGGGCTACGAGGAGGCGCGCCGGCGCCGGTTGAATGACGCGCGCGTCGCGTCCGGCCGGGAGTACGTCCTCTACTGGATGCAGGCGGCGAGGCGCCTCGAGCGCAACCACGCCCTCGACCACGCGGTGCGTTTCGCGCGAGAGCTCTCCCGGCCCCTCGTCGTGTACGAGGGGCTGCGCGTCGACTACCCCTGGGCGAGCCGCCGCCTGCACCGCTTCGTCCTCGAGGGCATGCAGACGAATGCCGCGCGCGCGGCCGAGCTGGGCCTCAACTACTGGCCGTACGTCGAGACGAAGAAGGGAGAGGGGCGGGGGCTCCTGCGGTCCCTCGCGGCGCGGGCCAGCCTGGTCGTGACCGACGACTACCCGTGCTTCATCGTGCCCGCCCAGGCCGAGGCCCTCGCCGCGAAGGTCGACGTGCCCGTCTTCGCCGTGGACTCGAGCTCGGTCGTGCCCCTCTCACTCCTCGGCCCCCCGGTCGGGGCGGCGGCGCACCTCCGCCCCCGCCTCCACCGGGCCGTTGCCGAGGCGTGGCCCCACCGGGCGGCGGCGAAGCCGCGGGTCCCCGACGTCGCCGCGCGGAGGGTGACCGCGCCGTTCGAGACCTGGATGACGACGGACGTGGCCGCCTTCGTGAACGCGCTCCCGGTCGACGCCTCCGTGCCTCCGGTGCCGGAGAGCCCGGGCGGGACGACGGCCGGACGGGCGCGCCTCCGCGAGTTCGTGCGCCGACGCCTGTCGGGGTATGCCGAGAGGCGGTCGACGCCGCGCTCGCCCGCCGAGGGCCACGCGAGCGGCCTCTCGCCGTACCTGCACTTCGGGCACCTGTCGATCGAGGAGGTCGTCGAGAGGGTGCTGACCACGAGATGGACGACGGCCGACCTCCGCCTCGAGAGCCGCGGCCGGCGCGAGGGATTCTTCGGCGAGGACCCGGACGTCAACGCGTTCCTGGACGAGGCCCTCACTTGGCGCGACCTGGGCTTCCAGTGGCACTGGTCCCGGCGCGGGGACGCCGCGAGCCTGGAGACGGCGCTCCCGGCGTGGGCGCTCGCGACCCTCGGCGCCCACGCGAGCGACCGGCGCCGCTGGCTCTACTCGGCCGAGGAGCTCGAGGGCGGCGCGACCCACGACCCGCTCTGGAACGCCGCCCAGCGGGAGCTCGTCGCGACGGGAACGATCCACGGCTACCTGCGCATGCTGTGGGGAAAGAAGGTCCTCGAGTGGTCGGCCTCCCCCGCCGAGGCCTACCGGACCCTCGAGCACCTCAACAACAAGTACGCGCTCGACGGGCGGGACCCGAACTCCTACTCCGGCATCCTCTGGTGCTTCGGCCTCTTCGACCGGCCCTGGGCGCCCGAGCGCCCGGTCTTCGGGTCCGTCCGCTACATGTCCTCGGAGAGAACGGCCCGCAAGTTCGACCTCGGGCCCTACCTCGCCTACGTGGATCGCCTGCCGGCGATCGCGGAGGTGCGCTCGGGCCGCCCGGAGCCGAAGCGCCCACGGAATCCCTTGAAATCCGCCACCGTCCTGGAATAGGCTGAACCCGAAACCCGTTTTCACATTCGCCGCTTCCAGCAGCCAGGACGACCGGCCGGCCGGCGGCCGGAACCCGAGCCGTCCCTTCTGGAGAGCCGGAGACGCGCGTTTCTCGGAGGAGGCAGACATATGGAACGTCGTGAGTTCACGAAGGCGATGGGGGCCGTGGCCGCGGGTCTCGTGGCGGGATCGCGGGTGCTCGGCGGGACGAGAGCCCTGGCCGCGGACGAGAAGGCGCCCAAGCACGTGTGCAAAGGCCAGAACTCGTGCAAGGGGGAGGGCGGGTGCAAGTCGGGGGACAACGGCTGCGCCGGCAAGAACTCCTGCAAGGGCAAGGGCGGCTGCGCGTCGGCATCCCTGAAGCACGGGTGCAAGGGCCAGAACGCCTGCAAGGGGCAGGGCGGGTGCAAGACCGGGGACAACGGCTGCGCCGGCAAGAACTCCTGCAAGGGCAAGGGCGGCTGCGGAGTGCCCGTGAAGGAGAAGAAGGACTCGAAGAGCCCGTCCAAGTGATCGGTCGGGGCCGGGGCGCGCTCGCGAGCCCCGGCCCCTTTTCGAACCCACGGCGCCGCCCATGAACCGCTTCGGAATCCCCGACCTCGGCATCGGCGTCGGCCTCCGGTCCCGCCATTTCGGCGAGATCCTCTCGCGCTGGCCCGAGCTCGACTGGTTCGAGGCCCTCTCCGAGAACTACATGGACACCGGCGGCCGCCCGAGCTGGGTCCTCGACCGTGTGGCCGAGCGCTACCCGGTCGTCCTGCACGGCGTCTCGCTCTCGATCGGGAGCACGGACCCCTTGGACCTCGGCTACCTCCGGAAGCTGAAGGACCTCGCCGCGCGGACGAAGGCGCGGTGGGTCTCGGACCACCTCTGCTGGACGGGCGTCGTCGGCCGCAACACCCACGACCTCCTGCCCCTGCCCTACGACGAGGCGACGCTGCGCCACGTGGTGGCCCGGGTGAAGCAGGTGCAGGACGTGCTCGAGCGGCCGATCGCCCTCGAGAACCCGAGCACGTACCTCGCCTTCGCCCAGTCCTCGATGAGCGAGTGGGAGTTCCTGTCGCGCCTCTCCGACGAGGGCGACTGCGCTCTCCTCCTCGACGTCAACAACGTCTACGTGAGCGCCTTCAACCACGGCTTCGACGCCGAGGCGTACGTCGACGGGGTCCCCGCCGACCGGATCGTGCAGTACCACCTGGCCGGGCACACGAACAAGGGCACCCACATCCTCGACACCCACAGCGCGCCGGCGATCGACGCCGTATGGGCCCTCTACGCCCGGGCCTGCGCCCGCACGGGGCCGGTCTCGACGCTCTTCGAGTGGGACGAGGCGATCCCCTCCTTCGACGAGGTCCGCACCGAAGCGCGGAAGGCCGCGCCCCTCCGCGGCGTGGCCCCGCGGGCGACGGGGACCCATGGTGCCTGAGCTCGCCCTCGGAGGCCTGCAGCGGTGGATGCAGTCGGTGATCGTCCACCCGGGGTCGATCACCGAGGCGCTGAAGAGCGGCGCCGCCGCTTCTCTCCTGTCGCCGGAGCGGACCGGCGACGTGATCCGGCCTTCGGCCACGCTGGGCCCGGCCGAGCGGATCGGTATCTACCACGGGATGTACCGCCCGCGCATGGCCGAGGCCCTGGAGAGCGACTACCCGGCGCTCGCCGACTTCCTCGGCGCAGAGGGGTGGCTGGAGCTCGTCGGCCGGTACTGCGAGGCCCATCCCTCCCGGAGCTACACGCTGAACGTCCTCGGCCGCCACCTCCCCGAATGGCTCGCGCGGGACACGGGGGTCCCGAAGCGCGGCTTCTGCCGCGAGCTCGCCCGGCTCGAGTGGGCGGTCGTCGAGGCGTTCGACGCCGCCGAGGCGCCCCGCCTCGGCGAAGCCGCGCTCCTCGCGGTGCCGGCGGAGGCCTGGCCCGCGGCCCGCCTCGTCCCGAGCCCGTCCCTGCGGCTCGTCGAGCTGCGGTGGAACGCCAACGAGTGGCTCGACAGCACGAAGGACGATCGCCACGAGCACCCTCGCCCCGCGCGGCGCGAGGCCTGGGTGGCGGTCTTCCGCGTCGACTACGCCGTCTACCGGCGCGAGCTCCGCCGTCCGGCGTTCCGGCTCCTCTCCGACCTCGCGGCCGGCGTCGCGGCGGGGCCGGCCCTCGCGGCCGCGATGCGGCGCCGGGGCGGGCCGGACTCTGAGACGCTGACGCGCTGGTTCCACGACTGGGCCGCCGACGGCCTGTTCACTCGCGTGGATCTCGGGGGCGGCGCCGCGAGCTGACGTCAGCCGCGGAGACGCCGAGCGACCACGATCCCGCCCAGGGCCAGGGCGAGGACGGTGAGCGACGCGCCGACCTTCACGCTCGCCGGGCGGTAGACGAGCTCGATTTCGTGGCGGCCCGCCGGCACCCGCACGGCGCGGAAGGCGACGTTGGCGCGGCGGACGGGCTCCGCGCGCCCGTCCACCGTCGCATGCCAGCCGGCGTCGTAGCCCTCGACGACCACGAGCCACCCGTCGGCGCTGGCGTCGGTCTCGACTCGGAGCCGGTCGGGCTTCAGCTCCAGGATGCGGGCCTCACCCGAGAAGCCCGGCTCGCTCGGCCGTGCTGCCCCGGGGCCGGCGAGAAGCACCTCGCGGCGCGGGTCGAAGGACGGGTCGGCGAGGAGGGCGAGCGCCGCGTCGTCCGCCGCGGGCCGTGCGGCGCCCACCACGTAGGCGAGGGGGAGCGGGTCCGGGACGCGCATCAGCTGGAAGGGGCGGTCGAAGGGCCCGGCCAGGCTCGTCAGCGGCACGAGGTCGTCCCACCAGGTGTCCGGGTGGAGACCGATCGCGTAGTCGACCGCGCCGAGCTGGAGGAGCTTCAAGTGGACCGGCGTGCCCTCGGCCGTGTCGCGCAGGTACTCCACGAGCGCGTGCAGGGGCGCCTTGTAGAGCCCGAGCAGGTCCATGTCGTAGCTCCCGCGCACGCCGAAGAGGACGTTCGTGGGCGGGAAGAGATGAAGGCGCATCCCGAGGAGCCACGCCCACGAGCGGTGCCAGCCCGGCGGCAGCTCCCCCAGCACGTAGGTGCCGCGGTTGCGCGGAGCCACCATGCGGTCGCGGCGGGTGCGGTTGTAGTAGTCGTAGACGTAGACGCGCGGGTGCGGCGTCTGCCGGATCACGTCGACGACCGGAGGCCGGGCGCGGAAGAGGCTCGTGGGCGCGAGGAGGTGCAGGTCGCGGTGGGTGAAGGCGAGATCGCCGAGCGCGAGGACGAGGACGGCCACCCCCGAGACCCCGGCGAGGCGCGCCGAGCGCCCGCGCCAAAGCGCGAGCGCGGACGCGACAAGACCTACGACGCCGGCCGCGAGCACGCGCCGGCCCGCTTCGGCCACCGGTCCCGGGGGGGGCAGCTCGTCTCCGAGCCGCACGAACCACGCCCCGGCCAGCCTCTCCGGCTGCAGCCAGGCCGCGAGGCCGAGCGCCGCGGCCGCGATCGCCGCCGCGAGGAGCGGCAGCACGACGGCGAGTCGGAAGCGGCGGTCGCCGGCCGGATCGAGCCGGCGCCAGGCGTCGAGCCCGGCGCCCACGAGCAGCGACCAGGCGAAGGCGGCGCCGATCATCGCCTTCACGGGGTAGCGCAACATCGAGACGGGGGGCACGAGAGCGACGAGCGCGGGGTACGCCGGAAGGTACCGGCCGAAGGACACCGCGAGCGCCGCGAGGAGGAGGAGCCCGAGGAAGAGCCGGCGCGGCGTGCGCGCGGAGAGCCCCGCCGCGAGCAGGGCCAGGGCGGGCAGCCCCAGGTAGCACGAGTAGAGCAGGCCCGCCTGCAGGTCCAGGAGGCGCATCGTCTCCTTGAAGACGGGTGGGAGCAGGCGGAAGCGGAAGGGCAGCGCCACCTCGAGGAGCGAGAGCGGGTGCAGGGACCAGAGTGCTCGCTCCTCCTCGGCGAGGCCCGTCCGCGACGAGCCGCCCACGGCGTCGAGCGCGGGCAGCCACTGCACGGCGGAGAGGGCGAGGGCGAAGGCGAGGGCCCCGAGGCCCGCCGCCAGCGCGGCGCGATTGGCGGGACCGAGGGAAAGGCGCCACTCCAGGCGGCAGAGAACGAGATCGAGCCCGAGCACGGCGAGGGTGAGGGCCACCATGTCCGCGGAGCCGGCGAGGATGGCGAGCCCCAGAGCGGCCCCCCACGCCATCGCCCGCGCCGGGCTCGGCCGCTCGTAGGCGCGGTCGGCCGCGAGCACCACCCAGGGGAGCCAGGTCGCGGTCGCGTAGTGGTGCCAGAGGTCGGCGATCGACAGGAGCGGGCCCGAGAGAACCCACACGGCGCCCGCGGCGAAGGCGGCCGTCCGCGAAAGGGCGAACCGGCGCCCGAGGAGGTAGAGCCCGATCGCCGAGAAAGCGGCGTGGGCGGCCACGAACCACGCGAACCAGGCGTGGAGCGGCAGGATCAGGTTGAGCCAGGTGAACGGGTACGCGGCCATCGCGTTCGGGTCGGCGAGGAGCGGCTTGCCGAAGCCGCGCCAGGGGTCCCACAGCGGCCAGGAGCCCTCGGCCACCGACCGGACGAAGGCGGCGGCGAGCGGGTACCAGACGACCGTGATGTCCCGCATGTAGAGCATCTGCCCGCCCGGCAGGGCGCCGCGATACGGGAACGCGGCGAGGAGGGCGAGGCCGGCCGCGGCGGCGACGTCGCGCCGGTCGGGTCGAGGCAGGGAGACCTCGCGCCGGAGCGCGGAAGAGAGGGACCGGGATCGCATCCGGCCTAGAGCGAGCCGACCCGCTCGAGGGCGCGCGCTCCCGGCCCCGGCGGCAACGTCCGCTCCACGGTCCCTCCCGCCTCGACGCGGGCAAGAATACCACGGTGCCCGGGCCGGCTCCGGAGGCGGGGCCCACCAGGCCGCACGGATCCATCTCCGGCCGCGTGCTAGAGTTCGGCCCGGCTGCGTACCGGGAGGCCGACGGTCGCGCTCCGCTTCCCGGCCGCTCGCTCTCCGGACTCCTTCCGGGAGGTGGACCTTGACCACGCTTCGACCCGCCCTCCTCGCCCTCGGCCTCGCCGCTGCCGTCGCTCCCGCCGAGCCCGCGCTTGAGGCACCACAGCCGGCCCTTGGCGAGAAGATCGACGGCCTCCTCGCGGCGATCCCGGGCAAAGACCTTCCGGGCGTCGCCGTCGTGGTCCTGAGGGACGGAGCGGTCGTCCACTCCCGAGCCTACGGTCTGGCCAGCGTCGAGCTCGGCGTGCCGAACACGACCCGGACCAGATTCCGCCTGGCCTCGGTCAGCAAGTCCTTCACCGCCCTCGCCGTCCTCCAGCTCGTCGAGCAGGCGCGCCTCCGCCTCGACGACACGCTCGACAGGTTCGTTCCCGACTTCGTCGGCGGGGAGCGCATCACGATCCACCAGCTCCTGACCCACACGGCGGGGCTGCCCGACTTCGTGTCGTTCGACGAGGCGAAGAAGCAGCCGCGGGACTCTCCGCCCGGGGCGCGCCTCAACTACAGCAACGTCGGCTACGTGGCGCTCGGCCGGGTCATCGAGAAGGTGACCGGGAAGAGCTACGAGAGCCATCTCCGGGAAGCGATCCTCGCCCCGCTCGGCATGGTCGATACGGGCGTCGATCGCCGGCAGGCCCTCGAGAAGGGCCGGGCCGCCGGGTACGTGATCGGGCCGGAGGGCGGCTTCGTCAACGCCGACTACACGGACACCTCGTCCGATCCGGCCGCGGGCGGGCTCTACTCCACGGCCGAGGACATGACGCGGTGGATCCAGGCACTGGTCGCGGGACGGATCGTGGCGCCGACGACGTTCGACAAGGCGACCTCGCCGGTCACGCTGCCCGACGGGCACCGGGGCGGATACGGCTACGGGTTCATGCTCGCGCCGTTCCGGGGCCTGCGGGAGATCGCGCACGGGGGAGACATCAGCGGCTTCAACACCTACTTCGCCCTGTACCCGGACGAGCGGCTGGCCGTGATCGCTCTTTCGAACGTCGGCATGCGTCCACCCGGGCCGGTTCCCGTGGCCGGGGACCTCGTCCACCGGATCGTCGAGCTGGTGATCGGAGACCGTCTCGGCCCCGCGTGGCCCGCCGCGGTGTCCCTTCCCGCGGCCGTGCTGGACCGCTACGTGGGCCGCTACCGGCTCGACGTCCCGCCGCCGGTCGCCGAGGTCATGGGGGAGTCGGTGGAGATCGTCCGGGAGGGCGATCGTGTCTTCGCCGCGGCCAAGCAGGGGCGGGTCGAGCTCTTCGCGGAGTCGGAGACCTCGTTCTTCTCGAAGGAGGGGCCGGGGGTGAAGGTCTCGTTCTCGCCCGCGGCCGGCGGGACCGCGCGGGAAGCCGTCCTGAGCCTCATGGGCCTGCGGGAGTTCCGCCTCGTGCGGGTCCCGTGATGCTCTCGAGTGATTGACCCCCGCCATGGGCGGGACTACGCTGACCGGCGGATGCGAGGAGCTCGAGCCGTGCCGGTCCGCGCGGTCCTGCTCGGCGGCCTCGCTGTCGTCCTGCTCCTCGGTGGCGGCGCCGCGTTGCGGAGCCGCGCGGAGCGCGTCCGGGTCGTGCCCGCCCACCGGGGCAGCCTGCGAGCGACCGTCTCCTGTGCGGGTGCCCTCCAGCCGCCGCCGGGCGGCGAGCTGCGGGCTCCGGAGGGAGGACGAGTCGTCGCCCTCCTGGCTTCGGAAGGAGGCGTCGTCCGCAAGGGCGAGCCCCTGCTCCGGATCGACGCCCCGGACCTCGTGAGCCGCTCGTTGCAGGCCCGGGACGAGCTTCTTCAGGTCGAGGCGGAGCGGAAGACCGCAGTGGCCGAGGAGGTTCGGGCGCGGAAGGACGTCGAGCAGCGCCGGGCGACCCTGGCCGCGGACGGCCGCCTGCTCGAGGAGAAGGCTCTTCCGCGGGCGGCCTACGAGGCGAGCGAGGAAGCGCTGCGCGAGGCCGAGGCGCGCCGGCAGGCGGCCGAGGCCCGCCTGCAGTCGCTCGAGACGGGCGGCGACGACCCTTCCTCGCGCCTGGCCCTCGCGCGCGCCAGGGCGCGCGACCTCGCGGCCCGCCTCGAGGCCCTGACGGTGCGCGCGCCCGCGGACGGCGTCGTCTACGGCCTGCCGCGGCGCCTCGGCGAGACGGTCGCCGCCGGCCAGGTGGTGGCGAGCGTGACCGACCCCGGCCGGCCCCAGGTCCGGGTGAGCGTCGACCAGCCGGACCTGCCGCGGATCGCCGCCGGCCAGCGCCTCGTCGTGACCTTCGACGGGCTCCCCGAGCGGCGGTGGGAAGGGACCCTGCGCACCGTCGCCCGCGGCCTGCGCGACGTCGCGGGGCGCGAGGTGGCGGAGGTGCTCGGCGAGATCCGGGACCCCGACCGCCTCCTGCCGCTCAACGCCTCGGTGAACGTCGAGGTCGTCGTCGGAGAGCGCTCCTCCGCGCTCGTGATCCCCCGGGCGGCGCTGCAGCGCGACGGGGAGCGCCGCTTCGTCCTCGCGCTCGCCGACGGCCGGGCCGTGCGCCGTGAGGTGACTCTGGATCTGGTCGGGACGAGCGAGGTGGAGGTCGTGTCCGGCCTCGCCGAGGGGGAGCCGGTGATCCTGCCCGGGGTCGGGCGCCTCGTGCCCGGCCGGCGGGTCGAAGCCGCGCCCTGACCCCATGCCGGGCGCCGACGTCTGGGACACCGCTCTCCGCCGGTTCTCCACGCACCCCCTCCAGACCTGGCTCACCTTGGCCGGCCTCGTGGTGGGCACCGCCTCGCTCATCTTCATGGTCACGCTGGGCCTCACCGGCCGGGGCTACGTGAACGAGCAGATCGAGGGCGTGGGGTCGCGCCTCGTCTGGGCCAGCTACACGGGCACGGTCAGCGCCGGTGTCGCCCGCACTCTCGACGACGGCATCACCGACGCCGACGTGAGGGCGGTCGCCGCCCGCCGCGACCTCTTCTCCGGCGTCACCAGCCTCGTCGCGCTGGCCGGGCGGACGACGGTCCTCAACCAAGCCGCGGACATCGTGGTCCTCGGCGGGGACCCCGCCTACGGCGACGTGCGCAAGAACCTGCGCATCCTGCGCGGGCGGTTCCTCGACCAGGACGACCTCGACGGCCTGGCCAAGGTGTGCGTGGCGAGCCGGAAGCTCTACGAAGAGCTCTACGGGGACGAGGAGCCCGAGGGCAAGGTGCTGCGCACGCTCGGCATGAGCTTCGCGGTCGTGGGCGAGTTCGACGAGCCGGTGGACACGCTCGGCCAGGGAGACGTGAAGCCGCGGACGATCTTCATCCCGGCCACGGTGGCCTGGTTCTTCACCCCCCGCCGGACCGTGAACACCTTGTTCGCCGAGGTGCGCGACTCCCGCGACGTGCCGCTCGCCGTGGAGACGGTGGGCCAGACCCTCCGCGAGCGCCACCACGAGGGATCGCAGTACGCCGTGGAGAGCATGACGACCGTGATCCGCGTCGCCAACGCCATCTCCGCGGGCCTCCTCGCGGTCTTCGTCCTCGTGGCGGCGGTGGCCGTGCTCGTGGGCGGGGTCGGGATCATGAACATCATGCTCGCCTCGGTGGAGCACCGCGTGCAGGAGATCGGCCTCCGCAAGTCGCTCGGAGCGACGCGCCGCGACATCCTGGCCCAGTTCCTCGCCGAAGCGCTGCTGCTCGGAGTCGTAGGCTCCGCCCTCGGCGTGCTGCTCGGCCTCGCCGTTCCCCTGGCCGCCCGCCTCTTCGTGGACCAGGTCGCGATCCGCATCTCGCCCCTCTCCGTCGTCCTCGCGTTCCTCTTCTCCTGCGGCGTCACGCTCGTCTTCGGGCTCGCTCCCGCGCACCGGGCGTCGTCGCTCGATCCCGTGGAGGCACTCCGCCATGAATGAGCACCCGCCGAAGCGGGCTTTCCGTCCCCTGGCCGGAGCGCTCCTCCTCGGGGCCTTCACCTCCGCCGCGGCCGGCGAGGAGAAGGGAGCGCCGCCGGGGCCGCCCCTCACCCTCCGCCGGACCGTGGAGCTCGCGCTCGCGAACGCGCCCGAGGTTGCCGCGGCGGCGGCGGGCGAGGCCGAGGCGGCGGCGGCGACGCGCGCGGCCGCCGTCTCGCCGCGGCCGGAGGTCTGGGCCTCGACGAGCCCCGGCTACGCCGCGGGGGTGCCGGCCCCGGTGATGGGCCAGCTCCCCGCCATCGCGCGCGTCGAGGTGCGGGCGAGCCTCTTCGACCCCGCGCGCCGCGCCGACGAGGAGCAGGCGCGGGCGCGGTGGGCCGGCGCGAGCGGCAGCGCCGCCGCGGCCCGGGTTCGGGCGGCGCGGGCCGCGGCCGAAACCTTCAGCCGCTGCCTCCTCGGCGAGGCGCTCGTGGCGTCCGCCGAGGCGCGGGCGGCCGCGTTCGGGACGGTGCGCGAGGCGGCGGAGGCGCAGGCCCGGGAGGGCCGGCTCACCGAGCTCGACGCAGCCCGCGCGCGGCTCGCGGAGGCCGAGGCCCGGCAGGCCGCGGCCGAGGCGCGCTCCGGCCGCGAGCTCGACTTCCTCGCCCTCCGCCGGCTCACGGGCTGGCCCGACGCCGAGCCTCTCCGGCTCGATCCGGCTTCCGCCGACGACCTGCCCGACGCGAGGGACGAGCCCGACCCCCTCGACCGGGCGCGGGCCGCCGATCCCGAGCTCTCCGCCCTCGGCCGCGCCGCCACGAGCATGGAAAGATCCGCCCGGCTGCGGGGCCAGGTCCTGTCGCCGGTGGTCGAGGCGACGGCCCAGTATGCGCGGCTCTACAAGACCGCCGACTGGGACGCCTACTACCCGACGTTCCAGCCCGACAGCTGGGCCGTGGCCGCGTCCGTGTCCATCCCTCTCTGGAGGAGCGACCGGGCCGCGGCGGAGGAGGCCCGGGCGCGGGCGGGTCTCGATCGGGTGCGGGCGGACCGGCGCCTCCGGGAGCGCGAAGTCGAGCTGGGGCTGCGAGGGGCGGACGCAGCCCTCCGACGCGACGAGGCGCGCCTCGATCTCGCCCGGCAGCGCGAGTCGCTCGCGCAGGAGTCCCTACGCGCGGCGCGCGCTCTCGCCGCCGAGGGTCGGGTCGACGGAGTCCGGGTGGCGGAGCAGGAGGCGGCGCTCGCCGAGAGCCTCCAGGAGACGGCCCGCGCGGAGCACGACCGGCGGCTCGCCCGGCTCGAGAGGCTGGCGCTCCTCGGCGCGCTGCCGGGGATGACCGCTGCAGCCCCCAACGCACGAGACCGGCCCTGAGGCGGGCCGCGTATAATCCGGAGTGGACCGCAGACGCCGAGGAGCGCGGTCTTCCCGATCCAAGGAGGCACAACATGCGACGGCCGCTAGCGCCGGTCGTGGTCCTGGCCTTGTCCTTGGCCGCTCACGCCCGCGCGCAGGCCCCCGGCAGCATCGAGGGGACGGTCAAGGACGCGACGGGCGGGGCGCTCACCGGCGCCATGGTCACCGCCGCGGGCCCCGTCACCCGCTCGGAGCGCACCGGCGCCCAGGGACGCTTCGAGATCAAAGGGCTGCCCGCAGGCACCTACGTCGTGACGGCGAGCCACCCGGGCTTCGCCGAGGCTCGGCAGGAGGGAGTCGTGGTCGGGGCGGGTGCGGCGCAGCGGGTCGACCTCGGCCTGGCCGCTGCGCTCCACGAGTCCGTGGTGGTGACGGCAAGCCGCACCGTCGAGTCCAGCCTGATCGACGCGCCGGCGACCGTCAGCGTCGTGACCGGGGAGCAGATCGCCGCCTCCTCGGCCCAGAACTACGGCGACATGCTGCGGACCGTGACCGGGCTCAACGTGGTCCAGAGCTCGGCCCGCGACATCAACCTCGCCGCCCGCCAGGCGAGCCCGCTCCTCACGAACACCCAGCTCGCCCTCCTCGACGGGCGGACGATCTACGCCGACTTCTTCAACATCATCTTCTGGGACCTCGTCCCCGCGAACGCCTCCGACATCAAGCAGATCGAGGTCGTGCGCGGCCCGGCTTCCGCGATGTGGGGAGCGAACGCCACGACCGGCGTCGTGAACATCATCACCAAGACGCCGCGCGAGGCCCAGGGCGGCACGCTCGTCCTGACCGGCGGCGGCTTCAGCCGCGACGCCGGCACCACCGCCGGCCAGGGGCCGGGCGCGGTCTTCGGCGCGAACGCGAGCTGGGCCCAGGCCCCGAACGACCGCTGGTCCTACCGCTTCTCGGCGGGCTACTTCGACTCGGAGGCCCTGCCCCGGCCGACCGGACAGCTCCCGGTGACCACGAGCCCGCTCGACCCGAGCTTGACCGTGGGCGGCGGCTCCTTCGACGACGTGCACTACATCAACGACGGGACGAAGCAGCCCAAGGTCGACCTGCGCGTCGACCAGCGGCTCGGCGACGGCGGGCAGATCAGCTACTCGGCCGGGCTCGCCACGACGCGCGGCATCATCCAGAGCCCGATCGGCCCCTTCGACCTCGAGAAGAACTCGCGCTTCGGCTACGGCCGCATCGCCTACACGAAGGGCGGCTTCCGCCTCTCGGGCTTCGCGAACCTGATCGACGGCAAGGCGCCGAACCTCGTCACGCGCGACGCGAGCGGCGACGTGCTGCGGATCGACTTCAACACCGGCACCTACGACGTCGACGCCGGGTACACGAAGCTCGTCGCGAGCCGCCATCTCCTCAACGTCGGGGCGAACGTCCGACGGAACACCTTCGACATCTCGATCACCCCGAACGCCGAGAACCGCACCGAGCTGGGCGCCTACGTGCAGGACGAGATCCTCCTCGGCCGTCTCTTCCGGCTCGCCGTCTCCGCCCGCGTCGACAAGTTCACGAGCCTCGCCGACCCGTTCTTCTCTCCGCGCGCCTCCCTCATCTTCAAGCCGACCCCCGACCACTCGTTGAAGGTCTCCGTCAATCGGGCCTTCCGCGCCCCCTCCGCGATCGACAACTACCTCGACATCGACATCATCGGCGGGGTGCTGCCGCTCGACCAGCTCGCCCCGGGGCTTCAGCCGTTCCCGGTCGTCACCCGGACGGTGGGCAACACCGACCTCAAGCCCGAGTCTCTGACGGCCTACGAGGTCGGCTACCAGGGGACCTTCGGCCACCGCACGACGGTCGGTTTCTCGTTCTACCTGAACGACACCGACAACGTCATCAGCTCCGCGCAGGCCGCCCAGACCGAGGCGCTGCTCGGCTACAACCCCTACTACACCTCGGAGAACCCGCCGCCTGGCTGGCCGCTGCCGCCGGAGGTGATCGACATGCTGGCGGCCCAGGGCGTCTACCTGCCCGCCGTCGTCAAGACCGTGAACCTGGGCAAGCTGCGGAACAAGGGGTTCGAGGCCTCCCTCCAGCATACGTTCGAGTCCTGGCTCACCGGCTTCGCCAACTACTCGTACCAGGCCCTCCCCGAGATCCGCACCCCGCCGAGCGACCCGCGGTACATCCCGCCCGTCTCGGTCAGCGTGCCCCCGAAGAACCGCGTCAACCTGGGGCTCACCCTCGACCACCCGCGCTACGTCGGCAGCGTCTCGTTCAGCCACGCGGACAAGGCCTTCTTCACCGACGTGCTGGACACGCGGTACTACGGCTACGCCGACGCCTACGACCTCGTCAACGCTGCGTTCGGCGTGCGCTGGGCGGCGGGGAAGGTCACCACGAGCGTGAAGGCGACGAACCTGCTGAACGACGACATTCGCCAGCACAACTTCGGGGACATCCTCAAGCGGACGATCCTGGCCGAGGTGAGGTTCAACTTCTAGGCGGCCTTCCGCCCCGGCGGCGAGCGGGCGGCCGAGGCGCCCTCCTCGCCCCGGGACCGTGCGGTGGTCCGGAGGCCCGAGGGGCCGGCGCGCCACGGAGAGAGGAGCGGCGTCCTTGAAGCGCCTCATCGTGACCGGCGACGACTTCGGCCTCGCCGTGCCCGTGAACGAGGCCGTCGAGGCCGCGCACCGGAAGGGCGTCCTCACCACGGCCAGCCTCATGGTCGCGGGCGCCGCGGCCGCAGACGCGGTGGAGCGGGCGCGGCGGCTGCCGGCGCTGCGGGTCGGGCTGCACCTCGTGGTCGTCAAGGGGCGGCCCGTCCTCCCGGCGGCCGAGGTGCCCGACCTCGTCGACGCGAGCGGGGCGCTGCCGAATCGCCTGGGCCGGGCCGGCTTCCGGTTCTTCTTCCTCCCCTCGGTGCGCCGTCAGCTCGAGGCCGAGATCCGCGCCCAGTTCCGGGCGTTCCGGCAGACCGGGCTCCCCCTCGACCACGCGAGCGGCCACGCCCACATGCACGTGCACCCGACCGTCTGCGGCCTGACGATCGGGATCGGGCGCGAGTTCGGCCTGCGCGCGGTCCGCGTGCCCACGAGCCTCCCGTCCTCTCCTGGCGCGCGGCCGGGTCGGGCCTCGTTCCGAGGCTCGCGGCCACGCTCCTCCTCGCCCCGTGGATGGCCCTCCTCCGAAGCCGTCTTCGGCGCGCGGGCCTTCGCGCCAACGACCACGTCTTCGGGATGAACGACAGCGGGACGATGGACGAGGGGCGGGTGCGGCGGATCCTGGGCGGCCTGCCCGACGGGGTGACGGAGATCTACTTCGACCCCGCGACCCGGAGCTGCCCCGAGCTCGAGCGCGACATGCCCGGCTATCGGAACGAGGACGAGCTCCGCGCCCTCACAAGCTCCGCCGTCCGCGAGGCGGTGGCCGCGAGCGGGGCGCGCTCTCTGCAATCCCTGGGTGATCGGGGGCACGGCCATGAGCGCCGTCTTCTACTTCGCCTTCCTGGCCGTCCTGTCCTGGGCCGAGGTCTCGGGGGCCCTTCCCCTGACCGCCCTCGAATACGTCATCGTCGCCGGCCTCGGCGTCCTGCTCCTCAGGGAGACGGTGCCTCCCCTGCGCTGGGCCGGCATCGCCCTCGTGGTCGCGGGGGTCGTGCTCATCGGCTTCGCCGGGGGCGCCGGCTCCGGCGCCTTGGGATCGCGAGGCCAGGAGGCGACCACGCAAGAGCACGCCCGATGAACGGACGGAGCCGCCCTTCGCCCTACTCGTCCGGGAACGAGGCGAAGAAGCGGAACCCCTCGAGGATCCTCACCATGCCGCAGTCGGCCGGCGTTCGCGGCGAAGGGCTCGGCCGATCGTCGGAGGGGTGGGGACCGATGGCGGGGAGGCAGCGGTCGGAGCAGAAGGCCTCCCGCCGCTCACGGAGCGGGACGAGGTATCGCAGGTCGCCCCCGAGGCTCCGTCCGATCCGACGCTCGGCAACCAGGGCGCAGGTGCCGAGCGCCGCACCCTCGAGCGGGTCCACGCCGCCCACGATCTCGAGCGCCAGCCTCATGTTCCAGAAGTGGGCGTTGAAGGCGAGCGCGGTCATCAAGGCACGGCGCGACAGGCGGGCCACCCGCTGGTGCACGCGGGCGACGTCCTCGTCGTCGAGGCCGCCGAAGAAGTGGCGCTCCGCCTCCCGGAGGCGGAGGTCGGGGAGCCCGGCGGCGTCGCGTGGGACGTCGAGCGCACGCCGGACCGACTCCGCCAGGTGCTCGGGGAGACCGAGCCGGCCGAAGTCCAGGTAGAGTGCCTGCAGGCGGAAGGCCGACGACGGAGAGTGGACCGCGCGGCCGTAGGCCCTCAGATCCTCCCGGATCCGCTCGCACAGGGCGGGATGGCACGACACCACCTCGTGGCCCAGCGGAGTCCGAGGCGGATCCCCCCCGCCCGTCTCCCGG
This sequence comes from Vicinamibacteria bacterium, assembly GCA_035577965.1. GTDB lineage: Bacteria > Acidobacteriota > Vicinamibacteria > Fen-336 > Fen-336 > DATBSL01. The sequence continues at coordinate 60,803 of DATJYX010000022.1, read as the reverse complement.
TCGTGCCGGCGCCGGGCGGCAGGCGGCAGGCCTTTCGATCTTTCGTGCAACCCTCATCCCTCCCGAACAGTCGTCGACTCGTGGATCACGTACAGGATACGAAAGGAGTCTCAGAAACCCCTTGACCCCGGCCGCCGATCCATTGACACTTCCGGCCAGAGAGATCCCGCTCTCCCCCAATGGGTTCGAAGGCGGCGCGCGGCTCCTCCGGACACGCCACGGTGGTGGCCTGGGGCGTCCAGCTCCTGATGCGCTACCTCGAGCGTCGGGGGGTGGACGCGGCCGAGCTGCGGCACCGGGCGGGCTTCGGGAGCGTGGATCTCGACCACCCGGAGCGGCGTCTGCCGGAAGGCCCCTGCCGCGAGGTGTGGAGGCTCGCTGCCGAGGCGACGGGAGACGAGGCGATCGGCATCCACGTGGCCGAAGCCCGGACTCCGGGCGCCTTCGACGTGCTCGAGTACGCTTTCCGCGCGAGCCCCACGCTCGGTGACGCCCTCGGCCAGGTGGTCCGCTACGCGCGGGTGATGCACGACCGCATGACGCTCCGGCTCGCGCCGGAGGGCGCCGGCGTGCGGCTCACGGGGAGGGTGCCCGAGGACCACCCGGCCAACCGCTACCGGACGGAGTTCTTCCTCGCCACCTGGCTCCGGTTGGCGCGCGACACCTGCGACGCCGGCATCGCCCCTCTCGACGCGAGCTTCGCCCACCCCGCTCCCGCGCGCCCGGACGAGCACCGGCGCTTCTTCGCCTGCCCCGTCCTCTTCGAGCAGCCGGTCGTCGGCCTCCGGATCGCGAGGGCCGACCTCGGCCGGCCGATGCACGGAGCCGACCCTGCGCTCGCCGCGCTCCTCGGGCGCCAGCTCGACAAGGTGCTGGTGAGCCTCCCGGCCGATCCGTCGGTCTCCTCCCGCGCCCGGCTCCTCGTCAAGGACGACCTGCCCTCGGGCCGCGTTTCGGTCGAGCGGGTGGCCGGACAGCTGGCCATGAGCGTGCGCACCCTCTCGCGCCGGCTGGCCGACGAGCGCAGCTCGTTCCGGCATCTCGTCGAGTCCGTGCGCCGGGAGCTCGCCCTCGCCCACCTCCGGGACGAGCGGATGGAGCTCGCCGAGATCGCCTTCCTTCTCGGCTATTCCGAGTCGAGCGCCTTCCACCGCTCCTTCAAGCGCTGGACGGGACGGACCCCGCTCGAGTTCCGGCGTCGGGCCCACGGCTAGAGAGCCGGGCCCTCGGCTCGACCAGCCGAGGGTGCGCTTACAATGCCCCAAATCCCCGCCGGCCCCCCGGCCGCCCCGCCGAAGGAGGAGCGATGACGACCATTCGGCAGATCCTGGAGCGGAAACCCGACGTCTACGCGATCGATCCGGACGCGACCGTGCTCGACGCCCTGCGGCTCCTCGAGGTGAAGAACGTGGGCGCCCTCCTGGTCATGAAGGGCGAGCGGCTCGTGGGCATCTTCTCGGAGCGCGACTACGCGCGGCGGATGGTGCTCCACGGCCGCGCCTCGAAGGAGACTGCGGTCCGCGAGGTGATGACCACCGAGGTGTTCACGATCACCCGGGACGCGACGGCGGGCGAGTGCATGGTGCACATGACTGACCGCCACATCCGCCACCTGCCGGTGACCGAGGGCGGGCGCGTCGTGGGCGTCATCTCGATCGGCGACGTCGTGCGGGCGGTGATCGAGGACATGCGCTTCACGATCCGCCAGCTCGAGGGCTACATCCGGAGCGGAGGGTAGTGGGCCGCCGGCTCGACCGGCGGCGGTTCCTCGCCCTGACGGGAGCAGCCGCCCTCGGCCCCCGGCTCGGTGCCGTCAGAGGGGCGGAGGCCGAGGCGCTCCTCGAGGTGAGGCGAGAGTACACCCTCGTCCCGTTCTGGTTCTGGAACGACCGTCTCGACGAGGCCGAGGTCCTCCGCCAGATCGGCGACTTCGAGGCCCACGGCGTCCACGGCTTCGTCCTCCACCCTCGGGTGGGGCTCCCCCGCGACACGGGCTTCATGTCGGACCGCCTCCTCGGCTTCATGCGGGTCGCCATCGAGGAGGCCGCGCGCCGGCGAATGGTGGTCTTCCTCTACGACGAGGGCATGTACCCGAGCGGCTCCGCGAGCGGTCAGGTGGTGGCGGAGGACGCGCGCTACCGCTGCCGGGGCCTCGATCACCGCGTCCTCGAGGGAGACGCACCGCCTTCGCTCTCGCCCGGCGAGAGCCTGGTGGCGGTGGTGCCGCGCCGCGATGGGCGGAGGATCGCCGTCTTCGACCGGCCGGTCGACGCCGTCGTCCGCGGCCTGCACTACGTGGAGGACGATCCGGCGCGGCGGCCGGGTCCCGACGATCCCTCTCGACCGGGCTCGCCCCGGGGAGACCCGGCCGAGGACGCGCCGCCCGCGGCCGACCTCCTCAACCCCGAGGCCGTGGCCTGCTTCATCCGCCTCGTGTACGACCGCTATCACGCGGCCTTCGGCCCGCACTTCGGCCGGACGATAGAGGCCGTCTTCACCGACGAGCCGGCGCTCCTCGGCCGGCTGCGGGAGAAGGCGCCGCTCCAGCCGGGGACGACCGGCATCCTGGCCCACGTGAGCGCCCACCTGGGCTACGACTTCACTCCTCACCTCCCGGCCCTCTGGTACGACGACGAGCCCGAAGCCCCGAGACGCCGCCGAGACTGGCGCCGCGCGGTGCGGGCTCGCCTGGAGTCGACCTACTACGAGCCGCTCCACCGCTGGTGCGAGGCACACGGGGTCTCGCTCACCGGCCACCCCGCGACGCCCGACGACATCGGCTCCCTCCGCTACTTCCAGGTCCCCGGCCAGGACGTGGTCTGGAGGCAGGTCCTTCCGGGGCCGACGGCGCTCGAGGGTCCCGAGTCCACGCAGGCGAAGTGCGCGTCCTCGGCCGCCCTTCACCTCGGCCGGGCGCGCTGCTCGGACGAGTTCGGCGGGGCCTACGGCCACCAGCTCACGTTCGACGAGCTCCGGTGGCTGGCCGGCTGGCTGCTCGTGCGCGGCGTGAGCCTCCTCGTTCCCCACGCGTTCTACTACTCCGTCCGCGGGCCCCGGATCGACGAGCGGCCGCCCGACGTCGGCCCCCACAGCCCCTGGTGGGAACGCTTCCCATCGTTCGCCGACCACGCGGCGCGCCTCTGCGCGATGAACGCCCGGGGCCGGCACGTCTGCGAGGTGGCGGTGCTGGGTCTCGCCGACGAGCTGCCGTGGCGGGCGGCGAAGGCCCTCTTCGAGAGCCAGATCGACTTCAACTACCTCGAGGCGCGCCATCTGTGGGAGGACGCTGCCGTCGAGACCGACGGGGTGCGCCTCGCCGGCATGAACTACCGGGCCCTGGTGCTGGACGGCGTCGAGCCTCCCCGGCGGGCCGAGGCGGCTGTCGCGTCCCTCCAGCGTGCGGGCCGCGTGGTGCGCTGGACCGACGACGGCCTCGCCGCGATCGAGCGGCTCGTGACGCGGGACGTGCGCCTGACGCCCCCGCTTCCGGGCGTGCGCATCCGGCACCTGACGCGGGACGGCGGCCACGACTACCTGTTCTTCAACGAGGGCAGCGACCAGGTCCGCGCCGGCGTCGAGGTCGCCGCACAGGGGCGGCGCCTCTGGCTCGACCCCTGGCGGGGCGCTGTGCTCCCGGAGGCCGGCGGCCGGCGGCTGGAGCTCGAGCCGCACGACACGCGCGTGCTCCGCGTGTCCGGCTGAAAGGCGGCTCGGCCCGCGAGTATCCTCGGCCGCGGTCGGGGGAACAATCACCGGAGGAGGCCCTGTTCATGGACCGGAAGGAGTTCCTCGGGAGGTCGCTGCAGCTGGCGGCGGGGGTGGGGCTCGGCTGCCCCTGCCTCGGGTGGGCGGCGGAGGGCGGCCCGGCACCGGAAGCACAGCCGGCGCCGAAGGCGGCCGAGGGCGGCTCGCCCTGCGGGAAGCTCGCCGGCGACTACCCCCGCGCCACGACCTTCGAGAAGCGAGCCGAGTTCGGCAAGACGTGGATCGGCCGCTTCATGCGGGTGCTGGACGAGACGGTCGACGACAGGACGAGGCGCGGGCTGATGGAGGCGAACGGGAGGCAGTGCGCGCTCGGGGCCTACGGGCCGCCCGACCCTGCGCAGCGGCTCACCGTAGACGAGCTCGTGGCGAAGCTCGCCTCTCACGTCGGACCCGAGAACTGCCGCCGGGAGGGGGACGTCGTCTTCTTCAACTACCGCGGGAGCCCGGGCGGCCTCCAGATCTCCGACGGGTACTGCCTGTGCCCTCTCGTGGAGGACGGCCCGACCGACCTGTCGCCGACCTACTGCCACTGCTCCGTCGGCTACGTGGGCTACCTGTTCGAGCGGTGGACCGGGCGGACGATGCGCGTGGACCTGCTCGAGTCGCTGCGCGGCGGGGGCAAGGCCTGCCGCTTCGCCGTCCACGTCGCCTGAAGTTCGGCCCGTCGACGCGGGTCGAGGACAGGCGATCGGTCCGCCAGAGACGTGTGCTCAGTCGACGATCGCCTGGTAGGCGAGGACGTGAAACTGCCGGTCCAGGCCGAGCGCGCCGTCCGGATGCAGCTGCGCCATGAAGATCGTGATCATCTGCTCCTGGGGATCGACGACGAACGCCGTGTAGAAGAAGCCGCCCCAATCGTACTCCCCGGGCGAGCCCAGCTCCGAGAGAGGCGCCTTGACGCCGTCGATGCCGAAGCCCAGACCGAAGCCCTGGTCGGGACCCGCCTTGCCCAGCTGGTCGTGGGTCATCAGCTCGACGGTCTTGCGGCTGACGAGCCGGGTCGCGCCGGCCTTGCCGCCGTCGAGCATGGACTGGCAGAACCGCGCGTAGTCGGACGCGGTGGACACGAGGCCAGCGCCGCCGGAGAAGAGCTTCCTCGGTCCCCGGATCGGATAGTCGGCCGCGTACGAGAACGTTCCCTCCTCGATCGGCGCCTCCGGGAAGCGGGCGAGGCCTTTTTCCGGGTACCACGTGTAGGCCGTGGCGAGGCGGTCGCGGCGGTCGTCGGGCACGAAGAAGAACGTGTCCTTCATCCCGAGCGGTCCGAAGACCCGCGTCTCCAGGAACTGGTCGAGGGTCTGGCCGGAGACGACCTCCACGAGGTAGCCGAGGACGTCGACGCCCAGGCCGTACTCCCACCGCTCGCCGGGGTTGAAGAGGAGGGGCTGGGCGGCGAGGCGCCGGACGCTGTCCCCGATGGTGCCGTCGTACGGGAGCAGGCCGTGCGCGACGTTGGCTTCCTTGTACATCGGCCCCAGCGAAGCGTTCCAGTGGTAGGTGAGCCCGGACGTGTGCGTCAGCAGGTGGCGGATCGTGATCTCCTTGTCGGCCGGGATCGTGTACGGCGCTCCCGTGGCTGGCTTGACCAGGACCTTGGGGCTCTTGAACTCCGGGATGTAGCGCGAGACCGGGTCGTCGAGGAGGAAGCGGCCCTCCTCGTAGAGCATCATGACGGCGAGGCTCGTGATGGCCTTGGTCATCGAGCAGATGCGGAAGAGGGAGTCGGTCCGCATCGGCCGGCCGGCCTCCCGGTCCGCCATTCCCTGAGCCCGGAGCCAGGCCACGCGGCCGCGGCGCGCCACGAGCGTGACCGCGCCCGCGATCCGCTTGTCGGCGATGCTGCGGTCGACCGCGGCGGCGATCCGCTCCAGCCGCTCGGACGAGAGGCCGACGGCTTCGGGCCTGGCGGAGGGCAGCTCCTGAGCGACGGCGGCGAGGCTCGCCGCCCAGAGGCAGAGCCCGACCGCGCCACCGATCCAGTGGCGCGCGGAGGGTGAGACGATGGACGGGCGCAGGGACAGGTTCTTCTTCATGGGCGGCGAGTATACGGTGCCGCAGCGACGGGAAGAGCAGGGGATCAGTCGATCTCCCCCTCCACGAACCACTCCTCGCGCAGACGGTCGAGGAAGATCCGGAAGACGCCCTCGCCCTGCCCCGTCCGGAAGGCCAGGAGCACGTCCCACTCCTCGCGGCTCCAGGCCACGTCCCACCAGTCCCCGGAAGCGCGCCAGGGGCCGGCGCTCGCCGCGACCGCGCCCCGCACGCCGGGGGCGGACACGAACGCGGGGGCGCCGTTCTTCAGCTCGACGTGGGCGAGGCGCGGGGGACGGAAGGCGCGCAGGGCCACGCGGGGCGCCGGGGCGGCCTCCTCGCTCCTCCCCCGCGGGAGCGGCGGGGGGGCGAAGGTCGAGACGGCGAAGGCCCCGGGACGGTGGGTGTCGACGAGCTGCGGCGAGCCCGCCCGGCCCGCCTCCGCCCAAGCGTGGAGCCGGGCCAGCGTCTCCGCGAGCCGCTCCGGCGACGGCTGGGCCGGGTCGAGGAGCGAGAACTGGGTCGTGCGCGAGGGCGTCGGCGCGGCGCGGGCCGTGACCCGCGCGATCGCGTCGCGGGGAGGGTGCGCCTCGAGGTCGAGGAGGACGAGGGTGCGCCAGGTGCGGGCTTCTCCCGTGGGCGCGGCGGGCCGGAGGGCGCGGGCGTGCACCGAGCCGTCGACGAGGCCGAGCTCGACCGCGAGCGAGGCGGCCTTCGCTCCCCGCGCGGCGAGCGAGGCGCAGAGCGGCTCGAGCACGCGGCTGAGCAGGAACGCGAGCGGCTCGAGGCCGTCCACCGGCCAGTCCAGCTCGAGCGTCGTCTCGAACCGTTCGGGGAGCGGGGTGGGGACGAGGAGGCCCTCGTCCTCGCCGCGGGCGAGGTGGAGGAGCCGTGGGCCGTCGGGCCCGAGGCGCTCGGCGAGGGCGACGGGCGGCAGCCGGGCGAGGTCGCCGATCGTGCGCAGGCCCCAGCGCCTGAAGAGCTCCCGCCGCTCCTCCGGGAGGTCGAGGAGGTCGAGCGGCAGCGGCGCGAGCGCCGCCTTTTCCTTCCCGGCCGGCACGACGGTGAGGCCGGGGCACGCCCGGGCGAGGACGAGCGCAGCGGCGCGGGAGAAGGCCACCGCGGCCTGGGCCTCGATCGCCCGCGCCGCGGCCGCGTCGAGGAGAGCGCGGCCGAGGGCGTGCGGGCTCGGCCACAGCCGCCCGAGGCCGGAGAGGTCGAGGAGGACCGGCGTCGGCGAAGGGGCCTCGACCCGCGGCGTGAACGCGCGGGCGACGGCCACGAGCGCGCCTTCCTCGGGGAGAGGTCGGGGAGAGTGCAGGCCGCCGAACACGCTGCGTCTCCGCCTTCAGAGAGCGGCGAGGGTGAAGTCGGCGGAGCGCGGGGCGTGGCGCCCGGCGTGCGCCCGCGCGTCGAGCGCGGCGAGGAGGCGGGCGGGGCCGGGCGGGCCCGACCAGCGCGGCGCCGCGGGCTCGAGGGCGAGGAGGGCGCCGCCCGGGCCGCAGGCCACGTGCGCGTCGGCCACGAGCACGACGGCCGTGGGCCCGCTCTCGACGAGGCGCTGCAGGCGGGTCCAGGTGGTGGACGGCAGGCGCCGGACCTCGCGGGAGGCGCCGGCGAGATCGACCGCCACCACGTCGAAGAGCCCGGACGAGGCGAGCGTCGCCACCGCCGCCGTGGCGGCGGCCAGCGCCTTCGGGCCCGGCTCCTCGGAAACGCCCCGCGGTCCGCGGAGCCAGAGGAGGCGCGCGAGGTCCACCCCCGCGACGGCGGCCGAGGCGGGGTCGAGGCGGTCGAGCGGGTCCACGAGGGCGCCGAGCGCGCCGCGGCGGGTCGTCTGCGCGAGGAGCCCGAGGAGGGCGCCGGTGCGGCCCGACGAGGACGGCCCGTGGACCTCGGAGAGCGCCCCGCGCGGGAAGCCCCCGCCCAGGAGCGCGTCCACCTCGGCGATGCCGGTCGCGAGCGGCCGCAGCCGCCGGTCCTCGCCTCGCAGCGGCGGGGCCTCGGCCTGGAGACGGCGGGCCCGGAGCAGGTCCTCGAGGGCGCGCTTCCGCTCGGCCGAGGACGGCGCGGGGGTGAAGCCGGGGAGAGGGACGGCGCTCATGATGAGCTTCGCTTTTTCTTCGCCACGCACAATGATAGGCGAGATGAGCCCGCCGTCAATCCCGAAGACCTTGGGGGATCTGGCCGCGCGACCACAATCCCTCGAAAGCCCCGGCCACCGACGCGCCTCTCGGAGCACGGGAGGCCCGGAGCGCCCCCGCCGCGATATCATGGAGACGTCCCCGAAAACGAGGAGGACGTCATGAGGGCGACCGCTCATCCCGTCCAGCGCTCCTCTCTCGCCGGCACGCCCGCGCGGGAGAGGCTCGACGGCTTCCTGCTGCGCCGGCTCGCCGACCGCATGGCGCCGGCCGCGCTGCGCTACGCGCTCGGGCGCTCGACCGTCGCCGGCCCCGAGCCCGTCGCCACGCTGCGATTCCGCGACCGGCGTGCGATCCTCGGCCTCCTCGTGGACCCCGAGGTGCACTTCGGCGACGCATACGCGGACGGGCGCATCGAGATCGAGGGCGAGCTGGTGGCGGCCCTCGAGGCCGCCTACCGCGCCCTCGAGGGCGGTCCCGGAGGTTTCCTCTCGCGGCTCGCCGCGCGGGCCCGGATCTCGCCGGGCCGGGCGCGGACGAACGTCCACCGCCACTACGACCTCGGCAACGACTTCTACGCGCTCTGGCTCGACGAGCAGCTCCTCTACACGTGCGCCTACTTCGAGTCCCCGGAGGCGTCGCTGGAGCAGGCGCAGGTCGACAAGATGGACCACGTCTGCCGCAAGCTCGGCCTCCAGCCGGGGGAGACGGTGATCGAGGCCGGCTGCGGCTGGGGGGCCCTCGCCCTGCACATGGCCCGCGCGTACGGCGTGCGGGTCCAGGCCTACAACGTCTCGCGGGAGCAGGTGGCCTGGGCGCGCGAGCGGGCGCGTCGCGAGGGGCTCTCCGGCCGGGTCGAGTTCGTCGAGGACGACTACCGCGCGATCCGCGACCGGTGCTCGGCCTTCGTGTCCGTGGGGATGCTGGAGCACGTGGGACGCCGCAGCTACGGCGACCTGGGCCGTGTGATCGGGCGGTGCCTGGACCGGGACCGTGGCCGGGCCCTGCTCCACTTCATCGGCCGCGACCGGGCCCGTCCGCTGAACGCCTGGATCCGACGCCGCATCTTTCCGGGGGCGTACCCGCCCACGCTCGGCGAGGTCTCCGCCGGCGTCCTCGAGCCGGGCGGCTTCTCGCTCGTCGACGTCGAGAACCTCCGTCCCCACTACGCCCTCACGATCCGCCACTGGCGCGAGCGCTACGAGCGGGCGGTGGCCGAGGGGCGGGTCGGCTTCGACCTGCGCTTCCGCCGCGCGTGGCGGCTGTACCTCGCGGGCTCGGAGGTCGCCTTCCAGACGGGCTCGCTGCAGCTCTTCCAGGTCACCTTCGCGAGGACGGGCTCGGCCGCCGTCCCCTGGACGAGGCGCGGCCTCTACGTGGAGGGGAAGGGGCTATCGTGGAGCGCGCCGACGTCCTGATCGTCGGCGGCGGGCCCGCGGGCTCGAGCTGCGCCGAGGCCCTCGTCTCGGCGGGAAGGGACGTGCTCGTCCTCGACCGGGCCGCCTTCCCGCGAGACAAGCCGTGCGCGGGATGGATCACGCCCGACGTGGTGTCGGCCCTGAGGCTGGACCTCGACGCCTACGGCCGCGACCACACGCTTCAGGCCGTGTCGCGGTTCCGGACCGGCCGCATCGGAGGACGGGCGACGGACGTGGACTACGGCGCGCGGGTGAGCTACGGGATCCGCCGCTGCGAGTTCGACGCCTACCTCCTCCGCCGCTCCGGAGCGCGGACCCGCTTCGGCGAGTCGGTGGCCGACGTTCGGCGCGACGGACGGGACTGGGTCGTGAACGGCCGCTTCGCGGCTCGGGTCCTGGTGGGTGCGGGCGGCCACTTCTGCCCGGTCGCCCGGGCGCTGAACGGCCCGCCGCCGCGCCCGGCGACCGTGGTGGCCCGGGAGGTCGAGTTCCTCCTCGAGGGGGACACCCTCGCCGCCTGTCGAGTCGAGGGAGACCGGCCCGAGCTCTACTTCTGCCCGGATCTCCGCGGCTACGGCTGGTGCTTCCGCAAGGGCTCCCACCTCAACGTCGGCTTCGGACGCGTCGACGAGCACGCGCTCCCGTCGAGGGTGAAGGCGTTCGTCGACTGGCTGGTGGGCGGCGGTCGGATCGCTCGCCCTCCCGAAGGCGCCTGGCGCGGCCATGCCTACGTCGTCCGTGAGAGCCAGCCGCGGCGCGTGGCGGGAGAGGGCGTCCTGCTCGCGGGGGACGCGGCCGGGCTCGCCTTCCCGGCGAGCGGGGAGGGCATCCTGCCCGCCGTGGCCTCCGGCCAGCTCGCTGCGGAGGCGATCCTCCACGAGGAGGACGACGCTCGCCGCGAGAGCCGCTACCGCGAGGGGCTCGACCGCGTTCTGGGCCGGCCCGCCGCGATCCACCCCTTGCTGCGTCCGCTCGCCGTGAGGGCCGCCGGCCTCCTGCTCGCGTCCCCCGCCTTCAGGCGGCGGGTCGTCCTGGACCGGTGGTTCCTGCACCGTTCGTCCGCGGAGCGCCCGGCGGCCGAGATGGTCGCTCGGCCGGCGGACCGTCGCCCCTCGCCCGATTAGCAGGCCGGGGACACACAGGGACGACGCCTGTCGGTCAGCGCCGTGCCGCCTCGACTTCGGCCAGCAACAGCTCGAGGTGCGGGAGCACGTTGCCGGCCAGTCGCTCCTGCCCCGCCGCGTTCGGGTGCAGCCGGTCGGGGAAGAGCAGCTCCTCGCGTCCGGCGACGCCGGCCAGGAGGTCGGGCACGAAGGCCACCCCTTCGTCCGCGGCGACGCGGGCGCACGCTCCGTGGAGCCCGGCCGCCCGCTCCGCATCGCCGGCGGTCACCCCGACGCGCGGCGACGCGGGGCCGGTGCCGAGCCGCGTTCCGACGAGGAGCACTCGCGCGTTTTCTGCCTTCGCCGCGCTGACGATCGCCCGCAGGGCGGCCTCGGCTTCCCCGAGCGGCTCGGTGCCGAGGGCGTCGTTCGTGCCGAGCGCGACCACCAGTACGTCGGGCCGGTGCGCCATCACCGCGGGCAGCCGAGCGAGGGCCCGCGCGGCGGTGTCGCCGCTCACCCCGGCGTTGATGACGCGTACGGGGCGGCCTCGTGCCGCGAGGGAGCGCGCGACGACGGCGGGGTACGCCTCCTCCTCGCGGAGCCGCCAGCCGGAGGTGAGGCTGTCCCCGAGGAAGGCCACGAGCGGCCCCTCGCCGGCCGTGCACGCCGGCCAGGAGGCGGCCACGACCGCGGCCGGCAGCAGCGGCCGCAGGCGCGGCCAGCGCGCAGCGATCGACCGGAGCACTACTCCCCGAGGGGCACCGCGCCCTCGGGAGCGGGCGCGCGGGCCTCCGTCCGGCGCCGTCGCCGCGCGGCGAGCCACTCCCGCACCGCCTCGGGCCGGAGGCCGTCGAGGTAGGTGTAGACGACCGGTACCACCACGAGCGTGAGCATCGTCGAGGTGACGAGCCCCCCGATGACGGCCCGGGCCATGGGCGCCCGGAGCTCGGCCCCGGCCCCGATCGCGAAGGCGAGGGGCAGCATGCCGAAGATCATGGCGAGGGTCGTCATGACGATCGGCCGCAGGCGGGTCGATCCGGCCTTGATGAGGGCCTGGTCGCGGGGAACACCCTTCTCGCGGGCCTGGTTCGTGAAGTCGACGAGGAGGATCGCGTTCTTCGTCACCAGCCCCATCAGCATGATGAGGCCGATCATGCTCATCATGTTGAGTGTGTCCCGGGTGGCGAGGAGGGCGACGGCGACGCCGACGAGGGAAAGGGGCAGGGAGAGCATGATCGCGAACGGGTGGAAGAAGGAGCCGAACTGGGAGGCCAGGATCAGGTAGATGAAGATGACCGCGAGGGCGAGGGTCTGGAGCATGCTCTTGAACATGCTCACCAGCTCCTCCGCGTCGCCCCCCGGCATGACGTCGTAGCCGGGCGGGAGCTGCATCCGGGCGATCGCGGCGTTCACGTCCCCCATCAGCTCGCCCACGCTGCGCTTCGAGTTCGCCGCGCTGAGGCGCACCTCCCGCTGCAGGTCCTTGTGGCGGATCGTGGACGGGCCGCTCGCCGGCGTCGCGGTCGCGACCTCGGACAGGGGCACGAGGATCTTGTCACCCCAGGCGTCGTCCTTGTCGGTCGGCACCCGCAGGGCGAGGAGGTCGGTGGCGTAGCGGCGCTGGTCGGCTCGCAGGCGCACCCTCACGTCGTGGCTGTCTCCGGCAGCGTCCTCGATCGTGGTCGCGACGTCTCCCGTCACCGCCGCGCGCAGCGTCATCGCCACCGGGCCGACGTTGAGCCCGAGGTCGCCGGCCCGGTCCCGGTCGAAGTGGACGCGCAGCTCGGGCTTCGTCTTCTCGAGGCTCGTCTCGACGTCGACGAGGTTGGGGATCTTCGCCATCTCCCCGGCCAGCTCGCGGCTCAGGCGGTCGAGCTCGTCCACCTCCGGGCCGCGCACCGAGTACTGGAGGGGCTTCTGGCCGAACGGCCCCGCCTCGGTGAACCCGTAGGTGAGCCCGGGGACGACGGCGACGGCGCGGCGGGCGTCGGAGAGGACCTGGGTGAAGGTCTTGCCACGGGAGGACTTCAGCTTGACGTACACGACGCCCTCGGTCGGGCCCCGGCGGGTGATGCCGGACTCGCCGATCGTGGTGTACGTGTAGTCGACGTCGGGCAGCCTCTTGAGCTCGCGTACGACGGCCAGGGCCCTCTCCTTCGTCTCCGCGAGCGTGGCCCCCGGCGTCGCCTTGAAGGTGACCTGGTACTCGCCGCGGTTGAAGTCGGGCATGAAGTCGCCCCCGAGGATGGCGAGGATGGGGAAGGCGAGGAGGAACGCCGCGGCGGCGATCGCGAGGACGGCCGGGCGGTGGCGGAGCGCCCAGCCGAGGAGGCGCTCGTACTGGACGTGCATGTCCTCGAACCACTGGTTGAATGCCTGCAGCGTGCGCCCGACGAGGTGCGGGTGGTAGCCCTTCTCGATGTCGGGATCGACCCACCGCGAGGAGAGCATCGGGTCGAGGGTGAAGCTGACGAAGAGCGAGGCGACCACCGCCGCCGCCACCGTGATGCCGAACTCGTAGAAGAAGCGGCCGACCATGCCGCTCATGAAGGAGACCGGCACGAAGACGGCGAGGATCGTGAAGGTGGTGGCCATGACGGCGAGGCCGATCTCGGCCGTGCCGTCCCGCGCCGCGTCGAAGTGGTCCTTGCCCCGCTGGAGGTGCCGCACGATGTTCTCGCGGACGACGATCGCGTCGTCGATGAGCATGCCGATCGCGAGCGAGAGGCCCATGAGCGTGATGACGTTCAGGGTGAAGCCGAAGGCCCGCATGGCGATGAACCCGGACACGACCGAGATCGGCAGCGTGACGCCGGTGATGATCGTGGACCGCCAGGAGTTCAGGAAGAGGTACACGATGAAGACGGTGAGGAGGCCGCCGATGATCATCGTGGTGTTCACGTCCTCGATCGAGTCGCGGATGAAGCCCGAGTCGTCCTTGATGACCGAGAGGGTGATCCCGGGCGGCATGTCCCTCTTCAGCTTCTCGAGCGCGGCGAGGACGGCGTCGGCCACCGAGACGGTGTTGGCCCCCGACTGCTTCTGGATCTCGAGGGCGAGCGCCGGCCGCTCGTCGAGGAAGGCGGCGTTTCTGGGCTCCTCGATGCCGTCGATGACCTGCGCGAGGTCGCTCACGTAGACGGGCATGCCGCCCGGCCGCTTGACCGGGATCCTCCCGATGTCCTCCGGGGTGCGCCCGCGCGCGGCCACGCGCACCAGGGCCTCGGTCGAGCCGCGGTCGGCGTTGCCGGCCGGCACGTCGACGTTCTCGCGCTGGAGGGCGAGGACGACCTCGTTCAGGGAGACGTGGTAGGCCTCCAGCTTGAGGCGGTCGACGACGACCTGGATCTCCCGCGTCGACTCGCCGACGAGGGCGACCGCCCCTACCCCGCGCACGCTCTCCAGGCGCTTCTTCACCACCTTGTCGGCGAAGGTGGTCGCGGCCTGGGGCGAGAGGCCGGGGGCGTCGACGCCGATCGAGAGGACGGGCAGCTGGCCGAAGTCGATCCGCTGCACGATCGGCTCCTCGATCTCCCGGGGCAGGTCCCCGCGGATGGCCGCGATCTTCCCCCGCACGTCCTGGGAGGCGTTGATCGCCGAGACCTCGAGCTGGAACTCGACGACGATGTTCGAGAGGCCCTCCTGGGAGATCGACTCGATGTGCTTCACGCCCTCGACGGTGTTGATCTCCTCCTCGATCTTCTTCGTGACCTCGCGCTCGACGGTCTCGGGGCCGGCCCCCGGGTAGATCGTGGTCACGGTGACGACCGGGATCTCGACCTTCGGGAACATGTCGACCTTGAGCTGGCTGTAGGAGGCGACCCCGAGGACGGCGAGCGCGGCCATCATCATGGTCGCGAACACCGGGTGCCGGATCGACAGGTTGGAGAGGAACATCGCGGGCTCCTAGCGGGCGGCGGCGCCGGACGCAGCGGGGGACGTCGCCCCGGCGCGCTCGTTGCGCACCTCGACCGGGGCCCCCGAGGCGAGCGCGGTGGGCGGGTCGAGGACCACCTGGTCGCCGGGGGCGAGGCCCTTCGTCACCTGGACGCCGTCCGCGGCCTCGACGCCGAGGGCGACGCTCGCCTTCTCGGCCTTGCCCGAGCGCACGACGAAGACGTCGGCCCGGGCCGGGTCGGTGCCGTCGCGGACGAGGGCGGCCGGGGGCACGACGATCGCTCCCGCGACCTGGCCGACGCTCACGGACGCTCGCGCGAAGAGCCCCCCCACGAGGTCGGCGCGGCCGGGCACCTGGACCACGACCTGGAAGGAGCGCGAGCGCTCGTCGACCAGGGGCTCCGTGCGGGCGATGCGGCCGTCGACCCGCGCGCCGCCGAGGGCGTCGATCGCGAGGGAGACGGGCTCGCCCACCCGGACCTTGGCGAGGTTCTTCGACGCGACAGGGGCCCGGAACTCGAGCACCGAGTCGTCCACGAGCGTGAAGACGGGCGTCCCCGGGCCGAGCATGGCGCCCGGGTCCGGGAGGCGCCGCGCGACCCGGCCCGCGAAGGGGGCCTTCACCACCGTACGGGCGAGCTGCTGGCCGGCGATCGCCACCTCGGCCTTCGCCTGGGCGAGGCCGGCCTCGGCCACCTGCTGCGCGACCTGGGCCGAGAGGTGATCGCGGTCGGTGATGCCGCCCGTCTTGAGGAGGCTGTCCGCGCGCTCCTTCTCGGCCTGGGCGTGGGCGCGGTTGGCCTCGGCGACCGCGAGGGCCGCCCGCGCCCGGTCGTGGGCGAGCCGGTAGTCCGTGTCGTCGAGCACGGCCAGTGTCTCGTCCTTCCCCACCCGGGCCCCCTCGTCCTTCAGCACGCGCAGGAGGCGGGCCTGGACCTCGGCCACGACCTGGACCTGGGCCCGCGGCTTCAGGGTGCCGGTGAGGACGATCTCGTCGGCGAGGTCGCGGGCCACGACCGCGGCGGTCCGCACGGCGAGGCCGCGCGGGGGGCCCTCGTCGGTGCGCCCGCTGGTGCACGCGGCGAGGAGGAGGGGGGCGGAGGCGGCGAGGAAGAGCGTTCGGTTCGTCATGGCGTTCCTCTGCTTCAATCCCGACGGGCGGGAGACGGTGAGGTCGGGTCCCCGATGGCCGCGGCGCCGCTCTTGGCCGGGGGCGAGGACGGCGGGGGAAGGGGGGCATCCGCGAGGGGATCCTGGCCCATCACGTAGCGGAGGCCGGCCCGGGCGTTCGCGTGGGCGGCGAGCGCCTCGATGCGGCTGAACTCGGCCTGGGTGAGCGCGGCTTGGGCGTCGAGGACGTCGAGGGTCGTAGCCGCGCCGAGGCGGTAGTTGGCTTCGATCATCTCGAGGGCCTTCCGGGCCTGGGTGACGTTCAGCTCGGTGGCGTGGAAGACGCTCGCCGCGACCCGCAGGCGGTCGACCGCCTGCTTGGCCTGGAGGTCGATCTGGGTCTGGAGGGCCACACGGTCCTGGCCCACCCTCGCCCGGTCGGCCCTGGCCTGGGCGACCTTGCCCGCGGTACGCCAGCCGTCGAAGACGGGCACCTTGAGCGTGATCGAGAGGCTCCACTTCTCGTAGTCGGGCTCGAAGAAGTGCTCCGTCTTCCGGACGGACCAGCCGAAGGCCCCGTAGAGGTCCAGCCGGGGCTGCATGTCGGCCTTGTAGATGCCGATCGCCTCGTCGTAGATCTTCTCGTTCCAGGTCACGGCCTGCACCTCGGGTCGGCCCGCGATCGCCTCCCGCACGACCTGCTGCTGGTCGGCCAGGGCCTCCTGGAACTCCAGGGTGTCCGTGGGCTCGACAGGCCTGTCGGTCGGCTCCACCATGACCGCGTTCAGGTCCCCGCGGGAGAGATCGGCGGCGCCCCGGAGGCGGAGGAGCGTCGTGCGGGCGTTGGCGAGGTCGACTTCGAAGCGCAGCACCTCGAGGTCGGTGGCGACGCCCGCGCCCCGCCGGTTCCGCGACATGTCGAGCTGCGTCTCCTTCTGGTGGACCACCGTCTCCGCCACCTTCACCTGCTCGAGGGCGAGGAGGAAGGCGTTGTAGGCGAAGATGGCCTGCAGGGCGACGTCCTGGCGGGCCGTGCGGACGTTCTCCTCGCCGAGGTGCTCCGCGTAGCCGGCGGCCCGGATGGCCTTGCCGAGGCTGAAGCTCCACAGCGTCTGGCGCACGCTCGCGTAGCCGTCCCAGAGGTTCGAGGCGAGCGGCTTGAAGGCCCCGAGGAGCTCGGGGGGAAGCTGGTCGATGTTGGGGCTGTTCAGGAAGCTCGGGTCCTGGTAACGGAGGAACGTGCCGTAGACGTTCACCTCGGGCAGCGCGTCGGCCCGAGCCTGCTTCGCACGGCCGCGCAGGCCGTCGCGGTCGGCGAGGCTGCGAAGGATGGCCGGGTTCCTCTCGAGGGCGCGGGCCACGGCTTCGGCGCGGGACAGGGGCTCGGCGGAGGCGGGGAGCGTGGCGGCGACGGGGAGAGCGGCGAGGAGGGCGACGTGGACAGCACGGTGCATGGCGTCTTTGTTCCGGGGTTCAGGACGAGGATGCAGTGATCGGGCCGCCATTCCGCTCGGCACGGGCGAATTGCCAGCCGCTGAGGACGGTGTCGACGAGGGTGTCGGCCAGCTCCGGCGTCAGGTCTGGCCGGCCCACCAGGAGGTGGCCGTGCATGGCCTCGCCGAGGGCACCCATGAAGACGAGGAGACGGACATCGGAAGGGCCCGGCACGACCTCCCCACGGGCGACCGCCAACTCGACGGTGCGGGCCAGCTCGTCGAGCACGGCCTGGTAGAAGCCGACGAAGTCGGTGGCCGGGGCCGAGCGCGGGGGGTTGTGGACGAGGGCCATGATGAACCGGGCGAGGTCGGGCTCGCGGAGCGTCGCCTCTACGTAGGCACGGGCCATGCGCACGAGCCGGTCGCGGAGCGTGCCCTCGCCGGACAGCGAATCGATCAGCTCCGCGCGGAAGCGCTCGAGCGCGCCGTCGACGATCGCCCGGTAGACTCCCTCCTTGCTCCCGTAGAAGTGGTAGAGGGTGGGCTTCGTGATGCCTGACGCTTCGCAGATCTCGCGAACGGAGGTGGCGTCGTAACCCTTTTCTGAGAACAACCACAGTGCTTTCTTGAGGATGCGGTCGTTCGTCCGAATGGTCTGAGTCGCCACCGTGGATCTATACGTACCGGACGGTACACTCGTTCCGTCTTTTTGGCCATGAGCCTGGTGTGCTACCCTGACGCATTCCCGAGGCCCGGGCGTCGTGCCCCCCGGGCGACCCCGCCCGGACGCCGGTCCTTGGAGGGGGGGAGACGGACGAGGGCAGCCCCCGCACAGGAGGGAGTTTGGCAGTCAGCACCCAGGACGAGCAGCGGCTCGCCCTCTTCATCGACTTCGAGAACATCGCCATCGGCGTCCGCGACGCCCACTACCGCAAGTTCGACATCAACCTCGTGCTCGAGCGCCTCCTCGACAAGGGGAAGCTCCTCAGCAAGAAGGCCTACGCCGACTGGAGCCGCTACTCCGACTACAAGCGCTCCTTCCACGAGGCCGCGATCGAGCTCATCGAGGTGCCCCAGAAGTCCGTGGGGGGCAAGAACTCCGCGGATATCCGCCTCGTGGTGGACGCGATGGACATGTCCTTCCAGAAAGAGCACATCAACTGCTTCGTGGTCTGCTCGGGGGACTCCGATTTCTCGCCTCTCGTCTCGAAGCTCAAGGAGAACAACAAGTACGTGATCGGGCTCGGGGTGAAGAACTCGACCTCCGAGCTCCTCATCGAGAACTGCGACGAGTTCATCTTCTACGAGGACCTCGTCCGCGTGCAGCAGCGCCCGATGCCCGTCCTCGCCGGGGCGCTGCCGGAGAAGCTGCAGGACTGCTTCAACCTGCTCGTGGACTCCGTCTCCGCGCTCCAGCGCGAGAACAAGGAAGTGCTCTGGGGCTCCATGGTCAAGGAGACCATGAAGCGGAAGAGGCCGTCCTTCAACGAGACGTACTACGGCTTCCGGTCGTTCTCCCACCTCCTGGAGGACGCGCAGCGGCGGGGGATCGTGGTCCTGCGGCGCGACCAGCGCTCGGGCAGCTACATCATCGAGGACCTCGGGGCGGCGTCGAAGACGGATGCGGCGGGAGCGGAACCGCCAGCCGAGCGCCGGGCCGAGGCGGCCGTCGAAGCCGAGGTGGCCAACGGGGCGCGTCCGTCCCGGCGGCGGCGCGGTCGAGGCGGCCGCGGCCGGCGCCCGGGAGCCCCCGCGGCGCCGGGCGTCCGGCCCGAGGGCGGCGCGGCGGTGGACGACGAGGGCGACGAGGAGATCGATGACGAGGACGGCGCGACCACGGACGACGCGGACCCTCCGCACGCGCCGACGGCTCCCCCCGAGGAGAAAGTGGCCACGTCGCCCGGGGAGCGGCCGGGCTTCTCTCTCTTCTCCTGGCTGAAGCGGGACAACGAAGAGAAGAAGCCCTCCTGAGGGCGCGCTCGTCGGCGCGGGAGCGCCCGTGGTGCCGCCGGGGAGCAGCCGGGTGGAGGCGGCGCCCCCGCCCGGCGACGATCAGGCGGCCCCGGGGCTCAGCTCCAGGGTCTCCGGGTCTGCCCCGATCGGCAGCTTGCCGGCGACGCGCCCACCGCAACCCGTCACCGGACACGCTTCGGAGTACTCCTTCGGGCCCCCCGTTTGCTGAGGGTCCCACTCGAACGACACCTTGACGGCGTGTCCGTCGCCGCAGGTGGCGCTTCGGCTGTAGATCGCCAATCGAGCCTCTCTCGACGGTGACGGTAGCCGCAGAGAGGGGCCGCCGCGTGTGCGGGCGCTCACGCACCGCGAGTCGCGTTCGGGACCACTTCTCGTACCGGCGCTGCACGCCGGGGGCCCGTGCACTCCGTACACGGCGAGTCGAAGGCGGGTCGCCTCAGGCCGCCGGCAGAGTCATCACGACCTCCCCGGCGACTCCACCGTCGTGGAGACTGCCTCCGTGGAGCTCCGCGATGCGCCGGGCGAGGCCGAGGCCCAGTCCCGCCGTGACCATGGGGCTCTCCGGGGGCATGCCGTCCTCCCGGGCGGAGCGCACGGCCACGCGCACGCCGTCGGACCAGGCTCCGGCCCGGATCGTGAGGGGGGTCGTGTTGGCTCCCGAGCGCGAGCGCACCTCGTCGGCGATCGCGTGGAGAGCCACGCGGAGAAGTGCCGCGTCGGCGCGCACGGTCTCCGCCGACGGGTCGAGCTCCACCGTGACCTCGGGCGTTCGCAGCTCGGCGAGGAGGTCCTCCAGGTAGACGGTCTCGGTTCGCACCTCCCCGCGGCTGAACGCGAGCAGGGAGCGGCCGTCGTTCAGGGCGGCGGCGAGGGCCGGCGCGAGGTGGACGTACTGCTCGGTGAACCATGCCGGTGCGTCGGGGCGCTTGCGGATCTCTCCGAGCCGGTCGCGGAGCGACTCGATCGAGGCCACGAGGTGCTCGAGGCCGCTCAGCGAGGCCGTGCCTGCGAGCGCGAGCTCGAGGGCCCGCTCGGCCGCCTTGACCGTCTGCAGGGTCGCCGCCAGCTCGAGCGTGGCCGAGAGGGCGCGCGGGATCTCGGCGAGATGCTCGAGCGCCTCCGGCCCGGGCCGCGCCGTGTCGGGCCCGTAGTAGAGGACGCCCAGGCCTTGTAGGCCGCCGGGCGTCCGGAAGGGCACGGCGAGGAGAGCGGCCAGCCTCTGCCCCGGGCGGTCGAGGGCCTGGCCGAGGTCGAGGTTCTCGGCCGCGAGAGCGAGCGTCGGCCGGCTCGCCCGCGTCACGGCCTCCGACACGTGACGGAGAGCGGCCGGCGAGGCGAGGACGGGGTCCGTCTCGAGGCCGAGCAGGGCGGCGGCGTGGGGCGGCGCGCCCCGCTGGGGGATCCAGAACGCGGCCTGGTCCGCGCCGCCGATGCGCGACATGAGGGCGAGGACCGGCTCGAGGGCCGCCTCGAGCGGGGTGCCGCCGAGGAGGCTCTGCGCCGAGGCGAGGGCCTTGCGGAGGTCGCCGAGGCGCTGGTGCGCCGTGTCGCGCTCCTCGCGAAGCTCCGTGATCGCCGTGCCGAGCTGGGCCGAGGCCTCGGCGTAGGTCTCCACGAGCTCGCTCGCGCGCGCGTCGGCGGTCGCCCCCCGCGGGGCCTCCTCGGGCGGGGCGGGGGGAGGCGCCACCCGGACGACGGTGTAGCCGGCGGTGGTGGCCGGGGGCGGGGACGAAGCCGCGGCCGGCGGGGAGGAGGCGGGCGGGGCCGCGGAGTCGATCCGGGGAGCCGTCGGGGCCTTCGGCTCGAACGAGAGGCGAGTGCGACCGAACAGCTCCAGGAGGGCCTGCTCCGCCCACTGGCGGGCCGGCGCGCCTTCCTTCACGTCGAGGATGGCGTATCGGGTGGCGAGGTCGTGGACCGTGCGGGCGAGGATCGCCCCGAGCGTCTCGAGGACGCCCTCCCCCCGGACCGCGATCGCCGGGACGACTTCCGCCTTCCGTGCGTTGAGCGCCCGGTCGAGCGCCTCGATTTCGAGCACCTGGGGCAGGTCCCGCTTGTTGTACTGGAAGACGAGGGGCATCGCCTCGGGGTCGAGGTGGTGCGAGACCAGGTTCTGCGTCATCTCCCGGAGGCTCTGGATGTTCTCCTCCCAGCGGTCGAGGGCGGAGTTGGCGACGAAGACGAGCGAGTCCGCACCCTTCAGCACGAGGCGCCGAGTCGCGGAGTACATCGCCTGGCCGGGGACGGCGAGGACCTGGAGGCGCAGGTCGAAGCCGCGGAACCCCGGGGTCCGCAGGGGGAGCAGGTCGAAGAGGATCGTCCGATCCTGCGCGGAGTTGATCGAGATGAGCTCTCCGCGGCGCCGGGCCTCGGCGCAGCGGTGCAGGATCTGGAGGTTGGTCGTCTTGCCGCCGACCGGCGGGCCGTAATACACGAGCTTGACCTTGATCGTGCGGTCGCGGTGGTTCAGCTCGACCATGCCTGCTCGTGCGAGGTTGGCGAATGGTACCCGCAGGCGGCGGGCGCTGTCACTCCGGCGGGGCGGCGCGCGCGCGCCGTGAGCCTCTCTGGAGGCGCGCCCGTCTCACCGGCCTCAGGAATGGGATGGTAGCGCTACGGGGATTCGAACCCCGGTTTGATGGCTGAGAACCATCCGTCCTAACCCCTAGACGATAGCGCCACTTGCGAGTCTACGTAGCCGTCCCGGGGCAAGTCAAGCCGACGCGCCGAGCCCGCCCGGCTCGCGTCGACGGAGCCGCCCCACCTCGACCGCGGCCACGCTGACGTTGTCGGACGAGCCGCGGTCGAGCGCGAGGGCGACGAGGCGCCGGCAGGCTTCGTCGAGGGCCCGCGTCTCGTGCAGGAGCCGGTGCAGGTCGGTCTCGCCGACCGTCGCGTGCAAGCCGTCGGAGCAGAGGACGAGGGCGCAGTCCTCGTCGAGGGTGCCCAGGTCCTCGGCGGCGGGGGCGAAGTCGACGACGAGGGCCGCCGGCCAGCCGAGGGCGTTCGTGAGGCGATGCCTCAGCGGGCTGCCACTCGCCCGCTGCGGCTCGAGATCCCCCGCCCTCACGAGACGGGCGGCTTCGGTGTGATCGACGGTGAGCGCGCTCGCCCCGCGGTCGTTCACGTAGTAGCAGCGGCTGTCGCCGGCGTGGGCGACGAGGTAGTGACGGTCCCAGACGAGCGCGCAGACGAGCGTGCTCCCCCCGGCGCCTCCGACTCCGCTGTCGCTCCCCCACTCCCAGATGCGACGGCTTGCGCCGCGGAGGAGGTCCCCCAGGCCCCGTCTCAGGCTCTCCGGCCCGGGCTCGATCCGCGGGATCACGTGGTGCGCGAAGTCGCAGACCTCCTGGACGGCCAGCTCGGCCGCCTGCTCGCCCGCCGCGAGCCCGCCGATACCGTCGGCGACGGCAAGGAGCACGGCCGGCTCGCCCCCGACGAGGGTGCGCAGGGCGCAGACCCGGTCCTGGTTGGTCTCGCGGCGACCGCGCGTCGTCACGACGGCCGGGGTCAGGCTGGGCACGAGCGGGCGTCGGGGTGCCGCGCCCTGGTCCCTGCCCTTGCCCCCGGTCGCCGCGGCGGCCATGCCTTCCACCCTCGTCCAGATCTGGCGCCGGCAGGTCGGCTCGGCAAGCGTCATCTGTCGCCACGACCCGGCTGGCGTCATGTGGCGGGCCGGGGGCTATACTCGCCTCGTACCGTGGCGTCCACTCTGGCCGCGCCTTCTCCATGAGCCGCACCTTCGCGGGCCCCCCGGAACGCCTGAACGGCTGGAAAGAGATCGCCGCCCACCTGGGCAAGGGGGCGCGCACCGTCCAGCGGTGGGAGAAGCTCTACGGCCTGCCGGTCCACCGCATCGGACGCGAGGGCGGCGAGATCGTGTTCGCGTTCCGCGACGAGATCGACCGATGGACGGCGGGCGCGTCGCGGGAGCGGACGCCGGGCGGCGACGTGGCACCCGCGCCGAACCGGGACCGCCGTTCGCGCTGGCCGGCGGCCCTCGGACTCGTGGCCCTGGCCGCGGGGGCGCTCGGGTTCGCGTCGATCCTCCTTCGCCGGACGACGCCCGCGACGCCGGCGTCGCGCGAGCGCTCCCCCCGCGACCCCGCCGGCTGGAGGCTGGAGAACGGGCGCCTCGCCGTCCTCGACGACGCCGGGGGCCCGGTGTTCACTCACGACTTCGGCTTCGGGCTGGCCGAGTCGAGCTCGTCGACCCGCGCCGGGCCGTGGCCGCCTCCGGTGCTGATCACCGACGTCGACGGCGACGGCCGGCCCGAGGTGCTCGCGATCCCGCCCGCCGCCACGCGGGAGAACCGGCGGCTCTACTGCTTCGAGGCCGACGGGCGGCCGCGCTTCGTCCACCAGCCGAAGGGCCGGGTGCGGTACGGGGACCGGGAGTACGCCGAACCGTGGCTCGCGCACCGGGTCCTCGTGACCGAAAGGCGAGGGGGCGGGAAGTCCCTGTGGGCCGTCTTCACCCACAACCTCTGGTTCCCCTCGCGCCTCCAGGAGCTCGACCGGCGAGGCAACGTGAAGGCGGAGTTCTGGAGCGACGGCTTCGTCGAGGCGGTGGCCGAGGGAGTGTGGCGGGGTCGGCCCGTGGTGCTGGCCGGCGGCGTGAACAACGAGCTCAAGGGGGCGAGCCTCGCCATCTTCGACCGCGACGCGTTCGGCGGCACGGCGCCGGCGTCGAAGCTCGACTACGCCTGCACCTCCTGCGCCGGAGGCCCGCCCCGGGAGTTCCTCGTGTTCCCGACCCTCTGCATCTTCGCCCGGAAGGGCGGCATCGCCGGTCTTTTCGACGCCTGGGTCGAGGGGGACGAGCGCCTGATGGTGCAGGTCACGCAGGCCGTGGAGAGCGTCGACGGTGTCGCGCCGCCGGGGCGGGCGGTCGTGCACTACACCCTCGACTCGCGCCTTCGTCCCGTGCACGCCGAGATCTCGGCGGAGTTCCAGACCGTCCACGCCCTGCTCGAGAGGCAGGGGCTCCTCGACCACCACCTGGGGACCCGCGACGACGCGGCGATGTTCCCGGTCCTCCGCTGGGATGGAAGGCGCTTCGTCGCCCTGCCGAGGGTCGAGGTGGCGCACTGAGGACCGCGCCCGCGCCTCCCGCCGCCTTGTGATAGCCTCGGCGTCCGCCCATGACGGTGAGGACCCGCATCGCTCCCAGCCCCACCGGCGACCCCCACGTGGGGACGGCGTACGTCGCGCTCTTCAACTACGCCCTGGCGAGGAAGCACGGGGGCCGGTTCGTCCTGCGGATCGAGGACACCGACCGCGAGCGGAGCTCCGTCGCGAGCGAGGCGATGATCTTCGAGGCCCTCCACTGGCTGGGCCTCCGCTGGGACGAGGGCCCCGACGTCGGCGGCCCGTGCGGGCCGTACCGGCAGAGCGAGCGCACCTCGATCTACCGCGAGCACGCGGCCGAGCTCGTCCGGCGCGGTGCGGCCTACCCCTGCTTCTGCACGCGCGACCGGCTCGACGCGCTGCGCGAGGAGCAGAAGGCGAAGAAGCTCAACTTCGGCTACGACGGCCGGTGCCGGACCGTCCCCCGCGACGAGGCGGAGAAGCGCCAGGCCGCCGGTGAGCCCCACGTCGTCCGCCTCGCGATGCCCCGGGGCGGCGCGACCGTGGTGCGCGACCTCCTGCGGGGCGAGGTGCACTTCGACAACGCCCAGGTCGACGACCAGGTGCTGCTCAAGAGCGACGGCTTCCCCACCTACCACCTGGCCAACGTGGTCGACGACCACCTGATGGGAATCACCCACGTCGTCCGGGCCGAGGAGTGGCTATCCTCCCTGCCCAAGCACGTGCAGCTCTACCGGGGCTTCGAGTGGAAAGAGCCCGTCTTCTGCCACCTGCCGCTCCTGCGAAACGCCGACCGGTCCAAGATCTCGAAGCGCAAGAACCCGGTGAGCCTCAACTTCTACCGCCGCGCGGGGTACCTGCCCGAGGCGATGCTCAACTACCTCGCCCTCATGGGGTGGGCCATGCCGGACGAGCACGAGGAGTTCTCGGTCGACGAGTTCGTCGATGCCTTCAGCCTCGAGCGCATCTCGCTCGGCGGGCCGGTCTTCGACGTCGAGAAGCTCCGGTGGCTGAACGGGAAGTACCTGCGGCGCCTCTCCCCGAGGGAGCTGCTCGACCGCCTGGGCGAGGGGCCCCTCTCCGAAAGCCACCTGCTCGACGTGCTGCCCCTCGTGCAGGAGCGGATCGAGACCCTCGAGGGCTTCTTCGAGTACGCCGCCTTCTTCTTCGTCGGCGAGGTCTCCTACGACGCGGCGGCCCTCAGGTCCATGGTCCCCAAGGGGCGCTCCGAGGGGGAGACGGCGAAGGCCTTGCGGGCGGTGCTCGACGACGAGCTGGACCCGATCCTCGACTGGAGGCCTGAGTCCCTCGAGCGGGCGATCCGCGGCTGCGCCGAGCGGACGGGCTGGGCCCCGAACGAGCTCTTCATGGCGGTGCGGGTGGCGACCACGGGGCGCGCCGCCTCGCCGCCCCTCTTCGAGACCCTCGCCGTCCTCGGCAAGGAGACGTGCCGAAGGCGGCTGCGCCGAGCCGGCGAGGTGCTGAAGGGGCTCAGGACCGCGAACGACAGCCGATCGGAGCCAGCGCCATGACCACCGAAACCCCCGAGCGCGAGCGGTCCGACTTCGTCCGCGAGATCGTCGCCGCGGACCTGCGGAGCGGGCGGCACCGGACGGTCGTCACCCGATTCCCCCCGGAGCCGAACGGCTACCTGCACATCGGCCACGCCAAGTCCATCTGCCTGAACTTCGGCGTGGCCAGGGAGTTCGGCGGCCGATGCCACCTCCGGTTCGACGACACGAACCCCACGAAGGAGGAGCAGGAGTACATCGACGCCATCGAGAACGACGTGCGCTGGCTCGGCTTCGACTGGGGCGAGCACCTCTACCACGCCTCCGACTACTTCGAGCAGCTCTACGAGTGGGCGCTCCACCTGATCCGGACCGGCAAGGCCTACGTGGACGACCTGTCGGCGGACGAGATCCGCGAGCACCGCGGGACGCTCACCGAGCCGGGGCGGGAGAGCCCGTACAGGACGCGGTCGGAGGAGGAGAACCTCGACCTCTTCGAGCGGATGCGGAAGGGCGAGTTCCCGGACGGGGCGCGCGTGCTGCGGGCGAAGATCGACATGGCCTCGGGCAACATCAACCTGCGCGACCCCGTGCTCTACCGCATCCTGCACGCGACCCATCCCCGAACGGGCGACGCGTGGTGCATCTACCCGACGTACGACTTCGCCCACGGCCAGTCGGACGCGATCGAGGGCGTCACCCACTCCATCTGCACCCTCGAGTTCGAGGACCACCGGCCGCTCTACGACTGGCTCATCGAGAACCTGCCCGTCCCGTCGCGGCCCCGCCAGTACGAGTTCGCGCGGCTCAACCTCAGCTACACCGTCCTCTCGAAGCGGTTCCTGCTGCGGCTCGTGAACGACGGCCGGGTCCGGGGCTGGGACGACCCGCGGATGCCGACGATCTCCGGCATTCGCCGGCGCGGCTACCCCGCCGAGGGCATCCGCGACTTCGCGGCCATGATCGGCGTCGGCCGGCGCGACGGGGTCGTGGACGTGGCCATGCTCGAG
This sequence comes from Vicinamibacteria bacterium, assembly GCA_035577965.1. GTDB lineage: Bacteria > Acidobacteriota > Vicinamibacteria > Fen-336 > Fen-336 > DATBSL01. The sequence goes on along the minus strand of DATJYX010000022.1, from coordinate 34,310 downwards.
CACTGCGTGCGCAACGTCTTGAACCGGAAGGCTCCCCGGCGGTTCGCCGTGCTGCGGCCCCTCAAGGTGGTGATCGAGAACTACCCGGAAGGGAAGGTCGAGGAGCTCGACGCCGTCAACAACCCCGAGGACCCCTCGGCGGGCACGCGCAAGGTGCGCTTCTCGCGCGAGCTCCTGATCGAGCGCGAGGACTTCATGGAGGACCCGCCGAAGAAGTTCTACCGCCTCTCCCCCGGCCGGGAGGTCCGCCTGCGCTACGCCTACCTCGTCACCTGCCGCGAGGCCGTGAAGGACGCCTCCGGCGAGGTCGTCGAGCTGCGCTGCACGTACGACCCGGCCACTCGGGGCGGCGACGCGCCGGACGGCCGTCGCCCGAAGGCCACCCTCCACTGGCTCTCCGCCTCCCACGCGGTGCCCGCGGAGGTGCGGCTCTACGAGCACCTCTTCACCCGGCCGGACCCGGGCGCCGGCGGCGACCTCCTCGCCGACCTGAACGCGGCGTCGGAGGACGTCCTCACCGCCTGCCGGGTCGAGCCAGACCTCGCCGGAGCGCCGGTCGGGGACACGGTCCAGTTCGAGCGGCTGGGCTACTTCTGCGCGGACAGCGACTCGAAGCCAGGCCGCCCCGTCTTCAATCGCACGTGCACCCTCAAGGACACCTGGGTCCGCATCCAGGCCAAGGGCCAGCAGGACGCCTAGCTGGCCCGTGCCAGGTTCTCGGAGGCAGGTGGCGGACGGCCCGCGGAGACGGCCGCGAGCGGTCCCGCATGACGTCCCGGCGACACGATGGCAAGCTCTGACCCTCGCGTGACGATCCACATGGTGGCCAGCCTCGACGGGTTCATCGCCCGGAAGGACGGGAGCGTCGACTGGCTGGAGACCTCGGACGAGTTCGTGGACGGGGACACGATGGATCCGGGCTTCATCGAAGCGTTCCTCGAGACGATCGACTGCTACGTCATGGGATCGCGGACGTATGAGACCGCATTGGGTTTCGAGGCCAAGGGGTTCGGGTGGTCGTACGGCGACAAGCCCACCTTCGTCCTCACTCGACGGGAGTTGCCGCGGACCCGGGATACCGTCGAGTTTCATTCCGGCGATCTCGCGCAGTTCGTGAACGGGCGCCTGCGGCCTGCGTTCCGCTCCATCTGGTTCGTCGGAGGCGGGGCGGTCTCGGGCGAGTGCCTTCGTCTCGGGCTCGCCGACGAAGTCCGCTACTCCATCCTGCCGGTCCTGATTGGTGACGGGATCCCATTCTTCGAGAGGCTCGACAGACAGGTCGCTCTTCACCTGGCTGAGGTCAAAGCCTACAGGAGTGGCATGGTCGCACTTCGTTACGAGGTGCGCGGATAGGCTCCATGCCGTCCTCCGGCGCCACGCCGGCTCGGCCGGGACGCCGGCCCGTCTTCACTCTGTCGGCGGCGCGGCCCTCTGCGGCCGCAGCGATCGGGCCAGGAGCCCGAGACCTCCTGCCAGGAGGACGAGCATCAGGAGGGTGTCGAAGAGGCTCGTCGGCTCGAAGTAGATCCGGAGGTTCATCAGGATCCCGAGCAGGACGATCAGGGCGCCGCCGGCGGTGAGAAACCACCCGAGGCGGCTCCGGCCGTCGTAGAAGAGAATCCCGGCCCCGACGACGAGCGGCAGGAGCGACAGACCGAACGTGTGGCCGCCGAAGAAGCTCCAGAATCCCGACGTGACGGTCACCCGCTGGGTGAGCAGGTACGCCCCCCCCACCGCCATCGCCAGCCCGACGACGAACTGGACGACGCCGCCCTCGGTCCCCCCCGCGCCCTTCATCGCGTCACCTCCGGTGAGCTGCAGTTCCCGACGAGCGGATTGTAGGCCAACGGTCAGGAGGCCGACTTCGATCGGGACTTCGGGACGCGCTCGCGGGGGATGTTGTAGCGCTGCAGCCGGAGATAGACCGTGCGGCGGGTGACTCCCATCATGCGGGCCACCCGGGCGATGTTCCACTCGTTCCGGTTCAGCAGCAGGAGCAGCTTCTCCCGCTCCATGTCCTCGACGGGGGTCCGCTCGAGGTAGGCCTCCCAGGAGTCGGCCGTGCCCGCCGGGCGGGGAGTCGCGGTGTCGTGGACGGACTTGGCCACGATGCGCGAGAACTTCGCGAGCCGCTCGATGTCGTGGGCGTCGCAGAAGTGGGGCTCCTGGCTGTCCATGTACAGGAGGGCGAGGAGGGATTCCTCCTCGAGGACGGGCGCGATGACGAAGCTCGCCGGCCCGGAGCGCTCGATGACCGCGGCGGGGAGCCGCCTCTCGGAGCCGCGGTCGGGCACGTAGAACGTCTCCCCCCGGCGCAAGGCGTCCTTCTGGACGGCCCACGCCGCGGGGACGGTGTCGAGCACGGCCTGGTCGATCCCACGCGAGGCGAAGAGCGTGACGTCGTCGCCGGCGCAGGTGAACACCGCTCCCGCACGGCCGTTGAGGAGCGACATCACCACCTCGAGCGTACGCTCGGCGAGCCTCCGCGGGTCGTCCGCACCGACGACCAGGTCGGTGAACTGATCGATGAGATCCACGCGCCGCGTCATGACCACCTCCAACGTCTTCGTATTGATAATATACAATTATGCCCGCGAAGTCAACACTATCGACTATAATAGGACCGCTGTGTGATCGATGTGATGTACGGAAACTGGATTAGATATGTACAGACTGGACGCCGCCGAGCGGCGGCGCTACCTCCGAGTGGCTTGGACGATGGCTTTCTGAGACCACACGAGGAGGGCCACCGTGCCCCAGACCGCGAGGAGCGGGTCGAGCAGGTAGTCCCAGAGATTCCGGGACTCGTAACCGCCGAGAGCCCAGACGAGGACAGCGAGGGCGATGGACGAAGCCACGAAGTGCAGCCGCAGCACGAGAGCGCCCGTCGCCAGCAGCAGCAGCGCGGCCAGGAACCACGGGTTGCCGAAACCGATGCGGTAGGGGTCGGTCGGCCCCGGGGCGAGGGCCGATGGATAGAGCAGCAGCCCGCCCGTCGCCGCCAGCACCTGCAGAGTGATTCGGCTCGCCTTCCCGACCGACTCCCAGCCGAGTACCGGACGGAGGAGGGAGTGCAGGAGGAGGAGCATCGTCGTCACGCTCAGATCGCCGACGGCGCCGCGAGCGTAGGCGGCGGCCGGCAGGCCCCCGAGAGGCACGAGCGCCACGCCGAGGGCCACGGCCAGCAGGAGCGCCGGACGCGCCCTCCGGAGCAGTGCGACTCCGGGCAGGGAGAGGAGCAGGGCCGCGAGCGCCGCCGCCGAGAGTGCCGGCCCCATCATGTCAGCGCCGCCGGCCGTCGCCGCCGGCCTCCCGGTCCAGCCAGGCCGCGTTGAACGCGACGTGCTTGATGAAGGCGCGGTTCCAGGTGTAGACGAGGTGGAAGACTCCGCCCCGGGTCTGGATCAGGGACGGGTACGAGAACTCGAAGTGGCAGCGCGGCTCCCAGCACATGAAGCGGCGGGAGGACAGGACGAAGTCGCGCCCGTCGGCGACACGCGAGTCGGTGGCACGCGCCAGCGCCTCGACCGTCCGGTCGTAGCGGGCGTCGTCCACCGGCAGGTCCCGCGCGGCCACCTGGTCCTCGAGCCGCCGGACGGTCCGCCAGGTGGCGCCGCCGTCGGCGGAGACGACGAGCGAGAGCGCGTCTCGCTCGACCTCGACGTCGTTCAGCGCCACCAGGATCCGCCCGTCGGAGAGCACCACTCCCGAGAGCGCCGCGTCCGGGTTCAACAAGGGGAGCCGGGAGATCGGCGCCCACGTCCGTCCCGCGTCGCGGGTCGCGGTGCGGCCGACCCGCTGGGGCCGGCCCGGGCCCGAGTTGCGCAGGAGCACGAGGGCCTTGGTCGCGCTCCGCACGAGCACGACGGGCTGCGGGCTGTGCCCGTCCTCGCTCAGGCGCTGGCGGTCGACGACCGCGCCGGTCCCGTCCACGCGCAGCAGCTCGGGCACGCTGCTCACGAGGCTCTGGTAGACGGGCAGGCCGATCGTGCCGTCCGCGTAGAGGATCGGCTCGCCGCGGACGAGCGTGCTGAGGTCGAAGAGGGGAGAGCTGATGAGCCGGCGCGCCTCCGACCACGTCTCCCCGTCGTCGCGCGAGGCGACGGCCGTGATCGAGCCTCCGCCCCACCCTCCCACCGAGACCGTGACGTAGAAGAGCCAGAGCGTTCCGTCGTCGGTGCGGATCGCGGTCGGGTTCCCGACCTTCCTGACGTAGCGCCGGAGGGCCGCTCGAGTGCTCTCGGGGCTCGCCACGGTCTTCTCTGCGCCCCAGACCCCCCGCTCCGGCGCGTAGACGGCGGTGTGGACCTCGACGTCCGGCGCCCCTTCGCGGCTGCCCGTGTACCAGAAGGCGCGGATCCTCCCGTCGCCGAGCTCCACCAGGCACGCCGCGTGGGCGAGGGTGTTCGGCCGGGTTGTCACGAACCGCGTCTCGAACCGCGGTGGCTCGTCCCGCGCCTCGACGGCCAGGCGAGGCCGGAAGAGGGACGGTCGGGCGCGGCCGAGGGCCTTCCCGAACCCCGCGCCGAACCCGACGACGACGAGCGCCAGCACGAGAAGGTCGCGACGATCCCGACCCTCCCGACCGAGGCGAACCAGAGAGAGACGCGGCCCGACTCTGGCCATCAGCGTCGGCCCTCCGCACCGGCGGCCGAGGGCTCCGGGCTCGCGCGGCGGCCCTCGACCAGGAGCTCCTCCACGACGAGACCGGGGGAGAGCTTTCCCGTCAGGATGTCCGCGAGCTCGGCCGCGGTCTGGCGGCCGCGGAGGTCCAGGCGGCGGCCGACGACCATGGCGCCCTCGGGCGCGCCGGCGCGGAGCGGAGCCTGGACGGCGACCAGAGGGTAGCGCGAGACGAGGTCGGCCGCGGAGAGGCCGCGCTCCTCGCCGTACCCGTGAGGGTCGGCTCCGGGAAGCAGGAACCGGTAGCGCTCCTCCTTGGCGATGAAGTCGACCGGCACCCACACGTCCCGTCCCCGCGCGTGCGCCTGTGCCGCCGCGCCGAATTGCCCCAGGGGCCCGTCGAAGGGCCCGAGGGCGGACGCGAGGGACACGTAGGCGAGGAAGATTCCGGGGAGGACGATCTCCCGGGTGAGCGGGGGCACGGAGAGGCCGAGGAGGACGATCGCCTCGGCGCCGGCGAGAAGGGCCCAGTGCAAAGGCGGGTACGGCCGAAGGCCGGGCAGCTCGCGCTCGAGGCCGAGGGACAGGAGGGCGATCGCCGCGATCGCCGCGGCCGTCGCGAGGAGGCTCAGGACGAAGGCCCACCTTCCGATCCGCGACCAGGCCAGCGCCAGGAGCAGCGCCAGCGCCGGCATGGCGGCGAGCAGGTAGCGGCTCGAGCGCGGGGTGGCGAAGCTGAACGCGACGAACACGGCGAGAATCCAGATCCAGAGCAGGCGCTCCGCCTCGCTCAGCTCGCGCCGCCGCTCGAAGGCAGCCAGGAAGAACGCGACCACCGGAAACGCGAGAAGGCCGGCGTTCACGGGATAGCCGAGGACGTGGCTCATCGAGCCGAGAACGTAGCTCCAGATTCCTGGGCCACCCCCGGAAGGTCGGAGCCCTTGGCCGGCCACGCTCAACCGACCGAGGCTCTCGCCCAGGACGAACTCGCGGAAGACCCCTCCGGGGTCCGGGTCGAGGAGGAGCCACGAGGCGAAGATCGCGAGGCCGACGGAGATCGCGAGGGCGACCTTCCCCGCGTCCTTCCTCAGGAAGTCGGCAACGCGGTAGTCCCGGAAGCGCAGGAACCACCAGGCGAGGCCGAGGCCGGCGGGCAGGGCCAGGGCGAAAGACCGGTAGAGGAAGGCGATGCCGATCGGGACGCCGAGCAGGGTCGGCACGAGGAAGCGCGAGCCGAACGCGGCCGGGCGCCACAGAAGCAGCACGGCGAAGGGCAGGAAGAGCCAGAAGACCTCGGGCGGGTTGGTGAGGAACGGCCGCCCGTAGCGATACGTGCTGTAGAAGGCGAGGAACGCGAGCATCGCCCGGAGGCCCGTGTCCGTCCCTCCGGAGAGCCGGAAGCCCAGAACGAAGACGACGAGCGCCGTGAACAGCGTGTAGGCGACGCTGGGGCTCCGCAACCTCCAGAGCGTCCAGTGGCGTCCCCAGCCGGTCGACGCGATACCCTGCCAGAAGAGGAGCGGCGGCTTGGTGTTGCGCATGTCCGGGAGATCGGACCGGAGGGGAAGAAGGGCGCCGCTGGCCGCGGTCATGCGGGTGATGTGCTCGTACGCGTACTCGTCGCCGTTCTTGGGAATGTGCTGGCTGCCCAGGCCGTCGAGGTAGCTGGCCACCGCGAGCAGCGAGACGAGGACGAGCCCCGCGAGGCGCCGGCGGGCGCCGGCGGCCGGGAGAGCGCGCGCTTCGGGGATCGGTCGAGCCAAGAGTCGCGAGGCCAGTGTAAACCGAGCCGTTTCCCTCGAGCCTGTCCCTGGCGTCCCTCCGGAGCTCCGAAGCCCTGTCCCCCGTGTCCGTCCTAAGATGGAGGCCGATGACGTTCTTCGCCCGCCTCGACGGATACCTGGTCCGGCGCCCGGTCGCGATCGCGCTCCTCTCGCTCCTCTTCCTCTACCGGCTGGCGTTCGGCCTGTGCTCGGAGTTCTGGTTCATCGACGAGAAGCAGATCTACCTCATCGGCCTCAAGTTCTTCACCACCGGCCGCTGGCCCTACTTCGGCCCCGACCTCGTGCTCAAGGGCCACGAGCGCATCTACCAGATCCCGGGCGCGCTGCAGGGTCTGCTCGTCGGCCTGCCGTTCCACGTGCTGCCGATCCCCGAGGCCCCGTTCGTCCTCTTGAACCTGCTGTCGTTCGGGGCGCTCGTCCTCCTCGCCTGGTACGGCTGGCGGCGGGTCCCCGCCCTTCCCCGCTGGCTCGTGTTCGGCCTCGCTCTCACCTTGCCCTGGACGCTCCACTACTCGACCCGCGTCGTGAACCCGTCCTACGTCCTCGCGGGGAGCGTGCTCTTCTTCGTGGGCGCGGCGGAGGCGCTCGTCTTCCCGGACAGCCCCCTGCTGCCCGAGCCGCTCGCCGACGCGCTCATGGGCATGGGCCTCCTGTGGGTGTTGCAGCTCCACATGTCCTGGACGCTGCTCCTGCCCTTCGCCGCTGCCGCCCTCGTCCTGCGCGCCCGGCGGGGTGATGGGCTGCGGGCCCTCGGCGCCTTCGCCACGGGGGCGGCGGCGACGGGAAGCCTCCTCGTGCCGACGCTCGTCGTCTACGGCCTGCCGTCGGCCGCCAACACCGGGATCGCGGTCCGCTTCAACCCGATCAACGCCCGCGACCTGGGGTCGGTGATTGCGAAGGTGCTCTCCTTCGCGAGCTACGAGATGCCCCGCTTCATGGGCCCCGACAACCGCCAGCGGCTCGCCTGGGCCCTCTCCGATCTCCGCGTCACGCCCTTCGCGGGTCTCACCCTCGCGGTCGGCCTGCTCCAGCCGATCGTGATGCTGCTCCTCTGGCTCCGGCGAGCGGAGAGCGCGCCCGGCTGGCGGCGCATGAAGTGGCTGATGATGGCGACGCTCCTCCTCACCTGGGGCGCCTTCCTGTTCACGGTCCGCGAGCCGTGGGCGCTCACCTTCTACCTCGTCTTCCCGGTCGCCTTCCTCTACTCCCTCTACTGCTACGCGTTCTTCCTGAAGGGCGAGCGCTGGCTCGCCTTCGCGGCCGTCGTGCTGGTGGCTGGGCTCGTCGCGAACACCGCTCTCGCGGCGCGGAACTACCGGGAGCGCTCCCTCTATCGGGACCGCGGCCTCGTGGTGAGGGCGATCGCCGAGCGCGACCACACCGTGCTTGGGACGCGCCGGCCGGGCACGTTCTACTGACCGCCGTCCGAGCCGGGCAGGCGCGACCGTGCGCTCAGTGGCCGGGACGCACGGTCCAGCTCAAGCCGACCGTCCCACCCCACGTCCCCTGCACGGAGATCACGCCCCGGCGCAGGGCGGCGTCGAACCGGACCGGCCCGTGACCGAGGCGCACCCCGACTCGGACCTCGGACTGGCGGGGAGCGCCGGGCTCGGGGATGCCCGCCCTTCCGGCGAACTCCCCGACGACCTCGAGGGCGGCCTTCGCGGGCCAGCGCAGGGCGAGGGCGTAGGACAGGAAGTCGCGCTGCTCGTGCGGGCGCAGGACCTCGTCCTGCAGGAAGAGGCCGGCGTTGCCGTCGAGGAGCACCGGGCCGACCGGCCACGTGACGACCCCCTCGAGGAAGAAGCGGAAGGTGTTCGGCCCCAGGCCCAGGGGGTTGAACTGCTTGTCGTTGAAGGGCGTGTCGGGCAGGATCACCCCGAAGCGTGAGGCCAGGGTCGGGCGTCGTCCCTCGCCCTTCAGCACGCGCAGCTTCGCTCGGAGCGTGACGTCACCGCCGGCCGAGACGGCGCGCTCGCCGGGAACGCTGGTCGTGCCGACGACGCCCGCCCACTCGAGGCCGAAGTCCACGTTGTCGGCCGCGGAGTAGACGAGGCGCAGAAGCGGACCTTCCCAGCGCGTGCGCTCGACGCCGGTCAGGTAGTTCGGCTCGTCGGCGATCGCCTGGAAGCCGGTCTCCAAGACGAGCCTCCCCGTCGGCCCGGTCGTCGCCTGCTCGGTGAGGAGGGGACGGGTCTGGGCCCCGGCCGAGACCGCCAGGAGCAGGAGGAGCGTGGCCATCTCCCCCGACGCCGTGGTCCTGCTCTTCGAAGACACGCGCCGCTTATACCCGGGGAGAGACGCGATCTCAAACGGACCCGTGCTCCAGACGGAGCGCCGGGGTCGTCCAGGCGCTAGTCGTAGCGCAGCGCCTCGATCGGGTCGAGGCGCGCGGCCCGGCGCGCCGGGAAGTAGCCGAAGAACAGACCGACCGCGGCCGAGAAGGTGAAGGCGACCGCCACCACCCCCGGGTCGAGGATGAACGGCACGCCGAGGAGCCGCGCGAGCATCGCCGAGACCAGCAGCGCCAGCAGGATCCCGAGCACGCCGCCGAATGACGAGAGCGCCACCGCCTCGACCAGGAACTGGGTGAGCACTTCGTCCTGCGTCGCCCCGATGGCGAGGCGGATGCCGATCTCCCGGGTGCGCTCGGTGACCGAGACCAGCATGATGTTCATGATCCCGATCCCGCCCACGACCAGGCTCACCGCCGCCACGGCCCCCAGCAGGGCCGTCAGCAGCTGGGTGGTGCCGGTCAGCATGGTGGCGATCTCCTTCATGTCCATCACGTGGAAGTCGTCCTCCTTCACTCCGGTGATGTGGCGGCGCACGCGCATCACCCGCTCGATCTCGGCCTGCGCCTTCGCGGTGGACGCGCCGTCGCGGACGGAGACCTGGATCATCCGGATCTCGCGGTTGCCGGTGAAGCGGCGCTGCACCGTCTTGAGCGGCATCAGCACGGTGTCGTCCTGGTCGCCCATGCCGGCTTGTCCCTTGGCGGAGAGAACGCCCACCACCTGAGCGGAGACGTTGCCCAGGCGCACCTTGGCTCCGAGCGGGTCCTGGGCGCCGAAGAGCTTCCTCCGGACGGTGTCGCCGATGATCGCGACCGCGCTCCCCGCCTTCACCTCGGCCTCGCTGAAGGTGCGGCCGGAAACGAGCGGCCAGTGGCGCACCTGGAAGTAGGCGTCGTCCACCCCGGCGACCGTGGTGTTCCAGTTCTCGTTGCCGTAGACGGCCGTCGCCGACTGCTGCGCCTGCGGCGCCACCGCCTCCACGGCGGAGACCTGAGCCGCGATCGCCTCGGCGTCCTCGACGCGGAACGGGGCGGCGGCCTGACCCGGGCCCGGCCGGCCGCCGGGCGCGATCATGAGCATGTTCGTGCCCAGGCTGGCGATCTGGCTCGTGACCTGCGCCGTCGCCCCCTTGCCGAGCGTGACCATGACGATCACGGCCCCCACGCCGATGACGATGCCGAGGATCGTGAGCGCGGAGCGCAGCACGTTCCGCCTCACCGTGCGCACGGCGAGGACGAGAGCGTTCCAGATCATGCCGCGGCCTCCGGCCGGCGCTCGTCGGAGGAGACGACGCCGTCCACGAAGCGCACGGTCCGGCGAGCGCAGGCCGCGATCTCCGGGTCGTGCGTGACCACCAGCACCGTGATCCCGCGCTCCCGGTTGAGCCACGTCAGCAGCTCCAGGATCTCGCGGCTGCGCGCCCGGTCGAGGTTGCCGGTCGGCTCGTCGGCGAGCAGCACCACGGGGTCGCTGACGATGGCGCGGGCGATCGCCACGCGCTGCTGCTGGCCGCCCGAGAGCTCGCTCGGCGCATGACGTTCCCGGCCCTCGAGGCCCACCAGCCGGAGCGCCTCCCGGGCGGAGGCGCGCCGGCGCGCCGCGGGCACGCCGCGGTACAGCAGCGGCAGCTCGACGTTCTCCAGGGCCGAGGTGCGGCCCAGCAGGTTGAAGCCCTGGAAGACGAAGCCCAGGTAGTGCCGGCGGAAGAGGGCTCGCTGCCGCATGTCGAGCCTCGCGAGGTCCACACCGCTGAACAGGTACTCGCCGGAGGTCGGGGTGTCGAGGCAGCCGAGCACGTTCATGCAGGTCGACTTGCCCGAGCCGCTCGGACCCATGATGGCCGTCATCTCGCCGGCATCGATCGAGAGCGAGATGCCGCCGAGAGCGGTGACCTTCGCGTCGCCCGTCCCGTAGACCCGGGTGACCTGCCGCAGTTCGATGAGCGCACCGCCGGAGGGGGCGTCCACGGTCGTCACTCCTTCCCGACCGTGTCGACGATCAGGGCGAGCCCGGGACTCACCTCGCCGCGCACCACCTCGGTCCGCTTGCCGTCGCTCGCCCCGGTCTCGACCGGAATCGCCGAGGGCAGGCCGCCCTTGAGCGCCCAGACCCGTTGCGCCTTGCCGCTCTCCGAGGCCGCGCCGTCGGTGCCGTTCTCGGGGCGCCGGCGCGGCGGCCCGGGCAGGAGCCGGCTGACGAGGCTGCGTTCTCCCGCCGCCGGCTGGGCGGTGCCCGGCGGCGTGAAGCGCAGCGCGGCGCTCGGGACGAGGAGCGCGTCCCTGAGCCGCGACACCGTCAGCTCGGCCGTGGCGGTCATGCCGGGGCGCAGTGCCATCCCCGAGTTGTCGACCGCGAGCACCGCCTCGTAGGTGACGACGCCGTCGGTCGTCTCCGAGGCCTGGCGCACCTTCTGGATCCGGGCCTGGAACGAGCGGCCGGGGTACGCGTCCACCGTGAAGGTCGCGTCCTCGCCCGATCGCACGCGGGCGACGTCCGCCTCGTCCACGTGGACGCGCAGCTCCATCACGCCCAGGTCACGGGCGATCTTGAAGAGGACCGGCGCCTGGAACTGGGCCGCCACGGTGGCTCCCGGCTCGGCGGTCCGCGTCAGCACGACCCCGTCGATCGGCGATCGGATGACGGCCTTGCCGAGGTCCGTCTGCAGGGTCTGCAGGCTCGCCCGTGCCTGTGAGACCGCGGCCTGCGCGCTCGCCTCGTCGGCGGCCGCGCGCTTGGCGGTCGCCCGCTGGGCGTCGATGTCCTGCTGGGACGTGAGCTTCTCCAGGTAGAGCTCCTCCTGCCGGCGCAGCTGGGCCGCGGACTCCTCGCGGGTCGCCCTCGTCTGCAGCAGCCGGGCCTCGGCCGCGGCGAGCGCCGCCTCGAGCTGCTGCGCCTGAGTCTGCAGCTTGCTCGGGTCGATGCGGGCGAGCACCTGCCCGGCCTCGACGTGGTCGTCCTCCTCCACGAGCACCTCGAGGATCGTGCCCGAGACCTCGCTGCCCACGTCGACCGTCTTCGTCGGCTGGAGCGTCCCGGTGGCCGTGACCGCGACGCGGAGCTCGCCGCGCTCGGCGGGCAGCGTCTTGTACGGCACGGCCGCTCCACCGTCGGCCCGCGACCAGGCGACGACCAGGACGATCAGGAGCAGCGCGGCCGCCGCGCCGAGCAGCCGGAGCCGCGGCCGCGCCGGCCGCGGCCGGTCCGGGTCGACGCCGAGCGTCTGCGCCACCGACTCGCGGGTCGGCCCCGCGCCTTTCGTCGCGATCGCTTCGTCGTTTCTCGCCACTTTCGGCTTCCCCTCGGCCTCCTGCCGGAGCAATGACCCTGCCACGCTGCGGCCGGGGCACCGAGGCCAGGCCGCCAACGACTTGCGGCCGTGGCGCCGCGGTTTCGCCGGCCGGTCCTGCGGATTCCGCATCCTCGTCGTGCGACTTCCGCACGAACGCGAGGCGCTCGCGGCCCCGCGTCGGGCGCCGGGGCGCCGCCAGGCGGACTTGCGAGCCGCGCGGAGCCCGCCTACGCTGGCACTCGGCTTGCGACCACAGCGGCCGGGAGGAGGCGGCCGCCGATGAAGCTGTCCGCGATGGGGACGCGTTGGGCCGCGTGGGGGCTTCTCGCGGCGACGTTCGCGATGGGAGCCGCCCTGCTCCTCACCTCCTGGTCGAGCTACCGCAGCGTGATGGCCGCGTCCGCCGGCGTGACCCGCTCCCAGGGGGACGCATTCCTGCGCGCGCTCTTCACGCTGGGACGCCACGAGGCCTCCGAGGCGGATCTCCAGGCCTTCGTCGAGGAGCAGCGGACGGCCGGCCTGCAGTACGTCGCGGTGTTCGACCACGGGCGCCTCGTCGCCGCCGGCCGCCCGCTCGGCGGGCCGGCGGACACGAGCGCCGCCCCGTCGCGGGAGGCGCAGGTGCGGCGGCTCGACGACCGCTTCCGCCTGGTCCTGCGACCCGAGCCGCCCGACCCTCCCCGCCCCGGTCGCCCCGCGCCGCCGACGATCACAATCGAGTACGAACCCGTGCTCGCACGGCAGCTCGAGTCCGACGCCGTCCGGGCCCTGCGCTGGAGCGCCGCCGCGGCGGCCGTGCTCCTGGTGATCGCCATCCTGTTCGCGCGCATGCTCCTCCAGCGGGAGGTCGCCGAGCGGCGCTACGAGCAGGGCCGGCGGCTGGCCGCGCTCGGCGAGATGTCGTCCGTGCTCGCGCACGAGCTGCGCAACCCCCTGGCCTCCCTGAAGGGCCACGCGCAGCTCCTCGTCGAGCGCCTGCCGGCGGGGCGCGAGCGCACCAAGGCGGAGACGATCGTGCTCGAGGCTCAACGGCTCGAGGCGCTCAGCGCGAGCCTCCTCGACTTCACGCGTTCCGGCCCGATCGCCCGCTCCGAGGTCGACCCTCTGGCCCTGCTCGCTTCCGCGGCGAGCAGCGTCGACGCGTCGCGCATCCGCGTCGACTCCGGCGGGGCGCCGCCCCGATGGCCGCTCGACGGCTCGCGCATGCGGCAGGTCCTGACGAACCTGCTCAGCAACGCCGTCGAAGCCTCGCCGGAGGGCTCTCCCGTCGAGGCGGGCGTCGCCTCGCGACAGGGACGGCTGCTCTTCGCCGTCCGCGACCACGGCGAGGGCCTGCCGGCGGGCGAGGAGCAGCGGATCTTCGAGCCCTTCTTCACGACCCGAGCGAAGGGCACCGGCCTCGGCCTCGCGATCGCCCAGCGCATCGTCGAGATGCACGGCGGCACCGTCCGGGCCACGAACCACCCGGAGGGCGGCGCGCTCTTCGAGGTCGAGCTCCCCCGAGGCTGAGATGGCCCGCATCCTGGTGGCGGACGACGAGCCGGGCATCCGGCAGTTCCTCGCCGAGGCGCTGGAGGACGAGGGCCACGCGGTCACCCAGGCCGCCGACGGACGGCAGGCGGCCGAGCAACTGCGACGCCAGGGGTTCGAGCTGCTGATCACGGATCTCCGCATGCCCGCGATGGACGGGCTGGAGCTGGTGCGCCTCGCCCGCGGCGAGCAGCCCGAGATGGAGATCATCGTCCTCACCGCCCACGGCACCGTCGAGTCCGCGGTCGAGGCGATGAGGCTGGGCGCCTTCGACTACCTGCAGAAGCCGATCGCGAGCCCCGCGCAGCTGAGGATGCTCGCCGCCCGCGCGCTCGAGCGCCGTTCGCTGCTCGCCCTGCGGGACGGCTCAGTCCGCGCCGCTTCCGAGCTGCCGCCCCTCGGCTACGGCGACCCGGCCATGGCGCCCGTCACGGAGGCGCTGCAGAAGGTCGCCCGCACGCACGCCACCGTACTCCTGCTCGGCGAGAGCGGCACCGGCAAGGAGCTGGCCGCCCGCTCGGTGCACGCCTGGAGCGCCCGCTCGGCGGGCCCCTTCGTCGCCGTGAGCTGCGCGGCGATCGCCGAGGGTCTCCTCGAGAGCGAGCTCTTCGGGCACGAGAAGGGCGCATTCACGGGGGCCGTGGCCACCCGCCGCGGCCGCCTCGAGCTGGCCGAGGGCGGCAGTGTCTTCCTGGACGAGGTGGCCGAGCTCAAGGTCGAGCTGCAGGCGAAGCTGCTGCGGGTGCTGCAGGAGCGGCAGTTCGAGCGGGTGGGCGCGAACCGGACCCTCGAGGCGGACGTCCGCTGGATCGCCGCCACCAACCGCGACCTCGAGGCCATGGTCGGGGACGGCCGCTTCCGCGAGGATCTCTACCACCGGCTCGCCGTGTTCCCCGTCCGCCTGCCGCCCCTGCGCGAGCGACGCACGGACGTTCCACCTCTCGCCCGGGCGCTGCTCGACCGCATCCGGCGCGATCTCGGCCGGCCCGGGCTGAGCCTGTCGGAGGAGGCGGCGGCCGCGCTCGCCCGTGCCGAGTGGCCCGGCAACGTGCGTGAGCTGGCGAACGCGCTCGAGCGTGCGGCGATCCTCGCCGACGGGCCGCAGCTCCAGGCCGCGGATGTGCTGAGCGGGCGCGCCGGGGCCGCCGTCGCCGGAGCCGCACCGAAGGCTCTGCGCTCCGGCGGGACCCTCGACGATCTCGAGCGGGACGCGATCTCCCGGGCGCTGGCCGAGTCGAACGGAAACCGCCGCATCGCCGCCGAGCGGCTCGGCATCGGCCTGCGCACGCTCTACGACAAGCTCAATCGCTACGGGCTGTCCTGAACCGTTCGGCCCCGGCCGGTCCGCCGCCCCGTCGCAACGCTTCCCCTCACCCCGTGGCGTCCGCGTCGATCCCTGTGTTGACCGGTGGCGGGGGCGCGGCTAGAGTCTGTGAACTCAGGCCCCGCCCGGTCGCGTCGGCTCTCGCGTCCGACGTCGCGCGCGCGGCGGGAAAGGAGCAACGAGGTGGCCAAGGGAACGAGGATCCTGTTCCTCGCGAGCGGCGCGATGCTCGCCACATCGACCATCGTGACCGGGTCGGAGGGGGAGCCGCGGGACGGGGTCTGCTTCTACGAGAACGCGGACTATCGCGGCGACTACTTCTGCGCCCGCGCCGGCGAGGACATGGGATTCCTCCCTCCGGGGTGGAACGACCGCATCTCATCGATCCGTCTCTTCGGCCGAGCGGAGGTCACCGTCTATCGGGACGGAGAGTACGAGGGATCGTCGAGGCGGTTCGACGACGACGTGAGGAACCTGAAGGACGTGGGCTGGAACGACCGGATCTCCTCCCTCCGGGTCGGATCGACCTCCCACGACCGTCATCATCCCGGGGGCTATCACGGCGAGGACCCCGACCGGATCGTTCGCCGCGCGTATCGCGACATCCTCGACCGGGAGCCGGACTCGGCGGGCCTGCGCCTCTATCGCAGCCACGTCATCGACGACGACTGGAGCGAGAAGCAGGTTCGCGACGCCCTGCGGACGAGCCCCGAGTACCGCGAGAAGAACACGATGACGAGGCCGAAGGCGGAGGACGTCGTCCGCCGCGCCTACCTCTCGGTCTTGAAGAGGGAGCCGGACTCGGGCAGCCGGTCCTACGTCGACAAGGTGCTCCGCGACAACTGGACGCAGGCGGACGTGGAGCGCGAGCTGCGCAAGAGCCCCGAGTACCGGAAGGCGAACCATTAGGCTGCGCAAACCGTGATGCCCGGTCTCCTGGTCATCGGCAATGACAGCGACGTCCGGGCGGGAAGCGCTACTCGCACTCCGCCCCGGAGCACAGGTGTCGGCTGAAGAACGGCATGACGTGGTTCTGGAAGCGGTCGGCCACGCGGCTCGTGTGCGTGCCCGGGTAAACATCAAAGCCGTGGGCGATGCGGTACGTCTCGAGAGCCTCGTGGAGCTTGATCGTGTCTGCGCGCAGCCCGTCCTGGTCTCCGACGTCGATCGAGATCGCGCGGTACAGGCGGAGGTTCCCGACGTACTGGTCGAGGAACGCGAGCGGCGCGTTCGCGGCCCACTTCGCCAGCACGTCCGGCTGCGCGACACCGTCCATCGTCGGGAGGTCGAAGAAGAGCGGCGGCTTCTTCGGGTTCGGCGACCAGGCGGCGGCGGTCGCGAGCTGTGCCCGCGTGAAGAACGGCAGGTCCTTGCCGTCCGCCGGCGACTTCATCGCGGCGGCCGCCTTCTCGAG
This sequence comes from Vicinamibacteria bacterium, assembly GCA_035577965.1. Taxonomy (GTDB): domain Bacteria; phylum Acidobacteriota; class Vicinamibacteria; order Fen-336; family Fen-336; genus DATBSL01. The sequence goes on along the minus strand of DATJYX010000022.1, from coordinate 18,049 downwards.
CTCTGCGTTCGCCGGCCCAGCCCCGCGCGGCGCCAGGCAGCACGGGCTCATGATGTAGAGGGCGCCGAAGACGTCCGGGTGCTTCATCCCGATGCGCGTGGCGCCGTAGCCGCCCATCGAGTGGCCCACGAGGCCGCGGCTCGTCCGCTCGGGGATCGTCCGGTAGTGGCCGTCCACGTAGGCCACGACGTCGTGAGCGACGTACCGCTCGAAGTCGCCGGTCGTGACCGAGCTCGAGTACATGGAGCCGCCGTGCCCGGTCTTCGAGTCGGGCAGCACGACGATCATCTCCTGCGCCCCTTGCGCGAAGGCGCCCTCGATCGTCTGCGGGACGTGGATCTCGCCGGTCCACTGCTCGGCCCCGATCGAGTAGCCGTGCAGCGCGTAGACGGCCGGGTAGCGGCGCGAGGTCTCCGCCGTGTAGCTCGGGGGCAGGAACACGATCGCATCGCGGTCGACCGCATCGCCCTCGAGATTGCCCTCGAGCGCCGCGCCGTGGATTTTCAAGCGCTCGACGCCCACCCGCTTCGCTCCGGGTACGACCGGCGGCACCTCGGTCTGCACCTGCGCCACCAGCGGAGCGGTGACCGCAGCAGCCAGCGCCATCATGATCAGTCGGTGTCCCGTTCTTGCTGCCATCCGCAGCCTCCGTGGCGAGCGAGGCGACGGCTCGCTCGCCGGATTCTCGTACGGCGCGGGCCGGGGTTCACCCGACCGCGCTCCGATCCGCGGGTAGGAGCGCGGTCCTACGCCCGCCCGAGACCGCGGGCAGGTGCCACTCCCCGGCCGCGGCGGGTTGTCGGCCCTGACCGCGCGGAGCATGATACGCGCCGATGGACGACCCCCGATCGACCTTGCGCCTGATCCTCGCGCTGGCCCTTCTCGTCTCGATCGCTTCCGGGCTGCGTGCGACGCCGGCCGCGCCCGCCTCCCCGTCTCCCGTCAAGGCGGTGGTCGACGCGAGCCGCACGTCGCCACCGATCCGCCCGACCCTCTACGGCATGTTCATCGAGCACGCCGGCAGCCTCGTCTACCGGGCGATGTGGGCCGAGGTGATCGACGACCGCAAGTTCTGGAACGCCGTGGCCGTCGAGACGGCGGCCGCGCCGCCCGCTCGCCCCGGACCCTTCGGCGCCCCGCCCCGGCGATGGACTCCGGTCGGCCCGATCGAGTTCGTCACGATGGACACTCGGCAGGCCTACGTGGGCGACCACTCTCCTGCGGTCGCGCTCGACCCCGGAGGGCCCCGGGGCATCGCGCAGAAGGGGCTGGCCCTCCTGCGCGACCAGGCTTACGAGGGGCGGGTCGTGCTGGCCGGCGATCCCGCGGCCCGCGTCTCGATCACCCTCGTCTGGGGCAGCGGCGCCCACGACCGCGAGACGGTCACGATCGACGAGCTGACTGGCGCGTACGCCGCGTTCCCCCTCGCGTTCAAGTGCCCGGTCGACACCGACGACGGCCGCATCGAGATCACGGCCACCGGCCCCGGAACGCTTCGCATCGGCGCCGTGTCCCTGATGCCCGCCGACAACGTCGAGGGATGGCGCCGCGAGGTCGTCGAGGCGCTGAAGTCGTTGCGGTCCGGCGTCTATCGCTGGCCGGGCGGCAACTTCGTCTCCGCGCACGACTGGCGCGACGCGATCGGCGCCCCCGACCGGCGGCCCCCGGTGTTCGACCCGGTCTGGGGCGCCGTGCAGTCGAACGACGTCGGCACCGACGAGTTCGTGGCCCTCTGCCGGCTCACCGGCGTCGAGCCGTACATCACGGTCAACTCCGGCTTCGGCGACGCCCGTTCCGCGGCCGAGTACGTCGAGTACGCGAACGCGCCGGCCACGACGCCCTGGGGCGCGAAGCGTGCCGCGAACGGCCACCCCGAGCCCTATCGGGTGAAGTACTGGAACATCGGCAACGAGATGTGGGGCTCCTGGCAGTACGGCTACATGCCGCTCTCGCAGTACACGGTGAAGCACAACCTGTTCGCGAAGGCCATGAGGAAGGTCGATTCGAGCATCGTCCTGATCGCGAGCGGCGCCATGCCCGACACCATGACCGGCTCCAAGGAGTCGCTGAGGCTCGGCGACAGGCTGATCCCCGAGTATCTCGGCCCGGCCGACTGGACGGGTGCCCTCTTCCAGAAGTGCCTCGACAGCATGGACATGATCAGCGAGCACTTCTACAACTACGACTCGCACTTCGACCTCGCCCAGGCGAAGCAGGTGCCGAACGACAAGGACGAGCCGCTCGTCGACTGGATGCGCCGGCCGGCGAACCACATCCGCCTCAAGTACGAGGAGTACCGGGAGTACCTCGCGCGCATCCCCGCGCTGGAGCGGAAGCCCGTCCCGATCGCGCTCGACGAGTACGCGTACACCTTCGGCGGCAGCTACAAGGTGGTCCCCGCCTACGCGTGGACCTTCCACGAGATGTTCCGGCACTCCGACCTCTACCAGCTCGCGACTCTGACGTTCGTCACCGCGACCTACAGCGCCGCGCGCGGCCAGGCCGTGCTCAATCCCACCGGGATGCTGTTCAAGTTCTACCGCGACCGCTTCGGCACGATCCCCGTCGAAGTGACGGGCAACTCCCCGCAGCCGAAGCCGAAGGACCCGCCCGGCGGCGAGCAGCCGGTCGTCCACGCGGGCAGCGACACCTTCCCCCTGGACGTGGCGGCCGCCTGGACGCCGGACCGCAGGGCACTCACCATCGCGGTCGTCAATCCGACCGAGACCGCGCAGGCGCTCAACCTCGAGATCCGCGGCGCGGCGCTCTCCGGGAAAGGCACCCTGCGGCGGTTGGCCCCGCAGAGGCTCACGGCCACTGTCGTCGTCGGCCAGGAGCCGGGCGTGAAGGTCGAGGAACAGCCGCTCGCCGCCCTTCCGCGGACCGCCACGTTCGCTCCGTGGAGCGTCAGCATCTACGAGTTCCCGGCGAAGTAGCCGGGCAGGGTATCCAGACGATCGTCATCAATCCGGACGGAATCGAAGGAGACGGCAGATGAAACACGTCAGATGGGCGCTTGCTCTCGTCGCCACTGGCTGCGCCGCGAGCGTTTGTTCCGCTCAGGAGCCAGGCGACTTCAAGCCTGCGACGACCAACGTCTGGGGCGCCGAGTACCCGCGCGTCGACGGCGCGGGGCGCGTGCAGGTCCGGCTCAAGGCCCCGGACGCCACGAAAGTCCGCTTGAACTTCTGGAGCGGGCCCAAGGCGGACATGGAGAAGCAGCCGGACGGGTTCTGGACGAGCACCACGACACCGCTCGCCCCCGGGCTGCACTACTACACCCTGATCGTAGACGGCGTGGAGACGAACGACATGGGCAGCCACGCGTTCTTCGGCGGCGGCAAGCACGCGAGCATGGTCGAGGTCCCGGAGCCGGGAGTCGACTACTACGACATCAAGTCCGTGCCGCACGGCCAGGTGCGCGAGGTCTGGTACGACTCGAAGGTCACCGGCACCTGGCGTCACGCTCTCGTCTATCTGCCGCCAGACTACGACGCGCAGACGACGCGCTACCCGACGCTCTACCTTCAGCACGGCGGCGGCGAGGACGAGACCGGCTGGGTCCGCCAGGGCCGGGCGAACTTCATCCTGGACAACCTGACCGCGGCCGGCCGGTGCAAGCCGATGATCGTCGTCATGGCGTACGGGTACGCGCGGCGCAAGGGTGAGGTCCCGCCCGACCTGACCGGCAAGGCGTTCGGCTCGCCGGAGTTCAGGAAGGCCATGCAGGACATGGCCCAGGCGTTCGAGGACGACGTGACGCTGGCGCTCATCCCGTTCGTGGACGTGACGTACAGGACGATCGCCGACCGCGACCACCGCGCGATGGCCGGCCTGTCGATGGGCGGCATGCAGACGTTCCAGGTCACGCTGAACCACCTCGACCTCTTCTCGTACATCGGCGGGTTCAGTGGAGCCGGCGGGCTGCAGATGATCACCGACCAGAAGCCGGACTGGAAGGCCGCATACAATGGCGTCTTCGCCGATCCGGCCGCGTTCGCGAGGAAGGTCCACCTGCTGTGGCTGGGCGTCGGGACGGTCGAGCCGGAGCGGATGCGCGCCGGCATCCAGGGACTGCACGCCGCGCTCACGGAGATCGGCATCCAGCACGTGTACTGGGAGTCGCCGGGCACGGACCACGAATGGCAGACCTGGCGGCGCGACCTCGAGGACTTCGCGCCGAGGCTCTTCCATTGACCGTCGAGGAGTCGGCGGTCGTGAGGCCCTCCTCTCTAGAGCCGCCCGCGAAGCCCGGCGCGTGCGTCGGCTGCGGCGGAGCGCCGGTCAAGGTCGGAACGCGCTGACGTGAGCGCTCAGGATTGCCGGACGCGAGCACGAGCCGTGTCGAGCCTCGCGGCGATCGCGCTCTCACTGATCGCCGCGATCGCCGTCCCCGAACCGCCCCCCGCGCCTCACCGGGGCTGGATCGGCAAGGGGCTCTTCGTCGGGACGTGCTATCAGCCGGTGGACAGGAGCCCCGAGGAGATCCGCAGAGACGTCGCGCTGATGCGCGCCGCGGGCTTCACGCTGGTGCGGATGGGCGACCTCTCCTGGGACTCTTTCGAGCCGTCCGAGGGTGCCTTTCAGTTCGCCTGGTTCGACGAGATCCTCAAGCTGATGAACGAGGCCGGCATCAAGGTCGTTCTCGACATCGCGGGGCTGCCGGCGCCGACCTGGCTTCATCACCGCTACCCGTCGGCGAACGTCGTCGACCAGAACGGGGTGGTGCTGCAGCCGGCGAGGCGGTACATGGAGGACATCTCCGACCCGGTCTATCGCGAGCACGTCAGGCGCTACGCCGAGGCACTCACGAGCCACTACGCGGGCAACCCGGCCGTGATCGCCGTCGGCTACGACAACGAGATCGGCGACGGTTACCTGTCGTACTCGGCGGCCGACCGCGCGCGGTTCGTCGAGTGGCTGAAGGACCGCTACCGCACCGTCGAGGCGCTCAACGCCGCCTGGGCGACGCAGCGTTGGTCCCGACGGCTGGGCTCGTTCGACGATGTGCAGCTCCCCTACGGCGAGGGGCCGAGCCCCCCCGAGCGCTACCTGGACCTGCGCCGCTTCTGGTCGGATCAGACGATCGGGGCGCTTCGGGAGCTCGACGCGATCCGCCGGAAGAACATGCCGGACCTGCCGTCCGCCTCGAACCTCTGGGACACCGCTCCGCGCCGGGGCTTCGACTACCTGAGCTCCTACCGGGACTACGCGAGCCACGGTGCGATGGGCTACTACCCGGGCACGGCGGTCGACACGACTCTCCTCTCGCTGCTCGTCAGGGGCGAGCTGCCGACCCCGGTCTGGTTCACCGAGTTCATCACCGCGGGCAGCGACGGCTACGGACCGCCGAAGGGCAGCATCCGAATGTGGGCCTACCACGCGCTGCTGCACTTCGGCCAGGTGTTCCTGGCCTGGACCTTCAACACGCACCGGGGCGGCGAGGAGCAGGCGCTCTTCGGCATCCTCGACCACGACGGGACGCGGTCGTGGAAGTACCAGGAGTGGAAGCGAATCGCGGAGGAGTTTTCGAAGCTGGGGAAGCTGGGCTTCCCGCGGGGCCGCAGGCCCGAGGTGGCGATCGCATACTCCTTCGACACGGCAATCGCCTCGCGCCCGCCCGTCGGCAACACGGCGCGGGACTACTACAGCACCCCGTACTTCGAGCAGGTGAGCCACGCCTTCCAGCCTCTCTACGAGGACAACGTCGACGTCGCCCTGCTGAACCTCGCGAACAGCAGCCTGGAGTACAAGCTCCTCGTCGTCCCGGGGCTATACGTCATGGACGAGCGCAGCGCAGCCGCGCTCCGCCGCTACGTCGGCGGGGGCGGCACCGTGGTGATGACGGCCTTCTCGGCCAAGGTCGACGAGCACAGCCAGTGGTTCGACAGCCCGCTGCCGGGGAGGCTCGCGGACGTCTTCGGGATCCGCACCTCCGAGTTCTACCGCGCGGGGGTGTTGCCCGAGGCCTCGTTCGACGGCGGCCTCCTGAAGGCATCGCTCGACTTCTACGAGGTGCTCGAGCCGCGCACGGCGCGCACGCTGGCCACGTTGACGAATACTCCCGAGCGATCGCCGGCGATCACCGTCAACGACTACGGGAAGGGGCACGCGATCTACGTCGCCGTACCGGCGCAGAGGAGCTTCCTGGGCCCGCTCCTGCGGAGCCTCTACTCGAGCCTGGGCGTCGAGAGGGGGCCCTCCACCCCCACTGGCGTCTGCGCCCGCATGGTCGAAGGGCGCACCCTGTACGTCAACAGCACGGCGGGCGCCGTCGACGTGCCGATCGCCGGGACGAAGGACGGCGTGATCAGCGGCCGGAAGTACAGCGGAGTCCTGCCGCTCGAGCCCTACGGCGCGGAGCTCCTGCAGTGACCGTGCGTCACAGGCGGCCCGCGACGTGCGGCGTGCCGCCGACCGGTTGTCCGCCGCCCACGCTTATCTCGACCGGCGTCCCCGGCAGGTCCCCCACCTCCAGCGTGAACGTCACCTCCCGGCTCTCGCCGGCCCGCAGGTGGACACGCTGGAAGCCGCGGAGGCTCCGGACCGGGGGCTCGGGATCTGCACTGCCGGCGACGTAGAGCTGCACGACCTCGTCGCCGTCCCGCGACGCGGCGTTCCGGACGGTGGCGCGAATCTCGGCACCACTCGCCGTCCGCTTCGCGACCAGCCCCGAGTACGCGAAGGTCGAATAGCTCAGCCCGAAGCCGAAGGGGAAGAGCGGATCGCCCTTGAAGTAGCGGTAGGTGCGACCCCGCATGGCGTAATCGGTGAAGGGCGGAAGCTGGTCGACGCTCCGATAGAATGTCACGGGAAGCCGTCCCGCGGGGTTGCTGACTCCGGCCAGCGTCTCCGCAATCGCCGTTCCGGCCTCCTCTCCCCCGTACCAGGCCACGAGGACGGCTGAGGCTCGCTCCGCCGCCGAGGTCACGGCCACCGCGCTGCCGCTCGTCAGCACGACGACGACCGGCTTCCCCGTGGCGATGGCGGCGTTCACCAGATGCTCCTGCGGCTCGGGCAGGTCCAGGCTCGTGCGGTCGCCGCCGCGGAAGCCAGGGATGTTCACGCCCCGCATCTCCTCGCCCTCCAGCTCGGAGCAGAGGCCGACGAACGCGATCGCGACATCCGAGTCCTTGACCAGCGCCTCGGCCTCGGAAAGCGCGGCGGCGGCCGGCGGGATCCAGCCGAGCTGGAGCATTCCTCCGGAACCGGGCTGCCGATACTCGACCCGCACGGCGTACTCGCGGCCGCCGTCGAGCGGAACGCGGACGCGCACGGGGCCGCGCGGTCCCTGAGCGGGCTGGCTCGAGGTCATCGGGGTGGACGGGCCGCTGCCGACGGTCAGTTCCCGGTCGTCGAGGAAGAGCCGTGCGCTGGCCGTCCAGTTCCACATCCCGGTGCGCACGGCGAGCTCGTACTCGCCGCTCGCCGGCGGCGTCAGGCGGGCCGTCCAGCGCAGCGAGTACTTCTCGTGTCCGACCGCGGCAAGGACGGCGGGCTCCTCCATTCCCGGGTCGAAGTAGGCGCGCGGCTCGACCCGTCGCAGCTTCGGTTCTCCCTGCAGGTCCGCGTTGTCGAAGTACTCCACCTGCACTCCCCTGCCGCCGCCGGGCGGCGCGAGGAAAGCGGACGGGACGAGCGCCGGGATCGTGGCCGTGTACGTCGCGCCGAGTGCGTAGCGCACCCGCGCGCTCGCGAACTGGCGCTCGATCCCTGCCAGCGGAGTGACCTGCCGCGACGAGATGCCGTTGTAGCTCCCGAGCAGCGCTATCGGGTCGTCGGCCGAGGGTCCGAGCACGGCGATGCGGCGCGCGGACGCGGCCAGGGGCAGCATGGCGCCCTCGTTCCTGAGCAGAACGATCGACTCGCGGCCGGCCTCCCGCGCCAGCTCGCGGTGGGCGCTCGAGTCGTTTCCCGAGATTGCGATCCGCGAGTACGGCACGCGTTCCGGCGGGTCGAACATGCCCAGGCGGACGCGAGCCACGAACAATCTCTGCAGTGAACGGTCGATCTCGGGCTCGGTGATGCGGCCGGCCTTCACCTCCTCGACCAGGCTCTCGTATTCCGTGCCGCAGCTGAGGTCGGTGCCGGCCTTGACCGCGGCGACGGCCCCGGCGCCCAGCGTGGTCGCGTACCTGTGGCCCCGGAAGATGTCGCTCACCGCGCCGCAGTCGCTCACCACGTAGCCCTGGAAGCCCCAATCGCTCCGGAGCCTCTTTTGCAGGAGGTCGCTGCTCGCGCAGCCCGGGATCCCGTTCACGGCGTTGTAGGCGCACATGATCGAGTCGGCCTTGCCCTCGACGACCGCCGCGCGGAATGCGGGCAGGTACGTGTTCACGAGGTCCGCCTCGCTCACTCTCGCATCGAAGCCGTGCCGCTCCGGCTCCGGGCCGCTGTGCACGGCGTAGTGCTTCGGCGTCGAGACGACCTTCAGGTAGCGCGGGTCGTTCCCCTGCATGCCCGTGACGAACGCCACCGCCATGCGGCCGGCCAGGAACGGGTCCTCGCCGTAGGTCTCCTGGCCGCGGCCCCAGCGGGGATCGCGGAAGATGTTCACGTTGGGCGACCAGTAGGTGAGCCCCGCCGTGCGCCCGGGGAGCACCGCGAGCGCCCCCGGCCCGGAGGGAGCGGGGCGCGTCAGCGCGTCGTTGTACTTGGCCCGCGCCTCCGTCGAGATCACGTCGGCGACGCGGCGCACGAGCGCCGTGTCCCAGGTGGCGGCGAGGCCGATCGCCTGCGGGAACACGGTGGCGCGACCCTGTGCGACTCCGTGGAGGGCCTCGTTCCACCAGTTGTAGGCGGGCACGGCCAGACGCGGGATCGCGGGCGCCGTGCTCTGCATCTGGAGCACCTTCTCCTCGAGGGTCAGGCGCGATACGAGATCGGCGGCGCGCCGCTCGGGCGGCAGGTCCGGGTCGAGGTAGGGCGCCATGTCCGGCTGCTGCGCGAGCGACGGGACGCAGGTCAGCCAGAAGAGAAGGATCGGCAGGAATGGGGGCTTCACCGTGCAACCTCCTGTGCGTCTCTTGCGAGTGTCCGCCTCGGCCGCGTCTCCATCCACGTGTCGCGTCCGAATCTCAGCGACCCTGCAGCGCGCCGTCCACCGTCAGCGTCTCGCCGGCACGCGTGTCGAGCTTCACGACCGTCTCGCCGTAGCGCAGGTTGCACCGTCCGCCGTGCTTCGAGCGCACCACGGCGCGTTCGAGAGCGCCCCGCTTCCAGGCGAGGTCGACCTCGAAGCCGCCGCGCGCGCGCAACCCGCTCACGCTGCCCTCGGGCCAGGCCCGCGGCAGCGCCGGCAGCAGGTCCACCTCTCCCGCGTGGCTCTGCAGCAGCATCTCCGCGACGCCGGCGGTACCGCCGAAGTTGCCGTCGATCTGGAACGGCGGGTGGTTGTCGAAGAGGTTCGGCAGGGTCGATCTCGCGAGCAGCGTGGTCAGGTTATCGTGCGCCTTGTCTCCGTCGCCGAGCCGGGCGAAGTGGTTGACGATCCAGGCCCGACTCCAGCCGGTGCCGCCGCCCCCGTTCGCCAGCCGCCGCTCGAGCGATACGCGCGCGGCCTGCGCGAGCTCCGGCGTGCCTCGCAGGGTGATCGTGTGTCCGGGGTGAAGGGCGAACAGGTGGGAGATGTGGCGGTGTCCGGGCTCGGCCTCGTCGAAGTCCTGCAGCCACTCCTGCAGCTGGCCGTGCCTGCCGATCTGGTAGGGCGGGAGCCGGTCGAGAGCGTGCCTCAGCCGGCCCGCAAACTCCGCGTCCGTGCCGAGGGTTTCCGCAGCGCGGATCGTGTCGCCGAACAGCTCGCGGATGATCCCGAAGTCCATCGTCGCGCCGATGCAGAGGACGCCCTCTTGGCCTGTCGCATCGAGGAACGCGTTCTCCGGCGAGTGGGACGGGTTCGTGACCAGCCGGCCCTGCTGGTCCTCGACCAGGAAGTCGAGCAGGAACTCGCAGGCTTCCTTCAGCGTGGGATATGCCCGGCGCAGGAAGGCCGCGTCGCCGTCGAACGCGTAGTGTTCGAAGAGGTGCGTCGACAGCCACGCCGCGCCCATCGGCCACAGCCCCCACCGCGCGCCGTCGACCGGCGTCGCCGCGCGCCACAGGTCGGTGTTGTGGTGCGCGACGAAGCCGCGCGCACCGTAGTGAGCCCGTGCGACCCGCCGCCCCGGCTCGCGCAGTTCCTCGATCAGGTCGAACAGGGGCTCGTGGCACTCGGCGAGGTTCGCCACCTCGGCGGGCCAGTAGTTCATCTCCGTGTTGATGTTGATCGTGTACTTGCTGCCCCAGGCAGGGCTCACGTCGTCGTTCCAGAGCCCCTGCAGGTTCGCGGCCTGCGTCCCCGGCCGCGAGCTGCCGATCAGCAGGTAGCGCCCGTACTGGAAGTAGGTCGCGACGAGGCCGGGATCGATGGTACCTGCGCGTACCGCGGCCAGGCGCTCGTCCGTCGGAAGCTCGTTTCGATCCGAGGAGCCGAGGTCGAGGCGTACGCGACGGAAGAGGGCGCGATGGTCGGCCAGGTGCCGCGCGAGAAGATCGGCGTACGGCCTCGACCCGCGGAGCGACTCTTCGCATGCGGCCTCTGGGCTGCGCCCCCGGAAGCTCGTCGCCGCGGCGAGCCGCAGGGTCATTGCGCGCGCGTCCGTCACGTGGAGCCCCCGCCCGTCCGCTTCGACGCGTCCGCCCTCGACAGAGGCGGCCACCCGCACCGCGAACGCGAGGCCGTCGCCGTACCAGCGAGCGTGCAGGTTCTCCGAGAGCTTCAGGTGGTCTTCGGGGGTGGTGAGGTCGCCGCGCCAGCGGCCGGTCATCTCGATGGCGGCGGTAGCCGCAGCGGTTACGTCTCGGCGCGCGAGGGGCCGGACGGTGAACTGGTGCTTGCTGTCCAGCGAGACGACGAGCCGCAACCGCGACGGGCCGTCCGCGCTGAGATGCACCACGATCGACTGGTCGGGCGCGCTCGAGAAGACCTCGCGCGTGAACGTGGTTTCGGCGATGCGGTACCGGACGCGGACGACGGCGCGGTCGAGGTCGAGCTCCCGCCGGTAATCGGCCACGCGCTCGTGGTCCTCGAAGACGAAGCGCAGGTCTCCGAGCGGCTGGTACGCCTGTAGATGTCGCGGCCGGCCCATCAGCTTCTCGTCCGCGAGGTCCTGCGCTTCCCGGTAGCGGCCCTCCCAGAGCAGCTGCCGCACGGTCGGCAGGTACTGCAGGGCCTCGGGGTTGATCGAGTCGTAGGGCCCGCCGGACCAGAACGTGTCTTCGTTGAGCTGGATGCGCTCGGCTGGCACGCCGCCAAACACCATCCCGCCCAGGCGGCCGTTTCCGACGGGCAGGGCCTCGACCCACTCCTTCGCCGGCTGGCGGTAGAAGAGGACGGGCCCGACCGACTCGTCGGCCCCGCGGCCGGCGGCCGCCTCGCCTCCCGCGACCACGGCCCCGCCCGCGAGCGCAGCCGCGGCGGTGGCCAGCATGGCGAACCGTTTCCTCATGGGCTCTCCTGCCTTCGTTCGATCGAGCCTCGGCCGCTGCCGCCCGGGGCCAGCGGCCGACCGCGGCATCTCACTGCTCGACCGAGATCACGGTCACCGACTTCGGCTCGACCCGCAGCGCCACCTTCCCGTCGCGTATCGTGGCCGACACCGGTTTCGGTGCGACCGTGCCGGGCGCCTCGAACGAGTTCACGCTGTCGACCTTCGGCGCGGTGAGCGTCGCTCCGGCGGCGGACACCGCCCGGACGTTGGCCAGGCTCAGCTCCATGTCGGCCGGACGGTTCGGGTCGACGTTCACGATCGCGACGTGCAGCTTGCCGGCGGTGTCTCTCGCTGCGATCGCGTCGAGCCGTGGCAGCTCGACGTCACGGTGGGTGTAGAGGCCCCCGCTGAACGACGCCGGCACGAATGTCGCCCCCTGGAACGGCACGTACATCCGGAACACGTGGTACGTCGGCGTCAGCACCATCTTCTCCCGGTCGGTGAGGATCATCGCCTGCAGCACGTTGACCATCTGGGCGATGTTGGCGCCGCGCACGCGGTCCGCGTGGCGGGCGAAGATGTTCAGGTTGAGCGCGGCCAGGACCGCGTCACGCAGGCTGTTCTGCTGGGCGAGGAAGCCCGGGTTCGTGCCGGGCAGCGGCGCGTACCAGCCGCCCCACTCGTCGACGACGAGCGCGATCTTCTTCTGCGGGTCGTAGCGGTCCATGATCGCCGAGTGCGTCGCGATCAGACGGTCCATCTCGAGCGTCGACTTCAGGATCTCGGCGTACTCCGTCTCGCCGAAACCGACCGACTCGTACGAGGGCGGCCACTTCACGACCGTGTAGGAGTGCAACGACAGCCCGTCGATGTCCCAGCTCCAGGAGCGGCCCTGCCACGCCTTCATGATCGCCTCGGTCCACTCCGTCCAGCGCGGGCCGTCGCCGCCCGGCCCGACCGCGATCTTCAGCATCCGGTTCCCGTCGGGCTTCTGCTGCGCGGGGTTGAAGTTGCGGACGAAGCGGCTGTAGGCCTTGAGCTGGCTCAGGTAGTGGTCGGGCGTCATGTTCCCTCCGCAGTCCCAGCTCTCGTTGCCGACACCGAGGAAGGCGATTCTGTATGGCGCGCCGTGGCCGTTCGCCGCGCGTTCCAGGGCCAGGGTCGTCGGCTGGTCGGTCGTCAGGTACTCCAGCCACTCGGCCGCTTCCTGCGGCGTGCCCGAGCCGACGTCGACCGACAGGTACGCCTCGCTGCCGATCTGGCCGATGAAGTCCATGAACTCGTGGGTGCCGAAGGCGTTCGACTCCGTGACGCCGCCCCAGTTCGGGTTGAGGGTCACGGCCCTCCGGGGGCCGATGCCCTTCCTCCAGTGGTACTCGTCGGCGAAGCAGCCGCCGGGCCAGCGCACGTTCGGCACGCGCAGCGCCTCGAGCGCAGCCACCACGTCGCTACGGATGCCGCGCGTGTTGGGGATCTTCGAGTCGGGGCCGACCCACACGCCCTCGTAGACTCCGCGGCCGAGGTGTTCGGCGAACTGGCCGAACAGGTTGCGGTCGATCTTCGCGCCCGGCTTCGAAGGGTCGATCGCGACCGCGACGGTGTCGGCCGTCGCCGCAGGTGCGAGCAGCGTCGCGGCGGTCACCGCGAGGGCGAGGAGTCGGAAGGCAGAGGCGAGGGGCATCTTTCTTCTCCCGTGATCGAAGTGGTGGTCGTCCAGCGCACGCGAACCGTCGTCCCGCGCTTGGGCGTGCTCTCGAGCTCGAGCCGGGTCCCGAGCGCGCGCGCCCGCTCGCGCATCCCGGACAGGCCGAAGTGGAATCCGCGCTCCGGCTTCTCGGACGGGAGGCCGTCCCCGTCGTCGGAGACGGTGAGCTCGACGGCGCCCGTCGTGAACGCGATCGTCACGCCGACGCGACGGGCTTGCGCGTGCGTCACCGCGTTGGTCAGCGCCTCCTGTGCGATGCGGAACAGGTGATGCTCGGCGGCGACCGAGAGCCGCCTGGGCGTGCCGCGTATCTCGACCGCGACCATCGGCTCGCCGCCGGGCGCGAGCTCGGCCGCGACCTCGCGGACCGCCCGGGCGATGTCGCCCGCTTCGAGCGCCTGCGAGCGGAGCTGGTTGACCGTGCGCCGCGTCTCCTCGCGCGAGTAGTCGACCATGTGCAGAGCGGTGTCCAAGCATCGCTCGACCACCTCGGGCCGGCGGCCGAGGTGCTGGCGCGCCGAATCGACCTGCAGCGCGATGCCGGCGAGCCCCTGTTCGAGCGTGTCGTGCAGCTCACGGGACAGACGCCGCCTCTCGTCGAGCACGGCGAGGAAGCTCTGCCGCACGCTGTGAACGCGCGCCCGGTGCAGCAGGACGCCGACACCCACGAGCGAGAGCGCGACCGCGGCGAAGAACGCGCGCGTCTGCCAGAACGGCGGGGTCACGCGCAGCCGCAGGGCCATGCCGTCCAGGTTCCACACGGCGTCGTTGTTGGAGGCGCGGACGCGGAACACGTAGTCGCCGGGCGGGATGCGTACGTAGGAGGCGGAGGTCTCGGGACCGACCGGGCTCCAGTCACGGTCGAGCCCTTCCAGCCGGTGCGTGTAGCGGTTCTTCTGGGGCAGGATGTAGTTGAGTGCGGCGAAGGTGAAGGTCACGTCCGCCTGGTCGTGCGCCAGCACGAGCTCGGTCGCCTCGTGCGCCGGCCCGGAGAGCGGAGAGCCCGGCCCTGGCACGACGGGGCGGCTGCCGAGACTCAGGCCGGTGAGCACGACCGCGGGCACGCGGCTGTTGGCCTCGAACGCCTCGGGCCGGAAGCGGGTGAGCCCGCGCGAGGTGCCGAAGAAGAGCTCGCCGCGCCGGGAGCGGAAGGCGGCGCCGCGGATGAGGAACCGGCCGGTCACGCCGTCCCGCTCGTCGAAGCTCACGACGGCAGCCCCCACCGGAGAAGCCACAGCCCCCCGCAGCCGCGCGAGGCCTCCGAGAGTGCCGACCCAGATGTTGCCCGACGCATCCTCCGTGATGCTCCCGACGTTGGGATTCGGCAGGCCGTCGCCCTCGCCGTAGGCCGCGAGCCTCCCGCCCCGGGAGTCGATGCAGGTGAGCCCTCGCTCCGATCCCACCCACAGGTGGCCCCGGGCGTCCACGTGTAGCGCGTCCACGAACGAGCCCATCAGCGCGCCGCCGCCCCCAGCGTCGCCCTCGAAGTGCCGCACCCGGCCGCCTCGCCGGTCGACCAGCTCTACGCCCGAAGGGTGGGCAAGCCAGAGGCTGCCGTTCGTGCCGAGCGCCGCGTCGAAGATCGAGCCCAGCCCGGCTCCGGGGTAACGGTCGCTCAGGGGCGACGAGGTCTCGTGGCGCACGTCGAAGAGGAACGCGCCGTCGTTCGTCGCCACGAGCAGCTCGCCGCCGCCCGCGTCGAGGACGCGCCACACGCTGTCGCTCATCGCCGAGCGGCCGCCGGCCGGCGCGTGGAAGAAGCGCGCGCGCCCACTGCGGGGATCGATGCGCCCGAGGCCACCGCTCCAGAGGCCGACCCAGATCGCACCGCCCGGGCCCGCCAGAACGCTCTGGACGGCTCTCGGGGGCGAGCCCTTCTCGCCGGGCAGCGGATAGCGGGTGACCTGCCCGGTCCGCGGGTCGACCACGTGCAGCCCCCCGCCGTCGGTGCCCACCCAGATGCGGCCGTCCTCGCCCTCCGCGACGGACGTGACGCGGGGATCGCCGAGACCGTCGCAGCCGGCGCGGATCGCGTCGAAGCGCTGCGCCAGGGGCGAGAGCCAGCTCACCCCGAAGCCGTTGACTCCGGCCCAGACGAGGCCCTGGTCGTCACGGTAGAGGGCCCAGACCGACGCGCTCCCGAGGCTGCGCGGATCGCTCGCGCTCGGCCGGTTGTGAGTGAACCGCTGCGTGCGCGTGTCGAGGACGTCGAGGCCACCGTTCTCGGTGCCGACGTAGACAAGGCGGTCTCCGTCGCCGGCGAGCTGTACGACCTGCGCGACGCTCAGCGAGTCGTCCCGGCGGGGGTCGGGAAGGTATCGTTTCGTCCGTCCTCCGGCGAGATCGACCCGCACGAGCCCCGAACCGTAACCGGCCACCCACAGCGTCCCCGCGGGCTGCTCGAGGAAGGCGGTGAAGAACGAGTCGCGGCAGTCGCGGCCGCAAGCGGGATCGCCGTGCACGACGAAGCGGCGGAACGCGCGCGTGAACCTGTCGAACTGATAGAGCCCGCTTCTCTCGGTCGCCACCCAGAACGTGCCGCTCGAGTCCTCGAGCATCGCCATCACCCGCGGCTCCCTTCCCGCGGGGCCGATCGGGAAGGCGCTGAAGGTCTTCGTGCCCGGGTCGAAGAGGTCCAGGCCCTGCGCGTGGCCCACCCACACGCGGCCGGCCCGGTCCTGGTAGATCGCCTGGACGTACGTCGCGCTCAGAGAGCCCGGGCGGCCGTCCGGCAGGAAGCGCGTGAAACGCCCGGTCGTCCGGTCCAGCACGCCGACGCCGGCGCGCGGGCCCGAGATCGTGCCGACCCACAGCCGACGTTCGCGGTCCTCGAGCAGGCAGGTGGGCGCGCCGGGGGGCAAGCTGGCCGCGTCGTTCGGGTCGTGTCGGTAGACCGTGAGGCGGGCGCCGTCGTAGCGTACGAGCCCCCGCGCGGTGGCGAACCACATGAACCCGTCGCGATCCTTCAGGATCGCCCTGACGTAGCTGTGCGGCAGCCCGTCTTCGACCGTGAGGTGGCTGAAGGCGCCGGGGGGCGCCGCAACGGCGGCCTGAGGCGCGGCCGCGGCCAGCAGGAGAAGCAGCGCAGCAGAACGCGCGGACCAGCGACCGCCGGCGCCCCGGATCGTAGTCACGTGCCGGCGATTCTCGTACGTCGAGGTCGCGCCAGTCCACGGTCCCGGCGGCGACGACGACATAGGCCCAGAGTCCTACGCCGGGGTCGAACCCTGCTCACCGCCAAGCACCCTGCCGTGCCACGCGCTCGCGCAGGCGGGCGGCCCTGGGACCCATGCGCCCGGATCATCGCGGCCGCCCTCACTCGATGCGGACGATTCCGCGCCTGATCGCGACGGCGACGGCCTCCGTCCGCTGCGTGACGCCGAGCTTTTCGAAGATGCTCGAGATGTGGTTCTTGACGGTGCCGCCGGCGATGCCCAGGCGGCGGGCGATCTCCGCGTTCGAGACCCCCTCGACGACGAGAGTCAGCACCTCGTGCTCGCGCGCGGTGAGCTCGTCGCATGGCAGCCGCTCGGCGAGCCGCACGGCGATGTCGGGCGGCACGTACGTGCGTCCCTGGGCCACGAGGCGGATCGCCTTCAGCAGCTCCGGCTGTCCCACCGTCTTGGGCAGGTACGAGGCGGCTCCCCCCTGGAGAGCGGCATGGATCTCGTCGGCCCCCGTGTAGTTCGAAAGGATGATCACGCGCGCGCCGGGGCACTCGCGGTGAAGGGCGGCGAGAGTCGCGAGCCCGTCGGTCCCGGGCATGCGCAGGTCCATGACCGTCACGTCCGGCCGGTGGAGCCGGTACACCTCGAGCGCGTCGTCGCCGCTCTCGGCCTCGGCGCAGACCTCGATGTCCGGCTCGAAGCCGAGCACGTTCGCGAGACCCACCCGGACCAGGTAGTGATCGTCGACGAGCATGACGCGAACGCGGGCCACGGCAGACGCAGTGTACCAGCGAGGCGAGCTCGAGCGTCGGCCGGAATCACGAGCGGGGTACGGCGCTCCTCACCGCGCTCGTGCACCTCGACGGGTCGGGCGCGGTCACGCTTCTCGTCGTCGTCCCGGCCATGCTGCCTCCCGGTGGCCGAGGCCCTGGCAGGGGGCGCGGGATCAGGGCGTCCAGGGTCGTGCCGGGGACGAGGTCCATGACGATGAAGTCGACTCCTCCGGCCGACTCGATCTCGTGGATGGTGACGATGTGGGGGTGGTTGAGGGCGGAAGCGGCTCGCGCCTCCTGCACGAAACGGGCGCGACGGGCCGAGTCGGCCAGCCGGTCGGCGGGGGGGACCTTGATCGCCACCTCGCCTCCCAGGCGCGGGGTCGTGAGCGCCGAAGACCTCGCCCAACCCCCCTGCGCCAAGGGGTGCCAGCGCCTCGTACGGCCCCAGGCGAACGCCACTGACGAGCGGCACGGCACGCCTCCGGATCGGGAACGAAGCCCGCGCGCGCGAGTAGACCTCCCGAATCAGGATCGGCGCAAGTGGATGACCCTCAGGGGTCTGGCGGAGAGGGGGTCCGCCTATCGGGCTTTCCATGGCGTTCCGATGGCGTCCCGAGGGCTCCAGCCGACTGCCGACGTAGCAGTAGGTTAGGGTGAGTCGGCCTTCCGAAGTTGTCTATTGAAGTCCCGTAGCATCCCGCCTAGAATGTGGGGCGCTATGAGGGACACACAGAGCCGAGGGCACAAACCTCGTGGCCGCCATCCGGAGCGGCGGCTAACTCCCGTGCGGATTCGCGCGATCAAGACTGTGGGTCGCCACGCGGACGGCAATGGCCTGTACCTCGTGGTCGACCCTTCCGGCGCCAAGCGCTGGGTGCTACGAACCGTGGTCTCCGGGAAGCGCTGCGACCTGGGGCTCGGCGGCCTGGCCCT
>DATJYX010000021.1:0-8118 GCA_035577965.1 Vicinamibacteria bacterium | reverse complement strand
ACGCCGGACAACGGGGGAACGATGGACGCTGAAGAGCAGCCGCTCGACGAGGGGACGGGGGCCGGAGCGGAGAGATCGGGACGCGCGGACGGCGACCTCCGCCCGCTCGAGCTCTCCACCCTCAAGGAGATGACGATCCACGAGCTCACCGACGCTGCCGTCGAGGCCGGCATCGAGGGCGCCGCGGGCTCCCGGAAGAACGACCTCATCTTCCGGATGCTCCAGACCCAGGCCCGGAGGAGCGGCCTCCTCTTCGCCGAGGGCGTCCTCGAGATCATGCCCGACGGCTACGGCTTCCTGCGCGCGCCGCAGTCGAGCTACCTGCCGGGCCCCGACGACATCTACGTCTCGCCGTCCCAGATCCGGCGGTTCGACCTCCACACGGGCGACACGGTGAGCGGCCAGGTCCGGCAGCCCCGGGAGGGCGAGCGGTACTTCGCCCTCATCAAGGTCGAGGCCATCAACTTCGACCCCCCCGAGGAGGCGAAGGAGAAGGTCCTCTTCGACAACCTCACCCCCCTCTACCCCAACCGCCGCCTCCGCCTCGAGACGGCGGCCGACAACATGACGGCCCGGGTCCTCGACATGCTGACCCCGCTCGGCAAGGGCCAGCGCGGCCTCATCGTGGCCGCGCCCCGCACCGGGAAGACGCTGATCCTCCAGAACCTCGCCAACTCGATCGCGGCCAACCACCCCGAGGTCGTGCTGATCGTCCTCCTCGTGGACGAGCGGCCGGAGGAGGTGACCGACATGCAGCGGTCGGTGAGGGGGGAGGTCGTCTCCTCGACCTTCGACGAGCCGCCCACCAGGCACATCCAGGTGGCGGAGATGGTGATCGAGAAGGCGAAGCGCCTCGTCGAGCACAAGCGGGACGTGGTGATCCTCCTCGACTCCATCACCCGCCTCGCGCGGGCCTACAACGCGACCGTACCCTCCTCGGGGAAGGTCCTCTCCGGGGGCGTGGACGCGAACGCGCTCCAGAAGCCCAAGCGCTTCTTCGGGGCCGCCCGCAACATCGAGGACGGCGGCTCGCTCTCGATCATCGCCACCGCCCTCGTCGAGACCGGGTCCCGGATGGACGACGTGATCTTCGAGGAGTTCAAGGGCACCGGGAACTCGGAGATCGTCCTCGACCGCAAGATGGCCGACCGGCGCATCTTCCCCGCCGTGGACATCAACAAGTCCGGCACGCGCAAGGAGGAGCTCCTCCTCCCGCGCGACGAGCTGCAGCGGGTCTGGATCCTGCGCAAGGTGCTCTCCCCGCTCTCGCAGGTGGAGGCGATGGAGCTGATCCTGGACAAGCTGGGAAGGACCAAGGGAAACAAGGAGTTCCTCGACGGTATGGCCATAGGGTAGGCCTTGGGTTAAAATGTCTGTTTGTGGCCGTAGCCCTAGGGCCGGCCAGGGGAGTGCCATGAAGGCTGGAATCCATCCCGACTACCAGGTCGTCACCGTCCACTGCGCCTGCGGCGCCACCTGGACCACCCGGTCGACGAAGAAGGAGATGCGCCTGGAGATCTGCTCCAACTGCCATCCGTTCTTCACCGGCAAGCAGCGGCTGCTCGACGTCGCCGGCCGCGTGGAGCGCTTCAACCGCAAGTACGCGGGAACCCGGAAGGCCGCCGCCAAGGCCTGAGGCGGGCTCCACCCCTCCTCCGCGCCGGGACATGGACGGGATCACCTTCCAGAAGCTCAGGGACATCGAGGCGCGGTACGCCGCTCTCGAGGCCTCGATGTCCGATCCCGCCGTGGCCCAGGACCCCCCCGCCTACCAGAAGCTCGCCCGCGAGTCGAAGGAGATCGGCCCGATCGTCGAGCGCTACCGCGCCTACAAGGACACCCTCCAGGAGCTGACCAAGGTCCAGGAGATGGCTCGGGCCGAGGCCGACCCCGAGCTCCGCGAGATGGCCCACGAGGAGGCCCGCGCCCTCGAGGCCAGGAAGGACGCCCTCGACGCCGAGATCCCTCTACTCCTCATCCCCAAGGACCCGAACGACGAGAAGAACGTGCTCCTCGAGATCCGGGCCGGCACCGGCGGCGACGAGGCGGCCCTCTTCGCGGCCGAGGTCTTCAGGATGTACCAGCGGTTCGCCGAGCGGCAGGGCTGGAAGGTGGACGTCGTGTCGGTGAACCGTACCGGCCAGGGCGGGATCAAGGAAGTCATCGCCATGGTGGAGGGCGACCGCGTGTACTCGAAGCTCCGCTTCGAGAGCGGCGTCCACCGGGTGCAGCGGGTTCCGGTGACCGAGGCGTCGGGCCGGATCCACACCTCGGCCATCACGGTCGCCGTCCTCCCGGAGGCCGAGGAGGTCGACGTCAAGATCGACCCCAAGGACATCCGGGTCGACACCTTCTGCTCCTCCGGCCCCGGCGGGCAGAGCGTCAACACCACCTACTCCGCGGTGCGGATCACCCACCTCCCGACCAACACCGTCGTCTCCTGCCAGGACGAGAAGAGCCAGATCAAGAACCGCGAGAAGGCCATGAAGGTCCTCCGCGCCCGGCTCTACGAGGTGGCCCTCGAGGAGCAGCAGCGCGCGATCGCGAGCGACCGCAAGAGCCAGGTCGGGAGCGGCGACCGCTCCGAGAAGATCCGCACCTACAACTTCCAGCAGGCCCGCGTCACCGACCACCGCATCGGCCTCACCATCCACCGCCTGCACGAGATCCTCGACGGCGAGCTCGACGAGGTGGTGGCCGGCCTCATCGCCCACCACCAGGCGGCCAAGCTCAAGGCTTCGACCGCGGCCTGACCGCGGGCCCCCGATGAGGGCCAAAGCACTCCTCGCCGAGGCCTCGTCGATCCTCTCCGCCGCCGGCGTGCCGTCTGCCGAGTGGGACGCGGAGCGGCTGCTCCGGCACGTCCTCGGCTGGGACCGGGCGCGGCTCCTGGCCGAGCCCGAGAGAGCCGTGCCGGTGGCAGAGGCGGAGGCCCTCCGAGGCCTCGTCCGACGGCGCGCGTCCCGGGAGCCCCTGCAGTACATCCTGGGCGCGGCTCCCTTCTGGAAGCACGAGCTCGTCGTCACGAAGGCGGTGCTCATCCCCAGGCCGGAGACGGAGGTGCTCGTGGAGACCGCCCTGGAGCTCGTGAAGGGGATCGAGAAGCCGGTCATCGTGGACGTGGGCACGGGCTCCGGGTGCATCGCCCTGTCGATCGCGGCCGAACGGCCGGACGCCGAGGTCCACGGGACGGACATCTCGGAAGCGGCCCTCGAAGTCGCGAGAGAGAACCAACGACGGCTGGGTCTGGGCCAACGGACCGCCTTTCATCGGGGCCAGATCCTCGAGCCCCTGGCGGGGCTCGAGGTGCATCTCGTCGTCAGCAACCCGCCGTACGTGGACCCGGCGGAGCTCGACTCGCTCGCTCCCGAGGTCCGCCTGCACGAGCCCCGGGAGGCGCTCGTCCCGCCGGGCGACGTTCTCTCCGTCTATCGTCGCCTCGTCCCCGCGGCCGCGGCCGCGCTCGGGGAGGGCGGTGCCCTCGCCGTGGAGATCTCTCCCTTCATCGCCTCCGCGGTCACACGGCTCTTCGTCGAGTCCGGCTTCGACCGCCCCGCCGTCCGCGACGACCTCGCCGGCCGGCCCCGGGTCGTCCTCAGCCGCCTTTCACCTCACCCCGCCGTCCCGCCGGTCCTCACCGAGGCCGAGTCGCAGTAGACTCCCCGGGTGGGCGGGAGCGCGATCCGACACGCCCTCCTGGGCTGGTACGACCGGAATCGCCGCGACCTCCCGTGGCGGCGGACGAGAGACCCCTATAGGATCTGGATCGCCGAGGTCATGCTCCAGCAGACCACGGTCCGCGCCGCGACGCCCTACTACGAGGCCTTCCTGAAGCGCTTCCCCACCCTGCAGTCCCTCGCCGAGGAGCCGGAGGAGGAGGTGGTGGGCGCGTGGTCCGGGCTCGGCTACTACCACCGCGCGCGCAACCTGCACCGCGGCGCCCAGCACGTGGCCGAGCGCCACGCCGGCCGCTTCCCGAGGACGATCGAGGCCGCGCTCGCCGTCCCCGGCGTCGGCCTGTACACGGCGAGCGCGATCCTCTCCATCGCCCACGGCCAGGCGCTGCCGGTGGTGGACGGCAACGTCCGGCGCGTCCTCGCCCGGCTCCTCGCCCTCCGCGGGCCGGAGTACCGCCGCGACGGACCCTACTACAACCGGGCCGAGGAGCTGCTCGACCGGGAGCGGCCCGGCGACTGGAACCAGGCGCTCATGGAGCTCGGGGCCACCGTCTGCACGCCCCGGAAGCCCGCCTGCGAGGTCTGTCCGCTCCGCTCGACGTGCCGGGCCCGGGCTCTCGGGATCGTGGGCGAGCTGCCCGAAGGGCGGGCCCGCCGCGCTCCGGTCGACGTGAGGGTGGCCGCGGCGCTCGTCGAGAGCGACGGCCGGGTCCTGCTCGTCCGCCGGCCCGAAGGACGCCTGCTCGGCCGGATGTGGGAGGTGCCGCAGACCTCGCTCGAGTCCCGGGGGCTGCCCGACCTCGCGCGCGAGCTCCTCGAGCGGCACGGCCTCCGCGTGGTGCCGGGGCCGCTCGCGGTGCGAGCGCGCCACGCGATCACCTACCGCCGCATCACCCTCGAGGGGTATCGCGCGCGCCTCCGTCCGCCCGCCCCCAGCGATCCGGAGCGGTTCCTCTGGGCGCGCCCGGAGGAGGTGGAATCCTTGCCGGTGTCGTCCTCGACGCGGAAGCTCCTCAAGGGCCTGGGCACGCCCCAGCTTCCGCTGCAGCTCTAGGCCCGGCGCGGCCGGTGGATCGCGGGCCCGTCTGCAGCCCGCGCTGGCGGCGGGCCCGGGCCGCCTCGATGTAGACTTGGGGCAGCCGATGGCCTGCCTGTTCTGCGACATCGCCGCCGGGCACCGCCCGTCGCGGCAGGTCTACGCCGACGACGAGATCGTCGCCTTCCACGACATCCGGCCCCAGGCCCCCACCCACGTCCTCCTCGTGCCTCGCCGGCACGTCACGAGCCTCCTCGACCTCGAGCAGGGCGACGACTCGCTCATCGGGGCGATGGTGCGCCGGGCCCGGGACCTCGCGCGAGACCTCGGCCTCGGCGAGCGCGGCTTCCGCCTCGTGATGAACTGCGGCGACGACGCCGGCTACAGCGTCTACCACATCCACCTGCACCTCCTGGGCGGCCGCGCCCTGCGCTGGCCCCCGGGATAGGAGGTCCCCGCCGTGAGCAGCAACCCCGCCGCCCCCGAGCCGACCGAGATCGCTGGACGCTACCAGGTCGTCCAGAAGCTGGGAGCCGGCGCCATGGGCACGGTCTTCAAGGCGAGGGACAGGGTCCTCGGCCGCATGACCGCGATCAAGACGATCCGCCTCGAGGGCCTCGCCGCGTCGCAGGCCTCGCTCGAGGACCTCCTCAAGCGCTTCAAGCAGGAGGCCGAGGTCGCGGCCCAGCTCAAGCACCCGAACATCGTGACGATCTACGACATCGGCACCACGGAGGGCCTCAGCTACATCTCGATGGAGTTCGTGGACGGCGTGGGCCTCGACCGGGTGATCGCGAAGGCGGGCAAGATGTCCGTCGAGCGGGCGGCGGCGATCGGCGCCCAGGTCGCCGACGCGCTCGCCTACGCCCACAAGCACAACGTCGTCCACCGGGACATCAAGCCCGCGAACATCATGATCGAGCCCGGCGACCACGTGAAGGTCACCGACTTCGGCATCGCCAAGGTCACCGACTCGGCGGAGCACCTGACGGCGACGGGCAGCCTCCTCGGCACGCCCTCGTACATGAGCCCCCAGCAGGCCCGCGGCGAGAAGATCGACGGCAAGAGCGACCTCTTCTCCCTCGGCTGCATCCTCTACGAGATGATGGCGGGCCAGAAGGCCTTCCGCGGCGAGACCCTCACCGCCATCATGTTCAAGATCATCACCGAGGAGCCCCCGTCGCTGCGGACGCTCGACCCCACGGTGTCCGACGAGATGCTGCGCGTGATCGCGAAGTCGCTGGCCAAGGACGACAAGTCGCGCTACCAGACCGGCCGGGAGCTGGCCGACGACCTCCTCGCCCTGACGCGGCCCGGCTTCGTGCCCACCCTGCGCGCGGCCGAGACGCCCACCCTCGCCCCGGACACCCCGCCCGGCGACGTCCCGACGATCGCCTCCCCCCCGACCGCCCGCGGCGCCGACACGCTCTCCTCCGCCGCGACCGCCGCGCGGTCGGGAGCGACGTCGTCTACGCAGCCCACCGGCGCGCCGCCGCCCCTGCCCCCGACGGTCCTCACGCCGCCGACCCGGACCGAGCCGCCGCCCCTCCCGACGAAGGCCGCACCGCCCTCCCGGCCGCCGCAGCCGCCCGTCGCGCCCGCGGCGCGTCGGAAGGGCGGGGGCGCGGGCCTGGTCGTCGGCATCGGCCTCGCGGCGGTGCTCGTGCTGGCCGTGGTCGCAGGCGGCGCGTGGGTCCTGCTGGGCCGGCGAGCCGCGCCGGCGGAGCCCTCCCCGAGCCCGGAGGCGCGGGTCGCCGAGACGCCGGTCCCCCCGGCGACGCTCCCGGCGACGCCGGCGCCCGCGGAAGCGGCGCCGTCGGCCGCGCCCGTCACTCCCCTCCCGGCGACGCCAGTTCCCGACGCCGGCCCGCGCGTCGCGAGTGCCGGACCTCGCCCCGGTCCGGGCCGTGATCGGTCGGGCCCCGCCGCGCCGGTCGCGCCGCCCCCCGCGACCGCCCCCGCCGCGGGGGCGAAGGACTACGCGTTCCTCGACGACGTGCCGACCGAGACGGACGGGCGCGCCGCCGGCGAGGACCTGGCCCACAAGTACAGCTCGGGCGGCTCGTCGGGCTATCCGAGCGCCCGGTATCCGCGCCGCCAGCGCGTGCCCCACGGCGTCACGATGCCCGAGCGGCCGGCCGTGGCCACGCTCCTCTACCTCCACTCGGTCCAGGAGGCGTACCACCGCAAGAGCGGGCACTACGGCAACCTTCGCGACCTGGCCGCCGCGGGCCTCCTCGTGCTCGACGTCCCGTTCGACGCGTCCGGCTTCCGGCGCGCCCACTACGCGTTCACCGTCACGAGCGAGGCGGAGGGGTATCGGGCGGAAGCGATGCCCCAGGGACCGATCGGCCGCGCGCTGCTCGTGGACGACTCCGGCTTCGTGCGGTGGCGGGACGAGTAGCGGCCCTTCAGTAGACCTCCGGCACCCAGCGGCGCCGCTTCATCGGCGTCTCGTCGTCGTAGGCCCGCTTGCGGGAGCGGTCCACCGGCTTGACCTTCGGCCGGGTCACGCGCTTGTAGGGGATCTGGCTCAGGAGGTGGGCGATGCAGTTGAGGCGCGCCCGCTTCTTGTCGTCCGACCGGACGACGTGCCAGGGCGCGTGCTTCGTGTCGGTGGCGGCCAGCATCATGTCCCGGGCCAGCGAGTAGTCGTACCACCGCCGCCGCGACTCGAGGTCGGTGGGGCTGAGCTTCCACTGCCGCAACGGATCGTCGATCCGGGCCTGGAACCGCTTCTTCTG
This sequence comes from Vicinamibacteria bacterium, assembly GCA_035577965.1. Taxonomy (GTDB): domain Bacteria; phylum Acidobacteriota; class Vicinamibacteria; order Fen-336; family Fen-336; genus DATBSL01. The sequence continues at coordinate 661 of DATJYX010000021.1, read as the reverse complement.
CTCCTCCGGGCTCACCTCCAGCCAGTACTTGAGAAGGCGGATGCCGCTCTCCACCGCCCACTTCTCGAACGTGGGACAGAGCTCCAGGAACCGCCGGTGCTGCTCCTTGGTGCAGAAGCCGAGAACGTGCTCGACGCCGGCCCGGTTGTACCAGCTCCGGTCGAAGATCACGATCTCGCCCGCGGCCGGGAAGTGCGCGAAGTAGCGCTGCATGTACGCCTGCGTCTTCTCGCGGTCCGAGGGAGCGGGGAGAGCGACAAGACGGAAGACCCGCGGGCTCACCCGCTCGGTGATGGCCTTGATCGTCCCCCCCTTCCCCGCCGCGTCGCGGCCCTCGAACACCACGATGATCCGCTGGCCGGTGGCCTTCACCCACTCCTGGAGGTGGCAGAGCTCGGCCTGGAGGCGCCGCATCTCCTTCTCGTACGCCTTCGCCTTCAGCTTGCCCCTGGCGCCGTCCTTCCCGTCGCTCTTCCCTTCGGCCTTCTTGTCGCGCCTCTTGTCCTTCATGCCTTCTCCCTCACCCTCCGAAGCTGGAGCTCATGGATCGACCCGATCGGGCGGACCACTCCTCGACAGCTTACACGGATGCGCCAGGGGGCAGCGGGTGGGACCCGCCGGGGGTACCGCCGACTAGTGGAGCTCGCAGGCGTCCTCGAAG
>DATJYX010000020.1:0-56591 GCA_035577965.1 Vicinamibacteria bacterium | reverse complement strand
CGGCGCGCGTTTCATGCCCGACGGCGAGACGATCCTGTACGGCGCCGCGTGGGACGGCGACCCGTTCCAGGTCTTCTCCACGCGCTTCGACAGCGAAGACTCGCGTCCCTGCGGCTTCCCGGACGCGCAGCTCCTGTCGATCTCGTCGAAAGGCGAGCCGGCCCTGCTGCTGGCGCCGCGGGGGGGGCTCTGGGCGCAGGAAGCGGGGACACTCGCCGTCGTCCAGCCCGGCGGCTCCCCCCGGCCGTTGGCCGACCACGTCGTCGACGCCGACTGGAGCCGGGACGGGGAATCGCTCGCCGTCGTCCGGCTGGATGGCTTCGAGCGGAGGCTCGAGTTCCCGGTCGACAGGATCGTCTACCGGGCGAGCGTCCTCGATCGGGGCGGGTTCGCCCCGGCGCAGGTCAGGGTCTCGCACGACGGCCGCATGCTGGGGGTGCTCGAGCACGCGCTCGACCCCGACTACGGCCGCGTCGTCATCTTCCGAGGAGGCACGCGCGCGACCACCTCGCGCCCGTTCTCGAGCATCATCGGGCTGAGCTGGTCGGCCGACGACCGCGAGCTCTGGTTCACGGCCGCCCCCGCCGGCGGACGCCGTGCCCTCTACGCGATCGACACCGCCGGCCGGGAGCGCCTCGTTCTTCGCGCCCCGGGCCAGCTGACCCTCAAGGACATCAGCCGGCAGGGACGCGTGCTGCTGACCCGGGACGAGGAGATCCACGGCATCAGGGGCCAGGCCCCGGGGAGCGACGCAGAGCGCGAGCTCACCTGGTACAGCTGGTCGCTCCTGGTGGCGCTTTCGGCAGACGGGCGCACCCTGGCGTTCTCCGAGGGCGGCGAGGCTTTCGAAGACCGTTGGGGGAGCTACCTGCGCGGAACCGACGGGTCGCCGGCCGTGCGCCTCGGCGACGGTCTCGCCCAGGACCTCTCCGACGACGGCCAGTGGGTCCTCGCGTCCGCCCAGTGGAACGCGGACCCGACGAGATGGCCACGGCTGTTCCTTCTGCCCACGGGACCCGAGAGGACGCGCCTCCTGACACGTCCCGGGGGTCCGCTCCTCGTGCCGCTTGCGGGGGCGCACTTCGTGCCCGGCAACAGGGCCGTCGTGTACGACGGTCAGGAAGGCGGGCGGCCGTCTCGCGTCTACTACCAGCCGATCGACGGGGAGGCGCGACCGGTCACGCCGGAGGGCGTGGTCGGCGTGTTCTTCAGCGGGGGGATGTTCGGCAGCGGGCCACTCCCCACGCCCGACGGCCGCTACGTGCTGGCCGCCCAGGGCGACGGGAGACTCGCCCTCTATCCGATCGAAGGCGGGGAGGCGATCCCGCTTCGCCCGCTCCCGGGAGCAATCCTCGGTTGGCACGACGACGGCAAGAGGCTGAGGCTCGCCGACGCAGCCGACTCTTGCCGGATCCTCGTGGGCGATCCGCGAACGGGTCGGACCGAGCTCTTCCGGCAATACCGCAAGGCGCTCGACCCGGCGGGGCTGGTCGGCGGCGGGTGCCCATCGACGTTCAGCGCCGACGGCAGGGCTTACGCCTACTCGTACTCCCGCCACCTCTCCGATCTCTACCTGGTCGAAGGGCTCCGCGAGCAGTAGGGGTTCGCCGGACGGCGGTGTCGAACCCAGGGGAACTCGACTTCACCAGGACCCATTCCGTAGCGACCCGCTATCCCCGGGCGAGGGGCAGCGTCCTCCCGAGCACCGGGGCGATGATGCGCAGCTCCCCCATCAACCGGTCGAACTGGTCGGGGTAGAGGCTCTGCGGGCCGTCGGAGAGGGCCTTCTCGGGGTTGTTGTGGACCTCGATGATGAGGCCGTCCGCGCCCGCCGCCACCGCCGCCCGGGCCATGGGGATGACCTTGTCCCGGCGGCCGGTGCCGTGGCTGGGGTCGACGACGATCGGGAGGTGGCTCTTCTTCTTCACCACCGGGATCGCGGAGATGTCGAGGGTGTTGCGGGTGTAGTTCTCGAACGTGCGGATCCCCCGCTCGCAGAGGATGACCTGGCCGTTGCCACCGGCGAGGACGTACTCGGCGGAGAGGAGCCACTCCTCGATGGTCGCGGAGAGGCCGCGCTTCAGGAGGACGGGCCGGCGGACGCGCCCGAGCTCCTTCAGCAGGTCGAAGTTCTGCATGTTGCGGGCGCCGACCTGCAGGCAGTCGACGTAGCGCATCATCATCTCGATCTGCCGCGGGTCCATGACCTCGCTGACCACGGCCATGCCGTGGGCGTCGGCCGCGGCCCGCATCCACTTGAGCGCCTCCTCCCCGTAGCCCTGGAAGGAGTAGGGCGAGGTGCGGGGCTTGAACGCTCCGCCCCGCAGGACCCGCGCCCCGGAAGCGGCCACCGACTTCGCCACGAGGTCGACCTGCTCCGCGCTCTCCACCGAGCAGGGCCCGGCCATGGCGATCACCTCCGGGCCGCCGACGTGGACCCCCGCCACGTCGACGATCGTGTCCTCCGCCTTGAAGGTGCGCCCGGCGAGCTTGTAGGGCTCGGACACGCGGACGACCTCCCGCACTCCCGGCAGCACCTCGATGAGGCGAGGGTCGATCGGCTTGTGGGGCACGCCCACCGCCCCCAGGACGGTGAAGTCGACCCCGCTCGAGCGGTGGACGTCGTACCCGACCTCGACCAGCGACTCGATCACCTTCTGGACCTGCTCCTCGCCGGCCGTGTGCTCCATCACGATGACCATGGACATCCCTTGCTACCGGGGTTCCGACGCCCGTTCGGCAGAGCGGCGGAACCCCGGTCCCCCGTTCGCTCCCGCTCTGTCCCTCTCTCCTGCGATCGGCTTCTTTCCCTGTTACCCCTCGATCCCCGGGGTCAGTGCTTCTCCGCCTCCGCGTCGCCGGCGAGTCTCTCCAGGCGCCGGCTCTCGTCGATGACGCGCTCGAACACCCGCCGCACCGCGCCGCGGTCGAGGGGACCGGGATTGTTCCTCTCCACCCGGTCGAGGATCCACTTCTCCCGCTCCGGCTGGTAGACCGGCATCCCGATGTGCCGCTTGATCCGCCCGATCTCCACCGCGCACGCGGAGCGGCTGTTCAGCAGCTTCATGAGCTGGTCGTCGATCTGGTCGATGCGCCGGCGCAGGTCGCTCACCTGCGCCTCGCCGCGCGCGGCGACGGCCACGGCGTCGCCGCCCTCGGCCCCCGCAGCCGGCTTCGCCGGCCGTCCCGGGAGGTCCGGGGGCTTCTCCGTCTTCCCGCCTATGTCGTGCTCGTCAGCCATCTCACCCGAGCCCCGAGGTCGCCCTCCGGGTGCTCCTCCAGGAAGCGCACGAGCGCGCTCCCGACCACCACCCCGTCCGCCACCGCCGCCGCCGCCCGCACCTGCTCCGGCGTCGAGAGGCCGAAGCCGAGCGCCACCGGCACGCCGGTCAGGGCGTGCAGACGCTCCACGAGCGGGCGCGCGTCTTCCGAGAGCGCCTCCCGCTCGCCGGTCACCCCGGTGCGGCTGATCGCGTAGACGAAGCCCCGGCTCGCGTCGGCCACGAGCCGCAGCCTCTCCGGCGGGCTCGTCGGCGAGGCGAGGAACACCGTGTCGAGGTCCGCCGCCCGCGCCGCCGACGTCCACTCCCCCGCCTCCTCCGGCGGGAGGTCGGTCACGAGGACGCCGTCCACCCCCGCCTCCTTCGCCTCTCCGGCCAGGCGGACGAGGCCGTGCCGCAGGAGCGGGTTGTAGTAGGAGAAGAGCAGCAAGGGCAGCTCGCTTCGCTCGCGGATCCGCCGCACCGACTCCAGCACCCTTGGAAGCGTCGTCCCCCGGGCGAGGGCGCGCTCGCTCGCCCGCTGGATGACCGGCCCGTCGGCGAGGGGGTCGGAGAAGGGCACACCGAGCTCCAGCACGTCCGTCCCCGCCCCGTCGAGGGCGAGGGCCGCCTCGACCGTTCGGTCGAGGGACGGATCGCCCGCGGTCAGGAAGGCAAGGAAGGCCCTCCTCCCCTCCTCCCGGCACCGCGCGAACCTCTGGCCGATGCGACCCATGTCCTCTCGCTCCGTCCTCCCTATCTCCTTCTCGACAGCCTCTCCGTCGTCGCCTCGCTCACCACGGCCTCGACCTCGATCTCGACGAGCATGTCGGGGTCGACGAGCTTCCGGACCTCGACCATCGTGGCCGCGGGCCGGATGTCGCGGAAGATCTGCCCGTGGGCGCGGCCCACCGCCTCCCACCGAGCGATGTCGGTCACGTACATGCGGGTGCGCACCACGTCTCGGAAGCTGGCCCCGGCCTCGTGGAGGGCCTTCTCGATATTGCGGAAGCACTGCAGGGCCTGCGCGTAGGGGTCGCCCTTGCCGACGATCTTCCCGTCCTCGCCCGTCGCGGTCGTCCCCGCGACGTGGACGCCCTGGCCCACGCGCACGGCCCGCGAGTAGCCCACGATCGGCTCGTAGGGGCTGTTGCCTTTGACGTTCACGCGCTTCATCGCTCCGCCTCCGACTCCAGGATCCCCAGGTCCTTGTCGCCCCGGCCGCTCATGTTGACGACGACCGTCCGGCCCCGGAGCGCCTCTGCCTCTCGGACGAGCCACGCCACGGCGTGCGCGGACTCCAGGGCGGGAAGGATGCCCTCGGTCACGGCGAGGAGGTGGAAGGCGTGGAGGGCTTCCTCGTCCGTCGCCGAGGCGTACTCGACCCGTCCTTCGTCGTGCAGGAGGGCGTGCTCGGGCCCGACCGCGGGGTAGTCGAGGCCGGCCGAGACCGAGTGCGTGGGCAGGATGTTGCCGGCCTCGTCCTGCAGGATGTACGTCCGGGTCCCCTGCAGGACGCCGACCCCGGCTCCGGACCCCGCCTCGGCGAGGAACCGCGCCGCGTGGTCGCCCGGGCGGGGCGAGCGGCCTCCCGCCTCGACCCCGACCATCCGCACCCCCGCGTCCTCGAGGAAGGCGGAGAAGAGGCCGATCGCGTTCGAGCCGCCGCCGACGCAGGCGAGGAGCACGTCGGGGAGGCGCCGGTCGGCCTCGAGCACCTGCCTCCGGGCCTCGCGTCCGATCACGGCCTGGAAGTCGCGCACCATCGCCGGGTAGGGGTGCGCCCCGAGCACCGATCCCAGGAGGTAGTGCGTCGTCCGCACGCTCGTGACCCAGTCGCGCATCGCCTCGTTGATCGCGTCCTTGAGCGTGCGGGTGCCGGAGTCCACGCCGCGCACCTCGGCGCCGAGGAACCGCATCCGCTTCACGTTCGGGGCCTGGCGCGCCATGTCCTCGGTGCCCATGTAGACGACGCACTCGAGGCCGAGGAGGGCGCAGCAGGTGGCGGTCGCGACCCCGTGCTGGCCGGCTCCCGTCTCGGCCACCACCCGCCTCTTGCCCATGCGCTTCACGAGGAGCGCCTGGCCGAGGGCGTTGTTGATCTTGTGGGCGCCGGTGTGGCAGAGGTCTTCCCGCTTCAGCCACACGCGGCAGCCCAGCCTCTCCGACAAGCGGGCGGCGAGGCCCAGGGGCGTGGGCCGGCCCACGTAGTCGCGGAGGAGACGTTCCAGCTCCGCGGCGAAGAACGGATCCCGTCGGGCGGCCGCGTAGGCCTCCTCGAGCTCCCGCAAGGGGCCCATGAGCGTCTCCGGGACGTACCGCCCCCCGTAGGGACCGAAGTGCCCTCCCGCGTCCGGCCACCGTGAATGCGCGAGGCCCGCGCTCACGACGGCCCGCTCCCCGCGGCTGTCCGCACCGGACCCTCGTGCTCGGCGGCGCGCGCGGCGTCGACGAAGGCGCGGACCTTGGCGGGGTCCTTGCGCCCGGGAAGGCTCTCGACGCCGCTCGACACGTCGACCGCGTGTGGACGCACGACCCGGATCGCTTCCGCGACGTTCCAGGGGCCGAGGCCTCCGGCGAGCATCAGGAACGGCACCCTCTCGGCCAGGCCTCTGACGAGCGACCAGTCGAACGGGACACCGGTGCCGCCCGGCATCTGCGTTTCCCCGGGAAGGCGCGTGTCCACGACGAGGCCGGCCGCGTGCGGGCTGTAGCGCAAGGCCTCCTCCGCGGCGAAGCCCTTTCCCACCCGCACCGCCTTGAGCACGGGGCGCGGCAGGCCGGCGAGGGCCTCCGGCGGCTCGTCGCCGTGGAGCTGCAGCAGGTCGAGGCCGGCCGCGTCCGCGATGCGGCCCATCTCCGCCGGCGGATGGTCGACGAAGACGCCCACCCGGAGGACCGACTCCGGCAGCTCGCGCGAGATCTCCGCCGCCCGCGCGGCGTCGACCCGGCGCGGGCTCATGAACCAGAACACGAAGCCGACGGCGTCGGCGCCCGCATCGACGGCGAGGGCTGCGTCCGCCGTGGAGGTGATCCCGCAGACCTTGACGAGGAGCCGCCCGTCCCCGACCCGGTCGGCCAGCGTGCCCGTCACGCCGCCTCCTCCAGCAGCCGCGACAGGGCCGCGCCCGGGTCGGGCGAGGCCATGAGGTGCTCGCCGACGAGGACGGCGTCGAAGCCCGCCTGGCGGAGCCGGCGCACGTCGGCGCCCTTGCCGATCCCGCTCTCCGCCACCGCGACGACCTCGTCCGGGATCGAAGGCGCGAGGGCGAGCGAGGTCTCGAGCGAGACGTCGAGGGTCCGGAGATCGCGGTTGTTCACCCCGACGATCCGCGAGCCCGCGGCCAGCGCCCGGTCGAGCTCCTCTCGGTCGTGCACCTCGACGATCGCGTCGACCCCCGCCTCGCGCGTCACCGCGAGCAGGGAGGCGAGCTCGGCGTCGGCCAGGGCGGCGGCGATCAGCAGCACGGCGTCGGCCCCCGCCGCCCGAGCCTCCCAGACCTGCCAGGGATCGACGACGAAGTCCTTCCGCAGCACGGGCAGGGAGCAGGCGGCGCGCGCCTCGACGAGGTGATCGATCCGGCCCCCGAAGAAGGCCTCGTCGGTGAGGACCGAGATCGCGGCCGCGCCGTTCGCCTCGTAGGCCCGGGCCACGTCGCCCGGGGCCAGGTCCTCGCGGATCGCGCCCCGCGAGGGGGAGCGCCGCTTGTGCTCGGCGATCACGCGGACGCGCCCGGGGAGCGTGAGCGCGGCCCCGAACGGGCGCACCGGGGGGGCCTCCCTCACCGCGGGATGAGACGGGCCGAGCGGACGCCGCTCCCGGCCCGAGGCCACACGCTCGCGCGTCTCGGTCAGGATGGCGTCGAGGACCGAGGAGCCGGTCACGCGAGAGCCTCCCGGACCCGGTCGAGGAGGCGGCGCGCCCGGCCGTCGTCGATCGCGGCCGCGGCCTGAAGGGCGCCGTCGCGGAGGTCCTTCGCACGGCCGGCCACGATCAGGGCCGCGGCGGCGTTCAGCAGGACGACGTCCCGCTTCGGGCCCGGCGCTCCGGACAGCACCTCTCGGGCGATCGCCGCGTTCGCCTGGGGGTCGCCGCCTCGAAGCTCGTCGAGGGCCGCCCCGCGGAGGCCGGCGTCTTCCGGCGTGATCGTGAACGCGCGGACGGCCTCGCCCGCGAGCTCGGCCACCGTCGTCGGCCCGGCCACGGTGAGTTCGTCGAGGCCGCTCCCGTTCACGACCCAAGCCCGCCTCGTCCCCAGCCGCTGCAGGCACCGGGCGACGAAGGGCGCGAGGTCGGCCTTCGGCACGCCGACCACCTGGCCCTCGGGCCGGGCCGGGTTCGTGAGCGGGCCGAGCAGGTTGAACGCGGTCCGCACGCCCATCTCCTTGCGCGGGCCGACGGCGTGCCGGGTCGAGGCGTGGAACTTCGGGGCGAAGAGGAAGGTCCAGCCGACGGCGTCGAGGGCCTGCTGCACCGTCGCCGGCGGAGCGTCGATGCGGACGCCCAGCGCCTCGAGCACGTCGGCGCTGCCGCAGGTGCCGCTCGCCGAGCGGTTGCCGTGCTTGGCCACCGGCACGCCGCAGGCGGCGACCACGAAGGAAGCCACGGTCGAGATGTTGAAGGTGCCCGCGCCGTCCCCGCCCGTGCCGCAGGTGTCGACGGCGCCCTTCGAGGTCAGAGGCACCGCCCGGGCCCGCATCGCCCGGGCGAAGCCCACAACCTCGTCCTCGGTCTCGCCCCTGGCCGCCATCGCCGCGAGGAGGGCGCCGATCTGGGCCGGCGTGGCCTCGCCGTCCATGATCGAGCCCATGGCCTGGGCCGCCTCGTCCTCGGTGAGCCGCTCGCCGCGGGCCGCCTTCCCGAGGTGGCGCTTGATGCTGACCTTCGCCCCGACACCGAGGAAGTTCCGCAGCAGGTCCTTGCCCGCCGTCGTGAGGATGCTCTCGGGGTGGAACTGCACGCCCTCAAGCGGCCGCTCGCGGTGGCGGAGGCCCATCACGACACCGCCGTCGGTCCAGGCCGAGACCTCGAGACACTCGGGCACGCTCTCGGGGGCCACGACCAGCGAGTGGTAGCGGGTCGCGGTGAACACGTCGGGCAGGCCGGCGAAGATCGTCTTGCCGTCGTGGCGGATCTCGGAGGTCTTTCCGTGCATGAGCTTCGGCGCCCGGACGACCTTCCCCCCGAACGTCTGGCCGAGGGCCTGGTGGCCCAGGCAAACGCCGAGGACCGGCACCGGCGAGCGGCGGATGAGCTCGAGGCTGATCCCCGCCTCGTCCGGAGTTCCCGGCCCGGGCGAGACGACGATCCGGTCGGGCCGGAGGGCGAGCGCGTCCTCGACGCTCAAGGCGTCGTTGCGGACGACCTTCACCTCCGCCCCGAGCTCCCCGAGGTACTGGTAGAGGTTGAACGTGAACGAGTCGTAGTTGTCGACGAGGAGGATCACGCGAGCCCTCCCGCCACCTCGAGAGCCTCGAAGAGGGCCTGGGCCTTCGCCTCCGTCTCCCGCTCCTCGTACGCGGGATCGGAGTCGGCGACGATCCCGGCCCCCGTCTGGAGGGTGGCCTTCCCCCCCTTCAGGAGGAGGGTCCGGATGGCGATGCAGAAGTCGAGGTTGCCGCCGAGGTCGATGTAGCCGAGAGCCCCGCCGTAAAGGCCGCGCGCCCGCGGCTCGAGGGCGTCGATGATCTCCATGGCCCGGATCTTCGGCGCCCCGGAGAGGGTGCCCGCGGGGAAGGTGGCGGCGAGCGCGTCGAGGGCGTCCTTCCCGTCCTCGAGCTCCCCCACCACCGAGCTCACGATGTGGGCCACGTGGCTGTAATGCTCGACCTTCATCAGCTCGGCCACCTGCACGCTTCCGAAGCGGCACACCCGGCCGAGGTCGTTGCGGCCGAGGTCCACGAGCATGAGGTGCTCGGCCCGCTCCTTCTCGTCGGCCAGGAGCTCGCGGGCGATGGCGTCGTCGCCCCGCCCCTCGTGGCGCGGGCGCGTGCCGGCGATGGGCCTCGCCTCGACCCTTCGGCCCTCGACGCGCACGAGCATCTCCGGCGAGGCCCCGGCGATCGCGGCCTCCCCGTCCTTCAGGAAGTACATGTACGGCGACGGGTTCACCATCCGCAGCGCCCGGTAGACGGTGAAGGGGTCGATCGCGCAGTCGACCGTGTGCTGGCGGGAGAGGACGACCTGGAAGATGTCGCCGGCGGCGATGTGCTCCTTCGCGGCGAGGACGGCCTCGCGGTAAGAGGCGCCGTCGGTGAAAGGGAGGGTCGGCGGCGGCTCGGCCCGCCGCGTGGCCGCAGGCCGGCGCTCCCAGCCCAGGTCGTCCTCGAAGGCGTCGAGTACCTGCTGCGCGCGAAGGAACTCGTCGCGGCGGCCCGGCTCGGCGAGGGCAATGAGGACGAGACGCTGCCTCACGTGGTCGAAGGCGACGAGCGAGCGGAAGAAGGCGAACGAGGCCACCGTGCCCTGCGCGGCGCCGTGGTGGTCCGGGAGGCGCTCGAAGAGGCGGGCCGCGTCCCAGGTCAGGTAGCCGACCGCGCCGCCGGTGAAGCGCGGGAGGCCGGCGATCTCGGCCGGGTGCGCGCCCAGACGAGTCCTCAGGGCGCCGAGGAGGCCGCCCGGCTCCTCCCGCCTTCCGTCGGCGTCGTGCACGACCACCTTGCCGGCCTGCACTTCGAGACGGGCCACGGGGTCGCGCCCCAGGAAGGAGTACCGCGCGAGACGCTCGCCGCCGAGGACGCTCTCGAGCAGGAAGGCCCGCTCGGCGCGCGCGGCGAGGGACAGGAAGGCCGAGACCGGCGTGCTCAGGTCGCCCGGCACCTCGCGGAAGACCGGCACCGGCCGCCCCGTCTCGGAGAGGCGCTCGTACTCCTCGTAGCCCAGCGCGTTCACCGGCTCCTCCTCCTCCGCAGCTCGTCCATCACCCGGGCGAGAGGCAGGCCCCGCTGGTGCAGCGCCACCAGCAGGTGGTAGAGAAGGTCGGCCGCCTCCTCGGTCAGCCGCTCGTCGCTCTGCACCCGCGCGGCGAGGACGACCTCGGTCGCCTCCTCGCCGATCTTCTTCAGCACGTGGTCCGGGCCCTGGGCGAGGAGCCGAGCGGTGTAGGACTCCTCGGGGGGGGCCGCCGCCCGCTCGGCCACGACGCGGCTCAGCTCCTCCATCATCCCGGCCGCGCTCGGCGACGTGTCGCCGAAGCAGGTCCGCGTCCCGGTGTGGCAGGCGGGGCCGGTCGGGACGACGACGAGGAGCAGCGTGTCGGCGTCGCAGTCGGCGCGCGCCTCGACGACGCGCAGGGTGTTGCCGGAGGTCTCGCCCTTCCACCAGAGAGCCTTCCGGCTGCGGCTCCAGAAGTGGGCGAGGCCGGTCTCGGCGGTCCTCGCGAGCGCCTCGGCGTTCGCCCAGGCCACCATGAGCACGTCGCCGCTCGCCCGGTCCTGGACGACGACGGGCAGGAGGCCGTTCGCGTCGTAGACGAGGCCGTCGGGCATCCGGATCGCCATCACCGCCCTCCCCCGACGACCCGGCCTGACTCCGCGGGCGGCCGCACCTCGACCCCCGCCCGCAGCAGCTCCGCCTTGGCGTCGGGGATGCGGATCTCGCCGAAGTGAAAGACGGACGCGGCGAGGGCCGCGCTCGCCCCGCCGTCGGTGAGCACCTCGGCCATGTGCGCGACCGTGCCGCAGCCGCCCGACGCCACCACCGGCACCCGGACCGCGTCCGTCACGGCCCGGGTGAGCGGCACGTCGAAGCCGTCCTTCGTCCCGTCGCGGTCCATGCTGGTGAGCAGGATCTCGCCCGCCCCACGCTCCGCTCCCTCGCGCGCCCAGGCGACCGCGTCCTTCCCGGTCGGCGTCCGTCCGCCGTGGACGAACACCTCCCAGCCGCCGCGACCGGTCGCGCGGGCGTCGATCGCGAGGACGACCGCCTGCGACCCGAAGCGCCGGGCCAGGTCCTCGACGAGAGCGGGATCGCTCACGGCCGAGGTGTTGACTCCGACCTTGTCCGCCCCGGCCCGCAGCAGGGCTTCGGCGTCGGCCACCGTCCGCACGCCTCCCCCGACGGTGAACGGCAGGTAGACCGCGTCGGCGACCCGGCGGACCATGTCGATCACGATCGGTCGGGTGTCGGACGACGCGGTGATGTCGAGGAACACGAGCTCGTCGGCCTCCTCGGCATCGTAACGGGCCGCCGCCTCGACGGGGTCTCCCGCGTCCCGCAGGGCGACGAAGCGCACGCCCTTCACCACCCGGCCGTGGTCGACGTCGAGACACGGGATGAGGCGCCGGGCGAGCATCAGCGCGTCCTCTCCACCCCGGCCAGCGCCTCGCGGGCGGCGGCGAGCGTGAGCCGTCCCTCGTAGATCGCCTTGCCCACGATCACCTCGTCCACCCCGAAGGCCTCGAGCGCCGAGAGCCGGACGAGGTCGTCCACGTCGGAGATCCCGCCCGCGGCGGTGATGCGCAGGCCGGTCTTCCTTCCCAGCGCCTCGAGGGCCTCGAGGTTCGGGCCGTCGAGCGTCCCGTCCCTCTTCACGTCGGTGTACTGAACGCGCAGGACGCCCCACCCCTCGACGGTGGCCGCGAGCTCGAGCGCGTCGACACCGGTGACCTCGTTCCAGCCCGCGACCGCGACCCGGCCGTCGCGGGCGTCGATCGCCACCGCCACCGCCTCCGGCCAGCGCGACACCGCCGCCTGCACGGCGTCCGGGCGCGACACCGCGGCGGTGCCGAAGATCACGCGGTCGACGCCGAGGCCGCGATAGCGCTCGGCCTCCGCGACGGTGCGGATCCCGCCTCCCACCTCGACCGGGATGCCCACCGCGGCCACGACCGCCCCGACCGCCTCCGGCTGGGCGAGGCCGTCGATCGCGGCGTCGAGGTCCACGACGTGCAGGCGGGCGGCCCCTTCGGCCTCCCACCGCCGGGCGACCTCGGCGGGGTCGGTGCCGTAGACGGTCTCCTGCTCGGCCCGGCCCTGCCGGAGCCGGACGACGCGCCCCTTCCGGACGTCGATGGCCGGGACCACGATCATGTCGCCCCCTCCGTGTGGCTGCTCATCTCCAGGGGACGCCTCCGTGTCGCGTCGACCAGGCGCACGAAGCTCGCCACCATGCGCAAGCCGACCTCCTGGCTCTTCTCGGGATGGAACTGGACGCCGAGCACGCTGCCCTTCGCCACGATCGCCGCGAAGTCGCGGCCGTAGTCGGCGGTCCCCACGACCACGTCGTCGGGAGCGTCGCAGTAGTAGGAGTGGACGAAGTAGACGTGGGCGCCGTCGGGCACGCCGTCGAGGACCGGGTGCGGGCGGCGGGCCCGAAGCCGGTTCCAGCCCATGTGGGGCACCGGCAGGTCGCCCTCGAAGCGGCGGACGCGGCCGGGCAGGAAGCCGAGGCCCCGGTGCCGACCGTGCTCCTCGCTCTCCTCGAAGAGGAGCTGCATCCCGATGCAGATGCCGAGGAGGGGCTTCCCGAGCTCGACGGCTTCCCGAAGGACGGGCACGAGGCCCCGCCGCTCGACCTCGGACATCGTCGCGCCGAAGGCGCCGTCGCCGGGAAGCACCAGGGCGTCGGCGCCGCGGAGGGCCGAGGGATCGCCGGTCAGCAGGACCTCGGCACCCGCGCGGCGGAAGCCCTTCGTCACGCTGCCGAGGTTGCCGATGCCGTAGTCGGCGATCGCGATCACAGGGTCCCCTTCGTGCTCGGGACGCCCACGACCCGCGGGTCGAGGGCCACGGCGGCGGAGAGCGCCCGCGCGGTGGCCTTGAAGAGGCTCTCCGCGATGTGGTGGGAGTTGCGGCCGCGCACGAGGTCGAGGTGGAGGTTGAAGCGACCGTGGTCCGCGAGGGCCCAGAAGAAGTCCTCGACGAGCTCGGTCGGCAGGTCCCCGATGCGCTGGGCCCGGAACTGGACGCCGAAGTGCAGCCAGGGCCGGCCCGAGAGGTCGACCACCGCCCGCGACAGCGCCTCGTCGAGCGGGACGTACGCGTGGCCGAAGCGCACGATGCCCCTCTTGTCGCCGAGGGCCTGCTTGAGGGCCTGGCCGAGGGCGATCCCGACGTCCTCGACCGAGTGGTGGGCGTCCACCTGGAGGTCGCCGCGGCAGCGGACGTCGAGGTCGAACCGCGCGTGGGTGGCGAGGGACGTCAGCATGTGGTCGAGGAAGCCGATCCCGGTGCGGATGCGCGAGCGGCCCTCGCCGTCGAGGGCCAGCGCGAGAGCGATGTCGGTCTCGCGGGTCTTCCGCTCGACGCTCGCCACTCGTGCCGCGGCCCGCCTCACGGCCGGACGCCCTTCCTTCGGGTGCCGTCTCTTCCCTTCGGCCATCAGGCCCTCCCGATCGTCGAGCCCACGCCGGACTCCGCCAGCGCCGTCCCGAGCGCCTGCAGGAAGGCGTCGTTCTCCGGCTCCGACCCGACGCTCACGCGCAGGCAACGGGAGAGCATCGGGTACGAGGTGACGTCGCGGACGAGGACGCCGCGCCGCAGCAGCGACGCGAGCAAGGCCTTCGGGTCGGCAGCGAGGCACTCGAGCAGGAAGAAGTTCGCGTCCGACGGCCAGGCATGGATTCCGGGCAGGTCGCCGAGACGGGCGAGGAGACGCTCCCTCTCCGCGACGATGCGGCGAACCCTGCTCGTCAGCTCGTCCCTCTCCTCGAGGGCCGCGATCGCGGCGGCCTGGGAAAAGAAGTTGAGGTTGTAGGGCAGGCGCGCCTTGTTCACCTCGCGCACCAGCGCGGGCGAGGCGAGGAGATAGCCGACGCGCAGGCCGGCGAGGGCCATGGCCTTCGAGAACGTGCGCAGGACGACGAGGTTGGAGTGGCGCTCGAGGAGCGGCACGGCGGTCCGCCCGGCGAACTCGTGGTACGCCTCGTCGATCACCACCAGGCCGTCCCCGGCCCGGCAGAGCCGCTCGACGTCGTCGAGGGGAAGGCTCGTGCCGGTGGGGTTGTTCGGCGAGCAGACGATCGTGATGGCGGCCTGGCGTTCCTTCCTGGCCTTGAGGAGAGCTTCCAGGTCGTAGGAGAGACCGGGGGCGGGCCTGGGTACGGCGGACCCCTCGGGGCCCGACGCGGCAGGAGCCCCTCGGGGTGACAAGGCCACGCGTACCGCTTCCCCGCCCAGAATGGTCGTCATGAGAGCGTAGAGCGTGAACGTCGGCTCGGGGATGACGACCCTCGTGCCGGGGCCCACGGTGACGAGGAGGAGCGCCTCGATCATCTCGTTCGAGCCGTTGCCGGCGAGGATCCCGTCGGCCCTCCAGCCCGAGAAGCGGGCGAGGGCGAGGAGGAGCTCGCTCGGGTCGAAGTCCGGGTACCGCGACCAGGGACGGGCGAGCGCCTTCTCCACGACCCGCCGCTTGACGGGATCCGGGAGGTCCCAGGGGCTCTCGTTCTGGTTGATCTTGACCTTGGCCTCGCGGAGGGCGAGCGTGTAGGGGGCGAGGGCGCGGACGGCCGGCTTGACGTGGCGCAGCGGGTCCATCATGCCCCCTCGAACCGCGTGAGCACGCTCTGGGCGTGGCCGCGGAAGC
This sequence comes from Vicinamibacteria bacterium, assembly GCA_035577965.1. Taxonomy (GTDB): domain Bacteria; phylum Acidobacteriota; class Vicinamibacteria; order Fen-336; family Fen-336; genus DATBSL01. The sequence goes on along the minus strand of DATJYX010000020.1, from coordinate 41,803 downwards.
CTTCCGCCGTTGCCACGCGACAGATGCCCTCCGCCACCCGGGCGAGGCCCGCGCGGGTCATGGTCACGACGCTCTGCCGGCGCTGGAAGTCGCGGACGGAGAGCGCCGAGGCGAACCGCGCGCCGCCGCCCGTCGGGAGGACGTGGTTGGGGCCCACGCCGTAGTCCCCCACTGCGACCGGGGCGTACGGACCGACGAAGACCGCCCCGCCGACGACGCCGCGGGCCACGCGCGACGCGCTTCGCGTCATCACCTCGACGTGCTCGGGCGCGAGGGCGTTCACCGCTGCGACGCCGGCCTCGAGGTCCGCCACGAGGCACACGGCCGAGTGGCGCGCGAGGGCGCGCCGGGCGCGGGCGGAGTTGGCGACGAACCCCACGCCGTCCGCCACGAGCCGCGCCACCTCCGCGCCCAGGTCCCTCGAGGGCGTGACGAGGACGACCGTCTCGTCGCCGCTGCCGTGCTCGGCCTGGGCCAGGAGGTCGGCCGCCACCCAGCCCGGATCGGCAGAGTCGTCGGCGAGGATCACGACCTCGCTCGGCCCCGCTTCGCCGTCGATCTCGACCTGCCCTCGAACGAGCCGCTTGGCGGCGGCGACGTACGCGTTGCCGGGGCCCACGATCTTGTCCACCGCCGGCACCGTGCGCGTGCCGTAGGCGAGGGCGGCCACCGCCTGTGCGCCGCCGACACGGAAGACCACCTCCTCCACGCCGGCGACGAGGATTGCCGCCGCCACCGAGGGGTTCGTCTCGAACGTCCGCGGAGGCGTGACGACGACGAGCCGCGGCACGCCCGCCACCCGGGCCGGGATGGCGTTCATGAGGACGGACGAGGGGTAGGCCCCGGCGCCGCCCGGGACGTAGAGGCCGGCCGAGGCGAGGGGGCGCACGACCTCCTCGAGCGTGGAGCCGTCGGCGAGCCTCTGCCGGAAGCCGGGCGAGAGCTGGCGGCGATGGAAGGCCTCGATCCGAAGGGCCATCGTCCGGAGCGCAGCCACGACCCTCGGGTCGGCCCTCCGCGCGAGGGCCTCGATCTCCTCCGGCGGGACGCGCAGCCGGCGCGGCGTGAGGCGGACGCCGTCGTGGCGCGCGGTGAGGCGCACGAGCGCGGCGTCGCCCTCCCGCCGGACCGCGCGCAAGGCGGCCCGCGCCGCGTGCATCACCTCGGGCCGCGGAGCCCCCGACCGGGGCAGGGCGGCGAGCCACCGTCGCCAGGCGACGCTACCGACCACGAGGGTCCTCATCGCGCGGCCCTCCGCAGTGTCTCCACGAGGCTCTGCACCGCCTCGCGCCGAGCGTGGAAGCTCGCCCGGTTGACCACGAGGCGGGCCGTGGACTCCGCCACCGTCTCGATCACCTCGAGGCCGTTCTCGGCCAGCGTCCGTCCGGTCTCGACGACGTCCACGACGCAGTCGGCGAGTCCGAGGCCGGGCGCGATCTCGACCGAGCCCGCGAGCCTCACGACCTCCACCGCGAGGCCGCGGCCGAGGAAGTGTGCGGCGGCCACCTTCGCGTACTTGCTGGCCACGCGCGTCGTGGCCGTGCGGTCGGGGGCGAAGCCGGAGCGGGCGGGGCTCGCCACGACGAGCCGGCACCGGCCGAAGCCGAGGTCGAGCGGCTCGAGGACGTCCGCCCCCGTCTCGAGGAGCACGTCCCGCCCGGCGACGCCGCAGTCGGCCACCCCGTACTCGACGTAGGTCGGTACGTCCATGTCCTTCACGAACAGGAAGCGGAGGTCACCGGCCGGCACCACGAGCCTCCGGCCCTCGCCGTCCGGGAACGGCAGGCCGGCCCGGCGGAAGAGCGCCTCGGAGCCCGGAAGGAGCTTGCCCTTCGAGAGGGCGACGGTGAGGCTCACCGCTCGCCTCCGTCGCCGAAGCGCACCCGCGCGCCCGACCCGCGCTTCGCCCGCGCCTCGGCGAGGGCCGGGCCGAGGTCACGGGCGCCGACCACGACCGCGCGGGCCGGAGCCGCCTGCGGGGCTCTCCCCTGCCGCTCGAGGAGGAGGGCCACGCGGTCGAGACCGAGCATGAAGCCGACCGCGGGGAGCGGACGGCCGAAGCGAGCCAGGAGCGCGTCGTAGCGTCCCCCGCCCCCGACCTCGAAGCCGAGGTCGGCGGCGAACACGCGGAAGACGAGGCCGGTGTAGTAGTCGAGGCCTCGCACCTCTCCGAGGTCGACGGCCAGCCGGTCGGCGAGGCCGGCCGTCTGCAGGGCGCCCGCCACCGCGCGCAGCTCGTCGACCGCCCGCGCCGCGCCCGGGCAGAACGCGAACGCCCGAGCCGCGTCGTCGAGGACCTCGAAGCCGCCCGCCATCGAGGTCAGCCGCTCGAGCGCCGCCGCCGTGCTCCCGGAGAGGCCCCGCCCATCGAGGGCCGCGCGCACGCCCGCCGGGTCCTTCGACTCGACCCGCTCGCGGAGCGCCTCCAGCCGCTCGCCGTCGAGGCCTGTCCCCTCGACGAGGCCGCCGAAGACGCCCACGTGGCCGACGGCGAGGACCCAACCCCCGGCGCCCAGCCGCTCGAGGCACTCGGCGGCGATCGCCAGGACCTCGGCGTCGGCCGCCCGCGCCTCGCCCCCCAGGTGCTCGAGGCCCATCTGGTGGAGCTCGCTCTGCCGGCCCGCCTTGACCGGCTCGTAGCGCACGACCTCGCCCGAGTAGTAGAGGCGCATCGGTGCCTTGCGATCGCGCAGGCGGCCGGCGGCGATCTTGGCGAGCAGGCTCGTGAAATCGGGCCGCAGGGCGAGGACGTTGCCGTCGCGGCCGACGAAGGAGTAGGTCTTCGGCGCCAGGGCCTCGCCCGTGAACACGTCCGCGTAGTCGAAGAGGGGCGGGATGATCTCCTCGTAGTCCCATCCCTCGAACACCGAGACCACCTTCTCCTCGATGTGGCGGCGTCGCCGGGCCTCCTCGCCCACGAAGCACTGGACCCCGGGCGGGACCTGCGCGAGCCGGTGCGTGCCGTTCATGGCCGCGCCTCGGCGAGGGCCGCACACGCGGCCTCGGTCATGGCCTCGACGGGAGCGTCGGCTCCCGTCCAGGCCTCGAACTGGCCGACCGCCTGCGCGACGAGCATCTCGACGCCGTCGATCGTGACGCAGCCCCGCGACCGCGCGGCGCGGAGGAGCGGCGTCTCGCGGGGCTCGTAGACCATGTCGAAGACGACGGCGCCCCGGCGGAGCGACTCCGCCGGAACCGGCGTCGCGTCGGGGACGGCGCCCGAGCCGACCGGCGTCGCGTGGACGAGGACGTCCCACTCGAGAGAGGCGAAGGCGTCGAGGGGGGCCGCATCGCAGCGCGTGGCCGCCGCGACCTCCGCCGCCTGCTCGGCGCGTCGCGCGAGCACGGTCACCCGCGCGCCCGACCGGACGAGGGCGAAGGCCGCCGCCCGCGCCGCTCCGCCCGCGCCCACGATCGCCACCCGGCGCCCCGCCGGGTCGAGCCGCTTCCGCAGGGGCACGAGCACGCCGTCGCCGTCGGTGCTCAGGCCGACGAGGCGGCCGTCCTGCGCCACCACGGTGTTCGCCGATCCCGCCTCCGCGGCGTGGGGCGTGACGGAGTCCAGGTGGCGCAGCACGTCACCCTTGTAGGGGCGGGTGACGCTGAAGCCCGCGAGGTCGAGGGCGGGGAGGGCCTGGGCGAAGGCGTCCATCGACTCCGCCTGGAGGGGCACGTAGACGGCGTCCAGGCCCCGCTCGGCAAAGGCGCGGTTCTGGATGGCCGGGGAGAGGCTGCGCAGGACGTCCGAGCCGAGGAGGCCGTAGACCCGCGTCGCCGGCGAGATCGAGCGGACCCGGTAGGTCCCGGCCAGGAGGGCCGCAGGCACCTGGCCGGGGGCCGCCTCGCGGCCGTTCTCGGGCGACGCAAACGTGAACGGCGCGCCATACCGGCCGCCGAGGATGCGCGAGGCCGTGCCCAGGGGGCCCATCGCGAGGGCCACGAGCCTCGGGCCCGGTTCGCCGACGTGCCGGGCGGCGAAGGCGAAGAGGCGCCCGAGGTCGGCCACCGAACGGGCGGTCACCACGACCTTCACGACGTCGGGGCGCTGGGAGGCCATCGTGGCGTGGATCGCGTCGAGGTCCGAGGGCGTCTCCTCGAAGTCGTGCCACGAGAGGACGAGCCCCCGCCCGGCCTTCGAGGCCACCACGTCGGCGAACCCGGCCCGGGCCTCGACGTCGACGAGGTCGAAGCCGCGGCTCACGGCCTCCGACAGCAGGCGCCGGCGGGTCGCGTGGTCGCGGTCCGGGAAGCGCCCGCCCTCGGACTCGGACCGGCAGGTGAAGAGGATCGGCTTCGTCCGCGCCTTCAGGAGGGCGCCGAGGTCGAGGTCACGCACGAAATCGGCCCGGACCTCGAAGAGATCGGCGAGGGGGGCGAGCGCGGCCATGCGCGCGACCACGGCGGCGGTCGTCTCCTCCGTCAGGCTGACTGCGATCGCCGTCCTTCCGCCCTCGAGCACGAAAGCCTCTCCGGGTTTCCCTGGAGAGGCTCTCTTTCCGCCGTCCGCATCCCCAGGGAACCCGCGTTGGCGGCGGACCCCCGAGGGGCCGCCGCTACGGGTGCCAGTAGTGGAACACGGGGCGCCAGCGGCACACGGCTCCGCCGCGATCGGTCCGGAGAGCCGTGCTCGCCCGCGGGGTCATGTGTGCGACATCCTCAGACGCACGACTCTAGAGGAGGCTCGAGGGGCTGTCAAGGCGCTGACGACCCGTGCCTACGGCCGTTCGCGGCCCGACCCCTCGCCGCGGGCTCTCCGAGCCACCGGACGGCGCCCAGGCTCAACGCGGCGCCGAGCGACCATCCGGCGAGGACGTCGGTCGGCCAGTGGACGCCGGCGTAGAGCCGCGTCAAGCCGATCAGGACGCCGACCGCGAGCCCGGCGCCGTAGCCGAGCGTCCCTCGGCCGCGAGAGCGGAGGACGAGCCACCCGACGAGAGGGTAGAGGGCCGCCCCCGCGACGGCGTGGCCGCTCGGGAAGGCGTATCCGGAGGTGGGGAGGAGCCACGGCCACAGCGTGGGCCGCGCACGCGCGACCGCCGCCTTGACGATCGCCGGCAGGAGGGCCGTGGCCACGCCGACCGCAAGCCATGCCAGCGCCTCGCGACGCTCGCCGCGCGAGAGGTGCCAGGCGACGGCCGCCAGGACCGCGGGCACGCAGAAGCCAGTCACGCCGAGCAGCCACCCGATCCGCGCCGCAACGTCGAGGGCGGGGCTGGAGAGGGCGTGGATCCGGAGCAGGAGGTCGGCTTCCATCTCGCCCTCGCGACGTGGCTAGAGCGAGTCGATCACCCGCCGGAGCTTCTCCTGGACGCGCTCGGCCAGCGGACGCAGCCCCGGGCCTTCGGGGACCCTGGCAAGGCTTCGTCGAAGCCGACGTCGAGGGTCTTCCGGATTCCGAACGCAGCCACGTCAGCACCCCCTTCGGTCAGGACCGGGATCCTCCTCGCCCGCCGGCCGCCGCGCCGACCGGCGCGGGTCCGGGACTGCTCAAGTCGGGACGCCGAGGCGAGGCAGGACCCACCTCTGCAAGGCGACCCAGGCGATCAGGATGACGAGGGGTCCGAGCCAGCCGTCCATCGTGTCTGCCTTCTCGAGATGAGAGCCGGAACCGGCCTCAGGGTTTCACCGAGGCGGGCGGGCCCGTTTCGGGCGCGCCGAGGACCCGGCGGACCGCCGCCTCGACCTGGGGGCTGTGCAGGCCCGCCGACCGGCCAGCATCGAGGGCCTCTTCGACGCTCTTGCCCTTCGTGGCCTGGATGACGGCCCAGACGCCGCCCACCCGGTTGGAGGTCGCGCAGTGCAGGAGGACCGGCCCCGCCGACGGATCGTCGAGCACCCTCTCGACGGCCTCGGCGTCCGCGCGGCTGAACGAGCCCAGCGTGATGGGGATGGACACGTATCGCAGCCCCTGGGCCTCGACCACGGCGCGCTCCGCGGTCGCGCCTTCTCCCTCCGTACGGAGGTTGACGACGGTCCTGAAGCCCATCGCCCCGAGGCGCGCGAGGGCCCCCGCCGACGGCTGGCCCGCCGCGGCGAGATCGACCCGGAGGAGCCGGTAGGCCGGAATCTCCGTCGGGTCCACCGTTCCCGGTATTCCGGCGCCGGCCGGCGAAGCCAGAACCAGCAGAAGGAGAAGAGATTCCCTCATGACCACCATCCTACTCCGCCCTGAACCGGCCGGCCCACAGGGTGGGCCAATTGGCCCATTGGAGCGGATTGACGAGAGCCGGCATACTTGGTTTCCAGGGAGGCGTCCGTGCGCAAGTACATCATCATGGGGCCGCAGGGCAGCGGGAAGGGCACCCAGGCCAAGATGCTGGCCCGCGACTTCGACCTCGTCCACATCAGCGTGGGCGACATCTTCCGCTGGCACGTCCAGAACCGGACGAAGCTCGGCGCCAAGGTCCAGCGCTACATGAAGGCGGGCCGCCTCGTCCCCGACGAGATGGTCTCCGACGTCGTCAAGTGGCGTCTCGACATCCACGACTGGCGGGTCGGCTTCGTCCTCGACGGCTTCCCGCGCAACGCCGCCCAGGCCGACTTCTTCCTCGAGAACTACGACATCGACGCCGTGATCGCGATCGACCTGCCGGAGGAGGCGGCGATCGCGCGCATGCAGAGCCGCCGCCTGTGCTCGAGCTGCGGCCTCGACTACAACCTCATCCAGCTCCGGCCCAGGGTGCCCGACGTCTGCGACAACTGCGGCGGGCGGCTCGTGACGCGGGCCGACGACACGCCAGAGGCGATCCGCGCCCGCCTGCGCGACTACCGCGACAAGACGCAGCCGATCCTCGATCTCCTCCGCGAGAAGGAGCTGATCGTCACCGTGGACGGGACCCCCGGCCCCGACGTGGTGCAGGCGGAGATGCGCCTGAAGCTCGGGCTCGTGCCGGGGGCCGTCGAGCCCATGCCCTCGAGCGAGCCGGTCGAGGTCGCCTGAGGGCCGTGGGCGACCCGAAGCCGGCCGCGGCGCCGGAGCCTCTCGTGCTCGACCTCGAGTGGCTCGGCGACCACCGCCTGCGGGGCCGCGCGGACGGGGTCGAGATCGTCATGGACTCCCCGCCCGTGGCGGGCCCCTCGCCGGTGCAGGCGCTCGCCTTCGGCCTCGCCGGCTGCATGGCGATCGACGTCCTCGTCGTGATGAAGCGGGGGCGCTTCGACCTGAAGGGGATGCGGGCGCACCTCGAGGCGGACCGGGCCCCGACCGACCCGAAGCGTATCGTGAGCGTGAGGCTCCACTACGTCCTGGCCGGCGAGATCCCTCCCGACCGCGTGGAGCGGGCGATCCAGCTCTCGCGCGAGAAGTTCTGCTCGGTCTGGCACTCGATGCGCCCCGACATCGACTTCACCACCAGCTTCGAGGTCGTCGCGTCCCTCTGACGTGGGCAGCAGCGGACGCGGGGCGACGGGGGGGCCCGTCTCGGGGCCGCCGTCTCGGGGGGCGCCGCTCCAGGGGTGATACTCTTGGCCCAACCATGCCTCCGGTTCCCGGCCCCGGGCCGTCCGTGCGGACGCGGTGGTACCTGGAGAGCTTCGTTGAGGGGGGCCGGCAGCTGCGGCGGGTGGCTGTCCGCCCGCTGCCCTTCCGGGTGGGACGCCTCCCCGGCCTGGGCCTGACCCTCTCCTCGGAGTCGGTGTCGAAGGAGCACGCCGAGCTCTTCCTTCTCGGGGGAGGGCTCCACGTCCGCGACCTCGGCAGCAAGAACGGCACGTTCGTGAACAGCGAGCGCGTTGGGGAGTGCGGGCTGCGCGAGGGGGACATCCTCCACTTCGCGCAGATCGAGTTCCGGCTGGGCCTCCAGGAGATCGACGTGGAGGAGGGGCAGGCGCTCGAGCCGTCGACGGTCTCGCTCGGCCCTCGCGGAGCCGCCCCGAGATCGGAGCAGTTCCTGGACGGCATGCGGGAGCTGCCGGAGCTGCTCGGCGAGCGCCGGGTGACCTCGGTCTTCCAGCCGATCGTGAGCCTTCCGAGCGGCGAGCGGGTCGGCTACGAGGCCTTCGGCCGGGGGCTCCACCCGAAGCTCCCCAAGGCCCCCATGGAGCTCTTCCGGATCGCGGCTTCCGTCGGGGCCGAGGCCGACCTGAGCCGCCTCTTCCGCGAGAAGGCGCTCGAGCTGGCGGAGGCGAGGGGCGGCCTGCCGGCGCTCTTCCTGAACGTCCACAGCGCCGAGCTCGAGACGCCCGACCTCGTCCGGGCGGTCGCCGAGACCCGTCACCGGGCCCCCGACCTGAGGCTCGTCCTCGAGGTTCACGAGAAGGACCTCGGCGACCTGGAGAGCATCCAGCGGCTCTCCGCCCAGCTGCGCCGCACCGGGGTGGGATTCGCCTACGACGACTTCGGCGCCGGGCAGGCCCGGCTCCTCGAGCTCGCCGAGGTGCCTCCGCACTACCTGAAGTTCAACAAGAGCTTCGTCCGGGGCATCGACGTCGCGCCCGTCTACCGCCAGCGGCTGCTGACCTCGCTCGTGTCGGTCGCCCGCGACCTCCTGGTGCAGACCGTGGCCGAGGGCGTCGAGACCGCGGAGGAGGCCGACGTCTGCATGCGGATCGGCTTCACCCACGCCCAGGGCTATTTCTTCGGCCGCGAGCGGCCGGCGCAGGAGATCTGAGGCCGCCTCCCCTCCCCTCGCCCCTGGTCGCCTTGACCCGACTCGGCGAAGATGGTATCTGATTCTCACTCCGCACAACCCAGTCGAGAACCTGCGAGGAGGCGTTCGATGAGAGGCAGTCTGACGAGACTCGTGCTCCCGGCGGTGGCGGCGCTCTCGGCGTCGGTCGCCGGGGCGGGAACCATCACAGGCACGGTCGTTTTCGAGGGCACGGTTCCCAACCTCAAGCCGGTTTCGGTCGCGGCGGAGCCGATTTGCGCCAAGAAGCACGCCACCGTGCCCAACGAGGCCCTCGTCCTGGGAGCCGGCAACGCGATGGCCAACGTCCTGGTGCGGGTCACGAAGGGCCTGCCCGCGGGCAAGACCTGGCCGGTGCCCAAGGAGCCGGTCGTCATGAACCAAGAAGGCTGTCAGTACTCCCCCCACGTCATGGGGATCATGGTCGGCCAGACCTTCAAGGTGCTGAACAACGACGGCATCCTCCACAACGTCCACGCCCTGCCCAAGGTGAACGGGCAGTTCAACATGGCGATGCCCCCCGCCCGCAAGGAGGCCACGGCGACCTTCACCAAGGACGAGGGCATGTTCACGATCAAGTGCGACGTACACCCCTGGATGCAGTCCTTCATCGGCGTCTTCACCCACCCCTTCTTCGCCGTGACGAAGACGGACGGGAAGTTCTCCCTCGCCAACCTCGACCCCGGCACCTACGAGATCGAGGCCTGGCACGAGCGGCTGGGCACCCGGACGGTCACGGTCACCGTGGGCGCGAGCGACACCAAGTCGGTGAGCTTCAAGTTCTCCACGCCCGCGAAGTAGGCGGGGGCGCGGGCAGGGAAGAGGGGTTCATGGCGCAACCGACGGCCGCCGTGCCGCACCACGCCGCTCCCGAGACCCATCACCTCGGGTTCTGGCGAACCTACGTCTTCTCCACCGACCACAAGACGATCGGCATCCAGTACGCCGTCACCGGGCTCCTCTTCCTGCTTTTCGGCTTCAGCCTGATGATGCTGATGCGCTGGCAGCTCGCCTATCCCGGACGCGCGCTGCCCCTCCTCGGGTCCCTGCTCGGGGAGGCGCGGATGCCGGCCGGGATCATGCTGCCCGAGTTCTACAACCAGCTCGGCGCCATGCACGGCACGATCATGGTGTTCCTCGGCGTCGTGCCCCTCGCCGTGGGCGGCTTCGGGAACTTCGTCCTGCCCCTCCAGATCGGCGCCCCCGACATGGCGTTCCCCCGCATCAACATGGCGAGCTACTGGTGCTACCTCCCGGGCGGCGTCGTGATGCTCCTGAGCTTCTTCGCGCCGGGCGGATCGGCGCAGTCGGGCTGGACCTCCTACGCGCCCCTCGCCGACATCGCGACCTCCGGCCAGACGTGGTGGCTCTTCGGCATGGTCTTCCTCATCACCTCCTCGCTCCTCGGGTCGATCAACTTCATCGTCACCACGATCCAGCTCCGGGCGCCCGGCCTCTCCTTCTTCCGGCTCCCCTTCTTCGTGTGGGCGCAGCTCGTGACGTCCTTCCTGCTCCTCCTCGCCTTCCCCCCCCTCGAGGGCGCGGCCATCCTGCAGCTCATGGACCGCCTCGCCGGGACGAGCTTCTTCCTGCCGTCCGGCCTGGTGGTGAGCGGCCAGGCGCTCGCTGCGACCGGGGGCGGGAACCCGCTCCTCTGGCAGCACCTCTTCTGGTTCCTCGCCCACCCCGAGGTCTACGTGCTGATCCTCCCCGCCCTCGGGATCGTGGCCGAGGTCGTGGCCAACAACACGCGGAAGCCCCTCTTCGGCTACCGCTCGATGGTCTACTCGGTGATCTTCCTGGGCTTCATGTCGTTCATCGTGTGGGCGCACCACATGTTCATCACCGGCATGGGCACGACGATGGCCACGTTCTTCCAGACGACGACGATGATCATCTCCATCCCGTCGGTCGTGGTCCTGACCGCGCTCATCATCTCGCTCTGGGGAGGCTCGATCCGCTTCACGACGCCGATGCTCTTCGCGCTCGGCTTCCTGCCCATGTTCGGGATCGGGGGTCTCACCGGCCTTCCGCTGGGCCTCGCCGCGACCGACGTCCATCTTCACGACACCTACTACGTCATCGGCCACTTCCACTACGTGGTGGCCCCGGGGACGATCTTCGGCCTCTTCGCCGGCGTCTACTACTGGTTCCCGAAGGCCACCGGGCGAGCCATGAACGAGACCCTGGGCAGGCTCCACTTCTGGGGCTCGCTCGTCTTCATGAACGTGATCTTCATGCCGTTCTTCGTCATGGGGCTGGCCGGCGTCTCCCGCCGCCTCTACGACGGCGGCGCTTCGTACGCCCACGCCCAGCACGTCCTGCAGTGGAACGTCGTCTCGTCGGTCGGGGCCTGGTGCCTCGCCCTGGCCCAGCTGCCCTTCATCTTCAACTTCTTCTGGAGCGCGTTCCGGGGCCGCCGGGTCGAAGCCAACCCGTGGGAGGCCACGACCCTCGAGTGGGCGGCTCCGTCTCCGCCGCCCCACGGCAACTTCGAGACGCTGCCCGAGGCGCACCGCGGGCCGTACGAGTACAGCGTGCCCGGCGCCGGCCGGGACTTCGTGCCCCAGTGGGAGGCGGCGCGAGCCTGAGCATGGACATCCCCTACACCGTCGCCGCCCGCCCCGACACCGGCCTCAACAACGGGAAGATCGGGATCTGGCTCTTCCTGGCCTCCGAGGTGATGCTCTTCGGGGCGCTCTTCGCGTCCTACGTGATGCTGCGGGCGGGCGCCACGGACTGGCCGCCCGGCGCCACCTACCTGAACGTCCCCCTCGCCACCCTCAACACGGTCGTCCTCATCAGCTCCAGCGTGACCATGGTCCTCGCCTGGGCGTCGCTCGTGAAGGGGGACTTCGGCCGTTTCCGTCTCTTCCTGGGGATCACGATCCTCTGCGGCCTCGGCTTCCTGGTGGTGAAGTTCTTCGAGTACTCGGCCAAGTTCCACCACGAGTACTTCCCGAGCACGAACACGTTCCTCGCCATCTACTTCACGCTGACCGGCCTCCACGGCTTGCACGTGATCGGCGGCATGGCCGTGAACTCCTGGCTGTGGGGGCCGGGCTCGAAGATGTGGAAGACCGACCCCGCGCACTTCACGAACCGGGTCGAGAACGCGGGCCTCTTCTGGCACCTCGTCGACCTCGTGTGGATCTTCCTCTTCCCGGTCCTCTACCTGCTCTAGGGAGGGCGACATGAACGAAGAAGCCCACGCCGATCACGCCGCGACCCACGGCCACGCCGACGTCGACCGCCAGGTGCGCGGGGCCATCCTCGTGTTCCTCTGCCTCCTGGTCCTGACCGGCTTCACGGTGACGGCGTGGAGGCTCCACCTCCCGACGCACCTCGCGATCACCCTCGCCCTGCTGGTCGCGACGGTGAAGGGATCGCTGGTGGCCGGCTGGTTCATGCACCTCGTCTCCGAGCGGAAGCTCATCTACGGAGTGCTCGCCCTCACCGCGGTCCTCTTCGTGCCGCTCCTCCTCTTCCCGGTGCTCACGTCCTCGAGCGCCCTCCATCGCTGACCATGTCGCTCCGGGCCTTCCACGTCGCCTTCATCACCGCCTCCGTCCTGCTCGCCTTCTACTTCGCGGCCTGGTGCCTGGGGCTCGGGGAGCAGGACGGCACGGGCTGGCGCCTGGCGGGCGTCGCCTCCGCCGCGGCCGGCGTCGGGCTCGTCGTCTACGAGGCGTGGTTCATCCGGAAGATGAGCCCTCGGCCGGGCGAGCCGGCGGCCGGAGGAAGGCGGGGCCTCCCGTGAGCGCCGCCCGGAGGAAGCTCGCTCGAGCGCCGCTGGTCGTCTGCGCGCTGCTCCTGGCCGAGGCCCCGGCATTCGCCTGCCCGTCCTGCTTCAGCCAGGCCCAGGGCCCGCTCGTCGACGCGGCCCGGGTCGGCATGTGGCTGCTGCTGGCGCTGACCCTCGGCCTCCAGGGAGCCTTCGTGGCGTTCTTCCTCTACCTGCGGCGCCGGGCGTCGAAGGCGGCCGGCGAGGCCCTCGACGACGAGTGGTCCCGCCTGCAGAAGAAGTGGGACGGAAAAGGGAGGTTCGCGTAGGACCATGACGAGCTGGCTGCCTCAACTCGCTTCCGAGCACGGGGCCGCGATGGACCGGGCCCTCGGCTACGTGCACGTGCTCATGGCGGTGCTCTTCGTCGGCTGGGGAGCCTTCTTCGCCTACGTCCTGGTGCGCTTCCGTCGGAAGCGGAACCCCGTCGCCGACTACCGCGGCGTCACGAGCCACACCTCGACCTGGCTCGAGGGGGCGGTGGCGGTGGCGGAGGCGGTCCTCCTCGTGGGCCTCTCGATGCCGCTCTGGGCGGACCGCGTCGAGCACCTGCCGCCCCTCGCGGAGTCGACCCGGGTGCGCGTGGTCGGCGAGCAGTTCGCGTGGAACATCCACTACCCGGGGCCGGACGGGGTCTTCGGACGGACGGACCCGAAGCTCATCGACCCGCAGTCGAACCCCCTCGGCCTCGACCGCAGCGACCCGGCGGCCAAGGACGACGTGACGACGATCAACCAGCTCCACCTGCCCGTGGGAAGGCCGGTGCGCATCACCCTCACCAGCAAGGACGTGATCCACTCCTTCGCCCTGCAGGAGATGCGCGTCAAGCAGGACGCGATCCCGGGGATCTCGGTGGAGGTGTGGTTCGTGCCCAAGGTGTCGACCGAGGAGATGCGGGCCCGCACCGGGAACCCCGACTTCAACTACGAGATCTCCTGCGCCCAGCTCTGCGGCCTCGGACACTACCGCATGCGCGGCTTCGTGACCGTCGACAGCCCGGAGGGCTTCGAGAAGTGGATGGCCGAGCAGGAGGCCCAGCTCGGCCCCTCGACCGAGGAGTCGATCTGGAAGTAGCGGGGGCGGACGGCCGTCCGCCGGGCTATCGGGCGACCGCCGGGACGGACGCCGCCGCGGGCCCCGGCTTGGCGAGCGACCTCACGTAGGCGGCGAGGGGCGGGTACTCCTCCTCCTTGATGACGCCCTCCCAGGTGGGCATGATGATGCCCGGCCGCAGCCTTTCGGGGTGCTTGATCCAGGCGATGAGCTCGTCGTCGGTCGGGTACCGGAGAGGCCCGCGCCGCAGGTCGTACTGGCCTTCCCCCGTGTCGCCGTGGCACCCGTTGCAGCCGTACGCGTAGTAGACCTGCTTGCCCGCATCACCGGTCAGGGCGTACGCCTCCGGCGCCTTCACCTTGTTGCGGATCGAGGGCACCGAGCGCAAGTACGCGAAGATCGCGTCCGCCTCCTCGTCCGCGAGCGGGCGGAACGGGACCATCGGGTAGCGGAGCGGACGGTTGTCCGGACGGATCCCCTCCTTGAGGGCCCGGCGGAACTCTTCCGCCGTCCACCGGCCGATGCCGGTCTCGCCGTCCGGGGTGAGATTAGCGGTCGGCACCAGCTTCCCTCCGATGTCGGGCATCGCGTTGCCGCCGCCCAGGTACCCGGCCGACTTCTCCGGGTGGAGGTCGTCGTTGGTCGTGAAGTCGGCGGAGTGGCAGCCGTAACACAGGAGGCGCGAGTTCACGAGGTAGCCCCCGTACGCCACCTCGTCGTGGGGCGGGGGCGCCGCGACCGGACGAGCGGGATAGGGGAACGGCTTGAACGTGACCCGGCACAGGACCTTGCCGAGGAAGCTGGGCTTCGACTCCCGGCTGTCCACGTCGCGGGCTTGGACGAGGGGATCGTCGGAGCGCAGGAACGCGATGATGTCGCGCAGGTCCGCGTCGGAGGCGTTCGGGAGCTTCACCATCCATGGCGGCGTGTAGCGGCCGTCGCGGGCCACTCCGGTGCGGAGAAGGTAGGCGATCTCGCCGTTCGTCCAGCCGCCGATGCCCTTGACGGGATGGGCGGTGATGTTCCGCGACCACGCTTCCCCGAACCGCGCCGGCAGATCGAGCATGCGCTTGCCGGTGAGGCCGCCGGTGGCCGAGTCCATGTGGCAGCCCGCGCAGAGCATCTCGACGCTCCGCTTGCCGCGGGCGACGCGCTCGGGAGTGACGTCGACCGGGAAGTCCACCTTGACGACCGGATAGGAGGGGATTGGGGAGACGGCGACGTAGGCCGCCGCGGCCACGCCTGCGGCCACGACGAGCAGGAGAGCGATCCCCAGCCACCTCAGGGCCTTCTTCATGGATCTCCTCGCGGGTCGCGGCAGAGGGTAGAACGGCCGCCGGGGCCGGTCAATCGCCGGCGGCCTCCGGTGTAGAATGCCGCCGCTTCCAGGATCCCCATGTCCCTCACGCCCGTCCTCTTCCTCTTCCTGTGCCACCTGGGCATCGGCATCGTCCTCACCCTGCTCCTCGTCCCCGGCGCGGCCGGGGTGCGGTTCTTCCGCTTCACGTCCGCGCTGGCCTTCATCCTGATCGTCCTGGGAATCGCCTCCCGGCCCTCGGCCGTCGCGTTCACCCGCGACGCCCGGGGTATCGCCTCGGCGGGCCTGCTCGTCGCCCTCCTCGCCCTGTCGTTCGTCGTCGCCCCCTGGAACCCCTGGCGGCGGCCCCTCCTGTGGCTGTCCGCCGCAGGCGGCCTCTTGACCCTGGCCGCGGAGGCCTCCGCCGCGCCCGGGGCGATCCCTCTGGTGCTGACGCTCGCCAGCTTCCTGACCTCGGCGGTGCTCCTGGGCAGCAGCTTCACGGCCATGGTCCTCGGCCACTGGTACCTCGTGCTGCCGACGATGGACGTGTCGCACCTGCAGTCGATCGTGAAGTTCCACCTCGGGTCCACCGTGGCCCGCGCCTCTGCCGTCTTCGCCGTGGGGTGGGCGGCGGCTTCCGCCTGGGACTCGGCACTCGCCCCGAGCTTCCGCTCCTACGTCTTCTCGGTGGACGGCATCTTCCTCTGGCAGCGCTCTCTCTTCGGGTTGATCGGGCCGGCCGTGCTCGGCTACATGACCTGGGAGACGGCCAAGCTGCGCTCGACCCAGTCCGCGACCGGGATCCTGTACGTGGACCTCTTCATGGTGATCGTGGGGGAGGTGGTCGCCAAATACCTCCTGCTGGCCACGGGGATGGCCTTCTAGGAAGGGGGCCGAGGCCGGGAAGACGCGCTCGGCCGAGCACATGAGGGTCAAACTCGCCTGTCCTTCGTGCGGGGCGGCGCCGCAGGTCGCGGCCGCCCAGGCGCCCCCCGAGACCTCGTGCCCGAGGTGCGGGCAGGCGATCGCCCTCTCGTGGACAGAGTCTCTGCGGGCGGGCCTCGAGGTGGACGAATGCCCGCTCTGTCGAGGGCGGGACCACTACGTCCGCAAGGACTTGAACCGCAGCCTCGGTCTCGCCTCGGTGGTCGTCGTCGGCCTGGTCAGCGCGGGCCTACTCTGGTCGGGGCGAACGCTCCTGGCGTACGGGGTCCTGGGCGCGCTCGCCCTCCTCGACCTCGTGATCTACGGCCTCATGAAGGACGTCACGGTCTGCTACCGCTGCCAGGCGGAGTTCCGGGGCTCCTACCGGCGGACGGCATCCCCGTTCGACCTGCACACCGCGGAGACGCTGGAGCTCGAGTACAGCCGGCGCCGCAAACCCGACCTCGGGGTCAGGAGCGGGGGCTCTCCTCTCCCGTGACGGCCGGGGCGGATGTCTCCGCCTTCGGCTCCTCGTACTCGACGAGGGTCACCTCGGGGGCGACTTTGAGTCCCTGCTCGTAGCTGTACATCGTGATCGCGTCCCAGGGACAGACCTCGGCGCAGATCCCGCAGCCGATGCACTTGTCGTACTCCACGACCGCCAGCTCGAAGGGGCTGCCCGGCCAGTCGACGGCCCGGATGGCGTCGACGATCTTCTCCCGCACCGTCACCGTCTCGCAGTAGGTGATGCAGGCGGGCGAGCCGGCGCAGCCCGAGCAGCTCGCCTGGTCCACCACGGCCAGCCGCTTCGGGGGCTTGGGGAGGAACTTGTGCGGGCCCATTCGACGCCTCTCCGTTCATTCCGCAGCGCTCGCCGGCGCGACACGGCGAGCCCGCGTATCTCGAGTGGTGATCTCCATTAATGATAGCACGATCGAGCCGAGACCATCCGGCTCGACCTCGCGCCGATCACGCACGCGGGCGCCGGCGGAGCCACCGGTGCGCTCAGATCGCCCGGAGCGCGGAGGTCTTCGCGACCACGCCCCCGAGCCTCGGGTTTACCCGGACACTCCGAAGGAGTAGAACAGATCCACGACCCCGCGGGCAACCTGGAGAGGGGCGCGTTCGCGCGGAGCGGGGTGCGGGCGGGAGGAGCCATGCGCGTCTCGGTCACGGGCTCGTCGGGGCTCATCGGCACGGCGCTGGTGCGGCTCCTGACCTCGGAGGGCCACGAGGTCGGCCGCGTCTTCCGCTCCCCGACCGCGGTCGGCGCGTGGCGCTGGGATCCCGCTGCCGGCCACGTCGACGCCCGGGCGGTGAACGGGGCGGACGTGGTCGTGCACCTGGCGGGCGAGAACATCGCCTCCGGCCGCTGGTCGTCGGCGCGGAAGGCCCGCATCCGCGAGAGCCGCGAGCGCGGGACGCGGGTCGTGGCCGAGGCCGTCGCGGGGGCCGATCCGCGTCCCCGGGTCCTTGTCTGCGCGTCGGCGATGGGCTTCTACGGTGACCGCGGCGACGAGCGGCTGACCGAGTCGAGCGCGCCCGGCCAGGGCTTCCTGGCCGATGTCTCGCGGGCCTGGGAGGACGCCTGCGCCCCCGCCCGCGACCAGGGCGTCCGCGTGGTGAACCTGCGCTTCGGGATCGTGCTGAGCCCGACCGGAGGGGCGCTCGCGAGGATGCTGCTGCCCTTCCGCCTCGGCGCGGGGGGGGTGGTCGGCACGGGCCGGCAGTGGTGGAGCTGGGTGTCGCTCGACGACGTGGTGGGCGCGATCCGGCACGCCCTCACGACGCCCGGCCTCGTCGGCCCCGTGAACGTCGTCGCCCCGAACCCCGTCACCAACGCGGAGTTCACGCGCACCCTCGGTCGCGTGCTCGCCCGGCCGACCTTCTTTCCAGTGCCCGCGGCGGCGGCCCGGCTGGCGCTCGGCGAGATGGCCGACGCCCTGCTCCTCGCCAGCGCCCGGATCGTCCCCCAGCGGCTCGAGGCGACGGGCTACGTCTTCCGCCATCCCGAGCTCGAGGGCGCCCTGCGGCATCTCCTCGGGCGCTGACGCCCTCAGATGTTGAAGAAGATCTCGGGCATGGCCACGATGTACTTCAAGTTGAAGAGCCAGCGCAGGACCATCTTGATGGGCAGCGCGGTCATGAAGAGGAGGAGCATCACGAAGACGCTGTAGCGGGCCGGCCCGAGCTTCAGGTAGTACTTCCGGAGACCGGGGATCAGGGTCACGCTGCGGCCCTGGCCGGCCGGGATCGCCACCAGACGTTCTCGCGTGGCGAGGAGGACCGGCAGCACCCCGAGGTAGAGGACGATCAGCAGCATGCCCGGCAGCTCGCGGACGAGCATCGAGGGCAGCTTCCGGTTCAGGAGCCGGACCCAGAAGTACTCCGAGAGGTTTACGTTCACGAGGGCCTCGAGCTTGTGGGTGTCCCAGAGCTCGTAGGGGCCGAAGAAGTTCCAGTTGGGCCCGCGGAGGAACGTCCCCATCATCACGAGGAGCACCCACTGGATGAGGAAGCCGAAGAGGAAGATCGTGATCTCGACCCGCCGCTCACGGAAGCTGTAGTACCCGCTCCCCTTCGGGTTCTTGTCGATGAAGGGGATGGCCATGAGGCCGACGATGATCAGCGTGGGGAAGACGACGCCGGCCAGCCAGGGGTCGAAGTAGACGAGCATCTCCTGGAGGCCGAGGAAGTACCAGGGCGCCTTGGAGGGGTTCGGCGTGCGGGCGGGGTTGGCCGGCTCCTCGATCGGCGCCTTGAAGGCGATCGCCCAGACGATGAGGACGATCGTGAGGAGGATCATGGCCAGCATCTCGGTGTAGACGAGGTTGGGCCAGACGGACGTCTTCTCCGCTTCCCCGTCGCTCGCCTCCCGGACCGCCTCCCCGCGGGCGATCCGGTCGTCGTTCTCGAGGGCCTGCGACATCGCCAGCCACACGAAGAATCCCACCAGGAACAGCATGGCGATGATCGGGATGTTGTCGGGCTTCCTGACGATGAGGGCGAAGTTCGGGTCCAAGACGGAGACCGCGAGGAAGACCGCCGCCCCCAGCCCCGCCCCCAGCGCCACGCGGGGCTTCCAGAAGACGCGATACCGCAGGGCGAGGAAGAAGACGACGGTCGCCAACGTGATGAGGATCGGCGGCGTGGTCACCAGGTTGACGACGTGCTTCAGCGATTCGACCACGATGCTCCTGCGCCGGGCCTACAGCGGGCGCGAGATGCCGCCGTCCTTCCGGACCCGCCAGAAGTGCACGGCCATGAGCACGGCGGCCACGAGGGGGATCCCCACGCAGTGCAGGACGTAGAACCGGAGCAGCGCCCCCTCGCCGACGAACCGCCCGCCGAGGAGGGCGAAGCGGGCGTCGGAGCCGGAGTGGATGAGCGGGACGTCGCCCAGGGTGAGGAGCGCCGAGCCGGGGCCTTCGTGGCCGAGGAGGGGCGTGGCCCGGGCCATGTTGGAGCCGACCGTGATGGCCCAGATCGCCAGCTGGTCCCAGGGCAGGAGATAGCCGGTGAAGGAGAGAAGGAGGGTCAGCACGAGCAGCAGGACCCCGACGCTCCAGTTGAACTCGCGGGGCGGCTTGTAGGAGCCGGTGAGGAACACCCGCAGCATGTGCAGCCAGACCGTGATCACCATCGCGTGGCCCGACCAGCGGTGCAGCTCGCGCATGATCCCGAGGGGAACCTGCTCGGCGAGGTCCACGATGTCCATGTACGCGTAGGCGACCGTGGGCCGGTAGTAGAACATCAGCAGGAGGCCGGTGAACGTCAGGACCAGGAAGAAGAAGAACGTGAGCCCGCCCATGCACCACGTGAACTTCACCCGGATCCCGCTCTTGTGGATCCTCACCGGGTGGAGGTGCAGGAACACGTTGCTCAGGACCAGGAGCGCGCGCCCGCGGCGGTCCTCGGGCAGCCGGTTCCGGAAGATGGACTTCCAGACCTGGGTGCCGGTGACGAACTCCTGAGCCCGGGCGAGCGGGCCCTTGGGGGTCGTGGTCGACATCAATCCCTCTCCCTCGCCGTCTCCCTCATGAAGTGCGCAGGTAGGACCCCGGCTTCTCCCATTCGCCCTTCTCCTGCTGGAACTTCACCGACTTGTCGACCAGGATCTGGCCGTCGTCGGCGAGGACGATCCGGGCGCGCTCGAGGGGGCGCGGCGCCGGTCCCTCGAAATTGACGCCGCTGCGGTAGAAGCCGCTGCCGTGGCAAGGGCACTTGAACTTGTTCTCGGACTCGAGCCAGTTCGGGGTGCAGCCGAGGTGGGTGCAGGTCGCGATCAGGGCGTAGAAGCCCGTCTGGTCCCGGACGATCCAGACCCCGAACTGGTCCACCCAGCGCGTGTCGACGACACCGACGTTGTACTCGTTGGGAAGGCCGGCCTTGAACGACTGAGGCGCCTCGAACAGAACGTTCGGGAACATGAAGCGGCCGGTGGCGACGAGACCGGACACTGCGGCGGCGGCGAAGGCGGTCCAGCCGGTCGGGATCGACCACTTCATGAAGCTGCGCCGGGAGAAGAGTCCGTCCCTCTCCGGGAGGGCGGGCGCCGCGGCCTGCGACGCGCCGCCCGCAGACGCAATGTTCTTGGCGTCGGTCATGGGCGATTCACCGGCAAGCTGAGGAGGCTGAAGTCGAGATCCATTCTATCGAGGCACCGCTCGCTGTCAAGGCGACGACCGGGGAGGGCGCGAGGGGAGCGCGTCAAGAGTGCCGGGCCTGCTTGTGATAGGACTGCTCGAGGCAGCGGCGCGCCGCGGCGCGGACCTTCAGGCTCGGATCGGCGTCCCCGAGCGCCGCGAGACGGGCCTCGAGCCTCGCGTCGGGGAGGAGCGCGGCCCCGGCGATCGCCTGGAGGAGGATCTCCTCCGTCTGGTCCGCGGTGACTCCCTCGCTCCGGGCGAGCTCCCCGCGGTCCAGCATCTGCTCGAGGACGGGGACCGCGGACGCGCGGCCGCGGCGAGCGAGGGCGGCGGCCGCGTTCCAGCGCACGTCCCCGACCGGGTCCGCGAGCGCGTCCTCCAGGGCCGCCGTCGCCTCCGGCGATGGGAAGACGCCCAGGGCGTGCACCGCGGTCTTCCGGAGGCCGGGGTCCTCGTGGGCGGCGAGGGCCACGAGGTCGGGGACGGCGGCCGCGTCTCCGATCGCGCCGAGGGCCCAGACCGCGTAGACGTGCGTCTCGGGGTCCGTCCCCTCCCCCCGCCGCACGCCCCTCACGTACTCGAGGAGCACGGGCACCGCGCCGGCGTCGCCCAGGCGCCCCAGGGCGAGGGCCAGGAACCGTCGCACCCTCGGGTCGTCGCCCGCGGCGTCCTTGAAGAGCGACGCCATGTCGCCGACGAGGCGCGGATCCTGCCCCCGGGCGTCCTTGCCGGCGCCGATCACCTTCGACAGCTCGAACGCCGCCTGCCACCGCCGGTTCGAGTCGCCGCTGCGGATCAGGCCGACGTAGTCGCGCGGCGTCTTTCCCTCCGCGGTGATGAGCCCGAAGAGCACGAAGACGCCCGCCGCGACGGCGACGATCACGAGCGGGAAGAAGAAGAACTCGAGGAGGCGCGCGGGGAAGCGGTGCCGTTCGGGAGGCGATCCCGCCCCCTCGTCGGGGAGAGGAGGCGCCTCGGTCACGGCTCGCCTCCCGGGCCGAGCGTCAGCAGGAACTGGGTCACGGCGTCGATCTGCGCCTGCTGCTTCCCGCCGAGGACGTCGGGGTAGGCGTTCTCCTCGGGCTTGTCCGGGAAGTTCTGGGGCATCCGCGTCCCGGGCACGATCCGCTGGGGGTCCTTGAGCCAGCTCCGGATCCACCCGGGGCGCAGCCGCGCGCGGACCGCCGCGAGGTCCGGAGCCATGTTGCTCGGGGGTTGGTTGGGGAGCTTGCCGCCCACCACGTGGCACTTCACGCACTCCGCGCGGCCGAAGAGGCCGGCGCCGGTCGAGACCATCTTCGGGTCGATGTCGGCCCGCGGCTCGAAGGGATAGGGGACGAGGTCCATGGACGCGAAGTAGTGGGTGATCGTGTTGAGCTGCGGCTCGGTGAACCCGAAGGTCGGCATGCGGATCTCGAGCCACGGCCGCACGCGGTGGGAGGGGTCTCGCAGGAACTCGTGGAGCCAGTGGGACTGCACGCGCGCCCCTTCGCCGATCCTGGAGTCCTCGTTGTAGAGGAGGGGCGGCGACAGGGCGACCGCCTCGGCGGCGGCGGCGGCCGGATCGGCCTGCCCGAAGACGTCCGCCTTGGCCTGCTCCTCGAGCTGGTTCGCCTTCACCGCGCGGATGGCGCCGCCCTCGTCGCCGATGACGTGGCAGCCCCGGCAGTTCGAGTCCCGGACGAGCCGCCGGCCCCGCTCGACGAACCCCTCGTCGGCGGTGAGCTGCCGCTGGGCCGTGCCCGAGACCTTCTCGCGCGTGAACGACAGCACGGCGGTGACGAGGGCATCCGCCTCTTCGGACGTGAAGAAGAACTTGGGCATCCGCAGGCGGTCCCACGGACGCATCTCCTTGTCGCGGTCGAAGATCCTGGGCTCCATGAACTTCTGGTGGAGCCAGGCGGGCAGGGTGTGGGGCAGCCGCTCGCGCTCGTAGCCGAAGTCCAGCCGGTCGACGAGCTTCGACCCCTCCTCGCTCAGCTCGGTGCCGATCGGCATCGTCGTCTCGAAGCCGGGGATCATGTGGCAGCCGAAGCAGCCGGAGCGGAAGATCGTCCGCTCCCCGAGGTACAGGGTGCGCTCGCGGTCGGCCATGCCGGCGA
Organism: Vicinamibacteria bacterium; assembly: GCA_035577965.1. Classification (GTDB taxonomy): domain Bacteria; phylum Acidobacteriota; class Vicinamibacteria; order Fen-336; family Fen-336; genus DATBSL01. The sequence goes on along the minus strand of DATJYX010000020.1, from coordinate 19,364 downwards.
GCTTCTCCTCGGCCTGCTTCGCGGGAAGGCGGTCGCGGAGGTACTCGAGCGCGATCTGGTCCCGGACGCCGGCGTCCATGGCCGGTCGGACGCGCTTGACGAAGTCCTCGTTCTTGAGGCTCATCAGGTAGGCGGTGATGTCGGCCGCCTCCTTCGTCGTGAGGCGCAGGCTCGGCATGTTCGTGAGGGGCCAGTAGGCCTTGGGGTCGCGGATCCACGCGTAGAGCCAGCCCGCGTCGACCTTGCTCCCGGTGCCGGCGAGGTTGGGCCCGTACGTCCGGAACGACGAGGCGGCGAGCTCGCCGAGGCCGCGGCCGTCGTCGCCCACGCGGTGGCAGCCCAGGCAGCCCACCGACTCGAAGAGCTTGCGCCCCGACTCCAGGTCGCCGGCGGGCGGCGGCGGATACTTCGCCTTCGCCGAATGCTCGATGAGGTAGGCCACGACCGCATTGGCCTCGACGTTGTTGCGCTTCAGGAGGTCCGGCGTCTCGCCAATGCGCACGTCCCAGAACTGCGGCATGCGGGTGGGCCGCAGGCCCCGCGGCTCCTTGATCCAGCGGAAGATGAACTCCTCGCCCGTTTTCGTGGCGATCCGGCTCAGGTCCGGTCCGACCTTGCGCCGCGTCTCGAAGCCCTTGATCTTGTGGCAGCCGTAGCAGCCGTAGCGTTCGACGAGCTCGATGCCCGCGTTCAGGCTCCTGGCCTTCGGCACCTCGACGACCCCGCGGTGGCACTTGACGCACTGCGACTGCGTGGCCCCCCGGGCCAGCATGGGCTGGTCCCAGTGGTCCATCGGCTCGTAGGACTCGGTTCCCGAGTAGCGGCCCCAGGCCTTCTCCTGCTCCTTGGTCGACGGAGTGTGGACCGCGGTGACGAACGTCGTGCCGCGGCCCCGCCCCAGGTGGCACTCCGTGCAGCCGAACTTGTCGATGGCGTGGGGGCCCCGGACGTAGAGCTCCGGCTCCGGGTGGGTGGTGAAGGGCTGGGGCGCGTCCTCGAACCCCTTCTGGTCGATGCCGAGGTGGCAGGTCGTGCAACGGTCGACCTTCGGGGTCTGGGTGAAGATCACGTCGTCGTAGAGGCTCGACGGCATGATCTGGCTGACCTTCAGCGACGGGTTGGCCAGGTCGAGGATCGGGAGGTTGCGCACGAAGCTGACCAGCCGCCCGGGCGCGATCCGGTGGAGGACGTCCTCGAGCCGCGTCTTCTCCGCGAGGAGGGCCGTGCGGGCCTTCTGGGCGTCCAGCTCGGTGCGCTCCAGCCCGGCGAGCCGGGCCTTCTTGGCGTCGCTCTGGGCCAGGAGGTCCTCGACCCTGAGGCGGTACTCCTCCCACCTCCGCCCGAGACTCCCCACGTCGGCCCTTCGGCGGTCGACCGTCGCGCTCTTCCCGTGGACCGCCTCGTCCAGCTCGTAGCGGGCCACGTCGAGCTTGGCCTTCGTGAAGCGGTAGTCCTGGTCGGCCGCGTACCATCGGGCCTGCAGCGCGTCGATCTCCGCCTGGACCTTCCGGATCTCGTCGCGGTGGGCCGCCTCCTCCTGCTTGCCCTGGGCGATCTTGCCGTCGATCTCCTTCAGCCGCTGGGCGTCCTCGGGGCCGAGCGATTTCTGGATCTCATCCTCGGTGAGCTTCACCCGGAGCTGGTTGAACCGGATCTGGTACTGGCGCCACTCGCGGTCGTGGTCGGCCTCGACCATCAGGCCGATGATGAGGAGCAGACCCACGGACGAGGCGGCGAAGAGCACGTTGAGCTTGAGGGTCCGCGCGGCCAGGCGAGGGTCGGATTCGGGCTCGGGCTTAGCCATGCTGCACCTTGAAGAGCACGGTCGATTCACCTTCCAGACGGGTTCGGGCCGGCCTGCCGCACGAGGGCCCCCACCAAGAGCAGTGCGGCACGGCCACGGCGTCACCCAAAGGAGATCCGCTGGGTCCTGGTCTTCTTGGACGCTAATCTAGCACAGCTCTTCGGCTTCGGCAGGACCCCGCCGCCCGTCCGGCGCGCCGCGACGGGGACGCTCAGGGGCCTGCTCTCGTCAGAACCCCTGGACCTTCGCGCTGCGCTTGTAGAGGTGGAAGACGATGTGCCAGCCGAGGCCGATGACGACCAGGAAGACGATCCACCGCGTCTCCTCGCCGATCCCCCAGTTGCCGCCGGCGAAGAAGGTCGTGTGCTGGCCGACCATCGCGTAGAGGAGGGGCACCGACATGTAGGTGTTGTGGCGGGAGCGGAGCCCGGCCATCTTGACGAGGTCGGCGTCGGCGGCCGTCCCTTCCTTCACCGCGCGGATGATCGTCTGCTGCGCGGGCCAGATCCGGTACCACACGTTGAAGGCCATGATCGTCCCGAACATCGCGCCCACGTGGATGAGCGTCCCCCGGTAGCTGAAGCCCGCGAAGTGCGCGTAGAGGAAGACCATGGCCGCGACCAGCGCGTAGGCGACGACGAACGCGCCGCGGACGTTCTTGCCGAGCGGGCTCTTGTAGAGGGCGTCGTAGACGAAGGGGGCGAGGAAGGTCGCGGCCAGCATGACCCAGCTCCCGGCCGTGAAGCCTTCCGCCTCGACCGCGTAGCGCTGGTGGTAGTAGACGATCAGGAGGAGCAGCACCCCGGTGACCCAGGTCCAGGCCGCGCCCCAGCGGAACCAATAGAGCGCCCGCGGGAGCAGCTCGGGGTTGACCGTCTTCTTCGTCGGGCCGTCGAGCTTGCCCTGGAAGGGGGCGTTGACGAAGTTGAAGAAGTAGAGGTGGCCGATCCAGACCACTCCGGCCAGGATGTGCATCCAGCGGAACAGGATCTCGAGAGCCTGCATGGCATCCCCCGTGGAAAAGGGTCCCGGCGCCTCCGGGCCCGCCCGATTCAGCTTGTCGACGGCGTGGCAGGATTGTAGCCCGGCTGGCGGCGGCTGCGCCAACGGCCTCCGGCCCGGCGGATTCCGGCTGATTCGGAGCCGCGCTCAGCCTCGCGGCAGGCGCCCTTCGATCTCCCTGACCCGCTCCTCGAGCTCGCCGAGGCGCCGGCGGAAGTCGAGAACCTGCTCTCGGAGATCCCGGCGGTCCGAGGCTTCCCGCTCCTGGCGAGCCTCGAGCCTCGCGACGGCCAGCTTGAGAAAGGCCACTTCCTCCTTCAGGAAGGCCACGTCGTCCTTGAGCGAGGTGACGTCGGTCTTGAGGATGCCGACATCGGTCTTGAGGATGCCGACATCGGTCTTGAGGACGGCGACGTCCGCCTTCAGCACGCCCACGTCCGCTTCGATGCGGGCCACTCCCGCCTTGAGCATCTCGTACTCCTGCTCCAGGCGGTCGAGGCGCTTGTGGACGGCGTCAAAGCCGCCGGCGAGGTCGAGTCGGACCTCCCGGCGCCACTCCTCCGCTCGCTCGATGAGGCGCTCTTCCATGCGGGCGAGCGCGGTCAGGATCGGGTCTGTCGTGGCCATGGACTTCCTCCCGTGCAACCCGGCGCGGGAGAGTGCGGGGTTTCGGCGAGTCTACACCGGCCGAGGTCTCACCGAGGTCCGAAGCAGGGCGCGGCCACAGCGATGCACCAGTCCTCGAGATCCGGGGCTCAGCCGCCCGCCGTCAGCGGCCAGGGCCGGCTCAGGTAGTCCGTCAGGATCAGGAAGAGGAGGATGACGAAGAAGGCGACGGCCGAGGCGATGACGACGCCGGTCAGCTTGGGGCTGTAGCGGGCGTGCATGAAGTAGAGCACGACCAGGGAGGCCTTCGTGATCGCGACGCCGAGGGCCACGATCAGGTTGAAGGGCCCGAAGTCGTAGCCGTTGACCACCACCGTGACGACGGTGAGCACGCAGAGGGCGAGGAAGACGGCCACGTAGACCCGGGGGGAGACGACGTGTCCCCCCGGGTGGGCCAGGCGGCTCGTGGAGGTTGGGGGAGCGGACATGCTCAGTGCGCCCCGATCAGGTAGAGGAGGGGGAAGAGGAAGATCCAGATGATGTCGACGAAGTGCCAGTAGAGCCCGACGATCTCCACCGGAGTGTGGTACGCGGGCCCGTAGGCCCCGCGCCCGGCCAGGGCGGCGATCGTGAGGATGATCGGGATCCCGACGATCATGTGCAGGGCGTGCAGGCCGGTCATGGCGAAGTAGAGGGAGAAGAAGATCTGCACCCGGCGCCCGACGTCGCCTTCGAGGTGGACGGCGGAAGCGTCGAAGCGCTCTCCGGGGACGAGGCACCCGGTGTAGGGCCCGTCGCCGAGGCAGGGCCGGATCTTCTCGCCGTACTCGAAGTACTTCACTCCCAGGAACACCGAGCCGAGGAGGACCGTGGCCAGGAGGAAGCCGACGATCCGCCGGCTCTTCCCGACGGCCGCCGAGTGGACGGCCATGGCCATGGTCAGGCTCGAGCCGATGAGGACGAGGGTGTTGAGGAACCCGATCCTCCAGTTGAGGTGGTGGCTGCCCGCGGAGAACGCGTCGGGGTACTGGCTGCGGTAGACGGTGTAGGTCGCGAAGAGGCCCCCGAAGAAGAGCACCTCCTGGGCGATGAACACCCACATCCCCAGCGACGAGGCCTCCCGCTGCTGGTCCAGGCTCTCGAAGTGGTGCCGGAGCTCCGGGTGGGACGCCGCGCCGGCGTGGGCGCCGGGCTCAGGCACGCTCGGCCTCCCGAGGCGGGCTCGCGTAGTCGTAGGCGTCCTCGGTGACGATCGGCACCTCGTGGAAATTCTCGGTCGGCGGCGGCGAGGTCGTCGTCCACTCGAGCCCCTTGGCTTCCCACGGGTTCGGGCCGGCGGGCCGGCCCCGGAAGACGGAGTGGGTGAGGTACGAGAACGGGAAGACGTAGCCGAAGCCCAGGATCGTCGCCCCCGCCGTCGAGAGCACGTTCAGCACCTGGAACTCCTCGGGGTAGACGTAGTAGCGGCGCGGCATGCCCAGGTAGCCGAGGACGAACTGCGGGAAGAAGGTGAGGTTGAAGCCCACGAACACGAGGAGCGACGACACCTTGCCCCAGGCCTCGATGTACTTCCTTCCCGTGATCTTGGGCCACCAGTAGTGGAGCCCGCCCAGGTAGCCCATGATCGCCCCCCCGACCATGATGTAGTGGAAGTGGGCGACCACGAAGTAGGTGTCGGTGAGGTGGACGTCCGTCCCCAGATTGCCGAGGAAGAGGCCGGTGAGCCCCCCGATCAGGAAGAGGCCGATGAAGCAGAAGACGTAGATCATCGGCGTGTCCCACTGCACGGAGGCGCGGTAGAGCGTGGCCGTCCAGTTGAAGGTCTTGATCGCGGAGGGCACGGCCACGAGGTAGGTGAGGGCCGAGAACACCATCGCCGAGTAGACCGCCATCCCGGTGACGAACATGTGGTGGGCCCAGACGAGGAAGCCGATCGCGGCGATGGCGAGGCTCGACATCGCGATGAAGCTGTAGCCGAAGATGCGCTTGCGGGAGAAGCAGGTGACGATCTCGCTGATCACGCCCATCGAGGGCAGGATCATGATGTAGACGGCGGGGTGCGAGTAGAACCAGAAGAGGTGCTGGAAGAGGATGGGATCGCCGCCGCGGTTCGGGTCGAAGAAGCCGAGGTGGACGATCCTCTCCAGGGCCACGAGCAGGATGGTGATCGCCACCACCGGGGTCCCCAGGACCTGGATGATCGACGTCGCGTAGTGAGCCCACACGAAGAGCGGCATCCGGAACCAGGTCATCCCCGGAGCCCGCATCTTGTGGATGGTCACGATGAAGTTGAGGCCGGTGAGGATCGACGAGAAGCCGGCCACGAAGATGCCGATCGCCGCGATCTCCACTTTGCTCTGGGCGAAGACCGTGCTGTAGGGCGTGTAGAAGGTCCAGCCCGTGTCGAGGCCCCCGGTCACGAGCGCATAGAGCGTGAGCGCGCCGCCGATCACGTAGATGTACCAGCTCAGGAGGTTGATCCTGGGGAAGGCCAGGTCCTTCGCCCCGATCATGAGGGGGATGAGGAAGTTCCCGAGAGTGGCCGGGATGGACGGGATCAGGAAGAAGAAGACCATGATCACGCCGTGCCCGGTGAAGGCCTTGTTGTAGGTGTCGGCCGACATGTGGCTGCCGTCGGGCACCATCAGGTTCCAGCGGACGAGGGCCGCGTAGAAGCTGCCCAGCGCGAACATCAGGGTGATCGAGACGAGGTAGAGGATCCCGATCCGCTTGTGGTCGGTCGTGAGCAGCCAGGACTTGAGGTCCCAGCCGCCGCTCAGGTAGTGCTCCGTCGGGAGGGCCGCGGGCTCGCTGCTCATCTCTCTCTCCGCGCCCTCACCGGGAGCGCCCGCTGGCCCCGGCGGGGGCGGCCGGGGACGGGATCTGCAGTGACTGGATGTAGGCGACGAGGGCGATGATCTGCTCCTCGCTCACCTGCCCCTGATAGGTCGGCATCACCGGCTGGTAGCCCGCCACCACCTTCGCGGCGGGGCTCGTGATCGACTCGCGCACGTACGCCTCGTCGGCCACCACCGTCTCCCCGCTGGCCAGCTTCACCGGGCGGCCGAAAAGGCCCTGAAGCACCGGCCCCCGTCCGGCGCTGTCGGGCCGGTGGCAGGTGACGCAGTTCAGCTCCGTGAAGAGCTTCTCCCCCGCCGCCACCGGGGACTCGGGGGCCGGCCCGCCGGCGAGCCAGGTCTCGTACTCGTCCGGCTCCATGACCACGATCCTCCCCGTCATCCGCGCGTGCTCGGTGCCGCAGTACTCCGAGCAGAAGAGGTGGTAGCTCCCCGCCTTCGTGGCCCGGAACCAGGCGGTGTTGTACCGTCCGGGCACCGCGTCCTTCTTGATGCGGAATGCGGGCACGAAGAAGCTGTGGATGGCGTCCTCGGAGGTGATGACGAGCTTCACCGCCCGGCCGCGCGGGACGTGGAGCTCGTTGATCTCGCGCTGGCCGGTCGGGTGCTGCAGCTTCCACATCCAGCGCTTGCCGACGACGCTCACCGTCATGGCGTCGTCGGGCGGCCTGTTCAGGTGGAAGAAGACCTTCGCCCCCCAGACGAACATCACCGACATCAGGAGGAACGGGATGATCGTCCACGTGAGCTCGAGGGCGAGCGAGCCGTGGATCTCCGGCGGCCGGTCCTCCGGCGAGCGGCGGCGGTAGCGGATCGCGAAGTAGAGGAGCGCGATCCACACCCCGGCCGCGAAGATGCCGGTCACCACGAGGATGAACAGGAAGAGCGCGTCGACCTCCCCGGCCACGGACGAGGCTCGCTCGGGAACGAGGGGGAAGGAGGGGGTCATTCGGTCGTCTGGTTCCGCCCGGCCGCGGCTCCGCTCGGCCCGCCCCGGCGCCGCCGGCCCGCGGTCAGGATGAAGGCGGCGAGGGCGGCCACGGTCACCAGGCCGCCGAGCCGGACGAGGTTGAGGATCGAGGCGCTGTACCGGCCGCTCTGGGGATCGTACTGGTAGCAGTAGAGGAGGACCTGGTCGACGGGGTTGCCGATCTTCCCGCCCGCCGCGTCCACGAGGGCGAGACGCAGGTCCTTCGGCGAGTACTCGACGCCGAAGAGGTAGCGCGCGATCCTCCCCTCCGGCGTGGCCACGAGGATGCCCGCGGGGTGGGCGAACTGCTTCGTCTCCGCGTCCCACACGTAGCGGAACCCGACCGCCCTCGTGAGCCGCTCGATCGACTCCTGTGGCCCGGTCAGGAAGTGCCAGCCCGCGTCGGCCTCCGGCCGCTTGTAGCGCGTCATGTAGGCCTTCTTCTTGGCGGCCGCGAGAACCGGCCCTTCGGTCGGGTCGAAGCTCACGGTCACGACCTCGAACTCCTGGCCGGGGACGAAGGAGAGCACCTCGAGCGCCCCGGCCAGGCCGTTGAGGCTGATCGTGCAGAGCATCGGGCACCGGTAGTAGACGAGGCTCAGAACGACGGGCTTCTTCCCGAAGTAATCGCCGAGCCTCACGTCCTTCCCGGTCTCGTCCCTGAACGCCAGGTCGAGCGGGATCACGTCCCCCAGCTTCTGGTCGAACCCGACCTCCTGCAGGACCCCGGGAGTCGCCTGCCGGGGCGGCGGGGGCACGGGACCCATCTGGGCCGGTGCCGGCGCGGCGAGGGCGAGGAGCCCGGCGGCGGCGAGGAGCCGGCGGATCATCGCGCACCTCCCCTCGGCGCCGGGGTGGCCCTCGGCGTCGGGGCGGCCGCCGGAGCCGGGAACCTCGGCAGGCCGCGCTCGGCCACGATCTTCATCGCATCGGCGATCGGCATCCGCGCGATGCCCGCGTCCTTCTCCACCCAGCCGTAGCTCGTGAGCAGGGCGTCCTCCTGGGCGCGGAACTCGGCGAGGGCCCGGGGCTCCGAGACGACGAGCCTCGGGACGGCGGGCCCGGGGCCGAGGCCCACGGGCTCGAGGACGCTCGCCGCCGGCCGCTGCTCGCGGGCCTCCCGCCGGCCGAGGGACCGGTAGAACGGGACGACGAGGAGCGCGGTCAGGAACATGGCCCCGAGGATGTAGAGGCCGGCCCGGAAGGTCGCCCCGGCGTGGGCGTCGGTCTTCTCGTAGCCACCGGCGTGGTGCGGCTCGTGCGTGCTCATGGCTCAATGCGCCTTCGCCGGGGCGGAGGCGAGGAGCGCCCGCACCTCCGGCTCGCCCACCGGCAGCACGGGGGCCGTGCGAGCCTGGCGGGCGAAGAGGAACAGCCACAGGCTGCCGAGGCCGAGGGCGGCGGCGGCGTCCATCCAGTGGACCCGCAGCGCCCCGTCCCCGTGGCCAAGGAGGTCGGGCCCGAGCAGCCAGAAGAGATCGACGAGCTGCATGAGCAGCATCAGCCCCGCCACCCACGCGAGCGCCCGCGCGCTCCGCTTCAGGGGGCGAGAGAGGAGGAGGGCGAAGGGGAGCGCGAAGTGGAAGACGACGAGCGCGACCGCCACGCCCTGCCAGGCGCCGTGCAGGCGGCGGACGTAGAACGGCGTCTCCTCGGTGACGTTGCCCGACCAGACGATGAGGAACTGGGAGAAGTTGACGTAGCCCCAGAGCATCGTGAACGCGAGCAGGAGCTTGCCCAGGTCGTGCATGGTCCCGGGCCGGAGCGCGGTGGCGAACGGCTCCTCGCCGGCGAGGCCCGCCAGGACCACGATCGTGAAGGACAGGGCGGAGAGCGTCCACCCGACGATGAAGAGGATCCCGTAGATGGTCGAGAACCAGTGGGGGTCGAGGGACATGCCCCAGTCCACGGCGGCGAAGGTCGTCGTGAGGGCGAGGAGGACGAGGCCGGGGCCGGAGAGGGACCGGAGGCGCCCGGCGCGGACGGCATCCCTTCCCCCGTCCTGCGCGCGCGACCACGAGCTCAAGAGCCCGCCGAGCAACGCCCAGACCACGAAGTAGAGGAGGGCGCGGGCGGCGAAGAAGGGCACGTTCAGGTAGGCCGCCTTTCTCTGCATCACCTCGTCGGCGACGGCCTCGGGCCTCGCCCAGGCGTAGAGGGAGGACGCGCCGAGGAGGACGGGGACGAAGAGGAGAGCCATCGCGGGAAGCGTGCGCGCCGCGGCCTCGTGGAGCCGCCGGGGCACGAGGCCCCAGAGGCCGCCCGTCAGGTGGTTCAGCATGGCGAGGCCGAGAGAGCCGACGGCGACGCCCGTCCAGAAGAGCCAGCCGAAGAGGTAGGAGCGGAAGAACTGGCCGCGGTCGACGGCGAAGCCGGCGGCGAGGGCGAGCAGAAGGAGTCCGCCGCCGGCGAGGGCGCCCTTCTGGAGCCGCTCGAGGGCGGGGCTCGCGCCCGGGACGCCCCCGTGGACGTGCTGGTCGGCCACCGGAGGCGGGCTCATGGGTGATGCTCCGAAGCCGGCGGAGGCCCGGCGGCCAGGCTGCGGTCCAGCTCGGGACGCTTCTCCACCGGCACGTCCGACGACGGGGCGTGCTGGCTGTACTGCAGGGTGCGGACGTAGGCGGCGATCGCCCACCGGTCGAGGGGCGCCACCTGGGCCGAGTAGTCGGACATGGCGCCGTAGCCGTTGGTGATCACGTCGTAGAAGTAGCCGATCGGCATCTGGCGCAGGCGGTCGACGTGGTAGGAGCTCGGCTTCTTGAAGCCGCGCTGCACGACCATGCCGTCGCCGCGGCCGGTCCGGCCGTGGCAGGGCGAGCAGAAGACCTGGAACTCGGTCTGCCCCCGCTCGAGCAGCACGGCCGTGACCTTCACCGGGATCTCCGTCACGAAGTCCTTCCCGAGCTTGCCGGTGTAGAGGACGGCGTCCTCGCGCAGCGTCCCCCGCGCCACGGTGCCCGGCACGAGGGGACGGGCCGAGCGCCGGTCGGCGAACATCTCGCTCTCCCGGAAGGGCTTGTACTTGGGCTGGTCGTGCATGTCCTGACGGCAGGCCGTCACCGCCGCGGCGAGCAGGACGAGGGCTGTCTTCCCGAGGGCTTTCGGTCGCATCCCAAGGGCTTCTCCGCAGACCCCCTCGTCGTGCGCCCGGACGGCGCGACGAGAGGTCATGACATCACCTCCTGCACGTCGGCCGCGCCGAGCCCGTGCAAGAACGCGCACGTGGAGGCGCGGTCGAACTTCGGATCCTCGGCCTCGATGCAGAGGAAGAATCGGTCGCGGCTGGCCGCGCTGAAGGCGGGCACGTTGAAGACCGGGTGGTAGGGCCGGGGGAAGCCGTTGAGGGCGAGCATCCCGAAGACGGCCGCGAGCGCGGCGAAGAGGACGGTCGTCTCGAACGAGGGCACGACGAAGGCGGGCCACGCGTTGAAGGGCCGCCCGCCGATGTTCATCGGGTACTCGACGACCGAGGCCCAGTACTGAAGCCCCCACCCGGCGGCGAGGCCGAAGAGACCGCCGGCGAGCACGAGCTTCGGGACGTGCGAGTGGTGGAGGTGGAGAGCCTCGAGCACCTCCTCCATCGGATAGGGCGTGTAGGCGTCCACCTTGCGGTAGCCGGCGGCGTGGACGGCCTCCGCCGCCCGCACGAGCGCACCGGGCTCGTGGAACTCGGCCAGGAGGCCGTGGATCTCGGGGCCGTTCACGCCTTCTCCTTCCCGAGGGCCGCCCCGGGCAGGATCGTCCGCATCTCGAAGATGGAGATGGCGGGCAGGACGCGGACGAAGAGGAAGAAGAGGGTGAGGAAGAGGCCGAGGGTGCCGGCGAAGGTCGCCCAGTCCCAGAAGGTGGGCGCGTAGACGCCCCACGACGAGGGCAGGAAGTCGCGGTGGAGGCTCGTCACCACGATCACGAACCGCTCGAGCCACATGCCGACGTTGACGACCATCGCCACCGCGAAGAGCCAGCCCACGCTCGTCCGGAACCGCTTGAACCACATGAGCTGCGGCGTCACGAGGTTGCAGAAGAGGAGCGCCCAGTACGACCACCCGTAGTGGCCGAACATGCGGTTCCAGATCATGAAGCGCTCGTACGTCGCCCCGCTGTACCACGCCATGAACGCCTCCATCGTGTAGCCGTAGACCACGATGAGAGAGGTGGCGAGGAGGACCTTGCCCATGTTCTCGAGGTGCCGCATGGTGATGAAGTCCTCGAGCCCGTACGCCTTGCGGAGGGGGATGGCGAGCGTGAGCACCATGGCGAAGCCGGCGTAGATCGCGCCGGCCACGAAGTAGGGCGGGAAGATCGTGGCGTGCCAGCCCGGCAGCTGCGCGATCGCGAAGTCGAAGCTCACCACGGTGTGGACCGACACGACGAGCGGCGTCGAGAGGCCGGCGAGGAGGAGGTAGGCGGTCTCGTAGTTGCTCCAGTGCCGGGCCGAGCCCCGCCAGCCCAGGGCCAGGATGCCGTAGACGAGCTTCGCCGACCGGCTCTGCGCGCGGTCGCGGAGCGTGGCGAGGTCGGGGATGAGGCCCACCAGCCAGAAGAGGAGCGACACCGTCGCGTAGGTCGACACCGCGAACACGTCCCAGATGAGGGGGCTGCGGAAGTTGGGCCACAGGCCCATCGTGTTCGGGTAGGGCATCAGCCAGTAGGCCCCCACCCACGGCCGCCCCATGTGGATGATCGGGAACATCCCCGCGCAGGCCACCGCGAAGAGGGTCATCGCCTCCGCGAAGCGGTTGATCGAGGTGCGCCACTGCTGGCGCAGCAGCAGCAGGATGGCCGAGATCAGCGTGCCCGCGTGGCCGATCCCGATCCACCAGACGAAGTTGACGATCGCCAGGGCCCAGCCGACCGGGACGTTGATGCCCCAGATGCCCGTGCCCTTGAGGAGCAGGTAGGCGACCGCCACGAGGAGCAGGTTGAAGAGGGCGAAGGCGGCCCCGAAGCCGAGGAACCAGCCGACCGGCGTCTTCGTGGTGAGGACGAGGCTCGCGATCTTGTCGGTGACGGAGGCGAACGTGTGCCCGGGGCCGATGATCGGCGTCTCGGCGCGCGAGGGGCTAGCCATTCCCGCCCCCGCCGATCTCCGGGTTGGGGTTGCGGACCGCCGCGAGGTACGTCGTGCGCGGCCTCGTCTGCAGCTCGGCGAGGAGCCCGTAGTTCCGCTCGCTCGCCTTCAGCTTCGCCACGCGGCTCCCGGGGTCGTTCACGTCGCCGAAGACGATGGCCTGCGCCGGGCAGGCCGCCTCGCACGCGGTCACCACGTCGCCGTCCTTCATCTCCCGGCCTTCGTTCTTGGCGTCGATGCGGGCCCGGCTGATGCGCTGCACGCAGTAGCTGCACTTCTCCATCACCCCCCGCGAGCGCACCGTCACCTCGGGGTTCCGCATCATCTTGAAGGTCGGGGTGTCCCAGTCCTGGTAGAGGAGGAAGTTGAACCGCCGCACCTTGTAGGGACAGTTGTTCGAGCAGTACCGCGTCCCCACGCAGCGGTTGTAGACCATGTCGTTGAGGCCTTCCTCGCTGTGCTGGGTGGCCGCCACCGGGCAGACCACCTCGCAGGGGGCGTTCTCGCACTGCATGCAGAGGACGGGCTGGTGGAAGGTCTCCGGGCTCTCCGGCCGGCCCGCGTAGTAGCGGTCGACGCGGATCCAGTGCATCTCCCGGCCGCGGGCCACCTGGTCCTTCCCCACCACCGGGATGTTGTTCTCGGACTGGCAGGCGGTGACGCAGGCGTTGCAGCCGACGCAGGCGCTCATGTCGACGGCCATGCCCCACGCGTGGCCCTCGTATTTGTAGGGCGGGTACATGGAGAGCCCCGGGGCCGCGGGCTCGGCCATCTTCTGGACGGCCTCCGGGTCCCTGGCCAGCTCGGCGAGCGTCACCGCCCGGACGATGTGCCTCTCCCGGGCCTGCTCGTGCGGGGTCGCGTCGATCGTCCAGTGGTCCTGGGTGCAGGCGATGCGAGCGGTCTCGCCCGTCTTCACGATCTCGAGCCCTCCCGCCGTCCACGGCGCGCCGCTCGTCCGCAGCGCGTAGGCGTCGAAGCCGACCCCGGTCCCGACCTGGCCCGCCCGGCGGCGGCCGTGGCCGAGGTGGACGGTGACCGCATCGTCGGCGTGGCCGGGGAGCACCCAGAGCGGCGCCTTCACGGATCGGCCGCCCAGCCTCAGCTCCGCGACCTCGGTGACGTGGCCCTTCGACGTCTCCTCGGTCTGGACGCCACCGAGCGCCGCGGCCGTCTTCGGGCTCAGGAGCGCCACGTTGTCCCACGTGATCTTGCTGAGCGGCTTCGGCAGCTCCTGCAGCCAGCCGAGGTTCGCGAAGCGCCCGTCGAAGACGGCGGGGTCGGCGCGGAAGGCGATCTCGAGCGCGGATGCGGCGGGCGGCCGCCCCGCCTTCATCCAGTCTCCGGCGCGGACCTTCACCGCCTTCGCGTCGAAGGCGGTGCCGGCCACGACGCCGTCGTGGAGGGCCCGGTTCCAGCGCCGCTCGAAGTCGGCGGAGCCGAGCTGCCGCTCCCAGTGAGCGCGGAGGATCTCGTGCGCCTTCTGCTCTCCCTCGCCGAACGCGGCCAGGACCTCGAGGTCGGAGAGCGTGCTGTAGAGCGGAGCGATGAGGGGCTGGACGATCGAGACCGTCCCGTCCGCGGCCCGGAGGTCGCCCCAGCTCTCCAGAGGGTGGGAGGCCGGCAGGTGCCAGTGGCAGCGCTCCGCGGTCTCGTCGAGGGAGAGCCCGTGGTGGATCCGGAGGGGCACCTTGTCGAGCGCCTCGATCATCTGCAGGTCGGCTGGAGCGGCGTACGCCGGGTTCGACCCGAGAATGACGAGCACCTCGACGGCGCCCTTCCGCATCTCGTCCACGAGCGTCTCGAGGGCCGCCGTCTCCCCGCCCGGGGCCGCCTCCGCGGGCGCCGTGTACGTCACCGTCGTGCCGACGGCCCCCAGGGCCTCGTTGACGGCGTGCGCGATCGCATGCACCGCCGGCGGCTGCGACTCGCCCGCGATCACGAGGGCCTTCGCCCCCGCCCGCTTCAGGTCCTTCGCGACCGGCGCGACCCAGGCGTGGTCCGCGCCGCCTTCGACCGGCAGGCCCAGGGCCGCGGCCACGGCCCGTGCGAAGCCTTCGATCGCGGAGCTTCGGAGCGGGAGCCGGTGATCCGCCGAGGCGCCGGTCGTCGTGGGCGAGCCTTCGACGACGTAGAGCCGGTTCATCTCCGGCTTCGCCGCGCTCGCCTTCCGGCGGGAGGCGAACTCGCGGACGAGGCGCAGGCTCGACGGGTGCGACGAGACGAAGTCGGCCTCGAGGCTCAGGATCACGTCGGCCCGGTCGAGGCGGTACTGCGCCTCGAGGGGCTCCCCGAAGGCGAGGACGGCGCCTGCCCGCGAGTGGTCGCGGCCGGCCGGCTCCCAGCTCACCCACCTCGCCTGCGGGAACGCGGCGAGGAGGCCGGCCATCTGCGCGGCGAGCGTGGGCGACGTCACCCGCCCGGTGAGGAAGCGCAGGCCCGCGCCGCCCTTCGCCTTCTGGCGGGCGAGGGCCTCGCGCAGCGCGGCGCGGAAGTCATTCCACGTCCGGTCCTGGCCGTAGTAGAGGACCGTCTTGGAGCGGTCGGGGTCGTAGAGGCCGAGGACGTGGGCCTGGCCGAAGACGTCGGTCGCACCCAGGCTCGCCGGATGGTCCGGGTTGCCCTCCACCTTCGTCGGCCGGCCCTCGTGGCTCTCCACGAGGATCCCGCGCGCGTAGCCGTCGTGCCCGGCGGCGGTGGCGAAGAAGAGCGGACGGCCGGGCACGATCGCCTCCGGCTGCCGCACGTAGGGCAGGATCCTCTCCTCGGGCTGCTTCGTGCAGGCGGTGAGCCCGGCGAGGCCTAACGACGCTCCCATGAGGGTCAGGAACTCTCGGCGCCCCTTCGGGTCCTCGAACATCGACGCCTGCTCGGGGAACTCCCGGTGGAGGAGCTCGAGGAAGGCCGGCGTCTCGGCGAGCTCGTCGAGGCTCTTCCAGTAGCGCATCCGGCCCGCTCCCTCGGGCCGGCGGCGCACGCCCTGGAGCTCCACAGGGACGGCTTTCACGTGTTCCTCGCTCATCGGTGGCACGTGGAGCAGGTGACCTGGGTCTTGACCTTGTACTGGGCGGCGAGCCTCCGCCCGATCTCGAGCTGGTTCGAAGGAGCCTTCCAGGCGACGCTGTAGACCTCGCTCTTCGGGCGGAGGTACTTCTCGGGCTGCCGGTGGCAGTCGAGGCACCACTCCATGAGGAGCGACTTCTCCTGCCAGACGAAGGACATCCTGTCGATCGGGCCGTGGCAGGTCGTGCAGCCCACGCCCTTGTTCACGTGGGCGCTGTGGTTGAAGTAGACGAAGTCGGGCAGGTCGTGGACCTTCACCCACTCGATGGACCGGTCGGTGCGGAAGCTCGCCCGCACCGGCTCGAGCGTGGGGCTCTGGTTGAAGATCTGGGAGTGGCAGTTCATGCAGGTCTTCGTCGGGGGGATGCCGGCGGTGGCCGACTTGTCGACCGCGGTGTGGCAGTAGCGGCAGTCGATGCCCATCCCGCCCACGTGGTGCAGGTGGTAGAAGGGCACGGGCTGCTCGCGGGCCTCCTTCTGCCGCGTCCAGTAGGACGAGCGGGGGACGACGAACATGACGAAGCCGGCCAGCGCGAACGCGAGAAGGGCGCCCACGACGACGCTCGCCCTCGCGACCTGGTTCGCGGACCTCGGGAAGAGCTGGGCCATGTCGTTACGCCGCAGACTCGCCGGCCGTCTCGTGACTCAAGGCTTCCCTGATCTGTCTCGTGGGAGCGGCCCCTGGCGCGGCAGGGGACCGTGCAATAGAAGAAGGAGACTAGTACAACGGCAGGAGGAGCGTCAACATGCTCGCCGCGCAGAGCGCGGGGCGATCTGAGTATCTCCGTGTGGTCGTCGTGGGGGCGGAGGCTCGGAGACGAGGGCCTTCCAACCGGGGTTCCACCCCCCGGCGGTGCATCATGTCCCGAAGAGTCTGTCTCCGAAGTCCCCGAGCCCGGGCAGGATGTACTTGTGGTCGTTCAGCTCGCGGTCGAGGGCAGCGGTGAAGACCTCGGCGCCGGGATGCGCCTTCTCGAGGTACCGCACTCCTTCCGGCGCGGCCACGACGCAGAGGAGCCGCACCTGCCGCGCCCCGAGGCCCTCCAGTCCCTCGATCGCCATTGCCGCCGAGCCCCCGGTGGCGAGCATCGGGTCGAGGAGGTACACGACCGCGTCCTTCAGGTCCTTCGGGACCTTCTCGTAGTAGCGGCGGGCGACGGCCGTCTGCTCGTTGCGCTCGAGGCCGAAGTACCCCACCTGCGCCGTGGGCACGAGCTCGAGGAAGGCGTCGAGCATCCCGAGGCCGGCCCGGAGCACGGGCACGGCGACGACGCGGCGGGCGAGCGTCCTCGCGGCCGCGCTCTCGAGCGGCGTCTCGACCCGGGTCTCCGCCGTCGGCAGGTCGCGGGTCGCCTCGGCGGCCACGAGCAGGCTCACCCGGTGGGCGAGGCGGCGGAACTCCGAGGACGGCGTGCGCCGGTCGCGGAGGCCGGCGAGCACGTCCTCCACGAGAGGATGGGAGACGACGTGGAGCCCCATGGCGGCGCGAGGATAGCACGGGCGGCGCGGTGGTATACTTCGCGCTTTGAAGACACCATGCGACTCTCCGCCGACGAGATCCAGTTCATCTCCCGCAAGATCGTGAAGACGCTGGTCGCCGCCCGGCGCCTCGAGGTGGACGACGAGGGCCGGGTGATCGACGGCATCGCCCGAACGATCGTGGACGAGCTGTCGATCGAGGACCGCCTCAACGAGGAGGCCCGCGAGGTCCTCGCCCAGCACATGGCCCACATGGAGCGCTCCGACATCACCTACTCGGAGATGTTCAAGAAGGTGAAGCGCGAGCTCGCGAAGAAGAAGGGGATCGTCCTGTGAAGCTCTCCCGCGAGAAGGTGCTCCACCTCTCGCACCTCATCCTCCACCACCTCGACGGCGACGACGGGGTCGAGTACTTCGACGAGCCGCAGGAGATCCGCCAGACGATCGTCCGGATCATCATGGACGAGATGCGCAACGACGAGGCGATCGACGCCCTCGTGCGCCGCAAGCTCGAGAGCCAGAAGCGCGGGATCGTCGAGGGCTCCGACGAGTGGGACGTGCTCTACCGCAAGTACTACGAGGAGGAGACGGCCCGGCACCGGAAGGTGATGCCGTAGCCCGTCGTCGTCTCGCCGCCGGCAGTCGGTCGCGCTCCGTGCTGGTCGGCCTCAGCTCCGACGCCCTTCCCGGTGCACGACCAGGGTGACCTCCGCCGAGAAGACCAGCAGGGCGAGCAGCACGGGAAGCCACCGCACCGGAGGCTGACGCGACGGCAGCGCGAAGAGCGCGGCGGCCGTGAGGACCGCCGCGGCCAGCCCCAGTCCCCCCGACACTCGAGCGTGGCTCCACCCCGAGGACACGAGCCTCTGGTAGAGATGCTCGCGGTGCGCCTGGTGCAGTCGCTCGCCGCGGGCCATCCGCCGGAGGAGCGTCCAGGTGGCATCCGAGAGGAAGAGCCAGAGGCTCAGCGCCACGAACAGGACCATCGACGGCCTCGCCGCGGGCGCGGCCAGGGAGGGGAGCGCGGCGAGGCAGAATCCCATGGCGCCGCTCCCCACGTCGCCGAGGAAGATGCTCGCCGGCGACCAGTTGAAGACCAGGAAGCCCGCCGCGGCTCCGGCCAGCGCGGCCCCGAGCAGCGAGGCGAACGGATCGAAGCCGGCGAGCGCGATCCCCGCCCCCGTCACGATCGCCTGCAGGCTCGCTAGGCCGTCGATGCCGTCCATGAAGTTGTAGAAGTTGACGACGGCCACGATCCACAGGACGCTGACGACCGAACCGGCCGGACCGAGGCTCGCGTCGAGAGGCGGGGGCAGGGGCACGCGGTCGATCGACCCCGCGACGGAGACGAAGCCCGCGGCCACCGCGAGGTGAACGGCGAGCCGCAGGGCCGGCGAGAGACTGAACCGGTCGTCGCAGAGGCCCAGCGCCGCCAGCACCAGCATTCCTGCGAGGAGCGCCACTGCGGCACTCGAGCCCGGCCAGGATCCGCGGGCGAGGGCCAGGCTGAGGCCCACCGCGGCGAGGATCGCCACCCCTCCCCCGCGGGGGACGATCCGGCGGTGAGAGGACCGCTCGTTGGGACGGTCGAGGAAGCCCCAGTGGCGGGCGGCGAGGCGAACGAGCGGTGTCAAGAATCCCGCAGCGGCCAAGGCAACCATCGCCGGAACGGAGAGCGAGTGGCTCAAGAGCTCCTCGTCCGCGGTATGCCGCCGTCGACCCGAGCCCGAGGGCAGACTTCCCCCGGAGCTCGGATTGGGGCGTGCACGCTCGTCACGGGTCGAGTCGGCGAACCCTCCGACCCTTCGGACTGACGATCTGGCGGCGTTCGAAGAAAGAGCAGCTGCGCGTCGGGCGACTTGGTTGTCGCTCGCGGAGCCTGTTGCCCACCACCTTCGGCGCGCCGCCCAGAGCGTCCCTTCGTCGCGGGAATGGTGGGCCCCCGCACAAGGCGCGGGCCGGGAAAACCCACAGCGGTCGTCCCGACCCGCCCGAGAAGCACACGGCTCGTGGCTGCGCCGACGTATCCGAACGTCGGCTGGGGCCCTTCAGGCATCAACGAGCAAGCCGGCTCTCGCACCTCAGTGCGGTCCTGAAACATCCTCACTCAACTGAGCCGCGTTCGCTCCGATCCCCTGCCCGAGAGCCTCGATGTGCCCTCCGGACCTCTTTCTTGCCCGCTGCCTCGTCGACTCTAGGGCAAGCAGACCACGGTTGCGTGGCAATACGCGCTACCGGAGTAGGCACCCAAGTTGTTGGAGCACCCGAAGTCGTACGTGTTGCTGGCGCTCCCAGTGGGCGAGGCCACACCGGCAGTCGTGCAAGTGTAGTAGGTGCCAGTTGACGCCGGAGCCGACAGGAAGCACCAGGGATTGAAAACGTGATCGGTCGTAGTGCCGTTGACTCTCCAGGTCGGATACGTTAGAGCGAATTGGCCCGCGAGCACGCCGGCGCCGTAGGCCACCAGAGGAGACACCGTGACCAGGCACTTCGTCGCGCCCCCGATATTCA
>DATJYX010000019.1:0-7223 GCA_035577965.1 Vicinamibacteria bacterium | reverse complement strand
CTCGTGGTCCTGCCGTGGACGCTCCGGAACTGGCTCGTCTTCGACGCCTTCGTCCCCGTGTCGACCGCGGGGGCACTGAACCTCTGGCAGGGGAACACCCGGCTCTCGCGCGAGCAGGTCTACGAGGAGTACTGGGCGGTCCACGGCCGGATCGAGAAGTACGAGCTCGCCCGGCGGCGGGCGATCGAGTCGATCCTCGAGCGGCAGCCGCTCTGGATCCTCGAGAAGCTGCGGGACGAGATGCCGGCCTTCTGGGCCGCCCACGGCCAGCCGATCGTCCATCTCGAGCGGGGCGCCTACGGCCCCGTTGCCCGGCCGCGGGCGCTCGCGGCGGTCGTGGTCGTCCTCTCTCCCTACCTCGCGGTGCTCGTCCTCTTCGTGGCCGGCGTGGCCCGGCTCCCCCGCGGCCGCGCCCCCGCGCTGGTCCTCGCCTTCCTCGCCTTCTACGTGCTCCTCCACGTGGCCGCTCACGGCTATCCGCGCTACCGCCTGCCCGCCATGCCGGCCGTCTTCCTCGTGGCGGCGCACGGCTGGGTCGCCTGGCGGGCACGACGGCGGCGCGCGGGTGAGGCGCCGGTCGACCGCCCGCACGCGTGGGCGGCGGCGGCGGTGGCGCTCGTCCTCGCTCTCTCGGTCGGGCCGAGCCTCCTGGCGTGGGCCACCCGACCGTGGCCGCCCCCCTGGTTCGCCGGGGTCGGGGTCGAGGGGGCGGCCGAAGCGCCGGGAGAGGCCCCGCAGGCGGAGGGGCATTGAGGCCCTCGCGCGCCATACCCCTCGCCCTCCTCCTGGCGATCGCCGTACGACTGCCGTTCTGGATCGAGGCGCTGCGCACGCCGGTGGACGGGGACACGGCGATCGTCGGGCTCATGGCGCGCCACCCCGGGGTCGGGTCCACGCTCTGGGGCCAGCCCTACGGCTCGCCGCTCGACTCGTGGGTGGCCCTGCCCTTCGTGGCGGTGTGGGGATACTCCGTGGAGGCGCTGCGCGTTCCCTGCTTCTTCCTCTCCCTGCTGCTGGTGCCTCTCGCCTACGCGCTCGCTCGGGAGCTCCACGAGCGGGCCGCGCTTCCCGCGGCCGTGCTCGTCGCCTGTCCCCCGCCGTACTTTCTCCTCCTCGCCGCACTGCCGCCGCCCTTCTACCCGACGACCCTCGCCCTCTGCGGCGTGATCCTGCTCCTCGCCGCCCGGGCGGGACGCCGCCTCGCCGACGCCGAGGCGCCGCCGCCGCGCGGCACGCTCCTCCTGCTGGGGATCTCGTCGGGGCTCGCGCTCTGGACCCACCTCATGTCGGCGAGCGCGGTGGCGGCGGCGGGGGCCTGGGTGCTCTTCCGCTCGCGCGGGAAAAGGCGGCTCCTCGCGTGGGGCCTCGTGCCGTTCGTGGCCGCGAGCGCGCCCCTCTGGTCGCGCGCCCTGCGCGACGACGAGGCCACTCGCATCGTGCGGGTCTCCGCCCGGAACGAGTCGAGCCTCGACCACCTCGCGGCCACCCTCGAGCACCTGCACGAGCCGGTCGGGGGCGTGCTCGGGACCCACGTCCCGGTGGTCGCCGACGACGCGGACCTCGTGCTCCACGCGCCGGGGTGGGCGGCCGGGCTGACCGTCCTCCTCTACGGCTTCCTGCTCGTCCTGGCCGGCCGTGCGGCCACCCGCCGCCACGTCGCCTCTCTCTACCTTCTCGCCGCGGGTCTCGCCCTCCTCGCCTTCCCCCTTCCTCTGCGGGCGGCGCCCCACACGATCCGCTTCTTGACGCCTCTCTACCTTCCGGTCGCCGCCCTCGTCGCGTGGTCGGCCGCCCCCCGCGGCACGTCGCGCCGCGCGTGGGTCGCCGTTCTCGCGCTCGCCACGCTCCACCTCGGCCTCGGGCTCCAGCTCCTCGAGACGTGGCGCCGGACCGACCGCGCGGCCCTGCCCTTCCTGCTGGAGGACCTGCGGCCGGTCCGGCGGCTCCTCGAGGCCGAGGGTGTCCGCCGCGTGTACGCCTCCTACGGCACCGCCTTCCGCCTCACGTGGGAGAGCGGCGAGCGCATCGTGGCGTCGCCGCCCTGGAACGACCGCTTCCGGCACTGGCCCCTGCCGCTCCTCGACGAGGTGCGCTTCGCCAAGAACGTAGCGTGGGTGCTGACCCCGGCGGTCCCGAGCGGCCTGCCCACCCCGGAGGAGTTCGAGCTCGCCATGCGGCGGCTGGGCGGTAGGTGGCGGCGCGACGTCGCCGGCCCGGCGATCGTCTTCCACGCCTTCGTGCCGCCGTTCGCCCCCGACGCGGTCCCGTGGCCGGGAGCGGGGCCGGCGGGCGATGCGGACCTCCGGACCTGCGTCGAGCCCGATCCCACGGCGCCCTTCGAGCTGCGGCTCGCCGCTCCGCGGCCGCTCGAGGCGGTGACGCTCCTCTCGGCCCTCGACGGCCCTCGCCTTCCGCGGAGCGCCGACATCCAGGTGAGCGCGGACGGACGGTCGTTCGAGACGGTGGCGTCCCGGAGGCGGCGCGAGGAGCGGCTCGACCTGCGCTGGGTGAACGGCCACCCCCAGGCCATCATCGACCACGACGTGTTCGCCATCCCCCTGGGCGGCCGACCGGTGGCCGCGCTCCGCATCGTCCCGGTGGAGTCGGGCGAGAGGTGGAGGGTCGGCGAGATCCTCCTGCACGACGTCGCGGGCCGGTCGGCCTGGGACGAGTGGCTCGACCCCGGTCTCGACTGGGAGGCCCGGCGGAGGGCGCTCGTCGAGAAGCCCCTGCCCGGCCGCGAGGACTGGTACTCGCGCGTGCTTCTCGCCGCCCGGCACCGCTCGCCGCCGTGAAGGCGCCGCCTTCGGGGCGGCGATACGAAATCTCAGGGCATGTTCTCGGCGCGCGCCTTCTTCAGGATCTCGGGAGCCTCCTCGCCGAAATACTTGACCACGAGGCGGCTCCAGGTGGGCGTCCGCCGGACGCCGCCGATGTAGGCGTCGAGGGCCTGCCGCAGCTTCGGGTCCGTCTTGCGGACGCCCCAGGCGAGAGACCCGGGCGGTCCCAGGAAGACGCCGAGCTGCAGGTCCGGATCCTCGCGCCGGTCGGCGATGGCGTTTTCCACCCCGAGGACGATCGCCGTGACGCGGCCTGCTTTCAGCGCTGCGGGCAGCGTGCCGGTGAGTATGCCGTCGTCCACGTTCGCCGGAGGCACCCGGGCCGCGGCGAGGGCGTCGGCCATGCTCGTCCCCTTGACCGTCCCCACCCGCTCCTTGTGCAGCTCCTCGAGCGTGGCCACCACTCGATGCGGCCTGCGGGTGAGGACCACGCTGCGGGTCGGGAAGACCTCGACCGTGAAGTCGATCTGCCTCCTTCGGGCCTCGGTCACCGTGAAGCGGCCGGCGATCACGTCGCCGCGGCCCTCGAGGAGGGCGGGGACCAGCTCGTCCCAACCTCCCACCGGCACGACCGTCAGTGGGATGCGGTGCAAGGCGGCGAAGCCCTCGAGCAGCTCCCGGTCGAGGCCGATGCCCGGCTTCGCGGAGATGAAGGCCTCCTGCTGGTTCACGAGGACGCTCAGAACGCGCAGCGCTCCCTTTCGAGTGACCTCGTCGAGGTCCGCGGGAGCGGCCAGCGCCGAGCCCGCGGCGCACAGGCCGAGGCCCAAGGTCAGGATGCGACGAGCCCTCTTGTCCACGGGCGTCATTGTCGTCGGCTCCCCGCCTCGCGACAACCGCCGGGGCCGGGATCCTCCGGCCCCGTTCAGAGTGAGCGATCATAGGCTCATGGCCGAGATCGAGCCCTTCTTCGTCGGGAAGACGTTCGACGACTTCCTCTTCCGGCCCCAGCACACGCCGGTGGGGACGCGGCGCGAGGTCTCGCTCGCCATGCCCCTCGTGGCCGGGCTCGACCTCGCCCTGCCCGTCCTCGGGGCGAACATGGACACGGTCGTCGGCGAGGAGATGGCGAAGACGCTCGCCCTCGAGGGCGGCATCGGCTTCCTCCACCGCAACGCCTCGATCGCCGACGAGGCGGCCCGCGTGCGCTACGTGAAGACGCGGCACTCCTACGTGATCGACGCCCCGGCCACGCTGTCCCTGACCGCCACGATCGCCGAGGCCCGCGCCGACATGCGCAAGCACAACGCGAGCAGCTTCCTGATCGAGGAGGTGAAGGGCAGCGGACGGCTGGCGGGCATCCTGTCCCACCGCGACATGCCCCTCGACGCCGTCTCCGACTCGAGGCCGGTCGCCGCGTTCATGACTCCCCGCGAGCGCCTCGTGACCCGCCCGCCCACGGTGTCCCTCGAGGAGGCCGAGCGGGCTATGTTCGAGCACCGGGTCGAGAAGCTGCCCCTCGTGGACGGCGGCGGCCGTCTGCGGGGCCTCGTCACGATGCGCGACCTCAAGCTCTACAAGCAGAAGCCGCATTCGACGAAGGACGGGCGAGGCCGGCTCCGGGTCGGCGCCGCGGTGGGCGCGACAGGCGACTTCCTGGAGCGCGCTCAGGCGCTCGTCGAGCAGGAGGTGGACGTGCTGCTCCTCGACGTGGCCCACGCCGACGCCGGGGTGGTGGTGGCGGCGGCCTCCGAGCTGCGAAAGAGGATCGGCCCCGTCCCCCTCGTGGTCGGGAACGTGGCCACGGCGGAGGGCGCGCGGCGGCTCCTCGACCTGGGCGTGGACGCGATCAAGGTCGGCGTCGGGCCCGGACGGGGCTGCCGGACACGGCTGGAGACCGGGGCCGGCGTCCCCCAGCTCCAGGCGGTTCGCGAGGCCTTTCTCGCGACGGGGGGCAAGGTGCCGATCATCGCCGACGGCGGGGTGCGCGACGACAAGGACCTCTTCCTCGCCGTGGCGTGCGGCGCCTCGACGGTGATGCTGGGCAGCCTGCTCTCGGGCACGGACGAGGCGCCGGGGATCGTCGTCGAGGACCCGGCCACGAGGCAGAAGGTGAAGATCTACCGCGGCATGACGTCGCCGGAGGCGGTGGCGGCGGGGGCCGAGGAGGACGAGCTGGCCGAGGCCCTGCGCACGCCCGCCGAGGGGCAGTCGGTGCGGGTGCCCTACGTGGGCAGCGTCGTGGGCATCCTCGCCCGCATGCGCGGGCACCTGCAGTCGGCGGTGAGCTATGCCGGCGAGGCGACCCTGCGCGCCGCCCACGAGAAGATCGCACGGGAGCCCGGCCGGTACCTCGTCCCCCTCTCGGAGGCCTCGCGGGTCGAGTCGTTCGTGCGTTGAGCTCCGTGGGGTACGGTTCCCGCGGCACGGTCTCCCGTTCCCCCGCGCCGATGCTAGGATCGACGAGCGACTTCCGACGGCCGGTGGGGGACCGGTGTCGGCAGCAGGGAGAGGACCCATGGCACGCATCTACGACGACAACACGGCGTCGATCGGGCGGACGCCGCTCATTCGGATCAACCACCTGACGAAGGGGGCGAGGGCGACGGTGCTCGCCAAGATCGAGGGCCGCAACCCTGCGTACTCGGTGAAGTGCCGGATCGGGGCGTCGATGGTGCTGGACGCCGAGAGGCGGGGCACGCTCAAGCCCGGCCAGGCGATCCTGGAGGCGACGAGCGGGAACACCGGGATCGCTCTCGCCTACGCCGGCGCCGCCCGCGGCTACGAGTGCGTGCTGACGATGCCGGAGACGATGAGCATGGAGCGGCGGAAGGTGCTGGTGGCCCTGGGGGCGAAGCTCGTCCTGACGCCGGGGCCGCTCGGGATGAAGGGGGCGGTGGCGAAGTCGGAGGAGCTGGCGGCAGCGGAGCCCGCGCGCTACGTGCTGATGAAGCAGTTCGAGAACCCGGCGAACCCGGCCATCCACGAGTGGACGACGGGCCCCGAGATCTGGGACGACACCGACGGGGCAGTGGACGTGTTCGTCAGCGGGGTGGGGACGGGAGGGACGATCACCGGAGTGAGCCGGCACATCAAGAAGACGAAGGGGAAGGCGATCCTCAGCGTGGCGGTGGAGCCGGAGGCGTCCCCGCTCATCACGCAGACCCTGGCCGGCCAGGCGCTGACGCCGGCCCCTCACAAGATCCAGGGACTCGGCGCGAACTTCGTGCCGAAGAACCTGGACCTCTCGGTGGTGGACCGGGTGGAGCGGGTGACGAACGAGGAGTCGATCACGATGGCGCGGCGGCTGGCGAAGGAGGAGGGGATCCTGTCCGGGGTATCGTGCGGGGCGGCGATGGCGGCGGCGCTGCGCCTCGCGTTCGACCCCGCCTTCGCGGGCAAGACGATCGTGACCGTGCTGCCGGACTCCGGCGAGCGCTACCTCACCGGCCCCCTCTACGAAGGCCTCTTCGCCGAGGTCGAGAAGATGGTCGCCTCCCCGGTGACGCCGTGAGCGCCGGGGGAGAGCTGCCGCAACTCGTCGAGGGGCTGCTCGGGAGCTACAGGCGGGACCCGCGGGCGCAGCACGTCAACCGCCGCTTCCTGCCCTCGCGCGACGAGATCCTCGAGATCGTGAGGGTCCTGCTGGAGCTCTTCTACCCGGGCTACTACGGCCGCCAGGACCTGACCGACGAGAACCTCGCCTTCCACGTGGGGAACCTCCTCTCCACGCTCCGTGAGAAGTTGGAGCGGCAGGTGGAGACCTGCCTCTGCTACGCGGCGGAGTGCGACGGGAAGCCGTCCCACCCGTGCGCCGGCGAGGCCCGCCGGGTCGTGGCGCGCTTCCTCGCCTGCCTGCCCGCCGTGCGCGACGCCCTCGTCCTCGACGTGCAGGCCGCCTACGACGGCGACCCCGCCGCGGCCAGTCTCGACGAGGTGATCCTCGCCTACCCGGGGATGCTGGCCGTGACCGTGCACCGGGTGGCCCACGAGCTCCAGGCGATGGGGGTCCCGCTGATGCCGCGGATCATGAGCGAGTGGGCCCATTCCCGGAGCGGGGTCGACATCCACCCCGGGGCGCGGATCGGCCGGAGCTTCTTCATCGACCATGCGACGGGCGTCGTGGTCGGGGAGACGACCACGATCGGCTCGAACGTGAAGCTCTACCAGGGCGTGACCCTGGGCGCCCTCTCGATCCCGAAGGACGAGCGGGGCCGCGTCATCCGCGACACGAAGCGCCACCCCACGGTCGAGGACGGGGTGACGATCTACGCCAACGCGACCGTGCTCGGCGGGCGGACGGTGATCGGAGCCGACAGCGTCGTCGGCGGCTCGGTGTTCGTGACCGAGAGCGTGCCGCCTTCGACCCGCGTCGCCCTGCGTCCTCCCGAGATGACCGTGCGCGCGAAGGCCGACGCCGGCGACTTCGCGATCTGACGCCTC
>DATJYX010000018.1:0-18359 GCA_035577965.1 Vicinamibacteria bacterium | reverse complement strand
ACCCCTACGTGGACCTCGATCCGCTGGAGACGGTGCGAATGGACGGCCCGCGTCCGGACGATCCGCAGGCGGGGGCCTATCCGAGCGAAGTCCACGGCGGCTGGCTGACGCTGCCGCCCGGCCGCCGACCGGGTGTCGGGCGCCAGAAGCTCTGGGCGAAGGCCTTCGTGCGTCCCGCGCACGGCCTCGTCGCGTTCTTCCTGGGCCGGCAGCTCCTCCTGATCCGCGCTCCGCTCGTGCCGAAGGAGAAGCTGCACGCCGACCAGGCCTTCGTCGAGATCTACCGCGGCGCGGATCCCGAGGAGAGCATCCTGGAGCTGGAGATGCACGGCCCGTACGAGACGCTCGCCCCCGGCGCCTCGACGAGCTTCGAGCAGACGTTCGAGCTCCTCGACTTCGACGGGCCGCCGACGGAGGAAGGCCGCCGGGCCCGGCTGGCCGGCCTGATCCAGGGTCCTCCGCTGTAAGGGATGTAAGACCAAAGAAGGCGCACCCTCGCGGCCGTGTGATACTCGCCTGGAAGCATTCGAAGGAGGAGAGATGATCCGCAGAGCCTTGTGGACCGCCGCGTGCGTGGCGCTTGCCCTCGCCGTGGCCCTGCCCGCTGCCGCCGACGTGAACGTGAGCGGCAAGTGGAAGATGACGAGCAAGAGCCCCCGCGGAGAGCGGGTGTCCGAGATCACGCTGGAGCAGACGGGGGAGAAGCTCGTCGTGACCTCGAAGAACCGCGAGGGCGAGGACGTGAAGTCCGAGGGCACCGTGAAGGGCGCCGACATCACCTGGACGACGAAGCGGACGGGCCCGATGGGCGAGATGGTGATCAGCTACAAGGGGAAGGTCGACGGCAAGACGATGAGCGGCACCGTCGAGTTCGGCCAGATGGGCTCGGGGGAGTGGAAGGCCGAGAAGGTCGAGTAGGTCACACCCCGGGCAGGCAGAGGCAGGCCGACTTGATCGGGGTGTCGGCCTGCCTCCACACGGCGTCGAAGCGCCGCTCGACCGCCGCTGCCTCGCCGCTCATCCTCTGAAGGGAGAGCGCGCGCTGGAGGCCGTAGAGGCTCCAGCCGTTCTCCGGCAGGCGCTCGAGGTCCTGCCGGAAGACCGCTTCCGCGTCGGCGAAACGCCCGGCCTGCAGCAGCGCGGCGCCGAAGGCGTGGCGGACGGGCTGGATCCAGTCCGGCGGCTCGTCGTAGCGGAGCCCGTCCTCGCGCGAAGCCGCCTCGCGCAGCGAGGCCAGGCCCTCGTCGACCTTCCCGGAGCGGAAGAGCAGCTCGCCCCGCATGAAGCTCTCGGCCACGTCCAGGACGGCGGAGCCCGGGTTGTTGCCGAAGGTGGCGTCCTTCGGCACCCGGCCCCGGGCCTCCCGGAACGCGGCCGCGTCCTCCGCCGCAGCGGCCAAGTCGTCCTTCGCGGCGTGGGCGACCGCTCGCGCGTAGTGGCGGAGGGCGCGCGAGATGGGCGCGAAGTCGGGGAAGTCGGGCTCGGCGAGGATCTCGTCCCACCGCCCGAACCGCATCAGCACCTCGAGGGGCATGGCCAGGAAGCCGTCGGCGAAGGCGTTCTCGCGGAAGAAGTCGGGGGGGATGGAGGCCACCATCTCGCGGATCGTCCGCACGGCGAGCGCGCCCTGCCCCGTCATCATTGCCGCGTAGGTCAGCATGTGGTGGTTGTGGGCCATGTAGAGGCGATAGAAGGCCTGGTCCGGGGAACGGGCGGTGTAGAGCCGGTCGGCCGCGATCGCCTTCGCGTTGGCGGCGATCGCCTCGTGCCAGCGGCCCCTTCGCACGTCGACGTGGGAGGGCATGTGCACGAGGTGGCCGAGGCCGGGCTGCAGGTCGCGGAGGGTGTCCGCGGCGCGGTCGGCCCGCTCGGGATGGGGCGAGGCCTCGACGGCGTGGATCAGCATGTGGTTGGCGAGGGGGTGCCTCGGGTCGAGGGCGAGCACCGACTCGAGCGTGGCCACGAGCTCCTCCGTGCCGGGCTGCGGCTGCCCGTCCGCCGTCCAGAGGTCCCACGGGCGGAGGTCGGCCAGGGCCTCGGCGAAGAGCGCGCCCACGTCGGCGTCCTTCGGGTAAGCAGCGTAGACGCGCCGCATGGCGTCCGCGTAGGCCTGGTCGAGGGGCTTGCGATCCTCGGGCTCCTCGTCCGCGTAGCGGGACGAGAGGGCGTCGATGAGCGCTCTCTCGACAGGGCGCGTCCCGTTTGCGAGGGCCTTCGCCCGCGTCACCGCCTCCCATGCCGCCTTCGCCCGGTCCTTCGGCACGACGGGGTTGTTGATGTGGGGGCCGTTCGCGATGGCGACGCCCCAAAGCGCCATCGCGCAGCCCGGATCGAGCTCGGCCGACCTCCGGAACGCGCGGACGGCCTCGTCGTGGTTGAAGGCGTACATGAACGCGAGGCCCTGGTCGAAGTAGCGCTGGGCCTCGGTCGAGGACGTCGTGATCGGGCGCGTGAAGCCGCCCAGCCCGTCGAAGAGGGGAACGGGAGCGTCCGCCCCTCCCGCCGCGCTCCCGCCGAGGACGAGCCCGAGTACCGAGACCAGGGACACGCGAGCCTTCACCATCGATCACCTCCTCGCACGACGAGCCCGGGACCGGGCGACCTTCGTCGGCCGGCCTGACGTCACACACGTCCTGTGGGATCGGGACCGGCCAAGGATACACCAGCGCGCGCATGCCCGGAGGCGCAGCCACGGCAGCCGGGGCCCGACGGAGTGCGTCAGCCGACGAAGCGGTAGCCCATGCGGTGGACGGTCACGATGTGTTCGGGCTTCGACGGGTGGGGCTCGAGCTTCTGGCGGAGCGAGGCCACGTGGACGTCCACCGTGCGCGTCTGGAGCACGGCCGGGTAGCCCCAGACGTGCTCGAGCAGCTCCCGCCGCGACACGAGCGCGCCGCGGTGCTCGACGAAGTAGCGGAGCAGCTTGAACTCGAGGCTGGAGAGGTCGACCGGGACCCCGGCGCGGAGGACCTCCGCGCGCCGGAAGTCCACCCGCACGTCGCCGAACGAGCACGTCCCGGAGGCGGCGGGGGGAGCGCTGCGGCGGCGCCGGAGCACGGCCTCCATCCGGGCGAGCAGCTCCATCATCTCGAAGGGCTTCGGCACGTAGTCGTCGGCCCCGAGCTTCAGGCCGAGCACGCGGTCCACGACCTGGCCGCGGGCGGTGAGCATGACGACCGGGGTCTCGACGCGCTGCTGGCGCAGGTCGCGCAGGACGTCGAAGCCGCCCCGTCCGGGGAGGGCCACGTCGAGGAGGACGAGGTCGAACGGGCCGTCGAGGGCGAGGCGGAGCCCGTCCTCGCCGGTCCCGGCCGACGCGACGTCGTAGCCCTCGGCGCGGAGCCGGTCGGTGAGGGTGAGGACGAGGGTCGGCTCGTCCTCGACAACGAGCACGCGCGGGCTCACGCCCCTCCCCCCCCGCTCGCGGCGGGCAGCTCGAGGACGAAGGCCGTGCCCCCGCCGGGCCGACCCTCGGCGAACACGCGTCCCCCGTGGGCGCGCACGACGTGGCGGACGAGGCTCAGGCCGAGGCCGCTGCCCGGCGTGTCGTTTCGCTCGGCGGCGGGGCCCCGGTGGAAGGGCTCGAACACGCGCTCGCGCTCCTCGCGCGGGATCCCGGGGCCCTTGTCCTCGACCCTCACCACCACCGTCCGGTCGCCGGGGAGGGCCGCCGCGCGCACGGCGATCCAGCCGCCGGCGGCGGCGAACTTCACCGCGTTGGCGACGAGGTTCGCGAGGGCGCGGCGCAAGGCTCCGGCGTCGCCGCGCACTTCGGGAAGCCCCTCCCGCACGTCGCGCTCGACCGTCATCCCGGCCTGATCGAGGGCGAGGCGGTGGTCCCCCAGCACCTCGTCGACGAGGCGGGCGACTGAGACCGGCTCGGCGGCGTAGGCGCGGGCGCCCGACTCGATGCCGGCGAAGTCCAGGATCTGCGCCACGAGGACCGTGAGCCGCCCGCCCTCCTTCTCGATGAGGCCGCCGTAGCGGCGGACCTGCGCGGGGTCCGTGACGATACCGTCGGCGAGGTTCTGGCCGGCCGACCGGATCGCGGCGAGCGGCGTGTTGAGCTCGTGGGTGACGCCGGCCACGAACTCCATCTGCTGGCGCGCGAGCCGCCGGGCCCTTTGTGCGCCGGTGGCGAGGATCACGGCGGTCGTCCCGAGGAGCGCGAGGACGCCGAGGCCGACGGCCAGGTTGCGCCGGCGCACGCTCGCCACCGCCTGCTCCAGCGTGCCCTCGCGGTGGCGGGCCACGAGCAGCCACGGGCTCTCGTCCTCCGGACGCCGTGGCTCGCGGCCGCGGGGCCCCTCGGCCGGTGCCTCGTCGGGGCCGGTGCTCCGGCCCCGGTCGGGCCGATCGAGCCCCGGCCTGCCGAAGCGCCCGGGGAGGCTGCGCTGGACGTCGTCGGGACGCGGAGCGCCCATCGCGACCCCCGCGTCGCTCGAGTAGACGACTGCCCGGTCCGCCCTCCGCACGACGGCGACGACGAAGTCGCCCTCCGCAGCCGGCCCGAAGTGCGACTCGGTGAGCTGGGGCAGGAGCTGCCCTCGGAGGTAGTCGAGGTCGAGCTGCACGACGACGACGCCCACGACGCGGTAGCGGCCCCATGGTGGCGCCGGCGGACCCCCTCCACCAGGGTCCACGAGGGGGAACAGAAGACCGAGCGGTCGCTCGACCAGCTTGCCGGGCCGGACGACGAACCGCTCCCGGACCGCTTCTTCGCCGACGAGCCGCTGGCGCAAGGACATGAGCTCGGCCGGCCACGGGACCTCGTGGAACGCCCTCTCACCCGCTGCGCAGGCCTCCAGCCGGGCCTCGCCCGGCCGGGGGCGCGTCGCGAGGAGGAGGCCGGAGACGAGGGCCGCGTGCTCGTCGCGTCCCCACGCCGCGAGGCGCTCCACCAGGACCGGGCGCGGGTCGCCCTCCCGGGGTCGCGGCGGCTCCATGCGGGCGAAGCTCATGAGCGCCCGGCCCAGTTCCCGATCGAGGGCCCCGGCGAACCGCGCCGCCGAGCGCTCGAGCTGGACCTGCCGCCTCTCTGCCTCGGCCCGGCCGATCTCCGAGACCCAGCGGTACTGGAGGACGGCGAGGACGACGAGAAGGACGGTCAGGGCGGCCAGGGTCAGCCAGAGCCCGCGGTCCCTCGTCTTCCCCCCCACGTGGCGAGTGTAGCAGCGGCGCCCCGGCCCCGAGGCGTCGGCACCCCGCATTTACAGCCGTTACAAGGAGATTGCGCTCCCATGAAGACTGTCGCCACCGAACAGCCCATCTTGGGACGAGAACGGGCCGATTGCGGCCTATCCAACGGAGGCGACCTCGTATGCGGAACGCGGATCGAGGCGTCGTGGCCCGAGCCCCGCGCCTCGTGGCCACGGCGGCCACTCTCTCCCCGGGCCGCCGGACGCCGGGCGACGTCGCGGTGGGGGTGGAGCCGTGATGGCCGCCGCCCGGCAGCGGGCGCGCCGCGCGCTGCACCGGCTGGGCCTGACCCCGGCGCAGGTGGAGAGGGCGAGCCGGGCGCTCCGGGGCGAGCTCCGCCAGATGGAGGCGGCCCGGGGGATGCTCGCCGAGTGCCGGCGGCAGCTCCGCGACGCTCTCGCGACCCGGGCGCCGGACTCGACGGTCGTGTTCGAGCTGACGGTGCAGGAGCGCCTGCTGCAGCGGAAGGAGCGCGAGCTCATGGAGGCCCTGGAGAGCTCGCTCGTCGCTCTCCTGCGCCCCGAGCAGGCGGTGCGGCTCCAGACTCTTCCTCCGGCCGTGCTCGGCGACGTGCTGGGGCGGATCTGCGCCTGACCCCCGGCTCTCAGCCCTCGCGAAAGGCCGCGGCCCCGAGGCCGCGCAGGCGTTCCACGAGGCGCGCGTAGCCCCGCTCGATCGTCTCCAGCGAGTCGATGCGGCTCGAGCCGTCCGCGCAGAGCGCGGCCACCACGAGGGCCATGCCGGAGCGGAGGTCCCGGCTGTCGAGCGCGCGGCGGCGCAGGCGCCGCGGCCCGGTGACCACGATGCGGTGGGGATCGCAGAGGAAGAGGTCGGCCCCCATCCCGCTCAGCTGCTCGAGGGCGAAGAGCCGCAGCTCGTAGAGCCAGTCGTGGACGAGGGTGCTCCCCCGGGCCTGCGTGGCGAGCACGGTCACGAGGCTCACCATGTCGCTCGGGAAGCCCGGCCAGACGCCGGTCGTGACCCGGCCCGCCCCACAGACCGCGGACTCGAGGACTCGGAGCCTGCCCTCCTCGACCTCGGACCGGACGCCGAAGCGGGAGAGCACGGCCACGATCGGCTCCATGTCGAGGGCCCGGGCGCCGCGGACCTCGACCTCGCCCCCGGTGGCCGCCGCGGCCACGGCCCACGTGCCGGCCTCGATGAAGTCGCCGTCGATCCGGTGCCTCGCGCCCGAGAGACGGGCGACCCCGGTCACGCGCAGCGTGCTCGTGCCCTCCCCCGAGATCTCGGCTCCCAGGCGCCTCAGGAACCGCGCGAGCTCGGCGACGTGGGGCTCGGCTGCGGCGTGGCGGATCTCGGTCGTGCCGCGTGCGGTCGCGGCCGCGAGGAGGGCGGTCTCGGTGGCGGTGACCGAGGCCTCGTCGAGGTACACCGAGGCGCCCCGGAGGCCTTCGGGGGCGACGAGAGGCCCGGACTCCTCGGTCTCGCGGATGGCGCCGAGCGCGGCGAGGGCCCGGTGGTGCGTGGCCATGGAGCGGCGGCCCGGGAAGTCGCCTCCCGGCTCGCCGAACCCGGCGCGTCCGGCCCGGGCGAGGAGCGGCGCCAGGAGGAGCACCGAGCCGCGGAGGCGGGCCACGAGCGACGGGTCGGGATCGGTCGTGCGGAGCTCCCGGCAGCGGACGCGCAGGGTCGAGGTGCCGACCCCGTCGACCTCCGCGCCGAGGCCCTGGAGAAGGGCGCACATCGCGTCCACGTCGCGGATGCGGGGAGCGTTCTCGAAGACGCACTCCTCCGGCGTGAGGAGGCACGCGGCGAGGAGGGGGAGGGCTGCGTTCTTGTTGCCCTCGACCTCCACGACGCCGGCGAGGCGGCGGCCCCCCTCGACGACCAGCGTGGCCATCAGCTGAACTCGCCGAGGCGCACGATTTCCTCCTCGAGGACGACGCCGAAGCGCGCGGCCACGGCCTCCCGCATGCGGTCGACGAGCGTGGCCACGTCCCGGGCCGACGCCCCGCCCTCGTTCACGACGAAGTTGGCGTGAGCGCTCGAGACGCGGGCTCCGCCGCACGCTGCCCCCTTGAGGCCGGTCAGGTCGACGAGCGCCCCGGCCGATCCCGGCACGCCGGGCGGAAGGCGCGCGGGCTCCGGGTTCTTGAAGACGCAGCCCGCGCTCGCGAGGGCGAGCGGCTGCGTGCGCTTGCGAAAGGCGAGCGACTCCAGGGCCGATGCGCGCAGGGTCTCCGGGTCGCTCCGAGACACACGGAAGTCCGCCCACAGCGCCACCTCGCCGGTGCGCTGGAGGCGGCTCCGGTCGTAGCCGAACTCCATCTCTGCGGCGTCCACCTCGTGCACCGTCCCGTCGGGAGCCGCGACCTGGACCGAGGCCACGCGCTCGGAGATCGACCTTCCCTGGAAGTGGGCGTTGCCGTGGACGGCCCCGCCCACCGTCCCCGGCGTCCCCGCCCACTCGGCGAGGCCCGCGAGGCCGTGGGCGATCGTGTAGCGCACGAGGCCGTTCATCGTGAGACCCGCGTCGGCGCGCAGGCGGTCGGGAGCGACCGTCTCCACGCGGCCCCCGTGCCAGCGTACGACGAGGCCGCGGATGCCGCCGTCGCCGATGAGGACGTTCGATCCGCCGCCGAGCCAGGTGATCGGGACGCCCGAGCCCCGCGCGAGATGCAAGGCGGCGAGAGCTTCGCTCGCCGAGCGGACCTCGGCGAGGAGGTCGGCCGGCCCGCCGATGCGGAACGTGGTGAACGGGCCGAGCGGTGCGTTCTCCCGCACCCGCTCGGCCCCCAGCACGGCACGCAGGGCCGGCGCGAGATCCATCGGGCGCATGCTACCCCAGCGCCGGGCGGGGCGGAGCGGACGTAGAATCCCGCCCCGGAGGTCGTCATGAGACTGCCCGGCCGGGCCCTTCCGTCGCGAGGACGCGCGCTCCTCTGTCTTCTCACCCTCGGGACGGCGACCGTCTGCAGGGCCGGCGACTGGCTCGAGCCGGGCGAGCGGCGGGCGTCGTTCGACGCCGCCTGGAGCTTCCAGAAGGGCGACCCGCCCGGAGCGGAGAAGGCAGACTTCGCCGACCAGGCCTGGCGGCGGCTCGACCTGCCGCACGACTGGGCGATCGAGGGTCCGTTCGACCCCGCGATCAACCCCCACACGGGGGCCCTGCCGTCCTTCGGGGTGGCGTGGTACCGGAAGCGCTTCGCGGTGCCGGAGTCGGCCCGCGGCCGGTACTACTCGATCGAGATCGACGGGGCGATGGCGAACGCGACCGTCTTCCTGAACGGCCACGAGCTCGGCGGACGGCCGTACGGGTATATCGGGTTCGGCTTCGACCTCACGCCCCAGCTCCGCTTCGGCGGCGAGAACGTCCTCGCCGTGCGGCTCGCCCCCGAGCCGGAGTCCTCGCGCTGGTACCCCGGGGCCGGCCTCTATCGGCACGTCTGGATCGAGGCCCAGGGACCGGTGCACGTCGAGCGCTGGGGCACGTACGTGACGACGCCGGCGGTCTCCGACGCCGGGGCCACGGTCTCGATCCGCACCGAGCTGCGCAACCGCGAGGGACAGCAGGAGCGGGTCACCCTCGAGACGGCGATCGTGGACCCGGACGGCCGCGAGGTGACCCGGGCCTCGTCCGAGCCGGACCTCTCGGCGGGCGCGACCGAGGCGGCGCTCGTCCGGATCACCGTTCCCACCCCCGTGCGCTGGGACCTCGACCGGCCCCGGCTCTACCGAGCGGTGAGCACGGTCCTGCGCGGGGGCGAGGTCCTCGACCGGTACGTGACGCCGTTCGGCATCCGGACGATCGAATACGGCCCCGGCATGGGGTTCCTCCTCAACGGCCGGCGGGTGCCCCTGCGGGGCGTGTGCGACCACCACGACCTGGGCGCGCTCGGCACCGCCGTCAACCGCAGGGCGATCGAGCGCCAGCTCGAGATCCTGAAGGGGATGGGCGCGAACGCGATCCGCACCAGCCACAACCCGCCCGCCCCCGAGCTGCTCGAGGCCGCCGACCGCCTGGGCTTCCTCGTCATGGACGAGGCCTTCGACATGTGGAACATGAAGAAGGTGACGAACGGGCACGGGAAATACTTCGCGGAGTGGGGCGAGCGCGACCTCAGGGACATGATCCGCCGCGACCGCAACCACCCGAGCGTCGTCATGTGGAGCATCGGGAACGAGATCCTCGAGCAGGCGAGCGCGGACGGCTGGAAGGTGGCGAAGCGCCTCACGGAGATCTGCCACGAAGAGGACCCGACGCGGCCGGTGACGGCCGGGTTCAACGAGCCCGAGAATGCGATCAAGAACCACCTCGCCGACCAGGTGGACGTCCCGGGCTTCAACTACGGCGTGAGGCAGTACGCGTCGATCCTGGCCGAACACCCGGGCTGGACGATCGTGGGCTCGGAGACGGCGTCCTGCGTCAGCTCCCGCGGCGTCTACCACCTCCCGATCGAGAAGTACGAGAAGCACCCCTCCCTGCAGCTGACGAGCTACGACGTGATCGCGCCGCCCTGGGCCTACTGTCCCGACGTCGAGTTCGCGGGCCTCGAGGCCTCGCCGGCCGTCCTGGGCGAGTTCGTGTGGACGGGCTTCGACTACATCGGTGAGCCGACGCCCTACTTCGACGGGGACCGGTCCCGGGACGCGAAGGACTGGCCCGCCCACAGCTCCTACTTCGGGATCGTCGACCTGGCCGGCTTCCCCAAGGACCGCTACTATCTCTACGAGAGCCAGTGGACGAAGGAGCCGATGGTTCACCTCCTCCCGCACTGGAGCTGGGCGGGACAGGAGGGCCGGCCGATCCCGGTCATGGCCTACACGAACACCGAGGAGGTCGAGCTCTTCCTGAACGACCGGAGCCTCGGGCGAAAGAGGAAGGGCGAGGCCTACGTCATCCCGGTCGGCGAGAAGATCAGCCCCGACCGGAGGTTCACGACGCGGTACCGGCTGGTCTGGGACGTGCCGTACGCTCCCGGCACGCTGAAGGCGGTCGCGTACTCGGCGGGGAAGGCCGTAGCCACCGCCGAGGTGAAGACGGCCGGCGCGCCGGCGCGGGTGGTGCTCGTGCCCGACCGGACGACGCTCCGGGCCGACGGCGAGGACCTCTCGTTCCTGACCGCTCGGATCGAGGACGCGGCCGGCAGCCTCGTTCCGGGGGCCGACAACCTGCTGCGGTTCGCGGTCGAGGGACCGGGCCGCATCGCCGCCGTGGACAACGGCAACGCCGCGTCCCTCGAGCCCTTCCAGGCGAGCAGTCGCAAGGCCTTCTCCGGCCTCGCCCTGCTGATCGTCCGCTCGAAGGCGGGCGAGAAGGGGCAGGTTCTGGTGACGGCCGCCTCCGACGGGCTCGTTCCCGGACGGGCGACGCTCGCGGTGACGGCCGCAGAGCCGGAGAGCCGCGCGACGCGTGGCGCGCGACCCTAGGAAGAACGACTCAGAGGAGGCTCCATGTCGATCACCTTCCGTCGTCCGCTCCTCGTCGGCCTCTTTCTCCTCCCGGCCGCGCCCTGGGCGCTCGCCCAGTCGGCCAACACGCCGCCGCCGCTCCTCTCCGACCTCGTGGACGTGAGCCCGGACTTCCGGGACTATCGCAACGCCTACTACCTCGCCGACAGCCTGTCCGGCTTCGACCCGGCCACCGGGAAGGGCTCGCTCACCTGGCTCCGCCACCAGCTCGTCCCCCGGATCGCCTTCGACAACATGGAGGCCGTCCTCCGGCCCTTCGAGGGCGCCGTGTTCCCCGACAAGGAGTACCCCACGAACCCGTCCCTGCCCCTCGAGATCCAGCTCGTCTCGCCGAGGACGGTGCGGCTGCGCCTCCGGACGGGGCCGCGCGTGCGGCCGGAGGAGCCGTCGCTCATGCTCGTCCGCGAGCCCGGGCGCGACTCGTCGTGGGCCACGACGCGCGTCGAGGGGGGATGGCGGTACGCGAGCGCCGCCGGCTCCGTGACCGTGCTCGAGAAGCCCTGGCACGTCGAGGTCCGGGACGCGGCCGGGCGCCTCCTGACCCGGACTCAGCACTCGACCGACTATGCGGCGACGCTCGTCCCCGCGCTGCCCTTCTCGTTCGTGCGCCGCAGCTCCGACCTGTCGCGGAGCGTCGCCGCCGTCTTCTCGCTCGCGCCGGGGGAGAAGCTCTTCGGCGCCGGCGAGTCGTTCACCCGCCTCGACAAGCGGGGCCAGAAGGTCGTGCTGTGGGCGAACGACGCGAACGGCGTTCAGACGGAGAGGATGTACAAGCCGATCCCGTTCGTCCTGAGCAGCCGGGGCTACGGCATGTTCGTCCACACCTCGGCTCCGGCCACGTTCGACCTGGGCGCGTCCTACCACGGCTCGAACGCGCTCCTCCTGGGCGACGACGAGCTGGACCTCTTCCTCTTCCTCGGCTCCCCGAAGGAAGTCCTCGACGAGTACACGACGCTCACCGGCAAGGCGGCCATGCCCCCCCTCTGGTCCTTCGGGTTCTGGATGAGCCGCATCACGTACTTCTCGGAGGACGAGGTGCGCGCCGTCGCGGCCAAGCTCCGCGAGGCCCGCGTGCCGGCCGACGTCATCCACCTCGACACCGGCTGGTTCGAGACCGACTGGCGCTGCGACTACCAGTTCTCGAAGACCCGCTTCCGCGACCCGGCGAAGATGATCGCCGACCTGAAGAGGGACGGCTTCCACGTCTCGCTCTGGCAGCTGCCGTACTTCGTGCCCCAGAACGCCCTCTTCCCGGAGATCCTCGAGAAGGGCCTCGCCGTGCGGGACGCGAGGGGCAACCTGCCCTACGACGACGCCGTCCTCGACTTCTCGAACCCGGCTACGGTCGCGTGGTACCAGGAGAAGATCGCCTCGCTCCTGCGGCTCGGCGTGGGGGCGATCAAGGTCGACTTCGGCGAGGCCGCGCCTCTTTCCGGCCTCTACGCCTCGGGGCGCACCGGCTTCTACGAGCACAACCTCTACCCCCTGCGCTACGACCGGGCGGTCGCCGAGATCACGAAGCAGGTGAGCGGGGAGACGATCATGTGGGCGCGGTGCGCGTGGGCGGGCAGCCAGCGGTACCCGGTGCACTGGGGCGGGGACGCCGGCAACCTCGACAACGCGATGCTCTCGACGCTGCGCGGCGGCCTCTCTCTCGGCCTCTCGGGCTTCAGCTTCTGGAGCCACGACATCGGCGGCTTCACGGCGAAGACGCCGGAGGAGCTGTACCGGCGTTGGCTGCCGTTCGGGATGCTCACCTCGCACTCGCGGGCCCACGGCACGCCGCCCAAGGAGCCGTGGGAGTACGGCCCCGCGTTCACCGACGCCTTCCGCCGCGCGGTCGAGATGAAGTACCGGCTCATGCCCTACGTCTACGCGCAGGCCAGGGACAGCTCCGAGCGGGGCCTGCCGATGGTGCGGGCCCTCTTCGTCGAGTACCCGGACGACCCCGGCTCGTGGACGGTCGAGGACGAGTACCTCTTCGGATCGGACGTCCTGGTCGCGCCGCTCTTCGAGGAGGGGCAGACCGGTCGCAGCGTCTACCTCCCGCCCGGCGACTGGATCGACTACCAGACCGCCCGTGCCTACGCGGGCGGGTGGCAGAGGATCGAGGCGGGAGACGTGAAGGCGGTGATCCTGGTCCGCGACGGGACGATGCTGCCCCACGTGGCCGTCGCCCAGTCCACGGACCGCATCGACTGGAGGAGGCTCGAGCTCGTCATCTACGCCGCCCGGGCCAGGAGGGCGCGCGCCCTCGTGTGCCTCCCGGCGGAGGGCGTCCTGCACGAGGTGGCGGTCGACGCCCAGGGCCGGTTCCTCCCTCCGGGCGACCCCTTCGCGGGGCGCGTGAAGTGGACCGTCCGGCGCGCCGGCGCGAGCACGAGGTCGCGCGTCCGCTGACCGCGCGCCGCCTCTCGCGCGGG
This sequence comes from Vicinamibacteria bacterium, assembly GCA_035577965.1. Taxonomy (GTDB): domain Bacteria; phylum Acidobacteriota; class Vicinamibacteria; order Fen-336; family Fen-336; genus DATBSL01. The sequence goes on along the minus strand of DATJYX010000018.1, from coordinate 5,304 downwards.
AGGGACGTCTGACGTAGGCTTCGGGGCGCAACTGGAGGGTGACCATGCTCGACCGAAGTCGTCTCGCGGCGCTCGTGCTGACGGCCGTCCTCGCGGCTTCCGGCGCCGCGGCCGCGGAGCCGCCCCGCTACCGCAACTTCGACCTCGCCATCTACTGCCGGGTGGACGACGTCCGTCGCATGGCCGAGGGCGACTGGCTCGAGAAGAGCTACCTCGCCCTGGCGAAGGACCTGAAGATCTCCAAGGTCTACCTCGAGACCCACCGCAGCCGGGTCACGAACGACCGGGAGACCATGCTCAAGGCGAAGCGCTTCTTCGAGAGCCGGGGGATCAGGACCGCGGGCGGGATCACGCTCGTCGCCGACGAGGGCTTCGAGTTCAAGCAGTTCAGCTACACCGACCCCGCCGACCGGAAGCACGTCGAGGACGTCGTGCGCTTCACGGCCGGCCTCTTCGACGAGCTGATCCTCGACGACTTCTTCTTCACCACCACCAAGACCGAGGGCGACATCCGGGCGAAGGGGACGAGGACCTGGAGCGAGTTCCGGCTCGACCTGATGAAGGAGGCGGCGCAGAGCCTGGTCGTCGGGCCGGCGAAGGCGGTCAACCCGAAGATCAAGGTGGTGATCAAGTACCCGAACTGGTACGAACACTTCCCGTACGCGGGGTTCAACCTCGAGGCCGAGCCGAGGATCTTCGACGGCATCTACACCGGCACCGAGACCCGCGACCCCGTGCTCACCCACCAGCACCTCCAGGGCTACCAGAGCTACTCGATCGTGCGGTACTTCGAGAACGTGAAGCCGGGCGGGAACGGCGGCGGCTGGGTCGACCCCTTCGCCCGCGTCACCCTCGACCGCTACGCCGAGCAGATCGAGCTGACGATGCTCGCGAAGGCCCGCGAGATCACGCTCTTCTGCTTCTCGAACCTGCTCGCCCCGATCCGCCAGCCCGACGGGACCCTCACCGCCGCGAGCCGGGTCGCCCCGGTCGCCGGCGAGACGCTGGAGCGCATCGACGCGCTTCTCTCGCGGCTCGGGAACCCGATCGGCGTCTCGGCCTACAAGCCGTACCACTCCTCGGGGGAGGACTTCCTCCACTCGTTCCTGGGAATGGTCGGCATCCCCGTGGACCTGACGCCGCAGTTCCGCGAGGACGCGCCGATCGTCTTCCTCAACGAGTCGGCGCGGTACGACCCGGCCGTCGTCTCCCGGATCGAGAAGCAGCTCCTCGCCGGCAAGTCGGTCGTCGTCACCTCCGGCCTCGTGAGGGCCCTTCAGGGAAGGGGCTTCGAGCGGCTCGCGGACCTCGAGGTCACGGACCGCAGGATGCTGGCGCGGCAGTTCTCGAACCTCTGGGGCGGGGTCTGGGACGCCGACCACGACGTGCTGCTGCCCCAGCTCCGCTACGCCACGAACGACTCGTGGGAGGAGATCACGGCCCTCGGCGGCCCGAACGGCTTCCCGCTCTTCCACCACGCCGACTACGGGAAGGGCCGGCTCTACGTGCTGACCGTCCCCGACAACTTCGCCGACCTCTACGCCCTGCCCGCGCCCGTCCTCGACCACCTCCGGCGGCAGATCACGAAGGGGCTCCCCGTCCGCCTGCAGGGGCCGAGCCAGGTGTCCCTCTTCGCCTACGACAACGACACCTACGTCGTCCACTCGTTCCTCGACCGCATAGGCTCGGTCGAGCTGGCGGCGGACGGGAAGGACGTCACCCTGGTCGACCTCCTGACCGGGGCGGCCGTCCCCGGGCAGGCGCGCGGCGACGCGACGGTCTTCCCGGTGTTCCTCGAGCCGCACTCATATCGGGCGTTCGAGCGCCGGAAGGCCAGCCCGAGCGGAGGGTCGGCCCACGCCTTCGCCGTCAACCAGCGACTCGGCCGCGGCGTGAACATCATCGGCTACGACCCGATCTGGCAGGACCGCGCGAAGGCGCGGTTCAAGGAAGGGTACTTCGCGAAGATCCGGGAGGCCGGCTTCACGTCGGTGCGGATCAACCTCCACCCGTTCCGGCACATGGACGCGGCGAACGGGTGGGCGCTGGAGCCGGCCTGGCTCGAGACGCTCGACTGGGCGGTCAAAGGCGCCCTCGCCGCGCGCCTCGCCGTCCTCCTCGACATGCACGAGTTCGGGGCCATGGCCGAGGACCCCGCGGGCCGGAAGGAGGCCTGGCTCGCCTTCTGGCGGCAGGTGGCCCCGCGGTTCAAGGACGCGCCCGACGAGATCGCCTTCGAGCTCCTGAACGAGCCCAACCAGGGGCTCACCCCCGAGATGTGGAACGGCTACCTCCGGGAGGCGCTCGCCGTCGTGCGCGCCACGAACCCGACGCGGATCGTGGTCGTGGGCCCGGGCCGCTGGAACTCGATCGACGCCCTCGCCGCGCTGGACCTGCCCGAGGGCGACCGCAACCTGATCGTCACCGTCCACTACTACACGCCGATGGAGTTCACGCACCAGGGCGCGCCGTGGGTGAAGGAGCACAAGGACAAGTCGGGCATCCTGTGGATGGCCACCGACCAGGAGAGGCGGAGGATCGAGCAGGACTTCGCGCGGGCGCAACAGTGGGCGGCCGCGCACGACCGGCCGGTGCTGCTCGGGGAGTTCGGGGCCTACGACAAGGCCGACATGGACTCGCGGGCGCGGTACACGTCGGCGGTGGCGCGGGCGGCGGAGCGTCTCGGCTGGAGCTGGGCCTACTGGCAGTTCGACAGCGACTTCGTCCTCTACGACGTCGCCCGCGACGCCTGGGTCGAGCCGCTCCGGAAGGCCCTCGTGCCTTGATCTTCGAGGTCCCTCCCATGAATCGCCGGCCTCTCGTCCTCCTCCCGCTTCTCGCCCTCCTTCTCCCCGCGCCCGCATCCTCCGCACCCCCCGCCCTGCGTCTCAACGAGCTCGAGTACCTCGAGATGCCGGGGCTCGACGTGATGCTGGCCCACGACTACTACCCGGAGGGGCACCAGGGCGGGGTCGGGATCATCCAGAACGGCCTCCGGGTGGCGACGAACGGCGACCTCCGCCTCGACCGCACGCCGGGGCAGTGGCAGCCGGTGCCGAAGGTCGGGAAGCGCGTGGTGGACCGCGCGACGGGCGAGATGAGCGTCCGGGCCGAGTACCCCGACGAGTCGAAGAACCGGAAGGGATTCAACCCGGTCGACTACCCGGACCTGCGCTTCGCCTACACCGTTCGCGTGCGGCCGGAGGGCCAGGCCTTTCGGATCCTCGTCGACCTGGACGAGCCGCTCCCGGACGCGTGGGCCTCCCGCGTCGGCTTCAACCTCGAGCTCTTCCCGGGCCTCCTGTTCGGCAAGACGTGGGCCGCCGACGGGCAGACGGGGATCTTCCCCCGGCAGGCCGACGGTCCGGGCACGCTCGACGCCGAGGGTCTCTACCAGATCGCGCCGCTCGCCACGGGCCGGAGGCTCGTCGTCGCCCCCGAGTCCGAGAGCCAGCGGCTGGCCATCGAGGACGTCGCGGGGAGCGGGCTCGAGCTCGTGGACGGCCGGGGCCAGCACAACAACGGCTGGTTCGTCGTGCGCTCGGTCGTCGCGAAGGGGAAGACGAAGGCCGCGGTCGAGTGGCTCGTGTCACCCCACGCGATCCCCGGGTTCGTCTCCGCTCCGACGGTCCAGGTCTCGCAAGTCGGGTACCACCCGAAGCAGCAGAAGTGGGCGATCGTCGAGACGGACCCGCGCGACGCGCGGCGGCTTCCGGTCGTGGTCTCGCGGCTCACGGAGACGGGGGCGCTCGAGACGGCAATGACGGACCGGCCGCAGGACTGGGGACGCTTCCTCCGCTACGAGTACCTGCGGCTCGACTTCACGTCCGTCGAGAAGGCCGGGATGTACGTGGTGGCCTACGGCGACTCCCGGTCGAGCCCGTTCCGGATCGGGACCGACGTCTACCGGAGGCACGTCTGGCAGCCGACCGTCGACTCGTTCCTGCCGATCCAGATGTGCCACGTCCGCGTGAACGAGCGCTACCGTGTCTGGCACGGCGCCTGCCACCTCGACGACGCGCGCATGGCGCCGGTGAGCGACAACCACTTCGACGGCTACGCCCAGGGCCCGTCGACTCTGACCCGTTTCGCCTCCGGGGAACCCGTGCCGGGGCTCGACCGCGGCGGCTGGCACGACGCGGGGGACGACGATCTGCGCGTGGAGTCGCAGGCCGACACCATGCACGGCCTCGCCCTGGCGTGGGAGGCCTTCCGTCCCGAGTACGACGACACCACGATCGACGAGACCCTGCGCGTCGTCGAGATGCACCGGCCCGACGGCAAGCCCGACGTCCTCCAGCAGATCGAGCACGGGGCGCTCACGGTCGTCGGGGGCTACCGGGCCCTCGGCCGCTTCTACCGTGGCATCATCAGCCCCACCCTGCGTCAGTACACGCACCTCGGCGACTTCTCGACGCAGACGGACGGCGTCGTCTACGACCCGAGGACCGCGCCGGCCGACGCCCCTCCCGTAGGCACGGGTGTGCGCGGATCCCCGGACGACCGCTGGGTCTTCACCGAGCAGAACCCCCGGCGGGAGCTGGGCGCCGCGGCCGGCCTCGCCGCCTCGGCCCGCGCCCTCCGCGGCTACGACGACCCGCTCGCCGACGCGTGCCTGAGCGTGGCGAAGGAGATCTGGGACGTGACCCGCGAGGACGCCGTGCCGGCGGCGCCGTGGGAGAAGGACCGACCCAGCGCGCGGATCTCCCTCGCCGTCGAGCTCCTCCTCGCGACGAAGGAGAAACGCTACGCCGACTACCTGGTCGGGCAGCGGGAGGCGATCGTCAAAGGGATCCGGTCCACGGGGTGGATCGTGGGCCGGGCGCTGGGGCCGATCGGCGACGCCGACTTCACGCGCGCCGTCACCGAGGCGGTGAAGGGTTACCGGGCCGAGGTCCTGGCCCAGGAGAAGAAGACGCCCTACGGCGTTCCCTACGAGCCGAACATCTGGGGCGCGGGATGGGGGATCCAGGCCTTCGGCATGGAGCAGTACTTCCTCCACACGTCCTTCCCGGAGATCTTTCCGAAGGAGCCGATGCTCCACGCCCTCGACTTCGTCCTCGGATGCCACCCCGGGCCGAACAACGCGTCCTTCGTCTCCGGCGTCGGCTCGCGGTCGGTGACCGTGGCCTACGGCTTCAACCGCGCGGATTGGAGCTACATTCCGGGCGGCAGCGTGTCGGGCACGGCTCTCATCCGGCCGGACTACCCGGAGCTGCTGGAATGGCCCTATCTCTGGCAGCAGACGGAATACGTCCTCGGCGGCGGCACCACCGACTACGTCTTCCTGGTGCTCGCCGCCGA
>DATJYX010000017.1:0-24937 GCA_035577965.1 Vicinamibacteria bacterium | reverse complement strand
GCCGGCGCGGATCCCGGCCCGGGTGGCGACGCACTGCCTCGCCACCTTCTCGACGGCCAGGCACGAGACGGCGTGCGGCGGGCCGGCCGCGGGCTCGCGCCGCAGCCCCCTCACGTGGGACTCGATGAAGGCCGTCAGGTCCACGGGCCGACCTCCTCGGTTCGCGACGGCCGGTCGCGCGCGTCTCGGCAGCCGGCGCACGTGCCGGGCGCCCGTCGCGCCGTGGCCGCGCTCCTCCGCCTACGACGTCTCGGGCTCGGGAGGTCTCTTCCGACCGCCCGCCACTGGAGTCGAGGCTCGGCCGTCCTTCGCCCGGACGGGCCGGCGTGGGCTCCGCGGCTCGCCGAGGGTCTCGACCCTGCCCTGCACCACGCACCCGAGCATGCCAGGGTCGCACGCCGCCCCCCGCACGCGCTGGCAGACGCCGTCGACCTCGTGCGGGCAGCCCCAGGAGCTCACGGGCGCGATCGTACCTCCGTCACGCTCCCTCGACGAGCCGCAGCAGGTACTGGCCGTACTCGCTGCTGCGCATGCCCTCGCCGAGACGGCGCACGTCCTCGGCGGTCAGGTAGCCCATGTTGAGGGCCACCTCCTCGGGGCAGGCCACCTTGAGGTCCTGCCTCAGCTCGATCGCCTGGATGAAGGTCGAGGCCTGGAGGAGCGCCTCGTGGGTCCCGGTGTCGAGCCAGGCCATGCCGCGGCCGAGGACCTCGACGTGGAGCTCGCCCGAGGCCAGGTAGGCGCGGTTGACGTCGGTGATCTCGAGCTCGCCGCGGGGGGAAGGCCGGAGGCCGGCCGCGATCTCGAGGACCCGGTTGTCGTAGAAGTAGAGCCCGGTCACCGCGAAGGGCGAGCGCGGCCGGACGGGCTTCTCCTCGAGGCCGATCGCCCGGCCGCTCCGGTCGAACTCCACGACGCCGTAGCGCTGCGGATCGCGCACGCGGTAGGCGAAGACGGTCGCGCCCTTCTCGCGCCGGGCGGCCTTCTGGAGGATCTGCGCGAGCTCGTTGCCGTAGAAGACGTTGTCGCCGAGAGCGAGCGCCGCGCCTGCCTTCCCCACGAAGTCGCTACCGATCAGGAAGGCCTGGGCGAGCCCTTCCGGCCGGGGCTGCACGGCGTAGTCGAGGCGGATGCCGAAGCGCGATCCGTCTCCGAGCAGGCGGCGGAAGCCGTCCTGCTCGTGCGGGGTCGTGATGACGAGGATCTCGCGGATGCCGGCCAGCATCAGGGTGCTGACCGGGTAGTAGACCATCGGCTTGTCGTAGATGGGGATGAGCTGCTTCGAGACCCCGAGGGTGATGGGGTGGAGCCGGGTTCCGGAGCCGCCGGCGAGGACGATGCCCTTCATCGGCCGCCAGCATAATGCAACCGGATCGCTTATGCTCCCGGGGGTGAGCGACGCCGTCGAAGGCGCCCGGGACCGCCTGCTCCGCATCGTCAAGGGCAAGTTCCGGGTCCGCCGCGGTCACCCGCTGCCCTACGGCGCCTCGGCGCGGCGGGAGGGCGTGAACTTCTCCGTCTTCTCGCGGCACGCGACCGCGGTCACCCTCGTCCTCTTCGTGCCGGGGGACGAGGAGCCCGTGCTCGAGCTGCCCCTCGACCCGCGCTACAACAAGACGGGCGAGGCCTGGCACGTCCTCGTCGAGGGCCTCGACCCCGGGATCGAGTACGGCTTCCGGGCCGACCGCGAGGACAACGACGCGCCACAGGTGCTGCGGTTCGACCGGGGCAAGATCCTCATCGACCCCTACTCGAAGGCGGTGGCCGGCCTCGAGCGGTGGGGCGAGGTGGCGGCGGCCAAGGGCCGGCTCGAGCGCCTCCGGTCCCGCGTCGTCGACGAGGAGTTCGACTGGGGGCACGAGCACCCGCTCGCCGTCCCGCTCGCCGACTCCGTGATCTACGAGCTGCACGTCCGCGGCTTCACCCGCCACCCAAGCTCCGGCGTCCGCCACCCCGGCACCTTCCGCGGCCTCGTCGAGAAGATCCCCTACCTGCGGGACCTGGGGGTGACCGCGGTCGAGCTCATGCCGGTGACCGAGTTCGAGGAAGGCGACAACCCACGCACGAACCTCCTCACCGGCGAGCCGCTCCGCAACTTCTGGGGCTACCAGCCGGTGTCCTTCTTCGCCCCCAAGGCCTCCTACGCCGCGAACGGCGCGCCGGGGGAGGCGGTGCGCGAGTTCAAGGCGATGGTGAAGGCGTTCCACGAGGCGGAGATCGAGGTGATCCTCGACATCGTCTTCAACCACACCGGCGAGGGAGACGAGCGGGGCGCCACCTTCTGCTGGCGCGGCCTCGACAACCCGACCTACTACATCCTCGAGCCGGGGAGCGGCAAGTACCTCAACTACTCGGGCTGCGGGAACACGCTCAACTGCAACCACCCGGTGGTGCGCTTCCAGATCCTCTCCGCGCTGCGGTACTGGGTCACCGAGATGCACGTCGACGGCTTCCGCTTCGACCTCGCCTCGATCCTCGGCCGGGGCCGGGACGGCGAGGTGCTCCCGAACCCGCCGCTGCTGGAGGCCATCGCCGCCGACCCCGTGATGGCCGACGTGAAGCTCATCGCCGAGGCCTGGGACGCGGCCGGCCTCTACCAGGTGGGGAGCTTCCCGAGCTGGGGCCGGTGGGCGGAGTGGAACGGGCGGTTCCGGGACGAGGTCCGCCGCTTCGTGAAGAGCGACCCCGGCCTGACGAAGCTCCTCGCCACGCGCCTCGCCGGCAGCCCGGACCTCTACCGCGGGTCCGAGCGCGCGCCCTGGCACTCGATCAACTTCCTGACCAGCCACGACGGCTTCACCCTCGCCGACCTCGTCTCCTACAACGACAAGCACAACTGGGCGAACGGCGAGGGCAACACCGACGGACACCCCGAGAACCTCTCCTGGAACTGCGGCGAAGAGGGACCGTCGTCGAACGGCGAGGTGCTGACGCTGCGGGCCCGGCAGCAGCGGAACTTCCTGACCCTCCTCTTCCTCTCCCAGGGCGTGCCGATGCTCCAGGCCGGAGACGAGCTCGGGCGGACCCAGGGCGGGAACAACAACGCCTACTGCCAGGACAACGAGGTCTCCTGGGTGGACTGGTCGCTCCTCGAGAGGAACGCTCCGCTCCTCCGGTTCACGCAGCGCCTCGTGCGCTTCCGCAAGGCGCACCCCTCGCTCCGCCGGCGCACGTTCCTCGATGACGAGCCGACGCCGGCGGTCGCCTGGCACGGCGTGAAGCTCGGGAAGCCCGACTGGACCAGCGAGTCGCGGACGCTCGGGATGCACCTCCTGGCCGGCGCGGACGAGGCGATCTACCTCGTCGCCAACGCCCACTGGGAGCCGCGGGCGTTCGAGCTCCCGAAGCTCTCGGCCGGGAAGTCCTGGCGGCGCTTCGTGGACACGAGCCTCCCTCCCGGCAAGGACGCCCTCGAGCCGGGGGCGGAGGTTCCCGTAGCGGCCGGCCGGACCTACCCGGCGGGGCCGCGGTCCGTGGTGGTGCTCGTCGGGCGATAGGCGCGTCATGAGACGCCGGTCGTCGGCCGCGTTCGCGGTCGCGCTCGTGACGGTGGGATGCGGCGCGTCGACCGGCCCCTCGGCGCCTGCCACGCCGACGCCCTCTCCGGCCGCTCCCGAGTTCACGATGCTGCGGGCGTCCGGTCGCCAGATCGTGAACGAGACCGGCCAGGCCGTGAGGCTGCGCGGCCTGAACCTCGGCGGCTGGCTGGTGAAGGAGGGATACATCCTCCACTTCCCGGGCCCGAGCCTCGACTCGCCGTCGGAGATCGACCGGGCCATCGTCGACCTCGCCGGAGCGGAGTTGGGGCCGGTCCTCCTCGACGAGTGGCGCGAGCAGTGGATCGCCGAGGCCGACCTCACCGAGATCCACGCTCTCGGCTTCGACTCCGTCCGCCTGCCGCTCCACTACGCGCTGCTGTGGGACGTAGGATCGGGGGCGCCTCGGCCGGAAGGCTTCGCCTTCCTCGACCGGGTCGTCGACTGGTGCGAGCGTCAGCGCCTGTGGCTTTTCCTCGACCTGCACTGCGCGCCCGGCGGGCAAAACGCCGCCAACATCTCGGACAGCGACGGCGTCGCGCGCCTCTACACCGACCCGGCCGACGAGGACGCGACCGCGGCGCTCTGGGAAGAGATCGCGGCGCGCTACCGCGACCGCGTGGCCGTGGGCGGTTACGACCTGCTGAACGAGCCGGTCTTCGACCGCGGGCCGGACGTGGCTCGCCTCTTCGAGCGGCTGACGCGCGCGATCCGGCGCGTGGACGGTCGGCACCTCGTCCTCGTCGAGGGCAACACCTGGGCGACCGACTTCTCGATCTTCGGTGCGCCCTTCGACGGCAACCTCGCCTACAGCTTCCACAAGTACTGGAACGCGACCGACGAGGCCTCGATCCAGCCGTTCCTCGATTTCTCCGGTCGGTGGAACGTCCCACTCTGGCTGGGTGAGACGGGCGAGAACAGCAACGCCTGGTATCAGCAGGCCCTCGATCTCGTGGATCGGCACGAGATCGGCTGGTGCTTCTGGACGTGGAAGAAGATCCAGACGGACAACGGCCCGCTGAGCGTCGAGCCCCCGGCCGGCACGTGGAGCCGGATCACCGACTACTTCGACGGCAAGGGCCCCCGGCCGACTCCCGACGAGGCCGCCGCCGCCGTCCGCGCGATGCTGCAGGCGGCCCAGGTCTCGCGCTGCCGCCGAAACGACGAGGTGATCCGGATCCTGCAGGCGTACTGATGTCATCCCGAGGGACATCGTCCTGCTCGGTCCCGAGGGATCTGCGGATTTTGATCCGACGCGCGGGCCTGTCTCCCGCTGAGGGCACTCGTCCCCCTTTGATGCCACGTCGCGCCTCCGATCGCCGCGGAACTCTTCGAACTTCCTGAGCCCGCCCGCTTCCTTGCCGCTCTCTCAACGGCACGCAATGTGCTTGACGAATCAAGGACGCACGGGTAGACGATCACCAGTCGGAGGCACGATGAGATCAGCCTGGATCTCGCTTCCCCTTCTCCTCCTCTCGGCGCCCTTCGGCGGGACGCAGGAAACGCCCAAGACACCCGTATTCCCCACGGGAGCCGAGCTGGTCCTCCTCGACCTCGTGGCCCGCGACAAGGGCGGCCGGGTCGTGGCTGACCTGCGGGCAGACGAGGTGCAGGTCCTCGAGGACGAGAAGCCGTGCGTCGTGCGGTCCTTTCGGCTGCTCCAGGCCGAGGACCACGCGCCGGCGCCGAAGGCGGCCGCGGCACCCGAGAGGCCGGCCGCCCCAGCCGTCCACGCCGGGGATGAGGGTCTCGTCGGCGTCGTCGCGGTCGTCTTCGACCAGCTCGGGCCGGAGGCCGCGAGGAACGCGCGGGTCGCGGCGCTCCAGATCGCGGCCCGGCCCTTTCCGAAGGGCTCCCTCTTCGCCGTCTTCAAGATCGGGCAAGGCCTGCGCGTCCTCCAGTCGTTCACGGAGAACCTCGCCCTCCTCCCGGCGGCGATCGAGAAGGCGACGACCGGCGTCGATCAGGCAAGGGACCCGGCCCGCCGCCCCGAGTACGACAACGCCACCGAGGAGGCGTACAGCATCGCGCGGCAGGCCCAGGCCGCCGCCGCGAAGGGCGACCCCGACGCCCGCTTCCTCGCCATGGAGGCCCGGATGCTGCGCTTCAACGACCGCGTGGCCCGTGAGGCCCAGGGAAAGGCCCAGCTCCAGCCGCTCCTCGCGATCGCCCACGGCCTCACCCTCGTGCAGGGCCGCAAGTCGCTCCTCTACTTCTCCGAGGGCCTCACCGTCCCGCCGACGGTCGAGGAGACCTTCCAGGCCGCGGTGAGCGCGGCCAACCGGGCGAACGTCTCGGTCTACGCGTTCGACGCGCGGGGGCTCCGGGCCCGCTCGCCCTCGGAGGAGACGAAGCTGGCCCTCGGTGTCGCCCGGGACGCCGGGCTCGGCGAGCAGCAGGGAGAAGCAGGCCTGGCCGTGGGAGCGGGCGGGCTCGAAGCGATGTTCGCCCCGGAAACGGCGCAGGACGCGCTCCGGCTGAACCGGCAGGGAGTCCTGCGCGACCTGGCCGAGAGCACCGGCGGCTTCCTCGTGGCCGAGACGAACGACCTGCGGCCAGGCCTCGACCGCGTCGTCTCCGACCTGCGCTCGTACTACGAGGTCGGCTACGTCCCGCCCAACCCGAAGGCCGACGGCCGTTGGCGCGCCATCTCGGTGAAGGCCTCGCGGCCGGGCGTCGTCGTGCGCACGCGCCGGGGCTACTACGCGCTGCCGCCGGGCGCGCCCGTCGTCCTGCCCTACGAGATGGCCCTCGCCGAGGCCCTCGCCGCCTCGCCGATGCCCCGCGACGTCGAGCACCACGCGGCCACGCTGCGGTTCGCGGGCGGGGAGGCGGAGACGGAGACGCTCGTCTGGGTCGAGGTGCCGCTCGCCGGCCTCACCTTCGCTCGTGAGGCGACGACGTACCGGGGGCACCTGAGCCTGCTCGGCGAGGTGAAGGACGCGAAGGGGGAGCTCGTGGCCCGGCTCAGCCACGACGCGCCGATCGAGGGGCCGCTCGCCGAGCTGGAGGACGTCCGCCAGCGGACGACCGTGGTGCGGCGGAGCCTACGACTCCCGCCCGGCCGCTACCTGCTCGAGACCGCGGTTCAAGACCGGGAGAGCGGGCGGGTCGGCGCGAGGCGGACCGCCTTCGAGGTCCCTGCGCCCGCCCCGGCGCTCAGCCTGGGCAGCGTCGCGATCGTGCGCGCCGACGACGTGGGCCCGGCCGCGCCCTCGCCGGACGATCCTCTCCGGACCGGCACGCTTCAGGCGACGCCTCTCCTCGGACGGTCGTTCCCCGAGGGCACCGCGGCCGTCTCGCTCCTGCTGAGCCTGCACGCCGGCCCGAGCGCCGCCCGGCCGGAGGTCGAGATCGAGCTCCGGCGGGACGGGCAGCCCGTCGCCCACGCGAAGCCGGACCTTCCGGCCCCCGACGCGGCCGGACGCATCACCTACGTCGGCAGCTTCCCGACCGGCGGCCTCGGGCCGGGCCGCTACGACGTGTGGGTCCACGGACGGCTGGGCGAGGCCGAGGCCACGGAGGCCACCGCGTTCACGATCGCACCGCGGCCTTCTTCGGCTTCCGCGCCCCCTCCCGCGAACGCGCCGGCTCCGACGTCCCGCGCCGGAGCCGGGACAATCGAGGACAAGAAGAACGTCGCGACCCCCCTCGCCACGATCCTCGAGAAGGCCGGCCGGTACGTGATCGGGTACGAGGAGACGTTCCGCAATCTGGTGGCCGAGGAGTCGTACCGGCAGTGGGAGCCCGACCCGAAGGGCGGATCGGGCGCGGTCGCTCGGACCCTCCGCTCGGACCTCGTGTTCGTCCGCCTTCCGGGCCCTCTGCCCTGGGGGAGCTTCCGCGACGTCTACGAGGTCGACGGGCAGAAGGTGCGCGACCGGGAGCGGCGGCTGGAGAAGCTCTTCTACGCGCCGAAGGCGTCGGACTTCGAGCGGGCGGAGGCGATCCTGAACGAGAGCTCGCGCTACAACCTCTGCCAGCCCTACCGGAACGTGAACGTCCCCGCCTTGGGCCTCCTCTTCCTCCGGCCGGAGAACCAGCGGCGGCTTGCTTTCAAGCGGAAGGGCACCCGTACGATCGCCGGCTTCCCCACGGTCGAGGTCGCCTTCGAGGAGAAGGCGAGCCCGACCCTCGTCCACGACCGCTGGAACAACGACGTGCCGGCGAGCGGGCGGTTCTGGATCGACGAGACCCGGGGCTCGGTCCTCCGGACGGAAATCCAGTACGACCTCGAGACGGACAAGGCCAGCCGGTCACCGGACGTCTGGGAGCGGGGCCTGGTGTCGACCGAGTACCGGCGCGAGCTGTCGCTCGGCTGCTTCGTGCCCGACACGATGACGGAGCTCTACAACTTCTCCGGCATCGGACGCGTCGACGGCATCGCGCGCTACGCGAACTACCGGCGCTTCGAGGTGGCGGTGGCCACGGCTGCCGTCCTGCCGATGACCTTCGGCGCCGACGTGGCCGACCCGGGCCGGACGGAGCCGAGCCCAGCTGAGCTGCCGCCACCGAAGCCCGAAGCGGCGTCCACACCTGCCCGGCCGGCCGAGCTCACGATGGTCGACGTGCCGGAGCCGCCGGGCGCGGTCGGCGCGCTGCTGAGGAAGGCCGGCGAGTACGTCGTGCGCTACGAGCAGGCCTTCCGCAACGTCGTGGCGACGGAGCAGTACGAGCAGCGATCCACCGTCGCGCCGCCGCGGGCGGTGCTGCGCCAGCCGGAGTTCGCAGGGTTCGCAGAGAAACCCCGCGCCGCCCTCGACAGCGACGCCCAGTCCCGGACGCGTGCGGGGGAACTGTCCGCCGGGAAGACGGACGTGCGGCTGCGGTCCGAGGTCGTCTTCGCCATGCTGCCCGGCCCGTGGCCGTGGACCCTCTTCCGCGACATGCTGGAGATGAACGGCCGGGTCCGGCGTCCGACCGGGCGGCTGGAGGCGCTCTTCCGCGCCTCGCCGACTGCAGCCGTGCGCGAAGCGGCAGACATCACCTTCGAGACGTCCCTCCTGGTCCTCGGACCGACGGAGAGGACGATCAGCGTGCCAACGGCCGCCCTTGCCTGCCTGCACCCCGACAATCGCGACGCGTTCGCGTTCAAGCGCCGGGGCAGGGCGGCCGTGGGCGAAGACGAGGCCGTCGAGATCGCCTTCGAGGAGGTCCGGCGGCCGACCCTGAACCAGGACGGCGAGGGCCGCGACGTGCCGATGCGGGGCGCGTTCTGGATCCGCGAGAGCGACGGCGTCGTCTTGCGCAGCCGGACGGAGCTGGCGTTCGCCGCAAGCGACGTAGCGAACGCGCCCTCTGGCTCGATGACCGTGACCACCGAGTACCGGGACGACCCGGGCCTCGGCCTGCGGGTGCCGGTGGAGATGGTGGAGGCGCTCGAGTGGCGGACCGCTCGGGTGATCGCGCCAGTCATCGGCACCGCGCAGGGGCACGCGCGCTACTCCGGCTTCCGCCGGATGACGCAGGGGAATGGACCATGAGCGACCGGAGCCTTCGGGCTCTGCCCGTCGCGGGAGTCGTCGCCGTCCTCGGCCTCACCGCGTCCGGAGCCTCAGGCCAGGCCCCACCGCCTGTCTTCACGTCGGGGGTGGAGGTCGTCCGGCTGGACGTCATCGTCCTCGATCGTGCCGGCCGCCCCGTCACGGGCCTCACCGCGGCTGACTTCGCGGTCGAAGAGGACGGGCGGGAGCAGTCGATCTCGAGCTTCGAGCCCGTCCGCGTCGAGGCCGCGGAGCCTCCGGCCCTCCTCGAGCCGCCGCGGACGACGGCCAACCGGCCCCGCGACCCCGCCGACGGCCGCTGCTTCTTCCTCTTCGTCGACGACGTGCACCTGACCCCGCCGGTGGCCGAGCGGGTGCGGGTCACGTTGCGCCGTTTCCTCGACGAGCAGGTCCGCGAGGGCGACTGGGTCACCCTCATGGCCCCCGAGAAGCAGCTCTGGTGGACGGCGCGCAACGTGTGGGAGCTGCGCGAGCTGCGGAAGGTCGTCGACGTGCTGAAGGGGCAGCTCGTCCGGGACCCGTTCAGCGACGGGGTCTCGGACTGGCAAGCCGTGTGCATGGACGAGTACCAGGACAGCGCGCTCTGCAACGTGGGTTCCGCCGGGGGAGCCGCCCCGGCAGCGGTGCGGCGGGAGACCTTCAAGCCCCACGGGGACACGGGATCGCTCATCGGCCAGGGCGCCGGGTCGCTGGGTCCGCTCGGGGCGAGCGAGCTGTCCGACGCCGCCAAGCGACGGGTCTCGGTCAGCCTCGACGGGCTGCGCCAGGCCCTCGACGCGCTCATCCCCCTGCGCGGGCACAAGTCGGTCGTCCTCGTCTCGGAGGGCTTCATCCTGCTCCCGAGGATGCAGGGCTACCGGGACCTCATCGACGCCGCTCGCCGGGCGAACGTGGCCGTCCACTTCCTGGACCCGCGGGGGCTGGAGAGCGGCTACTCGGCCGAGTTCCAGGACGCCCCCTCCACCTTCTTCCGCACGGAGCGCGAGCTGAACGTCGCCGGCTCGGGCGACCTGGCCGACGCCACGGGCGGCCGCACGTTCGCCGGCAACGACGCGGCGGCCGCCCTGCGGCAGGTGGCGGCGGAGTCGGAGGCCTACTATCTGCTCGGCTACTCCCCCGACTCGCCCCGTACCGGCGAGCGGAAGGTGCGGGTCCGGACGAAGCGCGACGGCCTGACCGTCCTCGCGCGCCAACGCTACTACGTCGAGCGGCCGGAGGAGGCGGCGAAGGCGGCGGCGAAGCGGAAGAAGGAGGCCGAGCGGACGGGCTTCGACCCGAGCGCGGTGGCCGCCATGCGGTCCGTGTCCGACGCGACCGACCTGCCCCTCCGCGCGGCCACGCTCTTCTTCGACGGCGACCCGAAGGGGGAGGTCGCGACGCTCCTCGCCGTCGAGGTGACGCCGGGCGCGGGGCGGGGCGCGCTCAAGGTGGCCGCCGAGGCGAGGCGGGCCGACGGCGGGGCGCCGGTGCAGCAGCAGTTCGAGGATTCGTACGCGGCCGGTCCGGGTGCTCCCGTCGTGCTCGCGCGCCAGTGGCGGCTGCCTCCGGCGGTCTGGCAGGTCCGGGTCGTCGTCCAGGAAAGGGCGAGCGGGCGCGTGGGCAGCGCGATCCACACCTTCGAGGTGCCCGAGGCGCGGGAGCTCCGGCTCTCGACGCCGCTGCTGACGACGGAGCTCGAGAGGACGGCCGAGGGTCCGCGGCCTCGGGTCGCGCTGGGGCGGAGGTTTGCGGCGACCGGCCTCCTCTACTGCCAGTTCAGCGTCTACGGGGCGAGAGGCCGGCCGGCGGAGCCGCCCCGGGTGTCGTCGTGGTGGGAGCTGCGCCGCGGGAGTGACCTCGTCCGGGAGAGCCCGCCCACCGCGATCGCCCCCACGCCCGCGGGCCGGCTCACCCGGACGGTGGGCGTCTCGCTCGACGGCGCGGATCCGGGAGAGTACGCGCTGACCCTCGGCGTCCGGGACGAGGGAACCGGCCGGATCCTGACGCGGACGGAGGGCTTCGACGTCGTCGCCGACGGTCGGGGCGACCAGGGAGAAGGCCGATGATTAGAGCAGGCATGAGGCACGGGATCCATCGTGGTGCGGTCGGGGCCGTGGTGATCCTCGCCGCGTGCGGGGGCGGCGGGTCGCCCTCGTCTCCTTCGTCTCCCTCCTATCCCGCGGTCAAGGGAATCTACGGCTCGTACGTCGGCTCCCCCGACGGCGCGTCGCACCAGAGGTGGACCGCGCCGGACGGGACGGTGACGACGCAGGACTGCTGGGCCGTCACCTCCATCCCCACGCAAAACGGGGCCCAGTTCTCGGGAAACGTGGACCGGGTCGCCCCCTGCAGCAGCCAGGCGACGCTCGCCGGCACCGTGGCGGCCGACGGCTCGATCACGTTCACCCTGACCCAGGCCCGGTGGGGGAGCTGCACCATGACCGGGGGCGGCCAGTACTCCGGGGTCGTGAACCTCGGCAGTCTCCTTGCCAACGGCCGCGTCACGGTGCTCTGCGACGACGGTCGCGCGATGACGGTCGAGGAGCAGCTGACCGGCAGCCTGCCCATCCCGCCGACGACGCCGGGCTAGGACGTCGACGCGGGCCGCCGGACCCTTGCTCAGCGCGCCTGGGCCGCGCGCCGCTCCGCGAACTCGCGCAGCACGTCCCAGACGTGGGGGTGGGTCTTCGTGATCCCGTCGAGGGTGGGGCGGTCGAGCTCGAGCAGCTCGCAGCGGGTGAGGGCGACGACGCTCGCCATCCGGGGCTGGCCGGTGAGGATCGACATCTCGCCGAAGAAGGCGCCCTCGTGGAGGTCGCCGATCGGGCTCTGCTTCCCCGCCGCGTCCTTCCTGAAGGCGCGCACGCGGCCGGACGTGAGCGTGTAGAGGCTTCCCCCCGGCTGGCCCTCGCGCAGGATCACCTGCCCGCGCTCGAACGTCAGCAGCCTCAGCCCCTCGATCACGGCGACCATCTCGTCCACCGAGAAGTCGCGGAAGAGGGGGCTGACGACGATCTGGCTCCCGCCGCGCGTGGGCTCGGGGGCGGCGAGGGCGGCGGGCGCGGCGGCAGGGGACTCCTGGAAGACGCTGTCCACGAGCCCCATCAGCTCGTCGGCGAACTGGCCGGCCGACATCGGCTCCTCCGCTGCCCCTTCGTCGATGAACCCGGCCTCGAGCGGGAGCTCGGGCTCCTCGCCGTCGGAGTCGCCCAGGTACAGGAGGTCGTAGTCCTCCACTCCCTCCTCCGACGGCGAGGCGGCCGCGAGAAGGGGCGGGGGCGCTCCAGCGTCGGGCTCCGCCAACGAGGGAAGCGGCGCGGGCTCGAAGAGGGCAGGCGCGACCGTGGGCGGCTTCACCGGCAGGGTCGCGTCCGGCGAGAGCGGGCGGGACGCGGGCGCGGCGCGCGGGAGCAGGGGCGCGCGCTCGGGAGGCCGCTCGGCCGCTAGCTCGGCCGAGGCCGGCTCGACCGGCGGCGCCGGCCGCTCGACGGGCGGCAGCTCGACCGGCGCGGAGACGGGCGACATCGACTCGAAGCCGATCTCCAGCGACGGCCCGCCGTCGGGCATCGGCGGAGAAGGCCCGTCCGAGGCCTCCTCCATGCCGATGAGCGCGCCCGCCCGCGGGAGCCCCACCGCCGCCTCCCGCTGCTTCTCCTCGATCTGCCGGGCGAGGCGCTGCTCGACGTCGCGCCGCCCCGGGTCGACCTTCTGGATCTTCTTCAGGACCGAGACCGCCTTCGCCGCGAATCCGTCCCGCGCGTACTGGTCGGCGAGGGGGAGGAGGAGCGCCACCGCCTCCGACTTCTTGTCGGCCAGGATCAGGACGTCGGCGAGCTGCATGCGGAGGCTCGGGTTCGCGCCCTTCTTCTGGAGCTGCGCCTTCAGGACCTCGATCGCTCGCGCGTACTTCTTCGCGGCGATGAGGGCGACAACGTCGTCCTCCTTCGGCTTCCCGAAGCTGATGGGCAAGGGTGGCCTCGCGACCTCAGGGAGAAGACTAAAGGCGCTCGCCCCCCCGGTCAATCGGCGACCCCCCGGAGGGCGGAGGGTCTAAGATGGGGAGGGTCACGAGACCCGCCCCCCCGATGCCTCTCCCGGAGGCGGTCATGCTCGCCGCGATGCTGGGTCTTCCGCCGGCGCTGCCCGACGAGGCCGCGGGCTGGAAGGCGGCGGGGCCGGCCGACCGCTACGACGGGCGGACGATCTTCCGCTACATCGACGGCCACGGCGAGGTGTATCTCGCCTACGGCATGGCCGCCTGTCTGGCCCGCCGCTACGCGGGGCCGGCGGGCGAGGGCGACGTCGTGGTGGACGTGTTCGAGATGGCCTCGCCCGCCGACGCCTTCGGCGTGTTCACGCACTCGCGCGAGGGCGAGGCCGCGGACGTGGGCCAGGACTCGAGCTACGGCTACGGCACGCTCGCCTTCTGGAAGGGGAGGTACTTCGTCTCCGCCTACGCGGAGCAGGAGACACCGCGGTCGCGCACGGCCGTGTTCGCGCTCGGGCGGGCCGTGGCGGCGGCCATCGAGGAGACGGGTGAGCGCCCGGCCCTCGCCGGCGGCCTTCCGCGTGGCGGCCTCGAGGACGGGTCTCTCGTCTACCTGCGCCACCCTCGCATCCTCGAGGCCCACGTGCCGGTCGGGCCGGACAACCCGCTCGGCGTGGGACCGGAGGCCCCCGCCGCGGCCGGGCGCTACCGGGTCGACGGCGGAACGGCCGACCTCGTCGTCGTGGAGTACGCCGACGCGGCCGCGGCCGGGGCGGCGGCGGCGGGATTCGCCCGGAGCTTCCTGGACGGCGAACGGCCGGCGCGCCGCGACGACGGTTGGTGCGCGGCGGCCGGTCTGACCGATCGGCGGCGAGCCTACGTGCTGCGGGCGCCCTCGCGGGAGTCGGCTCTCGGGCTCCTCGCGGCGGCACAGGGAGGAGCGCCATGACGCCATCGACCACGGACCGACGAGGCTTCCTGCAGGTGACCGGAGGCGCGGCGGCGGCGGGCCTCCTCGGAGCTTCTCGGGCGGGGGCGGCGGAGGGGAGGGCGCGCGTCGTCCTCGTCCGCCGGCGGGAGGTGCTGGACGCGGGCGGGAGCGTGAGCGGGCCGGTCATCCACCAGATGCTGAACGACGGGGTGGCCGCCCTCCTCGGGGAGAAGGACGCCCGCGCCGCGTGGCGCCGGATCGTCGCTCCCCCGGACGTCGTCGGCGTGAAGAGCAACGTCTGGGGCCCGCTGCGCACGCCGCCCGAGCTGGAGGAGGCCATCCGCGACGAAGTGGTCCGGGCCGGCGTGCGTCCCGAGGACGTGGCGGTGGACGACCAGGGGGTGCGCTCGAATCCCGTCTTCCAGCGCATGACCGCCCTCGTGAACGTCCGGCCCATGCGCACGCACGCGTGGTCGGGCCTGGGCACCTGCCTCAAGAACGTGATCATGTTCGCCGACACCCCGTCCGACTACCACGGCGACGCCTGCGCCACTCTCGGAGCGATCTGGCAGAAGCCTCCGGTCGCGGGCAAGGTGCGCCTGAACGTGCTGGTCATGGTGACCCCTCAGTTCCACTCCGTAGGGCCGCACTCCTTCGCGAAGGAGCTCACCTGGCCGTACTTCGGCCTCCTCGTCGGCTTGCAGCCCGTGCCGGTCGACGCCACGGGGGCGCGGATCATCCAGGCCAAGCGCCTGCAAAAGCTCGGGGCGAACCGGCCGATCAGCCCTTCGCCGCACCACATCGAGATCGCGGGCTCGCGCTACGGCCTCGGGCCGAGCGACCCGGCCGCCATCGACCTCGTGCGCCTCGGCCTCGCCGCGGACGCGCTCGTCTGACGGTCCGCCTACAGCGGGGCCGCCATGTTGACCTCGATCCAGTAGTCGTCCCGCGGCGCTTCGGGGAAGGGCGTGTCGCGCGCTCCGGACGTCATGCACTTCCCGAGCGATGGATCGAGCTCGGTGAGGACCTCCCGGGCACGGCCCGCCTGGGAGAGGCGCACGTAGACCGCGAACGCCGTGGGCAGATCGCCGGGCGGGTCCGGCAGGCATCGGTTGAGGAGCAGGATCATCAGCCGGTCGGTGGCGAACCGGTTGCGCTCCATCCACTCGTGGCCCTCGGCCGAGGCCGCGTTCGCACGAGCGGCTTCCTGGGCCTTCTTGAAGCGCGCCCCCGGATCGTCCTGCGAAAGCGCCTGGCCGGCGGCGAGCAGCGCAAGGCCGCAGACGACACCTCGACGGATCCTCGACCTCATGACCGCCTCCCCGAGAGCCAAGGACGTCAGCTTAGCCCCCGGCCGGGCTCTTCGCCACCCGAGGCGTCGTGCACGCTCGCCCCCGCCGGGCCGGTCGTGAGCCGCCCTCCGCCCGGAGCGATTGACTCCGGCGAGCCTCGTCGCCACCATGTGCGGCCGAGGAGGGGAGCGTGGGAAGAGTGCGCGGCACGGCGGTCCTCGGGACGCTCGACTTCGTCGGGAGCCGGTTCGGCCGGGAGGCGGCGGAGAGGGTCGTCGCCCTCCTGCCCGTCGACATGAGGGACACGCTGCGCGACGCGGCGGGCGGCGGGATCGCCCCCCACGGCTGGTACGACACGGCGCTCCTCGTCGAGCTGACCGCCCGGATCGACTCCGAGATGGGCGAGGGCGACCTGGCCCTCGCCCGGGCGGCCGGGAAGCACGTGGCGTTCCAGGACGTGAACCGCTTCTTCAAGTGGCTGATGCGCCTCGGGGGGCCGTCGATCCTCTTCAGCCGCGCGGGCGCGGTCTGGAACAACTACTACGACGACGGCCGCTACGTCCTGGAGAACGTGGGCGACGGGCGAGCGAGCATCCGAATCGAGGGCGGCACCTCGGCCGGTCCGGTCGTCTGCAAGCGCGTCGAGGGCTGGATCGAGCGTGCGCTCGAGATCACGCTGGGCCCGGAGAAGCAGCCCACGATCCGGGAGAGCGCGCACCTGATGCGCGACGCCTCGGTGGGCGAGCTGCCGTTCTGCCGGTTCGTCGCCGAGTGGAAGGGCTGACCGCCGGGCAGTCGCCGGCGCCTACGCCGCGGCCGGCCGGGCGGGCGAGATGGCGCGCAGGGCCTCGAGGAAGGCCCGCGTCTCCTCGGGGGTGCCGATCGTCACCCGGAGCCAGGAGGGCATCGCCGCGAAGCGGCGGCCGACCTTGATCCCCTTGGTCTCGAAGGCGGCGATGAGGGGCTTCACGTCTCCCCCGACGTCGATCATCACGAAGTTCGCGTGGGAGGGGATGACGCGCCGGCCGTCGCGCTCGAGCTCGGCGCAAAGCCAGCGCCGGGCGCCGTTGATCCGTGCGCGCTGCCGCGCCGGCAGGGCCTCGTCGGCGAGGCTCGCCCGGGCCGCGGCGAGTACGGCCGCGTTGGTGTTGCTCCACGAGGCGAACGACCGGAGCCTCTCCGCGTTCGCGGCGGAGGCGACTGCGTAGCCGAGCCGCATCCCCGCCATCCCGTAGACCTTCGAGAAGGTGCGGGCCACGACGAGGTTGGGGAAGCGCTCCAGGGCGTCCATGGCCGAGCGGTAGCCCGGGTCCTCCACGAAGTGGTGGTAGGCCTCGTCCACGACGACCGTCGCCGTCCCGGGGACCCGGGCGAGGAAGGACAGGAACTCGTCCCCGGTCACGATCGTGCCCGTCGGGTTGTTGGGGTTGCAGACGTAGACGAGGCCGGTCCGCGCGTCGCACGCCCTCGCCATGGCCGGGAGGTCGTGGCGGAAGTCGGGCGTGAGCGGCACCTTCACCCCTTCGGCCGTCGTGACCTTGGCGTAGTACAGGACGGCTTCGAACGTCGGCTCCGCCGCGACCACCGTCCGGCCGGGGCCGAGGAAGGCCGCGTCGCAGAGCCGCAGGACCTCGCTCGAGCCGCAGCCGAGGACGATCCGGTCGGGGCTCACGCCGTGATGTCGCGCGATGGCCTCGATCGTCTCCTTCTCGGAGGCGTCGGGATAGCGGCACGCCACGGCCTGAGCTCGCGTCATCGCCTCGAGGGCCTCGGGCGAGGGGCCGTAGGGGTTCTCGTTCGAGCTCAGGTCCACGACGGGCTCTCCCGCCAGCCCGAGGCGAGCGCCTGCCGCAGTCGCCGGCGGGCGGACCGCCGCCGCGCCCACCGCGGCGCCGAAGGCGGAGACGAAGCGACGGCGGGACGGCGAGGGCAGGGTCATCGGGCGTCTCCTTACCGGGATGGCGTCCACGCTACTACAATCCGCAGGCGTCCGGCGCGGCCGCCGCCGCGCGGCAGGGAGGCTCGACATGACGAAGCGGGGCGCGGCACTCGTCCTGGGGCTCGTTCTCTCGACCGGCGCCTGGGCCGCGGACGACGGGAGCCAGCTCCTCTCGCCCTTCCGGGTGAACGACCTCGGCTACTTCCAGCACGGCCCGAAGATCGCTCTCTACCTTTCCTCGGAAGGCGATGCGAAGGCGTGGACGCTGAAGGATGCGGCCGGGAAGGCCGTGGCGTCCGGCACGTCCCGCGACCACGTGGCCGCCGACTTCGCCTCGGGGGACAGCTTCTTCAGGATCGACTTCTCGTCCTTCTCGGGCACGGGAGAGAAGCTCCGGCTCAGCGTCGACGGGAAGGACTCCCTGCCCTTCGACGTCTCCGCGACGAGCCCCTACGGCCGCCTGGCCGAGAGGAGCTTCGGCTACTTCCGGGAGCACCGCGCGCCCGAGACCGTCTTCGACAAGTTCCTGAACGACTGGACGGCCGGCCGCATCGTGGGTCCCTTCTGGTACGACGCAGGGGACAAGGGCAGCTACCCCACGAACACCGCCATGGCCGCCTGGCTCCTCATGGACCTCTACGAGCGCTACCCGGCGGCGAACGCCTCGTTCGGCGGGACCTCGCTCTACGAGGAGGTGAAGGTCGGGACCGAGCTCCTGCACCAGCTCATCCTGCCCGGCCAGAAGCTGGCCGTGGCCAAGCTGCACACGAACGTGCCGAGCTGGGGGCCGTGCCCGCCCCACGCCACCGGCCCCTGCGTCTCGAAGACGGAGACGAAGGCGACCTTCGCCGTGGCGCGCGCGCTCGCCCAGCTCGCGCGGGTCCACCTCGCGGAGAAGGAGCCCCAGGCGGCGCACCGCGCCTTCGACCTCGCGAGGATCGCCTTCACGAACGCGCGGACGGAGCCCGCCACCTGCCGGGACTTCCCGGACTTCGGCGGGGAGGGCGGGATCTACCCGGACAACGACGTCTACGCGCTCTGGCGCGAGCCGGCCTCGCACCGCGAGCCCTGCCATCCCGGCCGCGACAACATCGAGGACGACGGCTACGCCGCGCTCGTCGAGGTCTTCCTGGCCAGCCGGGCCCTCGGCGATCCCGGGTCGAGCGCCCTGGCGAAGGAGGTCGCCGGCCACCCCCGCTTCGCCGAGATCGGCGAGTTCTGGTGGATGGCGGTGGCTCCGACCGCGAACCTCTCGCTCCTCGCCGCGCGTCCCGAGGGCATCGACCTCCAGGCGATCCGGAAGTCCCTCTTCGCCTACGCCGACGGCTGCGTCCGTCAGATGGCCGTCGGCTACCCCGGCGTGACCAAGGACGTCCGGTCGAAGCGCTGGAGGAGCGGCGACCGCGACGAGGTGGACGACAACTGGCGCTGGGGCTCGAACCGCATGCTCCTCGACGACGGGGTCGTCCTCGCGGTGGCCGCCGAGGAGAAGGCGCAGGCGGGCGATCGGAAAGCGGCGGCCGCCTACGCCGGGCACGCGGTGCGGGTCATGGACTACATCCTCGGCACGAACGCGATGGCGCTCTCGATGGTGACCGGCTTCGGCGCGAACGCGGTCGAGCGCCTCCACGACACGATCGTGCCCGACACCGCGAGCGGGAAGATGGCCCTCGGCCCGAACGACTGGACGAACGCGGGAGACCCCGACATGCCGGCCTTCGGCTCGCTGCCCGGGATGAAGATGATGCCGGTGAAGGGCCGGGGCTGGGCGGCCCGCGAGGTCGCGATCGACGGGAACGCCCCCCTCGTCTGGATGGCGTGGTGGGCCGAGCACCGCGCGGCGGCGCTCCTCGCTCCCTGAACCCGCGCCCTTTGCCGTCCTCGGTCAGAACTCCGGCTTGCGGAAGCGCGTGCCGGCGGGGAACACGAGGTCGAAGCTCGAGGCGAGCACCTCCAGGAGGTGATCCGGGTCGCGCACGGTCGTCGTCCGGATGGCACCTCCCTCGCGGACCGTCAGGTCGCGGTTGCGCAGGATCACCCGCCGGTCCGGCCACGAGCGCTGGGCGGTGAGGCTCAGGACGAAGGCCGAGCGAGGGTGGGTGCTCGTGAAGTGGTTGGCCATCTCGAAGTCCACCGGGAACTGGGGCTCGAGGGTGAAGGCGTAGAGGTCGGCCCACTCGCCGCCGGTCGTTCCTTCGAGGACGAAGAGGTCGCCCTCGCGCCGCAGCCGGTGCCCCGCGTCGCCCACCCACGTCTCGGTCCCCTCGGCGAGGGGGATCGGGTGGACGGGCCCGTCCCCCCCGAAGCCCACGTCGGCCAGGAGGGCCCCTTCCGGGAGGTCGACCCGGAGCAGCATGTGCGTGCGCGGGCGGACCTCGGTCGTCCCGAACCGGACCCGGGCGGCGAGGGCCGTGACCGGGTAGCCCAGCGCCTCGAGCGCGGCCCGGAAGAAGGTGTTCTGCTCGAAGCAGTAGCCCCCGCGGCGGCCCCGCACGAGCTTCGCCTCCAGCGCGGGGACGTCCAGCGCGATCTCCCGGCCGAGCAGGATGTCCAGGTTCTCGAACGGCACCGCCGCGCAGTGGGCGCGGTGCAGGCGGGTGAGCGCCTCCCGACCGGGCGCGAGCGGACGGCGTTCGCCGATCCGTGCGAGGTAGGCGTCGAGGTCCAGTTCGCTCGCCACGGCGTTCTCACGAGGGAAGGTCCGCCGGCTGCGGATTCTAGCGCCGGCGAGCCGGCGGGCTACAATGCCCACCCCGCTCACTGGAGGTGGCCTTGCGCTCACTCTATCCCCCCGTCGAGCCGTTTGACGACGGCTTCCTGAGGGTCTCCGACCTCCACACGGTCCACTACGAGCAGGTGGGCAACCCGAAGGGGAAGAAGGCGCTCTTCCTCCACGGCGGCCCCGGAGGCGGCCTCGACCCCGACTACCGGCGCTACTTCGACCCCGCGCGGTGGCACGTCGTGCTCTTCGACCAGCGGGGCTCCGGCCGGAGCACGCCCGCTGCCGAGCTCCGCGAGAACACGACCTGGGATCTCGTGGCCGACGCGGAGAGGATCCGCGAGCGCCTGGCCATCGACGAGTGGATGGTCTTCGGGGGGAGCTGGGGCAGCACGCTCGCCCTCGCCTACGCGGAGACCCACCCCGAGCGGGTGACCGGCCTCGTCCTCCGCGGCATCTTCCTCCTCCGTCGCAAGGAGCTCCTCTGGTTCTACCAGGAGGGGGCGAGCTGGCTCTTCCCCGACGCGTGGGACGAGTACCTGAGGCCGATCCCCGAGGTCGAGCGGGGCGACCTCATGAGCGCCTACTACCGGCGGCTCACGTCGCCCGACCCCGCGGTGAGGAGCGACGCGGCCAGGGCGTGGTCGATCTGGGAGGGGACGACGAGCCGCCTCTTCGTGGACCCCGAGTACGTGGCCCACTACGGCGGCGACGCGTTCGCCGACGCCTTCGCCCGCATCGAGGCCCACTACTTCGTGCACGGGGCCTTCCTGCGGAGCGACACGCAGCTCCTCGACGACGCGCCCCGGATCGCGCACCTGCCGGGGGTGATCGTGCAGGGCCGCTACGACGTCGTGTGCCCGGCGGCGAGCGCGTGGGCGCTCCACAAAGCCTGGCCGAAGTCGAAGCTCGTGATCGTCCCCGACGCCGGCCACAGCATCAAGGAGCCGGGGATCCTGAGCGCCCTCGTCCAGGCCACCGACGACTTCGCGAGCCTGTAGCCGGCGGCCCCTGGGACGAGCGCGCGCGATGAGCGGTCCCCCGGCGGCCGTCGCGCCCTCGCCGGCGCCCACCCGCACCCGGTACTGGGTGGTCGCCTTCGGGGTCGCCCTCGCGGTCATCCAGTACGTCGACCGCGTGTGCATCTCGCAGGCCGCTCCGCTCATCTCGCGCGACCTGCGGCTCACGGACTGGCAGATGGGCTGGGTCTTCGCCCTCTTCACTCTCGCCTACGCCCTCTTCGAGATCCCCTGCGGCTGGCTCGGGGACCGCATCGGCCCCCGCAAGGTGCTCCTGCGGATCGTCCTCTGGTGGTCGTTCTTCACGACCGCGACCGGCTGGGCGTGGAGCTGGGTCTCGCTCTCGGCGACGCGCTTCCTCTTCGGCGCCGGCGAGGCGGGCTGCTTCCCGAACCTCACGAAGGCCCTGAACCGTTGGCTGCCGGTCCGGGAGCGGTCGCGAGCCCAGGGCCTCCTTTGGATGAGCGCGCGGTGGGGCGGGGCGGCGACGCCGCTCCTCGTCTTCTTCACCCTCCAGTTCGTCCCCTGGCGCACCGCCTTCCTCCTCTTCGGCCTCCTGGGCGTCCTCTGGGCGGCCGCCTTCTTCGCCTGGTACCGCGACGATCCCCGCGAGCACCCGGCGGTGAACGCCGCCGAAGCCGCGCTGCTCCCCCCCGAGCCGGCCGTCCCTTCGCACGACGTCGAAGTGCCGTGGGGTCTCTGGCTCCGCTCGCGGACCGTCTGGTGCCTGTGCGGGCAGTACTGGGCCCTCAGCTACGTCTGGTACTTCTTCATCACCTGGTTCCCCACCTACCTCCTGAAGGCCCGCGGCTTCGACATGCGCCAGAGCGCGTGGCTGGCCGGGCTCCCGCTCCTCCTCGGCGGGTTCGGCTCCCTGGCCGCGGGCTGGCTCGCCCCGGGCCTCGGCCGACGGCTGGGCAGCGCGCGGTGGGCCCGGCGCGGCCTCGGCGCCTTCGGCAACCTCGGCGGTGCAGTCCTCCTCGTCGTGTCGACCCTCCTCGCCGATCCCTACCTCGCCGTTCTGGCCATCGCGCTCGTGAGCTTCTTCAACGACCTCGCGGTGCCCGGCTCGTGGGCGACGTGCATGGACATCGGTGGGCGGTGCGTGGCGACGCTCGGCGGAGTCATGAACATGATGGGCAACCTCGGGGGGTTCGTCTCGCCGATCGTGACCGGCTACGTCGTCGAGCGGACCGGGAGCTGGACCCTCACGTTCTTCGTCTCGGCCGCGGTGTACGTCCTCGGGGCCGCCTGCTGGCTGGCCCTCGACCCCGTCACCCCCCTCGAGGAGCCGAGGGCCGGGACCTCGCGCGGGGCCGCCGCGGGCATCTAGGATTCCGGCCGGAACCCTTCCGTCATTCCCCGGGCCGGAGCCGTCGCCCGCGGCCGCGGTGGCTGCGGCGCCGAACGAGGAGGTCACATGCCGAAGAGCCAGTTCCGCAATCTCGTCTTCGAAGGGGGCGGGGTCAAGGGATCGCCTACGCCGGCGCGCTGAGCGTCCTGGAGGCGAGCGGGATCGTGGCCGACGTCACGCGCGTGGCCGGCACCTCGGCGGGCGCCATCACCGCCACCCTCGTGGCGGTGGGCTGCTCCGCGCAGGACATCCGGCAGATCGTGGGCGGCACGTCCAGGCCAACCCCGGCAACAAGCGGAAGGAGCTGACCGTCATCGGGAGCAACATCTCCGCGGAGACCCCGCAGGTCTTCTCGGCCGACACCACGCCCGACACGCCGATCTTGTACGCGGTGCGGATCTCGATGAGCATCCCGTTCTTCTTCGCCGCCGTGAAGGACGACGACCGGCACGCGGTCTTCGTCGACGGGGGCGTTTCGTGGAACTACCCGATCCCTTCGCGAAGGGGGTCATCGACTTCATGCTGGAGACCCTGAACCGCAGCCACCTCCACGCCAACGACTGGCAGCGGACGGGGTTCCTGGACACCCTCAGCGTGCAGGCGACGCAGTTCGACCTCTCCGACGACACGATCCAGAAGCTCGTCCAGAGCGGCAAGGACGGGGCGGCCGCCTACCTGAAGTGGTTCCAGGACCCGAACGCCAAGCCCGCGCCCGTGAACCGTCTCTGACGCCCGCCGCCCGCCGCCTCTACTGCCGCAGCAGCCTGAAGGCGTGCGACCAGCGGTTCTCGCGGAAGCCGGGAATGCACCAGAGCTGACAGAGCGGCTCGATCGCGCGGGCGGCCGTCGCCGTGCCCATGTCGGCCGGCTCCCAGCCGAGCTCCTCGATGAGGCGGGCGACGTCCGCCTTCGCTCCCGCGTCGTTGCCGCAGAAGAACATCGTCGGCCTCCCGCCCGCGAAGGAGGGGTCGACCATGAACGCGTTCCCCACGCTGTTGAACGCCTTGACGAGCCGGGCCTCCGGGAACGCCGCCTGCAGGCGCTCCATCAGGGAGGCGTTCGGCCCGGTGAAGAAGCGGAGGACGCCGTCGACGGGGGGCTCGGCGGCGATCGGGTTCGTCGCGTCGATGACGACCTTCCCCTTCAGGTTGGCGGCGCCAGCGCCGGCGAGGGCCTCCTCCGCTGCCAGGCCCGCGACGGCCAGCACGACCCCGTCCGCCCAGGCCGCGGCTCGGGCGGGCGTCGCGGCCTCTATCCCCAGCTCCTTCCCGAGCGCCGCGCCCTTCTCGGCGCTGCGGTTCCCGATCCGCACCTCGTAGCCCTTCGCCTTCAGTCCCTTCGCGAGCGCCTTCGCGACGGGTCCCGAGCCCAGCACGGCCACCTTTCGCACGCGTCCCTCCTCGCCCCGCACGGCCCTTGTCAGGATGTCCCCATCATAGCGTTACCGGCTCGCCGCGGCCGCCGGCGGGGTGAGCCGCCCGTACTTCGCGAGGATCTGGCACAGGCGGTCGTGGGGGAGACCGAGGACGCGGTGGCCGTCGATGCCCTCCATCGTCCGTCCGGCCACGAGCGCGTTCACGATCGCCTCCTCGGTCGCCTGCACCGTCGCAGCGAAGAGGGGGTTCATCGCGTCGTTCGGGAGGACGGTGGCGGCGGTGGCGGCCTTCGCCGTGGCGAGACCGGGGTTCGCGGTCGAGAAGGCGAGGAAGAGGTCGCCCGAGCCGTTCATGGACACGCTCCCCGTCCGCGCGAGGCCCATCGCCACGCGTCTCGCGAGGCGCGCGAGCTGGTGCGGAAGGAGGGGAGCGTCGGTGGCGACGACGGCGATGATCGAGCCCGACTCCTCGTCCCGGAACGTGCCCTCCGTGATCTCCCGGCCGACCGGGACCCCGGCGATCGTGAGCTGCCGGCGGAGGCCGAAGTTGGCCTGGACGAGGACGCCGAGGGTGGCGTCGCCCGAGCGGGCGTCGAGCTTCCGGGACGCGGTGCCGATCCCGCCCTTGAGCTCGAAGCACACCATCCCGGTGCCTCCCCCCACGCCGCCCTCGTCCACCGCGCCCCCCCGGGCCGAGTCGAGGGCCGCGAAGACGTGGGCGTCTTTCACGTGGAAGCCGTCGATGTCGTTGAGCCACCCGTCCCAGGTCTCGGCCACGACGGGCAGGCCCCACGGCTGCACGCCCGGACCGCGACGGCTCTGCCACGCGATGACCGCGTCCCGCGCGATCCCCACGCTGTGGGTGTTGGTGAGGACGACCGGGCCCTCGAGGAAGCCCGACTCCTGGAGCCAGGCGAGGCCGGTCATCTCGCCGTTGCCGTTCAGGGCGAAGCTGCCGGCGAAGACCGGGTCGTCCCTGGACCGTCCGCGCGGGTGGATCGCGGTGACACCGGTGCGGACCGGGCCTCGCCCGACGACGAGCTTCCCCGCGCCGTAGACCAGGCTGACCTGGCCGACCTCGACGCCGGCCACGTCGGTGATCGCGTTCAGCGGGCCGGGCGTGCCGTCGAACGGCACGCCGAGGTCGCGGGCGCGCGGCTTGGCCGGCGCCAGCAAGGGCAGAAACAGCAGGGCGAACAGGAGGCGACGCAACATGGCGCCGAAAATGACGCCGCGGCAGTCAAAGGCAAACCCGCGGGCGGCCCACCCGCCCATGAAAAAGCCGCGACGGGCGTCGCGGC
>DATJYX010000016.1:0-19287 GCA_035577965.1 Vicinamibacteria bacterium | reverse complement strand
GGTGCGGAAGATCCTCCCCCTCGCCGACAGCGCGGACGACGGCCTCCGACAGGCCGCCCTCTTCGCCCTCGCCAACATCGGCGATCCTCTGGCCGGCCCCGTGCTCTCGCGGCCGCGCCTCGCCGCCCCCTACCGCGAGCGGGCGCAGGCCCCTGCGCTCTACCTCCTCTACGCCCGGCGTCTCGTCGAGTCGGGACGCACCGCGGAGGGGCTCGAGGCGGCCCGCGCCGTCCTCGAGAACTACCGCCGGCCGGAGGAGTCCCAGCACGCGTCCGCCGCCCTCGCCCTCGTCGTCTCGGCGCTCGGGGCGCGAGCGCTCCCCGACCTCCTCGCCGCTGCCGACAGCTCCGACCGGGACTTCCGCGGCTCGGCCCTCATGCTGGCCTCGAAGGTGCCGGGGAGCGAGGCGACCCTCCGCTGGGTCGAGAAGGCGGGCACGGTGGCGCCCGACGCCCGGGCCGACATCGTCGCGATGCTCGGCCGGCGCGGCGACGCCGCGGCCCTGCCCTTCGTCCGCGAGAGCCTCCGCAGCGGCCAGGAGCCGGTGCGCCTCGCGGCCATCCCGGCCGCCGTCCGTCTCGGCGCAGAGGCCGTCCTGCCCGACCTCCGGCAGAGCCTCGCCTCGGCCGGCGAGAAGGAGATCCCGGTGCTCAAGACGGCGCTGCTCGGCTACCCGGCCGACCGGGTCGTCCCGCTGATCGTCCCCCTCCTCGACGCCTCCCCGCCTCCCGTCGAGGCCGCCCTCGTCGAGATCCTGGGCGAGAAGGGGGCCCGGGCGGAGATCGAGCGTGTCTACCGTCTCGCCGAGGGTCCAGACGCGGCCGTCCGCGAGGCGTCGCTCCGGGCCCTGGGCCATCTCGCCGTCGATGCCGACCTGCCGCGCCTGGTCGCGATGCTGGAGAAGGCCACGGAGACCGACCAGGTGGTCCGCCTTCGTGAGGCGATCGCGTCCGCGGCGCGCCGGAACCCGGACCCCGAGACGAGAGGCGACGCCCTGCTCGACCTCCTGAAAGACGCCGCACCCGCCCGGAAGGTCGCCATCCTGCAGGTGCTGCCGCGGGTGGGCGGAGAGCGGCCGCTCCGTGCGGTGGTGGCGGAGACGAGGAGCCCCGACCCGGACATCCAGGCCGCCGCCGTCGGCGCGCTGTCCCGGTGGCCGGAGGGAACGGCGGCCGAGGAGCTCCTCCGCCTCGCGTCGACGACCCGGAGCCGCGACCACTTCCGCTCCGCGGTCCAGGGGTACGTCCGCCTCGTCGGCCGGTCGGACGCGCCCGGGGCCAAGAAGCTCGACGCCCTCCGCAGGGTTCTCGCCCTGCCCGGCGAGGCGGCGGACCGCAAGCCGGTCCTCGCCGGGATCGCCCGGGTCCGCGAGCCGGAGTCCCTCCATCTGCTCGCCCGGTACCTGGACGACCCGTCGCTACGCGCCGCCGCCGCCTCGGGCCTCCTCGACCTCGCCTCCCGGCAGGACCCCGAGGAGCCCTGGCTCTCCGGCCACGAGGCGTATTCGGTCCTCCGGCGCGTCGAGGCTTCGCTCGCCGACCCCGCGGCGAGGACGCGCGCCGGCAAGATCGTCCTCGATCGCCTGAAGCAGGGCGGATTCCTCCCCCTGTTCGACGGCCGCTCGCTCGAGGGCTGGAGAGGCCTCGTCGCCGATCCGAAGGCGCGGGCGAAGATGTCGGCACCGGACATGGCGAGAGCCCAGGCGGCCGCCGACGAGACGATGCGGGCGCACTGGAGTGTCGTGGACGGCCTCCTCACGTTCGACGGCCGGGGCGAGAGCCTCTGCACGGCCCGCGACTACGGCGACTTCGAGCTCCTCGTGGACTGGAAAATCGAGAAGGGCGGAGACAGCGGCCTCTACCTGCGGGGCTCGCCGCAGGTGCAGATCTGGGATCCCGACGCCAACCCCGAGGGGTCGGGCGGGCTCTACAACAACGAGGTGGGTCCCCGCCACCCGTCCGAGAAGGCCGACCGGCCGGTGGGGGAGTGGAACACGTTCCGGATCGTGATGATCGGCGAGCGCGTCACCGTCTACCTCAACGACAGGCGCGTCGTCGACAACGTCGTCCTCGAGAACTACTGGGAGAGAGACAAGCCGATCTACCCGACGGGCCAGATCGAGCTCCAGGCCCACGGCGGCCCGCTCTGGTTCCGCAACCTCTTCGTCCGGGAGATCCCGCGCGACGTGCCGGGGCCGCCGAAGGTGGAGGTGGGCGACGGCTTCGTGCCCCTCTTCGACGGCCGCGACCTCGAGGGCTGGACGGGCAACACCACGGGCTACGCGGCCGAGGGCGGCCGGATCGTCGTCCACCCCGAGCGGGCCGGGGGGAACCTCTACACGACGCGCGAGTTCGCGGACTTCGTCCTGCGCTTCGAGTTCAGGCTGACCCCGGCCGCGAACAACGGCATCGGCATCCGAGCGCCGCTCGACGGTGACGCCGCTTACACGGGGATGGAGATCCAGGTCCTCGAGGACGGCTCGCCCGTCTACTGGGACCTCCAGCCGTACCAGTACCACGGGTCCGTCTACGGCGTCGTGCCGGCCCGCCGCGGCGTCCTGCGCCCGGTGGGGGAGTGGAACGAGGAGGAGATCACCGCGATGGGCCGGCACGTGACCGTCGTCGTCAACGGTGAGACGGTCGTCGACGCCTCTCTCGACGAGGCGAGCGCCGGGGGGACGATCGACCACCGGGACCACCCCGGCCTCCAGCGGACGAGCGGCCACATCGGCTTCCTCGGCCACGGCTCGACCGTCGAGTTCCGGAACGTCCGGATCAAGGAGAGCCGTTAGCCGGCGCTCCGCCGTCGGACCGGCGCTCGGTCGGTGGCGTCTGCCGAGAACGGCCAGACGCGGCTCAGCGCGGCCAGAGCCAGCCGAACATCCCCGCGCTGAAGAGCGCGAAGACGAACCCGTCGAACACCGACTTCAGGGTCGTGGCCCAGGCCCGCCGGTACCAGATCGAGTTCTGGAGGAGAGCGAGCGAGTAGCCCATGAAGGCGGCGGTGCCGACCACGCGGAAGACGCCCAGGTAGTGGGTGCCGGGGCCGAGGGTGCGGCCGGCGAGGTAGCCGGCGAACAGGCTCACGAGCACGCAGTACAGGAACCATAGGGTGAGGCTCTTCCCCATCGTGATCGGCCCGCCGGGGGACACCGTCATCAGGACGAGCGGTCCCTTCGCCGCCTTCTCGATGAACTCGGGCTTCCTCATCCCCTCGGACGATCCCGGGTGAGGCGCTCCGTAGTCGCCGGGGGGGATGTTCAGACGACGCAGGTTCTCGAGCACCGCGTCTTCGTCGGGGAGCTTCCGCATGTCGCTCCGATGGTAGGGCAGGACCATGTGGATGATCGAGCTCAGGACGAACACGACCACGGCGGAGCCGAGAATCGGCAGGACGAGCGACGTCAGGGGCACCATGTGCACCTCCCTCGCGAGGGGAACCCGGGGAACGGCCTGTCTTGCGATTGCCGGATCGTAGGCCCGCCCCCTGGGCGATGCAAGCTCCCGGGGCGGCCGCCGGGCGGGCCGTCCACCTGGCCGCGGAGGGACCCTCGCTTCGCCG
This sequence comes from Vicinamibacteria bacterium, assembly GCA_035577965.1. Lineage (GTDB taxonomy): Bacteria > Acidobacteriota > Vicinamibacteria > Fen-336 > Fen-336 > DATBSL01. Next base: position 15,726 of record DATJYX010000016.1, on the reverse strand, counting down.
CAGCCGTGCGGCGATTCCCTCGACAGCCCGTCCTCCCGTCGCTACACTCCGGCCGCCGGGGAGGACGCGATGCGAGGACGGGTGGCGTTCGTGTTGGCGGCCTGGAGCGGCGCGGCCGGTCTCAGTGCCGGGGCCGAGACCTGGATCGAGATCAAGACCCCGAACTTCACCGTGGTCTCGAACGCCGGAGAGGGCACCGCCCAGAGGGCGGCCGGCGAGTTCGAGCAGGTGCGCGCCGCCTACGGCAAGGTGTGGCCCTGGGCGCACCTGGCGCAGGGCCGGCCGACTGTCGTCCTGGCCCTCAAGAACGACGGGACTCTGCGAAGGTGGGCTCCCGGCTACTTCGAGGTCAAGGGAGGCATCGACGTCGTGTCCGCCTGGGCCTCCGGAGCCGATCGGGAATACCTGCTGCTGCGCACGGACTATCGACCCGATAACGTGGAGGTCACACCGAACTACAACCTCTACCGGGCATACGTGGCCGTCCTCCTTTCGAGCAGCTTCGAACGGCGACTGCCCCTCTGGCTTTCGAACGGCCTCGAGGACGTGCTGGGCAACACGTCCGTGCGCGACACGGAGATCCTGGTCGGCCGGCCCGTGCCCTGGGAGTTCCAGCGCTTCAACCAGGGCGGCCGGTCGCCGCTGCGGGTGATCCTCGACGCTCGACAGGACTCGCCGCTGGTCACGAAGGAGTCCGACCGCCACCTGTTCGACGCGCAGACCTACGTGCTCGTGCACTACCTGCTGTACGGAGACCGCGGCGCGCACGCCGAAGCTCTCGGTCGTTTCGTGCAGCTCTGGCTGGCCGGGCGCGCGCATGACCAGGCGCTGGCCGAGGCCTTCGGGGATGTGGGCGCGCTCGAGGGGGAGCTGAAGATCTATGCGACGCGCCCGATCCTCAGCTACGCGAAGTTTCAGGCCGAGGCGAAGCTCACGCCCGAGCGAAAGGCGGCGCGCGTCTTGCCGCCGGCCGAGGTCGCAGGCCTCCAGGCCTGCGTGCACGTGGCGATGAACCGGCCGGTCGAGGCCCAGGCCACGATCCGCGAGGCCCGCACCGCGGATTCCCGCTCGCCGCTCAGCTACGACGCCGAGGGCCTGCTCGCGGACCGGGATCGCGACAAGCCGCGGGCCACCCAGGCCTACCTCCAGGCGGTCGAGCTCGGATCCACGAGCGCCTACAGCCACTACCGTGCGGCCCAGTTCAGCTGGAAGGCGGAGGCCGACGCGGCGGCGCTGGCCGGGCTGCGGCAGCGCCTCGAGCGCGCGATCGAGCTGAACGGGTCCTACGCCAACGCCTACTCCTACCTGGCCGAGGTGATCGTCCAGCAGGGCGACGGCCCGGCCGCTCTGGTTCCGGCGCAACGCGCCGTCGCGCTCGAGCCGGGAGGGGCCTACCATCGCGTCGCGCTCGCCCGGGTGCTGCACAAGCTGGGACGCGGCGACGAGGCCAGGAGGTCGGCCGAGCTGGGCCTGCAGCTCGCGGAGAACGATGCCGAGCGTTCGAACGCCGAGCGGTTCCTGCTCTTCCTGAAAGAGGAGGCTCGCTACTCCCGGGATCGCGAACGGCAGGAGACGTCCCAGAAGCAGACGAACGCCTGCGAGAGCGGCGACGCCGCGGCCTGTGCCCAGGTCCTGCCCGACCTGGAGCGCGCCTGCGGGGAGAAGAAGGTCTCGGCCTGCCTCTACCTGAGCTGGCTCTACTCCCAGGGCAGCGGCGTGGCCAGGGATGCGGCGAAGGCGGCGGGCTACGTCGAGCAGGCCTGTGGCGCGGGCGACAAACGCTCCTGCGTCGAGCACGCCTGGAAGATCGTCGAGGGGGAGGGGGTCGTGAAGGACGAGCCCCGAGGCCTCGCCGCACTCGAGAATCTGTGCGACGAAGGCTTCTTCCCCGCGTGCACGCGGCTCGCCGTCGCCCAGGCCGCCAAGCCGGGCGCTTCCTCCCGGGCGCGGGCCAGGGCCTTGCTGGCGCGCGCCTGCGAGGGTGGCGAGGCGGACGCCTGCGCGATGGCCAAGCGGCTCAAGTAGCTTCGTCGCCTACGCGGGCGTCGACGGTCCCGACCCGGCGCCCGTCCGGCCGATCGCGGCGACGATCGCGGCGAGGTCGTTGGCATCCAGCCGGAGCGAGGCCGCCGCGATCCAGCCCTCGACCTGCTTCGGGCTCCGCGCGCCGACGATCGCGCCCGTGACTCCGGGCCAGGCGAGGGTCCACGCGACCGCCACCGAAGCGACCGACACCCCGTGCTTCGATGCGATCGGCCGCAGGGAGTCGCGAAGGGCCAGGTTCCGGGCGAGGCTCGGGGGCTGGTACTGGGGGGACTGCCGCCGCCAGTCGTCGGGCGGGAGGGCCGCCACGCGCTCCGCCGTGAACGAGTCGGTGAGGAGGCCCGACTGCATCGGGCTGTAGACGATGACCCCGGTGCCGTGGGCCGCGCACCAGGGGATCTCGGACCCGCCGGCGTCGCGCCGGATCATCGAGAAGGGCGGCTGGAGCGACGCGACGTGCCGGACCGCCTCGCAGCGCCCCAGCCGGGCCACGTCGTAGTTCGATACCCCCGGCCAGCGGACCTTGCCCTCGTCCACGAGGCGCAGCATCGCGCCCCACGAGTCCTCGAGGGGCGTCCCCGTCTGATCCGGCCAGTGGAACTGGTAGACGTCGATCCGCTCGACGCCGAGCCGGCGCAGCGACGCCTCGCACTCCTCGCGGACGCGGAGAGGGCGCGAGTCGCGGGCGGGGGTCGCCATGGGGTCGCCGTCGTTCCACCTCAGGCCGCACTTCGTGAAGACGAGCGGGCGCTCGGCGGCGGGCAGGCCGGCGAGCGCCCGGCCCACGACCTCCTCCGAGTGGCCGTAGCCGTAGACCGCCGCGGTGTCGATCCAGTTGACTCCCTTCGCGACGGCGTGGCGGATCGCGGCGACCGACTCCGCGTCGTCCTGCGGGCCCCAGCCGAAGGCCCACCCGCCGCCGCCGGCAGCCCAGGCGCCGAAGCCGACGGTCGTGATGTCGGGGCCGTCCGATCCGAGGCGGCGCGTGGGAAGCGGCATGGTCATGTCGGGCCTCCTTGGATCGGCGAGTGTACCCCTGCGCGGTCAGGCGACGAGGTAGCCGGAGGCCACCTTGCGGAAGGCCTCGACCTGCGCGTCCCGCCATGCCACGTCGCGCCCCAGCTCCCGCGCCAGGAGGTCGGCCGTCCCCGGCGCCATCTCGATCGCCGCCCGGGCGTCCAGGAAGAGCGCCCGCGTCCTCCGGGCCAGGACGTCCTCGACGGTGCGCGCCATCTCGAACCGGGCCGCCCACACCACCTCGGCGCCGCACGTCGGCAGCGCGGCGTGAAGCCTCTCCCCGAGCGCGGGCTCGGCGTGGACGAGGTCGAGGATGTGCAGGGCGTCCGAACCGTAGACCGCGAGCGGGCCGAACTTGGAGGCCTGCCGGTGGAAACCGTGGATGTTGAGGTTGCGCGTGGGGCAGGGCTTCTCCGGCAGGTGCTCCAGCATCGCCGCCGTGTTGACGCAGTGCTCGGCCATGCTCCGCCAGGTCGTCCACTTGCCCCCGGTCACGGTGATGAGGCCGGTGGGGTCGATGTGGATCAGGTGGTCCCGGGAGAGGGCGGCCGTGCTCGTCCCCTCCCCGGCCCGCACGAGGGGCCGTATGCCGACGAACACGCTGCGGACGTCCTTCCGGGTGAGGGGCTGGTGCAGGTAGCGGCTGGCCGTCTCGAGCACGAAGGCGACCTCCTCGTCGAACGGCCGCGGCTCGAGGGACGCCTCCCCGATCGGCGTGTCCGTCGTTCCCACGACGGTGTGGCCGTGCCAGGGGATCGCGAACATGACCCGGCCGTCGCTCGTATGGGGCACCATGATCGCGGCCCCGCCGGGCAGGACCTCGCCGTCGAAGACGAGATGGATCCCCTGGCTGGGCGCGACGAGCGGAGGCAGTCCGGGGTCGGCGAGCCGCCGCACTGCGTCGCAGAAGGGGCCGCCGGCGTTGATCACGACCCGGGCCGTGGCCTTGATCTCCCGGCCGCCCTCGAGGTCGTGGGCCACCACGCCGTTCACGAAGCCGTGGCCGTCCCGGGTGAGCGCGTCCACCGGGGCGTAGTTCAGGAGGGCCGCGCCCTGCTCGGCCGCGGTCGTGGCCATGTTGACGAGGAGCCGAGCGTCGTCGAACTGCCCGTCGTAGTAGACGACGCCCCCCCGCAGGCCCTCGGTCCTGATGGTGGGGAGGCGGGCGAGCGTCTCTTCCTTCGACAGGATCTCGGAGTCCCCGAAGCCGTACCGGCCGGAGAGGAGGTTGTAGACCTTGAGGCCCACGCCGTAGAACGGGGCCTCCCACCACTCGTAGTTCGGCACCACGAACGCGAGGTTGCCGACGAGGTGGGGAGCGTTCTGACGGAGGAGCCCCCGCTCCTTGAGCGCTTCCATCACGAGGGAGACGTTCCCCTGCTCGAGGTAGCGCACCCCGCCGTGGACGAGCTTCGTCGAGCGGCTGGAGGTCCCCTTGCCGAAGTCGCTCTGCTCGAGGAGGAGCACGTCGTAGCCGCGTGCGGCCGCGTCGAGAGCGACCCCGACGCCGGTCGCCCCGCCCCCGACCACCACGACGTCCCAGGCCTCGCGGTGGGCGAGCGCCCTCTCCAGCATCTCCGCCCGGTTCATCGGGTCCCGCCTCTCATGGGACATCCCGCCTCACGGTCAGGGTCCGGCGGGCTCCGGGGTCTTGGCTGCGGCGTCGCGAAGAGCGCGCTCGGCCTCCTCACGGCTGAACGCGTAGCCCTGGCCGCAGAACTCGCACGTCACGCGCATCTCCGAGCCGTCGGCGAGGGCCTGGCGCACCTCCTCCGGCCCCACCATCCGGATGAGCCCCGCCACCCGCTCGCGGGAGCAGCGGCACGCGAACCGGACCGGCACCGTCTCGAAGAGGCGCAGCTCTTCGTCGTGGAAGAGCCGGCGCAGGATCTCCCGCTCGGACAGCTCGAGGAGCTCGGCCCGGGTGAGCGTCGCCGCGAGGTGTGACGCACGGTTCCAGAGGTCGGGATCGGCGTCGGGCGCCGGCCGGCCTCCCGCTTCCGGCAGCCTCTGGAGGAGGAGGCCGGCCGCCCGCTCCTCGCTCGCCCCGAGCACGAAGAGCGTGGCGATCTGCTCGGAGCGAGCCATGTACCGCTCGAGGACCTGGGCCGTGGTCCCTCCCTCGAGGGGTACCACGCCCTGATACGCGGTGCGACCGAGGCCGGGGTCGATGGTGATCGCGCAGCGCCCGCCGGCGGCGAGCTCCCGGAGCGTCGGATGCGGGCCGAGCGCGGGCAGCCCCCCGTTCCAGCGGGCCATCGCGCGGAGCGCCAGGTCGGCCTGGCACTCGACGACCAGCAGGTCGACCGGGCGGCCGCCCTGGATCTGGAGGACGAGGGCCCCGCCCTCGATCTTCAGGGTCGCCGCGAGGAGCACGCTCGCGGCGGTGAGCTCCCCCAGCACGCCGCGGACGGCGACCGGGTACTCGCGCCGCCTCCGCAGCTCCCCCCACGTCTCGTCGAGCCGGACCAGCTCCCCGCGCACCCGCGCCCGCTCGAAGACGAACCGCTGGAGAGAGTCGGAGCCGGCGGCGGTCCTTCGATCGCGACTGGCCTGGGGCATGCGGGACCCATGCTAGAGCCCGTCCTGCGAAGGGTCAACGCACGCCATCCCGAGGTGCGCCGGCCGTCGTCGATCAGTCGGGCCGGACCTCCACGAGCAGCGATCGTTCGAACGCGGCTCGGAGGTCGGCCTTCGGGCCCGAGACGCGGCCGAGGTCGCGGCCGCCGACGTAGTCCGTGACGCGGTAGGTCCCAGGCCCGAGGCCGCGGAGCTCGAGGACCCCCTCGAAGCGCTTGGCGAAGAAGGCGTAGAAGAGCGCGCCGTCCTTGCGCACGACGTGGGCCTCGGGCCGGTCGAAGCCGATGTCGTAGAGGCCGCCCAGGTACTCGCCCTCGGCGAGGCGCTTCTCCGCGTAGAGCCTCGTCCACTTCGCCCAGAGCTGCTCGCGCTCCGGCGTCAGCAGGAGCTTCGCCTGCTTCTTGCCGGGCGCGCCCGGCCAGGCGAAGTTGGTGCCGATGACGCCGCCCACGCCGAACGTGGAGGCGAAGTCCGTTCCGCCCTCGCTCATCTCCACGTGGTCGCCGAAGTAGGCGATCCGGTCCCCGACCAGCGCCTTGAGCGTCTTGCCCTTGAGCCTCACCTGCCAGGAGCCGTGGGGATCGGAGGCGACGACCATGTTGAGGTACGGCATCGTGAAGAACGAGTAGGCCGTGCCGCAGGGGCAGATCTCGACGAGAGCGCCGGGCTTCGCGGCCTGCGCCGCGTCCCAGACGGCCTTGAAGAAGCCCGGCACGCCTTCCGCACCCTCTTCCGGCGCCGCGTGCGCGTGCTGCTCGTTGTAGCAGGGGGGCGCGCCGTTCAGGTGCTGACCGTCGATCTTGAGCCCGTCGAAGCCCCACTCGCCGAGCGCCTTTCGCGCGAAGGCGGCGGCGTCCTCCCGCACGGGGCGGTGGGCGGGGCAGAGGTAGAACGAGTCCCACCAGGTGATCTTCTGCGTGGAGCCGTCCTCGTTGCGCAGCAGCCAGCCCGGGTGCTCGCGCTCGGTGCGGGAGCCGGGATCGGCGGCGAGGGGCGTCCACCAGAGCTGCGCCTTGAAGCCCGCCTCGTGGATGCGGTCGACGAGCGCCTTCATGTCGGCGTCTCCGGCGGGGAACTTGGCGGGGACGGGCGTCCAGTCTCCCTCGGCCACCTGCCAGCCGTCGTCGAGCACCGCCCACCGGAAGCCGAGGCGCTTCGCGACGGGCAGGGTCTCGAACACCTGCTGCGGAGTGAACTCGCGGCCGTAGCCCCAGGCGCACCAGATCGGCTCGAAGGCCGCCGCCGGGGCGCGGGGGACGACGAGGCCTAGGGCCTGCATCAGCAGGCCGTACGCGCGCAGCGTCACGAAGTGGTCGCCGCGGTGCACGGCCACGAAGCTCCGGAGGGTCTCGAGGCTCTGGCCCGGGGCGAGCGTGGCGCTCCTCTTCGCGGTGAGGGCCACCTCGACGTCGCCGCCCTTCTGCCGCCGGACGGGCAGCGACACGAGCTTCGGCACGAGCTCGACGTGCCCGATCGCGAGGCCGACGTCGCGGCGCCACACGTCGAGGACCGGCGTGCCTCCGCCGTAGTCCGACGCGTTCATGCCCAGGAAGTTCTCCTGGGCGAAGCCGGGCGTGAGGGGCCGGACCCAGTCGGGTCGGCTCTCGTAGGAGGCAGGCAGGTACGACCAGAACGCAGGCTCGTCGCCCCCTCGCGCGGGCTCGAATGCGTAGCGATGGCTCGTGTAGCCGCGGACCTCGGCCGGCCCGCTCCCTTCGTTCGTGAATCGGACCCGCACGAACAGGAACCGTGGCCGGCCTTCGTAGGCCGTGACCTCGACACGCTTCGAGATGGCGCCGGCGCGGCCGACGAGCGTGACGCGCCGGCCCTTGCCGAGCGCGTCGCTCACCGCGTCCTCCTCGCGGGTCTGGAGGGCGAAGCCGCTCGTCTCGCCGGAGGCGGTGAGGAGGGTCTCGGACTCGGAGAACCCTCCCAGGGCCACCTCGCCGGCGAAGGTGGCCACGACGCGGCTGCGCATCCGCTCGTCGAACTCGAGCCGCACTCCGTCGCCCTCGACGTGTACGGTGGCCAGCAGCAGAGCCAGAGCGATCATCGGCGCCTCCTTCTCATGGCGTGTCGCCTCCGCGCCCGGCGGGCGGGGCGGCCTCGGAGGACAGGACACCGCGGGCCTGGTCGACGAGCAGCTCCCGGTCGACGCCGGGGACTTCGTAGGCCACCGTGGGGCCGTTGGCCCAGCGCACCTCCAGCCGCTCGACTCGCACGGCCGGGCCGAGGCCGAAGTGCACCCGGCGGTCGGACTGCGACAGGAGGCTCCGGCCGCTCGCCACCTCGCCGCGCTGGCGCGCGCCGGCCGCGGTCAGGAACACCACCGAGCCGGTCGCGTCCCGCGGGCAACGACGAGCAGGGTCGCCGACGAGGCGGAGGCTCAGCCAATGGCCGGCGCGGTTCCCGCCGTCGTTCCGCAGGAGGAGCGGCTCGCCGTCGATCGAGTTCACGACGACGTCGACGTCGCCGTCGTTGTCGATGTCCCCCGTCGCGGAGCCGCGCATGCTGCGGAGGGCGGCGAGGCCGTCCCCGGCCCGGCCCACCTCGACGAACTTCCCCTTCACGTTCCGGAAGAGGAGCGCCCGCTCCTCGTACGAGGTGTTCCAGTCGAACCTGTCCACGAAGGGGTAGACGTGGCCGTTGGCCACGAAGAGGTCCAGCCACCCGTCGTTGTCGTAGTCGAGGAAGTTCGTGCCCCAGCCCACGAAAGGGACGCTGGCGGTGCCGACCCCGGCCGGGTAGGTCGCCTCGGAGAAGAGGCCTCCGCCCTCGTTGTGGTAGAGGATGTTCGCGTCGTTCTCGAAGTTGGTGACGAGCAGGTCGTCGCGGCCGTCGCGGTCGTAGTCGCCCACCGCGACCCCCATGTGGGCCTGCTCCTGGCCCGCCTCGTTGAAGGCCGCCCCCGAGGCGAGGCTCACGTCCTGGAACGTGCCGTCGCCGCGGTTGCGGTAGAGGTAGTTGGGGCAGGAGTCGTTGGCCACGAAGAGGTCGAGCCAGCCGTCGTCGTCGAAGTCGAGAAACGCCACCCCGAGGCCGTAGTAGCCGTTCGGATCCGCGACGCCCGCCTTCACGCTCACGTCGCTGAACGTCCCGTCCCCCTCGTTGTGGAAGAGGTGGTCGGGCGCGCCCTTGAGGCCCTTGGGGCCGCACATGGCGGGCACGCCGCGGTACTCGCAGAAGGCCAGGCCCGGCCGATAGGGGGCCTGCATGCTGCCCGAGGTCGCTCCGCTCCGGCCCTCCGCCGGGGCCGGACCGGACCGGGCGGCCGCGGACGGAGCGGGCGGCAGGCGCTCGAGGTCGACGATGATGTTGCCGGCGACGAACAGGTCCAGGCGGCCGTCGCCGTCGTAGTCCCCGAAGGCGCAACCGGTGGACCACCCTCCGAGGGCCACGCCGGACGCCGCGGCCACGTCGGTGAAGCGGCCCTGGCCTTCGTTGCGGTACAGGCGGTTGGGCCCGAAGTTCGTGACGTAGAGGTCCTCGTCGCCGTCGTTGTCGTAGTCGCCCGTGCAGGCGCCCTGTCCCCACCCGCGGTTGGCGACGCCGGCCTCCGTGGTGACGTCGGTGAAGGTCCCGTCCCGGTCGTTCCGGAAGAGCGCGGAGGGCGGCGCTTCTGCACGCCCGCGCAGAGCCTCGAAGGTGGCCCCGTTGACGAGGTAGACGTCCGGCCAGCCGTCGCCGTCGAAGTCGGTGACCGCGACCCCGCCCCCCTTGGCCTCCAGGAGGTAGTCCTTGGCCGGGCTGCCCGACTGGCGGTGGAAGGACGCGAGGCCGGAGGCGCGGGTGGCGTCGGCGAAGGTCACGCCGGGTGCAGCCTGGGGCGAGAGTGGAGGCGCGACGACGGTCGGGGGCAAGGGCCGCGCGCCGGCCAGGAGAAGGCCGAGCGGCACTCCGAGCGCGAGGGGCGTCCTCATCGGGCTTGCCTCGCCCTCCTCAGCGGTGGGCGGGTCCGTCCTCGAGCGGCGCCTCGTCGGCCTTCCGCTCCAGCCGGATCAGCTCCTGGACCCTGGCGAAGGCTGCTTCCGCCTCCCGTGAGCGGCCGAGCGACTGGTAGGCCCGGCCCAGCTGGTAGTACGCCTGGCGCATCCGGGGCTCGAGCCGGGCCGCCTGCTCGAGCTCGGTCACGGCGGCCGCCGCATCGCCGGTCTGCAGCAGCGAGATGCCGAGAGCCAGGCGCGCGGGCGCGGAGTCCGGCGCCCGGCGAAGCGCCCGGCGGAAGAACCCGATCGCGCTCGCGTGGTCCCCGGCGTAGGAGTCGCAGGCGCCGATGCCGTAGAGCGCGTCGTAGCTGTCGGGCGCGAGCCCGATCGCCCGGGAGTAATCGGCGCGCGCCTCGACGAAGTCGAGCCTCGACCGCCGGAGGTCGCCGAGGGCCACCAGGACCTCGGCCGTGGGCGGACCGGCCGCGAGCGCCGCTTCGAGCTCGGCCTCCGCCTCGGCCGTCCTTCCCTGCGCACCGTAGGACTGTCCGAGGAGCTGGTGCGCCCGGGCCGATCCCGGGGCCAGGGCGAGGAGGCGCTCGTACTCGGACTGGGCCAGCGCTCCGGCCGTCACTCCCAGGTAGTAGAGCGCGTCGACGCTTCGGGGGTCGAGGGCGACCGCCTCGCGGAAGCCCGCGTACGCCGCCTCGAACCGGCCTGCGGCTGCCTCGGCCCGCGCGAGGACGATCCGGGCCTGCGTGTCGGCGGGCTGCGCCTTCAGCCGCTCGGCGGCGAGGGCCGAGGCTCTCGCGTAGTCCCCGCGATGGAAGGCCCGGACGTACTCGGGCGGCTCCGGCCCCGTCGCGCCTCGAGGCGAAGCGGGCGGGACGAGCAGGACCAGCGAGAGCAACGACGACGGGATGCCGGGCATCTCCCTGAAGGACCTTGGCGCAGCCGAGCTTGGCAGACTCCCCGACCTCCGGCAAGCCCACGGGGGCCGAGGGACACCCGGAGGGCGGCGACTCGCGTCCTCTCCGGTGCGGGCCGCTTGGAGGCCGCCGCGGGAGGGGTGACGCCGCTCACCCCCGTGACGTGTCGTTGACGTCGTTTGACGGTTCGGGAAAACGGTTGATGCGCGCTCGGCGTCGTAGTTGGTGGACGATGGGGGCAACGGTCGCCCTCACGGGAGGCAGATCATGCAGGAACTCAGGGGCCGGGTCCTCGCGCTCGTCGGGCTTCTCGCGGCCCTCCTGGCGACGCCCGCCTTCGCCTCGAGCGACGCCGACCTGCAGCGGAAGATCGAGCGTCGGCTGGCGAAGGCCGGGTTCCAGCAGAAGGCGGACGTGCGCGTGGACGTCGAGGCCGGGGTCGCGCGGCTGAGCGGCATCACCCTCCGCTACCTCGACCTGCGGGAAGCCGAGCGCCTCGCCCGCAAGGACGCGAGGAGTGTCGTCAACCTGCTGCGGGTCGTGCCGGAGGAGCCGCGGTCGGACAAGGCGATCAAGACCGACGCCGAGAGAGCGGTCCTGCGCTGGGAGCGGTACGGGCCCTACGACGCCGTCGGCATCGAGGTGACGGACGGGGTCGTCCAGCTCACCGGCTGGGTGGAGACGGAATACAAGCGGGACGAGATCGAGAACCGCCTCGCCCGCGTGGACGCCGTCCGCGACATCCACAACGACCTGCACCTGCAGGGCTTCTCGCAAGGAGACGTGCGGCTGCGCCAGCAGATCCACGCGAGGATCTACCGGGACCCGCTCTTCGAGCGCTACGCGGGACTCGCCGACCCGCCGGTCCGCGTCTTCGTCGACCGGGGGCGGGTGACGCTCGCCGGCACGGTCGGAAGCCAGGTCGAGCAGGTGGCGGTGGGCCTGATCGCCCGCGGCACGCTCGCCTTCTCGGTCGACAACGAGGTGCAGGTCGAGGGCGACAAGGCGCGGAAGGAAGATCGCAAGAAGGAACCGAACGAAGGCTGAACCTCCGGGGCCGGATGCAGCGGGGGCCGGGGGCCCGCGGGGTCCCCGGCCCCCGTGTTTCACCGGCTCGCGACGACCTACGACGGACGGGCGGCCGGCTCCTTCGAGATCAGCCTTCCCGCGGCGAAGAGGACGGCGCCGGCGACGAGGACGGCGAGCCCGACCGAGACCGCCTCGCGCGGCGTCACGTGGATCTCCTGCCACCGGGCCAGGCTCTCGCTCTTCCAGTCGAGCTCCGTCATCAGCCCCTGCAAGGCCATGCAGAGGCCGTTGAAGAGGCCGAGAGCGCCGAGCACGGTCACGAAGTTCGACGTCTTCTGCGCGCCCGTCTGGGCCGCCTGCTCGGCCGGGTCGCGCAGCGGGCTGTGGGTGCGGCCGTAGAACCAGTAGATGAGCATCCCCAGGTCGAGCCAGACGAGGAAGCGCACCCAGGTCGCCACCGAGAGGTAGATCATGAGGGCGCCGCAGGAGAAGATGCCGAGCACCGGGAAAAGGTAGCCGAACGGGACGCGGAACGGCCGGTGGGCCTCCGGCCGCCGGACGCGCAGCATGATGACGGCCGCGCAGACGATCAGGAAGGCGAAGAGCGTGCCGATCGAGGTCATCTCGCCCACCACGTTGATGGGGATGTAGGCGGCGGCGAAGGCGACCACGATCCCGGTGATGATCGTCGTGATGTAGGGGGTGCCGAAGCGGGGGTGGACCTTGCTCACCCCCTCGGGCAGCAGCCGGTCGCGGCTCATCGAGAAGAAGATCCGGGGCTGGCCCATGAGCATGACGAGGAGCACGCTCGTGATGCCGGCGGCGGCGCCGATGGAGATGAGCCAGGCCGCCCAGTCCTGGTTGATGACGTGCAAAGCGTAGGCGACCGGCGCGTTGAGGAAGGCCGTGCTCTCCCGAGCGGAGGCGATCGGGACGCCGGGCAGCCCGGCCTCGCTCGTCCGGTAGTGCGTGACCGGCATGATCCCGGCGAGGATGCCGGAGACGACGATGTACAGCACGGTGCAGATGACGAGGGAAGCGATGATGCCGATGGGCAGGTCGCGCTTGGGGTTCTTGGCCTCCTCGGCCGTCGTCGATACGGCGTCGAAGCCGATGTAGGCGAAGAAGACGACCGCCCCCGCGGCCATCATCCCCGACCACCCGTAGGGGGCGAAGGGCGACCAGTTCGCCGGCTTCACGAACCTCACCCCGGCCACGATGAAGAAGAGGACCGCGGCCAGCTTGGTCGTCACCATGACCGCGTTGAAGCGGGCGCTCTCACGGATGCCGATGACGAGGAGGATGGTGATCGCGACGACGATGAAGGCCGCGGGCAGGTTGACGACGGAGCCCGGCATCGAGCCGGGAGCGGCGCACATCCACGGCGGGAGATGGAGCCCGAACCCGGCCAGGACGCCCTGGAAGTAGCCGCTCCAGCCGATGGCGACGGTCATGGATCCGACGGCGTACTCGAGGATGAGGTCCCAGCCGATCATCCACGCGATCACCTCCCCGAGCGTCGCGTAGGCGTAGGCGTAGGCGCTGCCCGCGATCGGGATCATGGCCGCGAACTCGGCGTAGCAGAGGGCGGCGAACGCGCAGGCGAGGCCGGCCAGCGTGTAGGACACGGCGATCGCGGGCCCGGCCTGGTTGGCGGCGGCCGTCCCGGTGAGGACGAAGATGCCGGTGCCGATGATGGCCCCGATGCCGAGGAGGGTGAGGTCGAGGGCGGTGAGCGTTCGCTTGAGGTGCTTGCCCTTCTCGATGTCCTCGACGAGCGCCTCGATGGACTTCGTCTTGAGCAGGTTGGAATCCATGGAACCTCCCGCCGGGGCCGCGCCCGGCGCCACGCGTCCTCCGGCTGGGCAGAGACGCGCGGGATTATATACGCGGGGAGAGCCGGGGCCCGCTTGCCGAGACGCCGCGCGACCCTATAGGGTGTCGGGATGATCTGGATGTACGCGGGGTTCGTCGCCCTGGTCTTCGGCCTCCTCGCTCTCGACCTCGGGGTCTTCAACCGCCGGGCCCACGTCGTCTCGGTGAAGGAGGCCCTCGGCTGGTCGGCCCTCTGGATCGCGCTCGGCCTCGCCTTCGCGGGCTTCGTCTACGCGGCCTACGAGGGCCACTGGGCGGGCCTCGGGCTGAACGCGGACGTCATGGCCGGCCCGCCCCGGACGGAGCCCGGCGTCGGCCTCGTCTACAACGACGGCGGCAGCGCGGCCGTCAAGTACGTCACCGGGTACCTCGTCGAGAAGTCCCTCGCCGTCGACAACATCTTCGTGATCGCGATGCTCTTCGGCTTCTTCGCGGTGCCTGCGATCTACCAGCACCGCGTGCTGTTCTGGGGCGTCGTCGGGGCCCTCCTCATGCGCGGGGCCATGATCGCCGTGGGGACGCAGCTCCTCCAGCGCTTCACCTGGATCCTCTATCTCTTCGGGGCCTTCCTGATCCTCACCGGCGCGAAGATGCTCTCCCTGAAGACCGACGAGACCGACCCCGGCCGCAACGTCGTCGTCCGCCTGACGCGCCGGCTCTTCCCGATCGCGGAGCGTTTCCACGGCCAGCACTTCTTCGTGCGGGCCGGCTCGTCCGCCTCGCACGAGGCGCCCCATCCCGGCGCCGCCGTCGAGACCGACCGCGTGGTGGACGCGGCGAAGGCGGGGACGCTCCTCGCGACCCCCCTCTTCCTGGCCCTGGTCACGGTCGAGGTCAGCGACGTCGTCTTCGCCGTGGACTCGATCCCCGCCATCTTCGCGATCACCGCCGACCCCTTCCTCGTCTTCACGAGCAACGTGTTCGCGATCCTCGGCCTGCGCAGCCTCTACTTCGCTCTCGCGGGGGCGATCGACTCGTTCCGGTACCTGAAGGTGTCACTCGCGGTCGTGCTGGGCGTGGTGGGCGTCAAGATGATGACGCACGCCTGGCTGAAGGCCCTCCTGGGGCGTCACTTCAACCTCTACCTGCTGGCCCTCGTCGTCCTCATCCTCGCCGCCGGAGTGGCGGCCTCGATCGCGGCGCGCCGCCGCGAGGGGTGACCGAAGGCGTCGCGGCCCGCGACCCAGGAGCGTCGCGTCGGGCGAGGAGGGGCGCCCTCCGAAGGAGCCCCCGGCCGACGACCAGGGCGAGGCCCGCGACCGCGCCCGTGCTGAAGAAGTCGAGTCCCATCAACGACATGGCTGCGGCAGTCCGATCCTGGACCGGCTTCCGGCGGGGGGTCATCGGTTGCATTGACGGGGTGCGGCCCTTGGGCTTAGTCTCCGTCGGTCCCAGTCGGGCCGGACCATCGGCCCGGCTGACGCGACCCTCGCGCCCGGCCGGCCGCGCGAAGAACCCTCAACGGAGGCGTCATGCCAATCGATACCGTCCTGCCGCTGGTCATCGGGATCAGCCTGCTCTCGCTGGGCGTGGCCTGGGTGCTCGCCCGCCAGGTCCTCGCTGCCGACACCGGCAAGCCCGAGATGCGCCGGATCTCCGACGCGATCCGCGAGGGGGCCGAGGCGTTCCTGAGCCGCCAGTACCGGACGATCGGGATGCTCTCGGTCGTCGCCGCGGCGGCGATCTTCGGCTTCTACTTCTTCAACCGGGACGTGAAGAACATCGAGGAGATGGGGGAGGGCACGTTCTGGAAGGTCACGATCTCCTTCCTCATCGGCGCCGCCTGCTCGGCGGTCGCCGGCTTCATCGGGATGTTCGTCTCGATCCGGGCCAACATCCGCACCGCGACCGCGGCCCTGACGAGCCTCAACAAGTCGCTGCAGATCGCGCTCCGCGCCGGCGCCGTCTCCGGCCTCGCCGTCGTGGCGATGAGCCTCCTCGGCGTGGGCGGCCTCTTCTGGCTCTTCGGCGGGATGCAGGACTATCGGCACGTGCCGCTCCAGATCGTCGGCTTCGGCTTCGGGGCGAGCTTCGTGGCCCTCTTCGCCCAGCTCGGGGGCGGCATCTACACGAAGGCGGCCGACGTGGGCGCCGACCTCGTGGGCAAGGTCGAGGCGGGGATCCCGGAGGACGACCCCCGCAACCCGGCCGTGGTGGCCGACCTCGTGGGCGACAACGTCGGCGACTGTGCCGGCCGTGGCGCCCACCTCTTCGAGTCGATGTCGGCAGAGAACATCGGCGCCATGATCCTGGGCGTCGTCATCTACTCTGCGCCAGGGCCTCAGCAGCACAACATTGCCTGGATATTCTTCCCACTGGTCCTGCGC
>DATJYX010000015.1:0-2619 GCA_035577965.1 Vicinamibacteria bacterium | reverse complement strand
CGGCGGGGAGGACCTTGATCGCAACCTCTCGGCCGAGGCGGGTGTCGCGAGCCCGGTAGACCTCGCCCATGCCGCCCGCGCCGAGGGGCGAGACGATCTCGTAGGGGCCGAGACGACTACCCGCGGCCAGCGACACGGGGGGCCTCCCGCCGGGATTGTGCGCGCGCCCTCGGTCGCTGTCCAGATTGAAGCCCGCCTCTTCGTTGGGGGCGCTCTCGCGGCGACGCGCCGCGAAGGGCCCGGAGGCGAAGAAGGTTTAAGCTCCTGTGACGAGTCCTCTGCCGAGGTTCCGCGAGTGATTCCCTTTCACGCCAGCCCTCCGTGCCGTGCTGGAGCGGCAGCGCGAGCGCACCACGGCCCTGGAGCAGGCCCAAGGCCGGATCATCCCGTCGGTCTTCCACCGCAGGGGCGAGCCCATCCGGGACCTCCGCATCGCGTGGAACAGGGTGTGCCGCGATGCGGCCCTGCCGGGAAAGCTCCTCCATGACTTCCGACGGACCGCTGTGCGAAACCTGGAGAGAGCGGGCGTCCCGCGCTCCACGGCAATGGCGCTGGTCGGCCACAAGACTGAGAGTATCTACCGGCGCTACGCGATCACAGACGAAGCCATGCTTCGGGAGGGGGCGGAGAGACTCTCCCAGCTCCACGAAGCCGCGTGGGGCAGAACCTTCCCGGCCGTCGCCGGCTCCAATGCCACGAGGTAGGGGCTGGGGACGGCGCGAAGTGACACAGAACTGACACAAGCGCAGCCCTGTAGTGGAAGGGCGGTATCTCGACGTCGCTCCCGCAGGTCGCGGCAACGTGCTGTGGCAAAAGAAGGTGGCGGAGAGAGAGGGATTCGAACCCTCGGTAGTGGGGTTACCACTACACGTGATTTCCAGTCACGCCGATTCAACCACTCTCGCATCTCTCCGCGGGCCGTTTCGTCGGCGGGTCGCGCGACGCGCGAGAACAGCAAGGATAGCACCGCCCCTCGGGCGCACGCACGCGGCCTTGGTCCCCCGGCGTCGAGGCCTTGAGCCGGGGCGGGGCGGGGAGCATACTCCCGGCGCAACCGACGAAGGAGGCCGTGGATGCGCGTGTCTCGCAGCCTGCCGCTCGTGGTGCCTCTTCTTCTCCTGTCTGGCCACGCGCGTGCGACGCCCGCGGCCGTCGCCCCGCCGCCCCCTGCGAAAGCGGAACCGTGCCTCCTCCTCCGGCCGGCGCGGGTCTTCGACGGCACCGGCGAGCAGGCCCACGACGGCTGGGTCGTCCTGGTCACGGGCCGGGAGATCGCCGCGGTCGGGCCGTCAGAGCGGGTGACGGCGCCTGCCGGGGCGCGGACGATCGTTCTCGCGGGTCTGACACTCCTTCCCGGCCTCATCGACGCCCACTCTCACCTCTTCCTCCACCCCTACAACGAGACGCTGTGGAACGACCAGGTGCTGAAGGAGCCACTCGCCTACCGCACGATCGCGGCCACGATCCACGCCGAGCGGACGCTCATGGCCGGCTTCACGACGCTGCGCGACCTGGGCACGGAGGGCGCCGGCTACGCCGACCTCTCCCTGCGCCGGGCGATCGAGGAGGGCCGGATCCCCGGCCCGCGGCTCCTCGTCGCGACGCTCGCCATCGTCGCGACGGCGAGCTACGGCCCTGGCCCGCTCGGCTTCGCCCCCGAGTTCGTTCCGCCGAAGGGAGCGCAGGAGGCGACGGGCGTCGCCCAGGTGGTGCAGGCGGTCCGGGAGCAGGTCGGGCACGGCGCCGACTGGGTGAAGGTGTACGCCGACTACCGGCGAGGTCCGGGCGGCGCGGCGGCGCCGACGTTCTCGGTCGAGGAGCTGAAGGCCCTCGTCGACGAGGCCCGCAGCGCCGGCCGCCCCGTGGCCGCCCACGCGGCGACGCCGGAGGGCATGCGCCGCGCCACGCTGGCGGGGGTGCAGACGATCGAGCACGGCTACGGGGGCACGGCCGAGGTCTTCCGGCTCATGGCCGAGCGCGGTGTCGCCTTCTTCCCGACGCTCACCGCCGAGGAGGCGTACTCGGAGTACTTCCAGGGCTACAAGCGCGGGACGGAGCCTCTCACCGCCGACATGCAGACCGCCCTCCGGGCCGTCCGGCTGGCGCGGGAGAACGGCGTGGTGGTCGGCTGCGGCAGCGACGTCGGCGTCTTCGCGCACGGCGAGAACCACCGCGAGGTGGCGTGGCTCGTCCGGGCGGGGCTGACCCCGGCCGAGGCTCTCCTGGCGGCGACGGCGGTCGACGCGAAGGTCCTGGGCCTGGCCGACCGCATCGGCCAGGTCAAGCCCGGCCTCCTGGCCGACCTCGTCGCCGTGTCCGGCGACCCGACCCGTGACATCGGCGCGCTCGCCCGGGTCGCGTTCGTGATGAAGGACGGCCGGGTGTTCAAGGAGCCGTAGCGGGCCGCAACGTCCCGCTCGCCCCATTGGATCCTCTTGGCGGTCAGGAAGGCTGCTTCTCGCGGCCGACCTGGCGCTCGAACAGATGGCCTCCGGCCCACGACTGCGGCATCGCGAGGAAGACCAGCGAGATCGGGTACCACCTCGGGCCGAGGCCGAGGTTCCAGTTCACCACGACACCCGCCACGGCCGCGGCCATGCCCAGCAGGCCGAGGACGAG
>DATJYX010000014.1:0-13414 GCA_035577965.1 Vicinamibacteria bacterium | reverse complement strand
CCGGTGAGGACGTAGCGCCGCTCGGCCCCTTCGGGCTTCGAGTCCTTGAGGTGCGTGTGGCGCATCCACTTCCCGAGCTTCGCGAAGGTGTCGGCCGGCTTCTCGTGGCCGGCGGCGAAGGAGTGGTGCGCGTCCCAGAGGAGGGCGAACTGCGGGGAGCCCACGCGGGTCAGGATCGTCTCGAGGTCGGCCGAGTGCGTGAAGTCGCCGTGCGACTCGATGAGGACGGTGACCCCCGCGGGCTTCGCGTAGGCCGCCATCTCCTGGAAGCCCTCCACGATCCGCTTCATCACGTCCTCCTTGGGCTCGGAGGCGGGGATGCTGTCCCCGAACATCCGGACGTACTTCACGCCCATGGCGTGAGCGAGGTCCACGAAGCGTCGGCCCTCGTCGAGCTGGGCCTTGCGCGCGGCCGGCTCCTTCTCGTGCATGTGCGCGGAGGCCCCGAGGTCGCTCACCACGAGGCCGAGCGCCGCGAGGTCCCTCTTCGTCCCCGCGAGGCGCGTGCCTCCGAGCTCGGGGACCTTCGGAAGGTCCATCTCTCCCGCGATCCCCCGCAGCTCGATCGCCGCGTAGCCGAGGCGGTCGGCGGTCTCGAGGATCTGCTTGAAGCTCCAGGCCGGGCAGCCGAGGGTGGAGAAGGCGATCGGGTAGCGCTTCTTGCGGGGCTGGGCCCGCAGGATGCCGGGGGCGGCGATCCCCGCCCCCAAGGTGGCGAGGAAGGAGCGGCGGGCCACGCTGGACATGATGACCTCCTGGCCCCGGAGACGGGCTGGCGACGCCCCGGGGGCGGTGGAACACCCGGATTATAGGTCGTTCGGCCCATCCGTCACCCCAGGACATCCCACCCTACCTAACTTGTTGTGACGACGAGACCGACTTCTAACCCGAGGTCGGCTCAGATGGGGCCAGATCGGGTCCCGTGGTAGCAGCGTGGTAGCAGGTTGGAGCCGATCGTCGGGTCCCGACACCTCATCCTTCCGTCCTGTCCCTTTGGCATTGACATCTGTGAAGTACGGGGAGTACGGTGTCGGCGCTGAAGGGCACCCGAAGGGAGACGATCCCGTCGGGGCGAATCGTCGGCCCATCGAGCGCCCCCACGTGTGAGTTGGCATAGGAGCCGGGAGGGCGCGCGTGGCCGAGAACGCTCTTCCACCCCGTAGCCCGAGTCCCCCGAGAGCCGGCGTCCCTCGGCAGAACTCGAGCGACTTGGCACTCGCTCGCCGACCGCAGCGCGTGGCCTGGAGGCGACTCCACCTCCGCCCCACCGGGAGTGGACGCGATCCGCACGTCCGCCCCACGCCAACCACGTTCTCAAAGGAAGGCTGATGAGGAAGCTCCTTCTAGTGCTGCCGCCGTTGCTGTGCGGGGGCGTCTGGGCAGATGACTGGCCTGCGGTGAATCCGGCCGAACTGGCCATGAGCGCGCCCAAGATCGACCCCGACGCTGATGCAGAGGCTCTCTTGTGGGACGTTCGCGTCGCCCACGCCGTCGACCACGATTGGATGCGCACCGAGTTCTCGAACTACATTCGAATCAAGATCTTCTCCGGGAGCGGCCGTGACCGCCTGGGCACGGTGAGCATTTCGTACTTCCCGAACGTGGAGGTTTCCGACATTGCAGGCCGCACGATCCGCCCCAACGGGACGGTCGTCGAGCTCCAAAAGGACAGCATCTATGACCGTACGCTGGTCAAGACGGGGGGCGTCAAGCTGAACGCCAAGTCCTTTGCCATGCCCGGCCTCGAGGTGGGATCGATCCTCGAGTACCGCTGGAAGGAGACCCTCAACGACCAGATCACGAACTACTTCCGTCTCCAGTTCCAGCGCGATGTCCCGATCCACGTGGTCCGATACCACATCAAACCGATCGTCGACCCGGCGTTTCCCTACGACATGCGGGCCCTGAGCATGCACATGCCGTCGGCACCCTTCCGCAAGGAGAGGGAGGGCTTCTTCATGACCTCGGCGGAAGGCATTTCGGCGTTCAAGGAAGAGCCCGACATGCCGCCAGAGGTCTCCGTCCGTCCCTGGATGCTCGTCTACTACTCACCGAGCACGAGGGAGACCCCACCCCAGTACTGGCGACGCGTAGGGACGCTCAGCTACCAGGGGTATCAGGACAAGATCAAGCTCAACGACGAGATGCGATCCGCCGCTGTGGAAGCGGTGAGGAATGCCAAAGACGACGAAGGCCGGATCGGGAGGCTGTTCGGCTACGTCGTCTCTCACTTCAAGAACACCCGCCCTCCGAAGGAGAACGGGAACAGCGTCGACACGTGGACGCAGAAGGCCGGCACCGGCTACGACATCACGATGCTGTTCCTGGCGTTGGCCAAGGCGGCGGGCTACGAGGCGCGACTCGTCCGTGCTCCGCTGCGGAGTTTCGGAAGCTTCGACGGCACGTTTCTAGACACGTACTTCCTGCGCACGTACTGCGTGGCCGTGAAGGTGGGCAACGGATGGCGATTCTGCGACCCGGCCAGTTCCGGGCTCCCTTTCGGGATGTTGCGGTCGGATGAGGAAGGACAAATGGCTCTCCTAACCGATCCCGTGCAACCGCAGTTGCTGGCCACACCCACTGCCCCCCCCGAGGCCTCCCTGACCCGCCGCGAGAGCACGTTCCGGCTGGACGCCGACGGCACCCTCGAGGGCGACGTGCGAATCTCGTACACGGGCCACTCCGCAGCCGACCGCCGCTCTCACTACGAGCTCCAGTCGGAGGCAGAACGCGAGGTGTCGGTCCGCGAGGGGGCGAAGCGCTACTTTGGAGAGGCGGAGGTGAACGCGATCAAGGTGGAGGGCCTGTCGAACGCCGAGACTCTCAGCGTGAGCTACCACGTCAAGACCGCCAGCTACGCCCAACGCAGCGGCCGCCGGCTATTCCTGCAGTGCGCGTCCTTCCACCGGAACCTCACCGCGCGCTATTCAGCGAGCGTGCGGAAGTACCCTGTCGCCTATACAAGCAGCTGGTCGGAGAAGGACGCCATCGTCTACCAGCTCCCCGCGGGCTACAGGTGGCAGGAGCCCCGGAGCCCGGGGCGGATCAATATCCCCGAGCTGGGCGAGTACGTGGCAACGCTGGACATGGCCCCGGATGGGCGCACGCTGATCTACCATCGGGACTTCGACTTCGGGCGGAACAGCCACCTTGTGATGCTCGCGGAGACCTATCCGAACCTCAAGCGAGTGTTCGACGCCGTGCAGCAGCTGGACAACTACAGCATCGAACTGCGACAGGAGGCCAACTGAGGACCACGTTCGCCGGCCTCGCCCTCGGTCTGGTCCTGCTCGGCGCGGCGTATCTCTTCGCTGCAGAGGAGGCGCCGCCTTGGCTGCGCCAGGCCGCCGGCGCCACCGTGCCGCAGTATGACGCTAAGGTCAGGGCCGTGGTCCTCCTCGACGAGGAGCGGGTCCTGGTAGAGGAGGGGGGCAGGGTCACGACGACGCGTCTTCGTGCCGTCCGCATCCTTAGCCGGGAGGGCAATGACGAGGCTCGTGGGCGAGTCATCTACCAGACCGGCACCGGCAAGGTGAAAGAGATGCGGGGCTGGATCATCTGGCCGGCGGGTGGTGTCAGAAGCTATGGCAAGGACCGCGTGATGGACACGGAGGTCGCTCCCTACGACGTCTACAACGACGTCCGGGCACGGGCGATCGTCGCCTCGGACGAGGCCGCTGCCGGGGCAGTGTTCGGCTACGAGGCGGTCCTGGAGGATAAGTCCGTCTTCACCCAGTTCGAATGGCAGTTCCAGGAGAGACTGCCCGTGCTCGCCTCGCGCTTCTCGATCTCGGTTCCCCCAGCGTGGCGGGTCAATGGCATCCTGTACAACCACCCCGGTCGAAGCCCTGCGGTGGCCGGCACATCCTACACATGGGAGCTTCGCGACCTCCCTCCCATCGAACCGGAGGCGGCGAGCCCTGCGGTAACCAGCATTGCACCCTGGCTGGCCGTCAGCGTGGTCCCCACGGCCGGCGGGCGCACCGGCATCGGGAAGACCTTCGACACCTGGCAGGACGTGGCGCGCTGGCTCAGCGAGCTCTCGGAGACTCAGACATCGACGAGCGACGCCCTGGCGGAAAAGGCACGCTCGCTCGTCCAGGACTCGAAGTCGGAGTACGACAAGGTCGGGGCGATCGGCCGCTACGTTCAGACGGTGAAGTACGTCTCCATCCAGACGGGGGTGGGGCGGGGGGGCGGATACAGGCCCCACGCCGCTCCCGAGGTGTTCGCCAAGTCCTATGGCGACTGCAAGGACAAGGCCAACCTGATGCGCACCATGCTCAGGGTCGTGGGCGTCGAGGCCTATACGGTAGCGGTGTTCTTCGGCGATCCGGCGCGGGTGCGTCCCGACTGGCCCTCGCCGCAGCAGTTCAACCACGCGATCGTCGCAGTGCACTTGAAGGAAGAGCTGCAGGTCCCCGCGGTAGGCTCCTACTCCCACCTCGGCCGGTTCCTGTTCTTCGATCCCACGGACGAGGACACGCCACCGGGATCGCTGCCGCAAGACGAGGAAGGCAGTTTGGGGCTGCTCGTCTCCCGCGACCGGGGCGCACTGCTGCCGATGCCGACGACCCCGCCCGAGGCGAACCGAATCGTCCGCCACCTGGAACTGACTCTCGCCGGGGACGGCACCCTCGTCGGCACGGTGGAGGAGCGCGCCCACGGACACCCCGCGTCGGCGTATCGCCGCGAGCATCAGCACAAGTCGGCGGCGGAGTACCGGAAATCGATGGAGTCCAGGCTCGGGAGATCCGGCCCGGGGACGCAGATGAGATCGCTCGAGGTGGCAGATGACCCGGACGGAAGCGTGCGGACGGTTGCCGAGTTTGACACGCCGCGCTACGCGCAGTCGATCGGCCGTACCGGCCTCCTAGTCAAGCCCAACGTCCTTCCGATCCCCAACCGCATGTACCTGTCGGAGCCCCAGCGCAAGTACGCTGTGGTGCTGAATTCCCAGTCCTTCGAGGAGACCACCCGGATGCGGCTACCCGACGGCTTCTTCATCGACGAGATCCCCGGTCCGATCGCTGTGGTCACTGCTTTCGGCGCGCATTCGTCGTCGTGCCGGCTGGAGGACGTCTTCCTGACGTGCCGCCGCTCTCTCACAGTGACCGCGGGCACGATTCCGGTCGAGCGATACGAGGAAGCGCGGCGGTTTTTCGCTGGTGCGAACGGTTGCGGCGAGGAGCCCGTCCTTCTTGCGAGAAAGCGCGGAGGCCCGCCTCGGTAGTGCCGGCTCCTCCACCTGAACTCGACCAACTCAAGGGGTACGCTCATCCGACAGAAGGCCGAGCGGAGTGCAGCCCACCCCCAACCCAGCGGCGGCACAGGTCCAAGCTGCCGCACTGCAAACCATCCAAGCTCTCGACAGGCTGGAGCCGGCGCTCGGGATTGAACCGAGGACCTGCTGAATCGTAGGATCGTGGCTTCGCCGCTCAGCGCGGTGGGCCTTCGGAGGGAGCCTTTGGCGGAGATCCAGCCGTTCGCGGCCGTCCGGTACCGGGCGGCCGACCTCTCGCGCGTGCTCGCGCCGCCCTACGACGTCATCCCTCCCGCCTACCAGGACGAGCTCTACGCCCGCGACCCGCACAACATCGTGCGCGTCGTCCTGAACCGCACCCCCGGCGACGCCGGGTACGCCGAAGCCGGGGAGACCTACAGACGTTGGCTCGCCGAGGGCGTGCTGGAGGCGGACGCGACGCCGGCCGTCTACGTTCTGGAGCAGGCCTTCGCGGCCGGCGGGAGGACGCTGCGACGCTTCGGGCTCCTCGCGCGCTTCCGGGCCGAGGACCCGGCGCGGCGGGTCATCCTGCCCCACGAGCACACGCGGGCGGCGGCGAAGGAGGATCGCTGGCGCGTCCTCCTCGCCACGAAGGCAAACTTCAGCCCGATCTTCCTGATGTTCCCCGATCCCTCGGCGTCGTTCACGACGCTCGTGCTCGAGGCCATCGGCCAGCGGCCGGTCGGGCAGTACACGGACGACGGCGAGGTCGGCCACCGTCTCTGGCGCGTGGAGGAGGACTCCCTCGTCCGCCGCTTCCAGGGCCTGCTCGCCGGCGTCAAGTCCTACATCGCGGACGGGCACCACCGCCACGCGACGGCCCTGCGCCATCGCGACGCCGTCGGTCCCGACGGGGCCTGGACGCTCGGCTACTTCACCCCGATCGAGGCCCCGGGCCTCCGCGTGGAGCCGTACCATCGGATCCTGGCCGAGGGGCCCTCGCTCGAGGAGGCCGGCGGCCGCCTTCGGGCGGCCTTCCGGCTGACCCCGCGGAAGGACGCCGCCGAGGCTGCCGCCGCCGTGGCGGCCTCGACCGCACCCCACGCGTTCGCCCTCGCCGAGCCCGGAAAGGCCGCGGTCGTGGTCGAGGCCGAGCCGGGAGCGGAGCGCCTCGTCGCCCCCGACGTCCCGGCCTGCCTCCGGGCTCTCGACACCTGGTTCCTCCACCACGCGGTGCTCGGGCCGCTCCTCTCCGTCCCGGAGTCGGCGGTGGCCTACGTGCACTCGCAGGCCGAGGCGGAGGAGGCGCTCGCCGACGGCTCCTGCCGCCTCGCGGTCCTGATGCGCGCGACGCCGGTGCGGCAGATCGTGGACGTGGCCGAGGCCGGGGAGTCGATGCCGGCCAAGAGCACCTTCTTCCATCCGAAGCTGCCCTCGGGCCTCGTCGTCCATCCGCTCGTCGCCTGAGGTCGAGGCGATGGCCCTTCCTCTTCCTCCCTTCTTCGACCCGGCGTCGGCGAGCCGCGTCTATCGGGTGCCGTACCAGGAGCGCGCGGCGCAGGCGCAGGAGTGGGCCCGAGCCCGGGGGATCAGGCCCGCCGCCGCGGACTTGAGGCGCGTGGCGCTCCTCCTCGTCGACGTGCAGAACACCTTCTGCCTGCCCGAGTTCGAGCTGTTCGTCGCCGGCCGCTCGGGTCGCGGCGCGACCGACGACTGCGGGCGGATCGCGGCGTTCCTGTACCGGAACCTCGACTGGATCACGGAGGTGGTGGTCACCCTCGACACGCACACGGCCGCGCAGATCTTCCACCCCCTCTTCTGGCTCGACGCGGAGGGCGGCCACCCCGCGCCGCACACCGTGATCACCGTCGCGGACGTCGAGAGCGGACGCTGGCGGGTGAACCCCGCCCTCGCGCAAGCCGTCGCTCCCCGGGCGGGCTTCGACGTCGATGCCTGGGCCCGGCACTACGCGCGTCGCCTCGCCGAGGGAGACAAGTACCCGCTCGTCGTCTGGCCCTATCACTCGATGGTGGGAGGGATCGGCCACGCGCTCGTGTCGGCGGTGGAGGAGGCGGTGTTCTTCCACTCGTTGGCCCGGCAGTCGCCGACGCGGGTGGAGGTGAAGGGGCGGAACCCCCTGACCGAGAACTACTCGGTCCTGCGGCCGGAGGTGACCGAAGACCGGTCCGGCACGCCCATCGACTCGCCGAACCGGGCTCTCGTCGAGCACTTGCTGTCCTTCGACACGGTCGTCGTGGCCGGGGAGGCCCAGAGCCACTGCGTGGCGTGGACGGTCGAGGACCTGCTCGGCGAGATCCGCTCGCGCGACGAGCGTCTCGCGGCGAGGGTCGTGCTCCTCGACGACTGCGCCTCGCCGGTGGTCGTCCCCGGGGTCGCGGACTTCACCGACGCGGCCGAGGCCGCGTACTCGCGCTTCGCCGCGGCGGGCATGAAACGGGCCCTCTCGACGGATCCCGCCGCGGACTGGCTGGGGCAGCGAGGCCCTTAGGCGAGGAGGCCGTCCGCGATGGCCTCGAGCAGGACGCCCGGGCGGTTGGAGCCCACCCCGTAGAGCTCGAAGGCGGCGAGCCGCTTCAGCTCGTCGACCTCGTCCACGACCCAGGTCGCGAGCTTGAGGCCGGCCGCCCGCGCGCGGTCGGCCAGGTCCGCGCTGATCTGGCTCTTGTGGGGCATCACGAGCTCGCAGCCGGCCTCCCGCGCGCGGGAGATGAGCTCGTCGGCGGTCGTTCGGCCGAAGAGCCTGCCGCGCGTGATCCCCGGGGCGAGTGTCTGGAGCCGCTCGACGGCGCGCTGGTCGAACGAGATGAGCGCCACCTCCTGGGCCGCGCCGGCCCGCCGGACCTCGTCGACGACCCGGGCCTCGATGCCTCCGCCGGCGTCGTCGGTCACCGACTCGCTCTTGATCTCCACGAGCGTCCTCGCCCGCCCGCGGAGGAGGGCGAGGACCTCGGCCAGGGTGGGCACCCGCTCGCCCGCGTAGGCCGGGCCGAAGCGATCGGGGTAGCCGGCGGAGACCGCCCGCACCTCGGCGAGGGTGGCCCGGCGCACGTCGCCGCGGCCGGTCGTGGTGCGGTCGAGAGTCGGGTCGTGGATGACGACCGCGTGGCCGTCCGCGGTGAGCTGCACGTCGAGCTCCATGACCGTCGCTCCCACCTCGAGGGCGCTCGCGAAGGAGGCGAGCGTGTTCTCGGGCCGGTGGGCGGAGTCGCCGCGGTGGGCGATGACGAGGGGAGCCGCGCTCAAGCTAATGCCTGGCCTTGATGAGGGCCTTGAACTCCGCGAGATCGAAGATCTTCGCGTCGACGAACATCCGGAAGAGGTCGCCGTCGACCCTTCCGTCCCTCACGTCGCCTTCCAGGATCTCCAGGGCCCGCTCCGGTGACACGGCCTTCTTGTACGGCCGGTCCTGAGCCACGAGGGCGTCGAAGATGTCGGCGATCGTCATCATGCGGGACTGCACGGGTATCTCCGCCGCCTTGATCCCTCGCGGGTAGCCTGAGCCATCCAGCTTCTCGTGGTGGGCCCAGGCGATCTCGGGTACCCGGCGGAATTCCCCCGTCCACGGCAGCTTCTGGAGGAACTCGTAGGTGTGGGACACGTGGCTGTTGATCTCCTCCCTCTCGGTGGCGGTCAGGGTGCCCTTGCGGATGGAGAGGGCTTCCAGCTCCGCCGCGGTCAGGTGAGGGGCCTGAGCCCAATCCTCCACCGGGAAGCGCTCCTCCTCGTCGTGGTCCCGAAAGACCCGCGCCGGGAGATCATCGAGGGTCCGGACGCTCTCCTCCTCGACGACCGTCGGCTCGTTCGCGCGGAGGATCACGCCGAGGAGGCGGTCGCTCTCCGCGCGCCGCCTCTCGTACTCGGCCTCGAGCGCGGCGAGCTGGGCCGGGGTGGCGCTGCCCGACGCGATCGCGTCGAGCCGCTTCCTCAGGTAGTCGGCCTCGAGCGACTTCGCGATGTAGGCGAAGCGCTGCCGCACCGCGACGAGGCGAGTCGCGTGCAGCTTCTTCCGCTTGCCGAGCACCTTCTCCTGGACCGCGACCTTGCCGAAGTCGTGGAGGAGCGCGGCATAGCGGAGCTCCTCGACCTGCTCGGGGGTGAAGTGGAGCCCGGCGAGGGGTCCCGCGGAGACCGCGTCGACCTTCTGGATCAGGCCCACGGAGAGGATCGCGACGCGCTCGGAGTGCCCGGCGGTGACGGGGTCCCGCATCTCGACCGCCGTGACCGCCCGCCGGATGAACTGGTCGAAGAGCTTCTGGATCCGATCGATCAGGTCGGCGTTCTCGAAGGCCACCGCGGCCTGGCTGGCGAGGGAGCTCGCCAGCTTCTCGTCTTCCGAGGTGAAGGGAATCACCTCCTCCTCGGAGAGGGTCGCCGAGCTGAGGATGGCCATCCGGTCGCGCTTCTTGTTGATGAGCTGGACGACCCCTTGCACCACGTTCTCGTGGTCTCTCATCGGCACGACCAGCATCGACCTGGAACGGTAGCCCGACTTCTCGTCGAAGGAGCGGCTGATCGTATAGGGCGAGCCCTCCGGAGGATGGTAAGCGTCCGGCACGTTCACTGGCTCGCCGGTGAGCGCGACGTAGCCGGCGATCGAGGTCTCGTTGAGGGGCATCGTCTGCTTCTTGAAGGGCACGGCCACGGAGTCGTTCTGAGCCAGCTCGAACAGCAGCCGATCACCGTTACCTTCGTCGGCCTCCTTCGCCCTCTGCACCAGATACAGGCTGCCTGCGTCCGCTCCAGTGATCTCTCGGCTCTTGCGCAGGATGAGATCGAGGAGCCGAGGGATGTCGCGCTCGGCGGAGAGCTTGACTCCGATCTCGTTGAGCTCGCTCAGCTCCTCACCTCGCCGGTCGAGCTTCTCCTCCAGCTGTCGGATGATGCGCCGGTTGCGGACGACGTCGAGGGCCTGCTCGAGCTTGCGGAGCAGCCTCACCGGTGTGATCGGTCGCTCGAGCACGTCCTCCACGAAGGGCAGGCGGGCCAGAACCTCGTCCCGCTGGGTCTGGTCAGTGACCGTGACCAGGAAGGCCTGCGCCGATCCGCCGTTGCGGAGCCAGGCCGCCGTCGCCTCGCCCTCGGCCTCGACGCACCGCGGGTCGGCCACCACCATGGCCCCCGCGAGCCGTCCGGCGAGCGCCTCCTCGACGGCAGCGAGCGTCTTCACCTCCTCGATCTGGATGCCGGCGGGCATCTCGCCGGTCAGAATCTCGCGGGTCTCGCCCCAGATCAGGAGTTGGGCCATGGCTCAGGAGGAGGAAGACGGGGGAAGCGTAGCACAGGGCCGCCCCGGCGCGACGTCAAGCGGTGGCCAGGCCGACGAGGTCGCGGGGGTCGTCGAACAGGCGGTCGGGGCGGGCTTCCCGGAGCGCCGCCGGATGGAAGCCCCACGTGACGCCGGCCACGCGCACGCCGGCGGCGCGGGCGGCGAGCACGTCGGTCGCCGAGTCGCCGATCATCCACGTCTCCCCGGCGCCGACGCCGAGATCGTTCATCAGGCAGCGGAGGCCGTCGGGGTCCGGCTTGCGCGCCGACACGTCTCCGGCGCCCCACACGCGATCGAAGCGGCGTCTCACGCCCAGCCCGTCGAGGATCGCCCGGCTCATGTCGCCCGGCTTGTTGGTCAGGACGGCGAGCGCGGTTCCGCCGAGGGCGTCCAGGGCGTCCTCGATCCCGGGGTAGAGGTACGTGGTGTCGAGAAGCCGAGCCCGGTAGCACTCGAGGTACACGGGCAGCACCGCATCGGCCGGCAGGTCGCTTCCCGCGTGGGCGAGGCAGCGCTCGACGAGGAGGCGCGCCCCCTCGCCCACGAAGGACAGGATCGCCGCCTGCGGGATCGGGACGGCGCCGGGGAGGACGAGGCGGAGCGCCTCGTTGGCGGCGGCGGCGATGTCGCGGGACGAGTCGACGAGCGTGCCGTCGAGGTCGAAGACGAGGAGGCGGGCCAACGGCTACCCCGGCCCGACGTAGCCGAGGGCCTTCAGGCGCTCGCGCGTCTCTTTGTCCATCTCCCGCACCGTCCGGCCCGGGGGCAGGGCGAGCCAGAGCCGCACGCCCGAGGCCGCAGACTGCGGCGCCGCGAAGAGGTTGATGCCGCGGTCGCGCTCCGTCTCGGACTCGACGTCGGGCAGGCGGAACGGGAAGGCCTCAGGGTGGAAGGAGCCCGCCCCGACCGCGACGTCCCCCGGCCGCAACGGCCTTCCGTCGAGCGTCCCGTCGAGCGTCACCGGGGCGCCGACCGGCCGCACCGTGAAGCCGATCTCCCGCGGCGCGCCGGGCCTCGGCTGCAGCGTGACGTCCAGCCAGCGGCCGTTCCCGCCGAGGTACCACCGCTCCTGCGGGCCGAGGCCGGTCGCCTCCACGGCCTCGAGCCACCCCCGCGCCGCGAGCCGCAGGGCGAGGCGGCCTTCGCCCGCCGCCTGCAGGACGTAGCGGAAGGGGTTCGGCGACATGCCGGCCTCGGCCTGCGCCTCGAGGAGGCGAACGCGCTGCGGCTGGCTCCGGGCGATGCTCGTCTGCTCCTTCGGGTCCTGCCGCAGGTCGAAGTACAGCTCGTCGTCGTCCGGGCTGAAGCGGCGGATGAACTTGTCGCCTTCCGTCCGCACGCCGTGGGCCACGAAGCCGCGGTGGCTGATCTCCGCGAGCGCCGGGCGGGGCTTCGATCCGCCGGCGAGCGCGCGCTGCAGAGGCCGGCCGCCGAGGTCGGCGGAGAGCGGGACGCCCAGCGCCTCGAGCACGGTCGGAACGATGTCGAGCCCCTGCACCTGCTCGGCCACGCGCCGGCCCGCCCCCTCGTGGCGCGGGAACTTGACGACGAGCGGGATCTTGATGAGCTCGTCGAAGAGGCTCCGGCCGTGGAGCCAGCGGCCGTGATCGAGGAACTCCTCGCCGTGGTCGGCGAGGAAGACGAGGAGCGTGCCATCGTAGAGCCCGGCCGCCTTCAGCTCGCGGACGAACCGGCCGAACTCGCGGTCTCCGAAGGCGATGTCCCCGTCGTACTGAGCGATCATCCGCTCCCGGTCGAGCGGCTCCTTGTAGTCGGTCCGGGGGTCGCGCGCGGGATGGCCCTCGGTCGGGTAGGGCTCGAACATCCGGTCGAAGGGCGGGGGAGGGGCGTAGGGGACATGGGGGTCCATGGTGTGGACGTAGAGGAACGTGGGCAGGCCCCGCCGGGAGCGCAGGAAGGCGAGGGCCGTGTCCACCACCACGTCAGCCCCCACGAGCTTGCTGCGCTGGTCGCCTTCCCCGTGGAGCCCGGCGAAGAACCCGAAGCCGCGGTCGAACTCCGACTCCGCGCCGTAGATGACCGAGTTGGCGATCGCGGCCCCGGTCGTGAAGCCTCGCGCGTCGAGCCGCTGCGCCACCGTCACGTTGGACGGGTCGAGGGGGTCGCGGAGCTGCACCGCGCGGTGCTGGCCGGGGAGGCGTGAGGTCAGGATCGACGCGACCGACGGCTTCGTCCACGAGGCGTGGGCGACCGCGGCGTCGAAGACGACGGCGTCCTTCGCGAACGCGTCGAGCTCGGGCGTCGTTCGGCGTGCGTAGCCGTAGACCCCGGTGTGGTCGGCCCGCAGCGTGTCCACGAGGTACACGATGGCGAGGGGGGCCTTCCGTTCGGCGGTGACGACGGGCGTGCCCCAGAAGGCTCGGGTCGCGTCCCCCGTCTGCTCGTAGCCGTGCGTCTCCAGGATGATCTCGCGCCCGCGGCCCGCGTCCCTCGCGAGGTCCACGTCCGCCGGGACCCAGGCCCGGTGCGCGGGGCGGGAGATCGGGTCGAGGAGCTGCGTCCAGACGACCTCCTCCCGGCCGTCCCGCTTCACCTTCACCACGAACTCGACCCCGGGCCGGTCGTGGAAGCGGGGGTCGATGGCGCAGGCGAGCTGCAGGCGCGCGCCCTTCGGGATGTCGAGCGTGAAGCGCAGACGGCCGGGGGGGCCGGCGGGGAAGCCGCGCTGGAGGACGTCGTTGAGGCGCAGGCCCCGTCTCCCGGCCTCGAGGACCGCGTCGCGGCCCTTGCCGGCCGCGGTGGCCTCGACCAGCCGGTCGCCGGCGTGGAGCAGGTCGACGGGCCCGGGGGGGCGGCCGCAGCCGGAGAGGAGGAGCAGGGCGGTCGCGACCGCCACGGGCAGGGTCGGTCTCATCGGGCGAACAGGGCACGCTAGCACGGCC
>DATJYX010000013.1:0-3776 GCA_035577965.1 Vicinamibacteria bacterium | reverse complement strand
CTGCGCCCGTCGAAAACGTCACCCCGCAAGAGTTCTGGGCTCAGGTAGAACGGCGTTCCGAAGAAGAATGGCGGCCGGGTGCCCTTCATGTTTGCCTGAACCAGCTTGGCCAGGAAGAAACCCGTGATCTTCGCCCGGTCGTTGGAGCAGATGAAGACGTTGGCGGGCTTGATGTCGCGGTGGATGATGCCCATCTTGTGCATGAAGCCGAGACCATCCAGCACCTGCAGCATGACAGGAAGGACCGCCTTGAGGCTGATCCCGGTGCCCATGGCCTGCAGAAGGCTCTGGCCTTCGAGCCTTTCGAACGCGATGAACGGCATGCCCTCATGACCGCCCAGCTCGTAGACGTTGATGATGTTCGGGTGGGCCAGGGCAGCATTGGCTTGGGCCTCGTGCCTAAACCGAAGGTGCAGCTCTTCCATGGACCACCGAAGAGTATCGGTGGGCGCGAAGTTGACCTGAGACGGGGAGAGTGTCTTGAGTAGCACGTCCCGCCGGTTGGCTTCGTCGTGCCCGCGATAGACCCAGCCCATCGTCCACGGCCCAGCCGTCCACTGACCGACCACCCCGACGATGCGGTAGCGACCGATCTGCGAGGGTGCCTGCTCAGACATGGCGTTCGATCCCTGCTGCGGATTCTACGCCTCGGCTATGCGCCCAGGGCCGGCCCTTCGTGCCTCTCAGACCAAGCCCTGTTTGATCCGCCCCACGACGCAGGGAATCCCGAGTTTCTGACGCCGGACGAATCGGCGGCCATCGCGAAGATGAGCAAGAGGAAGCTCTTGGACCTGACGAAGGGGCGGGCCTTCCGCCGCGAGCTCGGACACCGCACCACGCGTTTCGAGGTGGTCGGATTCTACCGATGGCTCAGGACGAGTGCGGGTCGCTGATGGTCGGCGGCACCGACGCGGGCCGACACGAGACAGACCTTGACGAGGGGAAGGCCGCGGCCGATGTTGCGTGTGTGGATGTGGCGCGACTCCGCCGGAACGCCTCAGTCGGTTGTCGCCGACGCGGAGATGGTCGCTGATGGGTGATCGGCGGCTCGGGCGCGTCTTCAAGCGCGGCGGCGTGTGGTGGATTCAGTACTACCAGCGCGGCATGACTCGAGACGAGCGAGGCCGCCACATACGGGAGTCGTCCCGTTCTCGGGACCGCCGCGCGGCCGCGAAGCTGCTGGCCCGCGGCTCACCGAGATGGCCCCGGGCCGGCCGCTCGCCGTGGACTACGAGCGAGTGACCTTCACGGACCTCGAGCGCATCGTCCTGGACAACTACGACGCGAACGAGCTGAAGAGCGGCAACCGGGTCCTCATCACCTTCAGGCACCTCCGTCCCTTCTTCGAGCGCACGCCGGCCGTGTTCATCACGGGTGACCGTCTGGAGGGGTACGTCAGCCTGCGGCGCGAGGAGGAAGCGAAGCCGGCCACCATCCTCTACGAGTGGCTACGCTGCGGCGGGCGATCCGGCTGGCGGTGAAGTCGGGGAGGCTCCCAAGCGTCCCGTCCTTCCCGACGATCACCGTCAAGAACGCCCGCAAGGGGTTCTTCGAGGAGAGCGACTTCGAGCGGGTCTTGGCACGCCTACCCAAGGACGTTCGGCCCTTGGTGCAGTTCCTCTGGTTGACGGGATGGAGGAAGGGCGAGGCGCTCTGCCTTCAATGGCGAAACGTGGACTTCGTTAGCGGGACGATCCGCATCGAGGAGACGAAGAGCGGGGAACCCAGGGACGCTTCCCTTCCACGCGCTACCGGAGCTCGACGCACTCATGCGCAGCCTCCGCGAGCGGACGGAGGCCCTCCACAAGAAGCGTGGGATCATCGCGCCCTGGGTCTTCCACCGCAGGAGCGGCCGTCCGATCCGGGACATCCGCCGTGCTTGGGTGACGGCTTGTATCGCGGCGGGGCTCGGCCTGGAGCAGAAGGACGACGACGGAAAGGTCGTGCACCGCGTGGCGTTCCGCATCCTTCACGACTTCCGCCGGACCGCCGTCCGGCGAATGGAGCGGGCTGGAGTGCCACGGTCCGTCGCCATGAAGATCAGCGGCCACAAGACCGAGTCGATCTACCGGCGGTACGCGATCGTGGCCGAGCGGGATATCGCGGACGGTCTCAGGAAGGTCGCCGCTTTCCAGAAGCGGGCTGCCCGAGCGGCAAGCAGCACGGTCGCCCGGTTCTCGAAGCGGTCAGGTGGGACGGCAAGTCGGGGACAAATGGGGGACAATCGGCCTCCCTCGTGGGTGCCTCCGCCCTCGCAAGTTGTTGAAGGAGTGGTGGCCTGGGACGGAGTTGAACCGCCGACACGCGGATTTTCAGTCCGCTGCTCTACCAGCTGAGCTACCAGGCCAGCAGGCGAACCGCAATTCAAACACAGACGACGGGAGAGGGCAAACCCGCGGCCGATCCGGGGACCCTGCGAGGTGATCGCCGCGCCCGGCCTTCTCCTTCGGGGATGGTCAGGCCTTCTTCTTCTCCGGCATCGGAACGACGGAGCCCTTCTCGCCCTTTCCGGACGCCGCCGCCGCGGGCGGCTCGGCCGGGGCGTCCACGAGGGGCAGTCCGAGGCCCTGGCGCAGCCGGCTCTCGACCTCCTGCCGGACGTCCTTGTTGTCCTTCAGGAACTGGCGCGCGTTCTCGCGGCCCTGGCCCATCCGCTCGCCGTTGAAGGCGAACCAGGCCCCCGACTTCTCGATGATCTTGTGATCGACGCCGAGGTCGAGGAGGTCGCCTTCCTTGCTGATGCCCTCGCCGTAGAGGATGTCGAACTCGGCCTCGCGGAAGGGCGGCGCCACCTTGTTCTTGACCACCTTCACCTTCGCCCTCGATCCGACGACCGCCTCGCCCTCCTTGAGCGACGCGATGCGGCGGATGTCGAGGCGGACCGAGGCGTAGAACTTGAGCGCCCGGCCGCCGGTGGTGGTCTCGGGGTTGCCGAACATCACGCCGATCTTCTCGCGGAGCTGGTTGATGAAGACGAGGCAGGTCTTGCTCTTCGAGACGATGGCGGTGAGCTTCCGCAGGGCCTGGCTCATGAGGCGCGCCTGGAGGCCCATCTGCGCGTCGCCCATCTCGCCCTCGAGCTCGGAGCGGGGAACGAGGGCGGCCACCGAGTCGACGACCAGCACGTCCACCGCCCCGGAGCGGATGAGGACCTCGGCGATCTCGAGGGCCTGCTCGCCGCTGTCGGGCTGCGACACGAGGAGGTTGTCGATGTCGACGCCGAGCTTGCCCGCGTAGACGGCGTCGAGCGCGTGCTCGGCGTCGACGAACGCGGCCATGCCGCCGCGGCGCTGGGCCTCGGCGATGACGTGGAGGGCGAGCGTCGTCTTGCCCGATGACTCCGGGCCGTAGATCTCGACCACGCGGCCGCGGGGCATGCCGCCCACGCCGAGCGCGGCGTCGAGGGAGAGGGATCCCGTGGGGATGGCGGGGACGTCGATCTTCTCGCGGCTCCCGAGCCGCATGATCGAGCCCTTGCCGAACTGCTTGTCGATCTGCGCGAGGGCGGCCTCGATCGCCTTGGTCCGCTCCTGCCTGTCGTCAGCCATCGTCGTCTCCTCCGTCCTTTCCGGGAGAGCGGCGGCATGCCCGCCGTGTCGAGGGATGCTAGCCCGAAAAGCGGCCCCGTGGGGTCCGACCGGGCCGGGGACGAAGGAAAGGCGACTGCCACGCGCGGGGACACTCCGGCGGCGGCCATTGAGACCGGAAAAGAAGAGCACCTTCTCACGGCGCGGAGGAACCCTCGTCGTCGACCCGACCTCGCGCTCCTGCCCGAC